>NZ_JAEQNB010000002.1 GCF_016722965.1 Tumebacillus amylolyticus
GACTTGCATGTATTAGGCACGCCGCCAGCGTTCGTCCTGAGCCAGGATCAAACTCTCAATAAAAGTTTGGTTCTGACTCGAATCGATCTTCATCTATCACTCGTTTAGTTTTCAAGGATCAATCTCATCACCCGCTTGTCTCTCGCGGCGACAAGAGTTATCTTATCATGCCCATGACACCGCCACAACAAGACTTGTCCCCCAAACAAAAACAAATTCGCGCGATTCCTCCCAAATCTGAGGATCGCGCGAAGAGAGGTCCTGATTTTGTTTTCATACTCCTATTTTCGACCCAACGACAGAATCGTCACCGTAAGCAGAATGCAGACAGCACCGACTCCCTCGTAAAAACCAAACGGCACCTTCAACCACACAACCGATGCCAAGACAGCTACCAACGGCTCGATGATCGACAGCAGCGATGCTTCCGTCGACGTCAAATAACGCAGACTATCTACAAATAAATAGAACGCAATCAACGTCCCGAACAAGACCACAAAAACAACCTCTGCGACACTCACCCACGACCAGTGCATCCCCGTGGCATTCCAAGGCTGATTGATCACCGCCAGAGCAATACTGCCGATCACCATCGCCCAACCTACAATCACAGTTGAATCCCACTTGCGCTGTAGCTCCGACGGATAGATCGTATTAAACGCCAACCCAACCGCCGACAACAAACCCCAAACAACCGCAGCGGTCGAAATCGAGAGGTTATGCCAAGAACCGTTCGTGACCAAAAGCAACGTCCCCACCAGCGCCGTCATCACAGCCAATCCTTCTCGACCGCTCGGCATCCGGGAGTTCACCCACGCTTGATAGATCACAACCAGCAACGGCGACAAATATTGCAACAACGTAGCCGTCGCCGCATTGCCCTCTTCGATCGCGACAAAGTAGGTATACTGCACCCCAAGCATCCCGATAATCCCAAACACGATCAACCGCACGCGTGATCCAGTATCTTTCCAGACCCCGAGCACTTGTTCCCGTCGCTCGCCAATCAGAGCAATCAGCAACAAAAGAATCCCGGCCACCAGCATCCGCAAGCAAACCAAGAACTCCGGCGTGAACCCTTCCTCCACGAACAACTTCTGCGCCACCGTGCCGGACAACCCCCAGAACGCGCCGCCTATCAAAACCATTGCAAACCCTCTCCACCGATTCAACCAAACTTCCTCCTCCGCGCTATTGTTCCCTCCTTTTAGAATAATAGAAAAAGCTCTTGCACGCACGCGCGTACAAGAGCTTTTTTCTGCACAATTCAGGCTTACTTGAATTGCGCGATCAGTTTGCCCCAGTTCTCTTGGTCGAGGTTGATGTCAGCCTTGACAACCGGAGTAGACGGGAAGTTGGAGTTTGCTTCGTGGTACGGGAGCTTCTCGGTGCTGTGGTACAGCAAGCCGGTGAGGTGCTCGTCGCACTCTTCGATCTTCTTGATCGCAGCGAAACGGTCGGTCTTGTCGTAGGACGGATCTTCGTCTACGTTGACCAAGGTTTGCTTGTAGAAGTCGTAGGTGTTGACTTTGTTGAAGGTGACGCACGGCGAGTAGATGTTGATCAGCGAGAAGCCTTTGTGCTTCATGCCGCCTTCGATCAGCTCGGTCAGTTGCTTGAGGTTACCGGAGTAGCCTTGTGCAACGTAACCGCAACCAGCCATGATCGCCATTTGCAGCGGGTGAACCGGCTCGTCGGTGGAACCATCCGGAGCGGTCTTGGTCTTGGTCCCTTTGTCAGAGGTCGGGGACGTTTGACCGGTGGTCAGACCGTAGATGTGGTTGTCCATGACGATGTACGTGATGTCGATGTTACGGCGCAGAGCGTGGATGAAGTGGCCAATCCCGATGCCGTAGCCATCGCCGTCGCCGCCTGCTGCGACAACGGTCAGGTCAGTGTTGGAGAGCTTCACTGCAGTCGCAACCGGAATGGAGCGGCCATGCAGGGAGTGGAAGCCGTAGGAACCCATGTATTGCGAGATCTTACCCGAGCAACCAACACCAGAAACAGTTACCATATCCTCCGGCTCGAGACCGATGTTTGCTGCTGCCTTTTGCAGTGCTGCGAGGACGGTGAAGTCGCCGCAACCCGGGCACCAGTTCGGTTTTTCCGCACGGAAATCTGCCAATGTTGCCATTAGAGCGTCACCTCTTTTTTCAAGCTTGCTGCAACGTCCTTCGCTTTGGCCAGAACTTCGCGGACCAGAAGCGGGTCGCCGCTGTATTTCAGGAAGGATTCAAACTTCTCGTGACCGCCGACGAATTGCTTCAGCTGTTGAGCCAGCTGACCGGTGGAGTTGAGTTCGGTTACGAGGATTTTCTTCGCTGCGTTGATGTACGGAGCCACATCAGCAGTCGGGAACGGAAGCACGCGTGCCAGGGACAGATGGCCGACCGAAACGCCTTCCTCTACCAGTGCCTCGTATACTTCGCGTTGGATGCCGGAAGTGGAACCGAAGTCCACGAGCAGCAGTTCAGCGTTCTCAGCACCTACGTAGGAAGCGCCGACGATATCGTCGAAGCCTACGAGTTTCTTCGCACGCTTATCCATTTGCTTGACGCGCAGTTCTGCTTCTTCCATTTCCACGCCGACTTCGTCGGATTCGTTACCCATGGCAACGAAACGGCCGTTTTTCATGCCCGGGATGGTACGAACGGAGATGCCGTTCTCTGCGGTCACGTCGAAACGCTTGTACTCGCCCTTCTCAAGGGAGTCGAGGTATTCTTGGGACGCAAAGTTGCCACGGTTGTTTTGGAGCTTGTCGAAGTCGAGAGATTCGACGGTCCATTTGTTCATCCCCATGAACAGGTCGGTTGCGACGATAACCGGGCATTGGTACTTCTCAGCCAGGTTGAACGCTTCCTTGGTGAAGTAGAACACTTCTTCGACGTTGCGCGGGGTCAGGACGATACGCGGGATTTCACCGTGCGAACCGTACATGATCGTGTACAAGTCGGACTGTTCGGTTTTGGTCGGAAGGCCCGTGGACGGACCTGCACGCATAACGTCGATGATGACGAGCGGAGTTTCCGAGATCCCGGAGAGACCGAGTGCTTCCATCATCAGAGAGAAGCCCGGACCCGAGGTAGCGGTCAGCGCGCGCGCACCGGTGTAGTTCGCACCGATTGCCATCATGACGGCTGCGATTTCGTCTTCCGCTTGGACGACAGCGCCGCCCAGTTTCGGGAAGTTTTTGACCATTTGGTACATAACTTCGGTTGCCGGAGTGATCGGGTATTGCGACAGGAAGCGAGCGCCGCCTGCGATTGCACCGATCGAAGTCGCTTCGTTACCGGAGATGAACAGACGCTCCGGACGCAGAGCCGGACGAGCCGGGAGTTCGATATGGTTGCTGAAGTTGGCTTTGTAGTAGTCGTAGCCCTTTTGCATCGCTTGGATGTTGGACTCTACGACGTCATCGCCTTTGGAACCGAAACGGTCGGTCAGAACGGAACGGAAGTCGTCCGGGGTCAGGCCGATGATCGCTGCGGTTGCACCGATGGAAACCATGTTCTTCATAATCGTAGAACCGGCTTCCTTCGCGATGTCGGTCAACGGAACCGGAACGATGTTGACTTTGTCGTTCTCCGGAACTTCGACGTTCTTGATGGAGGTATCGTAAATCAAGAAACCGCCGTCCACGAGTTCGTGGAAGTTGAAGTTGATCGTCTCTTGGTCAAACGCCAGCAGGATGTGCAGGTCGTCGCCGTGGTGACCTTTGTTCTCGGTGGTAACACGAACTTTACCATTCGTGTGGCCGCCCTTGATCAAGGACATGAAGTGACGATACGTGGAAACATAATAGCCGAGACGGAAGAGAGACAGTGCAAAGATATCACCGGTAGACTCGATGCCTTCGCCTTGCGCCCCGCCTACTTTCCAACCAAGGTCTTTACTCACTATGGTTCACCCCTATTTCAATAAATGCCTATACCCTATGATACAGTTACATCTCCTCCATTGTAACAGTTCTGGACCAAAAATCTAGAGGGCATCTGCATAATTTTCGCGAGAGTTGGTTAGACGGTAATGATTCCAACCGCTTTGCGTACCTCTGCAATCGTGCGCTGTGCCGATTCTTTGGCACGTTTTTGACCATCTGTAAGCACATTTAAAATGAACTGTTCAGTCAGTTTTTCCCGACGCTCACGGAACGGGTTGACGATGTCTTTTATAGATTCTGCTAAGCGTGCCTTGCATTGGACACACCCGATCTCGGCACGCACACACTGTGTTTCAAGCTCTGCACGCGTCTGTTCGTCTGTGAAGTACGAGTGCAGATGAAAAATGTTGCAGCCCTCCACCGTCGGGTGACCGGGTTGGTGTTTGTAGAGGCGTTCCGGGTCGGAGAACGCTTTTTTGATTTTTTTCTCGATCAGGTCTTGCGGGTCGGTCATCGAGATGTAGGAGTCGGCGGCGTCAGACTTGCTCATCTTTCCCTGCCCGGTGAGCGCCGGAATGCGCACGGCGTTTTTGGTCATCCCTTGGGGTTCGGGGAAGATGTTTCCATAGAGCTGGCGGAATTTGCGAACGATCGTGCGCGCCATCTCCAGATGCACCATCTGGTCGTCGCCCACGGGCACGAATTCGCCCTTGTGAATGAGAATGTCGGCCGCCATCAGCACCGGGTAGCCGACGAGTCCGTAGTTGACGTTGTCGGGGTGTTTCTTCGCTTTCTCCTTGAAGGTCGGGCAGCGCAGCAACTCCCCGAGCGGCATCATCATCCCGAGGTACATCGCCAGCTCCGAGACTTCGGCGGCGATGGAGGACTGCGCGTACAGCGCGCATTTTTCCGGATCGAGACCGGCCGCCAAGTAATTGCCCGCCACGTTCAGCACGTTCTCGCGCAAGTTCGGGTTGCTCGGGTGCGTCGTCAGCGAGTGCAAGTCGGCGATAAAAAAGTACGCGTCGTACTCCTCTTGGTAGTTCACCAAATCCATCATCGCGCCGTAGTAGTTGCCCAAGTGCAGTTCACCCGTTGAACGGATGCCGGATACCAGTCGTTTCGAGTTCGTTGTGTTCGCCAATTTAGTCATCAGTAACCCTCCAATGTGTTTTTTGTTCACGTCCAAACCTCCACCACCAGCCGTCGCTCATCGCGACCCACCTCCTTTTTTGGGCAACAAAAAACGGGCCTCTCCTCCTGTAAAGGACGAGAGACCCGTGGTGCCACCTTTGTTTGTGCTCAATCGGTACACAACTGCTATACCTAGCCCCTTGTATCGGTGGGACGGTCCGCCGGAGCCTACTTTTTTCAAAAAAGAAAAGTTCGGTCCAGTGCTCGGAAGGCCATTCACAACGTCGCATGCACCGGCTCGCACCTCCCGCCGGCTCTCTGAAGCATACCTACGCCGCTACTCTTCTTCCTCAAAGCATCGCGGTTTGCAGTTGTTAACCCCTATCATATTCCTCTTTGCAAAAAATGTCTATGCCTTCAGCGCTTGGTCGAGGTCGGCGATGATGTCTTCCACATCCTCGATGCCGACCGACAGACGGATCAGACCGTCGGTGACGCCCGATGCTTCGCGTTCTGCTTTGGGCATAATCGCGTGGGTCATCGACGCCGGGTGTTGGATCAGCGTATGAACGTCTCCGAGGGAAACGGCCAGATGCGCGAGTTTCACGTTGTTCATGACCGACTTGCCCTTCTCAAACGAACGCACAACAAACGACATCGTACCGCCGAATCCGCTCATCTGGCGCAGCGCCAGTTCATGTTGCGGGTGCGATTCGAGGCCCGGGTAGTAGACTTCTTCGACTTCCGGATGGCTTTCGAGGAACTTGGCGACGGCGAGGGCGTTTTTGTTATGCTGTTCCATGCGCAGAGCCAGCGTTTTGACACCGCGGTTGAGCAAGAACGCGTCAAACGGCCCCATGATCGGGCCGTGTTCCTTGAGCGTGCCGAACAGAGGTTTGATGATATCCGCGTAGCCGACTGCAATTCCTCCGACAACGTCTCCGTGACCGCCGATGTATTTGGTGGCCGAGTGGATGGAAACGTGAGCCCCGAGGTCGATGGGACGTTGGAAGTACGGCGACATGAAAGTGTTGTCGACGACGACTTTCATCTCGGTGCCCTGGGTCAGTTCGGAGATCGCGGCGATGTCGGCCATCTTCATCGTCGGGTTCGCCGGCGTTTCCAAGTAGATGACTTTGGTGTTCGGTTGGATCGCAGCTTTCACTTTCTCCACGTCGGAGGTGTCCACCCAGGTCGTTTCGACGCCGTACTTTTTGAACGTCTTTTCAAAAAGCGCAAACGTCGCGCCGTAGAGCGCATCGGCCGCCACGATGTGGTCGCCCGCTTTCAAGAGGTGCAGCATGACCGTCGAAATGGCCGCCATGCCGGAACCGAAGCAGAGGCCGGCTTCCGCGTTCTCCAGAGCGGCGATTTTCTCCGCGAGTGCATCGGTGTTCGGGTTGCCGAGACGGCTGTATTTGTAGCCCGGATCGGTGCCGCCAAATCGTGCGGCGCCTTGGTCTGCATCTTCAAATACGAACGTGGAAGTCTGGTAGATCGGCATGTTGTGCGAACCGGTGGTCGGGTCGACTTTGTGACCGGCGTGGAGAATGCGCGTGCTGTATCCCAATTTGTTGAAGTCATGTTTGCTCATCAAAAACAACTCCCTCTCTGTATCGCGTAGAAATAGTGTAACTTACGTGCGACGTTCTCAATCTGCCAATCGAATTTCTGTATAGCGGCGTCTCGCCTCGGGCACAGTAAGACTGATTTTACGTACTTACAACGCTTCGAGGAGTGACGATCTGCCATGCAACCACGAAGTATAGTGATGGTCGCGCTGGCGACCTGTTTGCTCTGGTCAACCGCCGGCCATCACATCAGCGAGGCGCAACCGCTTACCCATATGGCGGTCAAACCTCTGGAGTTGCACTCGAGAGCCTTCCCTGCCCTGAAAGTGCTCCATGCGCAAATGCCGACCGCAAGTGCTTCGGTGAGTCCGGCACCGATCCGACATGATGAGCCGCAGATGGCGCGTCATACGATTGCCCAAGGCGACACGCTGTTCGAGATTGCAACTCGGTACAACACCAAAGTGGAGCATATCATGCAGCACAACCCTGAGGTGAATCCCGATAACCTCAAAGTGGGCGATACGCTGCAAGTTCCGCTCAACACGGTGAAGCACACCAAAACGCGGGAAGAGCTTGGGGACATCGCCGCCAGCGTCACGGTCGCGAGCAACGGTGAACCCGTGGGCTACAAACGCAAAATTACTTGCATGCTGACGGCCTACACGAACTCCTATGAATCCACCGGCAAACATCCGGGTGACAAAGGGTATGGCATCACCGCCAGCGGTCGAACCGCCAAGGAAGGGATGACGGTAGCCGTCGACCCCGACCTGATCCCTTTGCACAGCGTGGTGTACATTCCGGGGATCGGCCCCCGCTATGCAGAAGATACCGGAGGTGCAGTGAAGGGTCCGCACATCGACGTGTTTTTCAACGACGATACGACGGCCCGCGACTTTGGAGTCAAGCAAGCCAATGTTTATATCATAGAAGAAGGGCCCAGGGAGACGCAGTGACTCCCTGGTTTTTTTGTGTGTTTGCATTTATCTAGTAATCTTACTATAATGCTTGGAATTTAGGAACTGGCACTCGTGTAATTTCTCAACGCCTGTTTCCAGAACCAGCGGGCGACGAAGACGATCACGATGGCGATGATGAACGAAATCACAGCATCCGTCCACGTCAGTTTGCCGATCAACCCGGCGGCCGGGAACGTGGTGAGCACGGCGACGGGAAACACGTAGGTCAAAAGCGCTCGGAGAATTCCCTTGTACACTTGCACGGGGAAGCGTGCCGTTTCAAACAGCGACGTGAACAGGAACGTCAAATTCTCCACCTTCACGAACCAGAACGACATCGTCATCAGCACCATCCAGATTCCGTAGAGCGTAACCAGTGCCGCGAGGAACATCAGCGCAAACCAGAGCAGGTGGGAAGCGGTGAAGGCGAGGTTCATTTTCACAGCGGCATACACGACGAGACCCAGGCCCATGAGCACGTCGGTGATCGGCCAGAACAGGATGTGCCGGAACGAGACGTAGAACTGGCTGTCCACAGGCTTTGTGAGGATCAAGTCGAGCGTGCCTTTGCGGATGTGCTGGACAATGCGTCCGATGTTGGGGCGCAGCACCATTTTTACCACGCCGTCGAGAGCGTTGAAGATGCCGAGCAATACGAGCACCTGCTCAAAACTCCACCCTCCGATCGCTTGCGTTTGGTTGAAAAAAACTTGCAGGGTCAAAAGCGACACGAACAAGCCGGATACGGTGCTGAGCACGTTGGCGAAGAAGTTGGAACGGTACTCCATCTCTTCCACCACAGCAGCGCGAAGAAATTCCTTCATTAGGCGTAAGTATTTCATTTGAATCTCCTCCTGTCGCGGTGTTGCTCGTCTCATCTCTCCCTCCATTTTGCACCTATCTCCGTACTCTTTTCAACTTCTAAAAACAGCAAAACACCTTTCCGACCTCAAGTGCTTGGAGAGTTGAATGCGCCTACACAGAAGAATCGGAGGGCAAAATTATGCAAACTTCCGTAAAAGTCATTCGTTCTGACACAGGTTCCACGTTCCTCATGCCACCCGAAAGAAAATCAACAGACTGTGAGAACCCGATCTTCTATAAAAGACTAGCCAAGATTATCGCCAACTCTACAAAATAAAAAAATGAACGCGCCTTTAATTGCGGGCATGGTCATTTTTTCGTTTACATTTTGGCATCGCCAATACTGGGCGCACATGAAAAAGCCTGACCATTGAATGGACAGGCTTTTCATGTGGTTAAAAATCCCTATCGTGAAAGTTTGCCATCATGTTCACATGAAGTCGTGCAGTCTCATCGACACTTAAAAAGTCGATACGATTATTTGGCAAAAACCTTACTTTTCTTAGACCAGCGATCGATCTTTTAACGCCGGCAGAGAAGTCCATTTTGTTATTATGGATCTGTTCTGCAGTTAAGAAAAAACGCCTCTCAAATTCTCGCCTGTTCCTAGGTGTTTCCATTGGCGCGATGTTCATTAGAAGGCTCCTCCTATCCAAAACGAATAATTGTTCTCTGATCACGATCAATTATAAACGACGTGGTAAAGTCATATCGAACGAGCCACACCAACCTCCAAGGTGTTAAACTCAACCTCCTGGTATTCTCTTTTGATATGAGCAAACGGCATCCTTCCCGCAGAGGCATACCTATCCGGTCGACATCCCAGTCCCTACCTTCCAGCCAACTTTCCCGAATTACGTCCAATTCTCGAAGTTCACCTAAGAGATCGTCTAGCTGGGGATGGATAAACGCCGGGGTCATAATACCACCAGATACTTCCTCTATCGGCTCGACTTTGAATATAGCTGGCCTGTACATCTGAGATGGGCTCGATGTCACATCTTGAAAATTGGGTTGCTCATTTGAAAAAAAGGTATCGTAAAGATCCCCAATTTTAAAAGGAATTTGGAAAGCGTTTGGTCCCGCAAGGAAACCAATAATTTCAACTGCTTTCGGACCTTCCAACGGGCAAAATATCGTCTCGAGGTAATGTAAGTAATCATACGCCCCATCTTGTGTACAATGCTCAGCGTCCCCACTCCCAGAGACTAACTCCTCTATTAGCGAGAGTAAACTAGGTTTGCTTGTTAGTCGAATTCCCTCTATAGGAAAGTAGGGATTGTATATACGCAAAAAACTAGCCGCCTGAGTCAACTTTTCATGACTCACCCTTTTAGACAGTAGTTGGTTAATTCCTTTCCGAACCCTTTCAAGTAGTTCAGATTTTTGATTGGACGACCTATAGCTTCTGGCAACATAACTGTCTGCCCTTATTAACTCTTCAACGCTAAGAGGGAGGCACAATTGGCGTATACAATTCACCAACTCCTCATAATCAGTAGACACCAGTAATCCTAACTGTTCCAAAGGAGTAAGCAGTGAATTAAACTCTCTCAACCAGTATGGCATATCTACTCCTTGGTGGGAATGGGAATCCAACTCCCTCTTTGTCTGATCAGTTGCGAAAGTCTCAGACAATAGTGTGTAAAATCCGGCTGCATCGCCATATTCCTTTCTGGCAAGGTTCGCAATTTCTAGGAACGAATGCTTAATCATGAAATGATCAAGTTCGGCGATACGCTTTTGATTCTCTCCGATCTGGATGTATTCCCAAACCAAACTTGCGTCTTCAATCGCTAAGCTATGCAAAATTCCGGCACAGATTTCAGGAGAGACACTGGTTTCTAGGGATACGCTTTTATTAATGAGCATAGGCACAAAGAAGCTAGAGTCAATCCTAGTCATCCCTTTTAATATCTGTGGAGCACGATGTTTAATAATATTTTTCGGGTGATTGAACAACCAAATGAATAGGTCTGTCAGCAGAATATTGTTAGATGTATCCTGAGTCTCTTGTTCAAACCATTCATATTTTGTAATGACATCATCTGGAGTTCTTAACATGAAGCGGATATGCTCTAATACGGCATGAAATACTCTACTAGCTTCGGAGCTATCCAACTTCTTCCCGATAGAGGTAATAAGTTTATTTACCATTGTCCAATCAGCGGCATACACTTCGTTCAAAATCAAGCCATGAAGAGATTGGACAAACTCCTCCGTATTACTTAAGCTGGACAGCATTTCAAAAGCTGCGACCACTTCTTTTCCTGCATTGCTTGTCCATATGTTCCATGCTCCCGTTTGAACATTTTCCAATCCCTCTACAAAATGTTGTTTTGCTAAACGAACATTTTCTATATCCAACTGATCCTTAGCTAGCAACATTTGCTGTTCGAGTTTTTTCATAGCACTCATTTTCCCGAACGTACCAGGAAAGTAGAGCCGATCATCGTCCTCTTCACTTGACGATTGCTCATCTTGGATAACGTCAAACTCCGCACCTTGCATTGACGAAGGCTGCCAGTCAGAATCCCCCTCTTCTTTTTCCAGACTCAGACCAGCTTTTTTTAGTAACAAGGTTAAGGACTTGTAATTACTTTGTGATAACCATCGCTTCAGATGTGATAGCAGTTCCGTTCGATTATCAGGTGACATATCAGATATCATAATTCTGAGCAACCGTCGATAAAGTACTGGCAGTTCATCAGAGCCACTTGTTTCCCGTTCATTTAGCAAGTCTGCCATAATTCTTGTATAACGGTCAAAGTAACGGTCATCCCCAATTAGGAATAATTCACAGAATGCCCACTTCAAAAGCCCTTTCACGTTTGGAGCATTTTCTAGTATCTCCAATATGCAACTTTGTTCTTCCAGTCCTCCAGCACCGAAAACATACCCTTCTCCCGGCTCTGGAGAATCAATTTGTACGGATTCCGCAAATTGAAGGACTTTTTCAGGCGTAGGAAGGACAGTATTTTTAAAATATTCGACTGCGTGAGTGACCCTCCCCATAGAACATAAGCTTCCGATGAACGCTTCCTTTACTTGACGCACATAACGTTGGAACGTCATTTCACCGGATGCAAAATCGTAATGTCCCGCGATTTCTTTGAGATGTACCGACAATTCACCCGAACGTTGTAAATAGGAGATCGACGTCTCAAGAAGCGTAAGTTGGTCTTCTTTATACCAAGAAGGCCCCATTGATGTGTCCAGCATTTGCTGAAAGGTTGTTTGGGAACGCTGCTCGCTTCCAAGTCTTGCATAGAGTTCTGCTGTCTGAAGTAAGTCCCTAGAACGTTCCCAACGATTTTGCACCCCACGAGTAATGTGTTCTTCCAAAACTTTCAACAAACCAAATGTACTTTTTACATGCTTTTTTGTTTTCATCATTTCCGTAATGATTGAAAACATTGCTCCGCGAAAACCTTCGGTATATAAACCCAGTTGATCCGAGGAGTGGGATTCAACGATCTGAACGAATACTGGTAATTGATCGACACAATATTTTACATAAAAAGATGCAACTTCTTTGAAGACGTAGGGATAAAATGATTCTGGCAAAGCATAGCTTCTGTCCCAATCTACTCGCTCCTTGAGAGGCGCAATCAACTTAGGCAACAAATATTGCTCCAACGCTGCGGATACGCTTGCGAGTCGGTCACTCTGCTTCATAGACACCGCTTTCCATGCTTTGCCTAACATGTAGCCCACAAATGAGAGAATTTCCTCAAAATAATATTCCCACTCAGATGTTCCAAAGTTCATAATCGAGGGGTAGTTGTCCTCTTCTTCCAGAAACCCCTTGTACCGCCACGCATCTAAATAGTTCATAACTGACTGGTTATCAAGATCAACACCATTGGATTTTCGCAAAGAAAACTTCGTGTCAGTTATTCCCTTAACTTCATCAATCAACTTCTTGATGATATCCGGATTCAAACTCACATCCGTTAACGCAACAAGTATTAACTGCGTATCATCTTCATCAATACCGTACCGCCCCATTACGTATTCAATATCTTGAAGTAACTCTTGGTATTGAGGTACCTCTGAGAAGTTACCCCATGCCTCAAGATCATCTAGATGTAAAAGTATTTTACATAATAAGGTTGCAATCCCTTTCCCAAAAGGAACCCCCTGTTCCACGTAACTTGAGATTGGTATGTAGATGCCTTTTTTCCAAAGCAAATACGCCCTATTATAAGCCACGATATCTTCGATAAGCCTAGAATCATCATCCGTCGATTCGCCCTGCTCAAAAATTTTGTAAAGAAAATAAAGTTTTTGAGAGAAATCATCGGTGGGATTTTTAGAATTTACGGCAGTCTCAATGCTTAGGGCTCCGTAATATGTTTTCATAGTTCCAAAGGTCACGCTTCCGTGATCCATCTGATTCACAAACCGCATACGAATAGCTTTAAAAAGTTTTTCTGCCTCCTCAGCGGCTCCAGCTTCGTATAAGCGATGTAAAAAATAGAGGGCATCCGAGCCCGAGACGATCAAAACCGATTCACGAATAATATAACGAATCGCTTCCTTTGATCTCCCCATCGCGATCAACGTAGTGGCCAGTTCAGCCGCATATTCGGCAAAGATGTTATTGTATCTAAAGCTGATTCGTTGGGACAAAAGTAGAAGACTTATAACGGCACTAATATCACCCAAAATAATAGCAGCATCCAAGACCTGCTCTAAATCCGCTAAAATAAGATCTGGTTCAACATGCCATCTAGCGCATCTATCGGCCCACCCTTGGTTACAGTGACGCACACTTTCTTTTCTCATCTCCTCACCAGCGTTCAACATGTGGAAGAGAATGTTTTTGACTGCATAAGGGTGCTCTCGATTATCGATACAGAATTGCGTAATGGCCTTATGAACCCGTTCTTCAATCTCATTCGTTTTTTCGTCTATGAACATAGCGAAAGAAGAATGATATATTGAGACGGTATCATCGTTAACCAAGAGATGCTGTATTTTTGGGAACACGGACAGAAAAACATACCTTGCTTCGTCAGGTAACATGCGTTCCAATGACGCTCTATCAATACCACTTCGCAATCTTGCAACTGTACCTAACATCCAGGTTTCATGTTGATTTCTTCTAACAGTTTGCCAGATCGATTCATAGTAATTACCTATTTCTCCACCAAATGCAGGCACTTCTCGAATCCAATTTTCAATCTCCTGTACATCACTCAACTGCTTCACAAATTCAACCAGATATCGCAAATACAGCGGATGGCCTTCTGCCTTTTCGGAAATGGAATCTATCAATGCGAGCGGAAGTTGTAAGCCTGATGTTCTAGTTGAAATGTAATGTCTACACTGCTCCACTGCAAGAGGTACTACTTTAATAACACGTTCAGAAGACAGCCTTGCCTGAAGGTGAGCAGGAAGGACCTCTTCAGTCTGAACGGAGATGATCACCACGACATTATCAGGCAGATTTTCCGGTATTAGACTAAAAAAGTCTGTGGTCTTGCCCAAATGGTGAACATCATCAACTCCGTCAATGAAGAAAACACCGATTTGATTTTTATCTACATAATGAGCAGATAACTTACGCAATCCATCACTAAGATGGCTGATCCAATCGCGCAAAAGACGCTCCTTTTTTTCGGGTACGTCATTGTAAAGTACTCGGTGAATGATCGCGTCTAACCATTCCGCAAATGTAATTTCAGATGCCCGATACGAGACTGGAATATCATCCAGATCATTTCTAACAAAGTACTTACCGCAAATATCTATTTCTTTTGAATCCGGAGTGTAAGTTGCGGTAAGCGTTGTTTTTCCAGAGCCCGGACTCCCCTTGATCATTAAAAACCCTTTTCGGGTTTGAATAATATGCTGCTCCAATTCTTCAATAACAGGATGGTTAAGGATGGCCTGTTTTGCGACCTCGTTTAATCCTTCGGGAAGTTCGTCAGAATCAGGGGCTATTTCATACAAGATTCCATTTTTCTCCAGAAATCCTCTGATCTTCTCGATACTGATAGCACCTAAGGTGCCTTCAAGCTGCCTAAGAACAACTCCCTGTACAACCCCATCAATGATGACCGGAGCACCGGACAGTGCGTCAGCATCTTTGATTTCATCATCTAGGGATAAATCCATGTCCCATATTAATGCTTCATTACGAATCTGAGATCGTCTCACATGACCTCTAACTCTTTCCCCCGCGGTCAATTTAGCTGTAGGATAACCGAACGTTTCCCACAATGTCTTGTTACGAATTGGAGCACTGACAAGTTTCAATCCATGTACGCCTTCAAGAGGCTCAAGTAATTGAAGGAGGGCAATGTCTAGGGATTCATCCACATCCACAATCTCAGCTTTCATGGACAATTCCGCATCAAACAAATATGGAATCTCTATCTTGATCCCTTCATTAGGATCAACGTTATGCCTTGCGACAACATGTTCAGCCGTAAGAAGCCAGCGGTCGTTAATTAGAAACGCAGTACCACGGTCTTTACAGATAACACGCACTACCCTTTTTTCAATCTCAGGAAAATGTTCCAATGTATAAACCTCCTTAAATTTCGATCATTTGTCCTTCTGATAAAATCCGAACTTCGTAGTTGTATTTTTCTTTCCGCTGTTCATCATCCATATAAACCGAGGCAGGGGTTTCGTAATTAAAGATCAGGTTTCGCTTCACTTCGCTTTCTCTGCACACAATACGAGCAAGTGTAACCAACTCAGGATGCTTGAACCTCATTCCGTTTGTGGACACAAAAAAGTTAGCAGAATCAATCAATTGAAGTAAAGCAGGGCTTGTGTTACCGCTTGACCCATGATGAGAGATTTTCACCGCGTCAAACCAGATCGGTCCTTCACCGTAAAGAGTCCTGAGTTCCTGCTCTATGACAGATGGATGAGAATCACCCAGAAACAGAATCCTTTTATCCATATATTGCATTACAAATGAGATGGAACTTCCATTAGTAGCACTTGTGTCCTCAGTGAATTGCTCCTTTACCAGTTTCTCCAAGCTAATTTTGGAAAAAGAAATGTTTTTTTCCACATTTAATACAGCAGGCGCTTTTTCCCTAGATACAAGAAATTCAAATGCATCATCGAAAACAGCATCGTCGGTGATTTTCTTCTTATATCCAAGGTTGTATAGTGCTTTCTTCCAATATTCCTCTAGATTTTTAAGCTTGTTAAGCGTTGGGGAAAGCAAGATCAGTTTCACGTCACTACTAAATTCAATTTCGCGTTGATTCTCCACACATGCTGCTTGTCCAGCAAAATCAACGTTCCACGAATAACCTCCCTGAAGTATTAAACTCGCGAGAGAGGAGCCTTGTTTAGCACTGATCGGTTTCTGCTTGTCTTCCTCTTTTTTAAGTTCATCTGGGTACCCCTGTGCAGCGACCTCCTCTAGCGCTTTTTTTTCTCTAACTTCAAGCTCAAGGGGAGAAGAATCCTTCTCCCACTGAAGATGTCTAAAGCTGTTATGCCAAACTTTGTCTATCGGGATGATCTTTGGTGCAGATGAGTGCTCATTTTCCTTTAATAGCGCCAATGCTCCCGATAAGTGGTCGGCATCTATATGAGTAATTACGAGTAAGGCCAAGCGTTCGCCATTGTTGCTGAGCTGTAGCAATCGATCTCGAATATAATCGTCATAAGTTGATTTGAAGCCGGAATCAATCAAAAGATTGGTTCTATTACTATCCCCACACGATATGAGAAAACTGTCTCCATAAGAGGCTGGAAACATTTCAATATAAACGCTTCCCAAAATCTTCCCCCCCGACCTATACAAACCGTTTTTGGTTAGCTATATTATTCCATAACTTTGTTATATAATCCACAGGTAACGCAACATACTATATAACAATCCTAAGAGTTAAAGTATTGTATTTCTCCTACTTGTACGAGGTCTGTATCCAGAAAAAGACCACGCCTACTCCGACGTGGTCCTTTTCTGCACCTCATTTTTTGCCGTAGCAATACTCCATCTCTCTTCGGAGATTGCCAGTCGTACCATCGTGAACAGCAGGCGTGCATAACGTCGTATTTTTTTCATCGTTACCCTCCGACCGCGCTGTGTTTGCGTAAGCCCTGTCCCCACAGCAGTTTGTAGACGACGATGAAGATCACTAGCCAGATCGCTTGCACGCCGAGACCCTGCCACACCGCAGACCCGCTGAGTTTCCCCGTCATCAGGTCAACCGGAAAGCCCAAGTTCCAGTAAAAAGGCGTGAAGCTCTGCGACGCTTTTACCCAATCGGGCAAGAGGGCGTACGGTGCAATTCGCCCGGAGAGGAACATGGACAGCGCTTCGACAAAACCGATGATCGCACTCGTGCGCGTCGTCCAAAAACCAAGCAGCCCTAAGTTGTAGTAGAGCAAGTAACGGGTCGCACAAGCGAGCAAGATGGCAAGTAGAATCGTTACCACGTTGGCCGGAGCCAGCGAGATATGAACGACATCCGTAAACGGCCATGCGATGACCCAAGCGACGACCATCACCACACCGTAGAACAGCTTGTACACCAGATTCTCCGCGATTCGATAATGCAGATACGACGATGGCCTTAGCAGATACCCGGACAGCGTGCCCTCCCGGATGTGCACTTCGATTTCCCAAGCATCCCACGACGCGGTCAGCCGCGAGACGAACATGATGCTCAAAAAATACAGAATAAAATCGCGCCGGTCATAGCTCCCGATCGTACCGCCGCCCGAAACGGTCATCCAAACCGCGAGCGTGACAATCGGCGAGATGAACCCGCCCAGCATATAGAAAAACGTATCGCCCCGATACTCGAGCAGAATCGCCCAGTGGATTTTCATCCATTGTATGTAGACACGCCAGAGCTTGGTGAGTTTGCGCATCTGTTTACGCGCCCTCCTTGGCGGCAAACGCCATCCCGATTACGTCTTCCATCGGCGGGTCTTCGATGGTGAAGTCTTGCACCGGCAAGTCGGCGAGCATCCTCGACGCTTGCTCGGAGACCTCCGTGCGCGGGATCTGGATGGAGGCTTGCGGGTATTCGTACTGCAAGACCTCGCCGTAGCGGTCGAGGTCTTTTTTCTCAACGGGTGTTGAGAAGACCAGTTTCGCCACTTTGAACGGTGCGTGTGTGGAGACGAGTTGGTTGAGATCGCCGTCGAAGAGAATTCGTCCGTGGTTGATGATGATGACGCGCTTGCAAAGGGCCGTGACATCCGCCATGTAGTGCGACGTCAGCAAAATCGTGGCGTTGAACCGCTCGTTGTACGCTTTGATAAAACGGCGGACGGTCTCCTGCATGTTGACGTCCAACCCGATGGTCGGCTCATCGAGGAAGATGATCTCCGGACGATGCAAAAGCGAGGCAGCCAATTCGCATTTCATCCGCTCACCGAGCGAAAGCGTGCGGACAGGCTTGCGCAAAAGCGGTTCGAGCTCCAAGAGTTCGGTGAGTTCTCCGACCGTTTCTCTGTACTGAGCGTCGGGAATCTCGTAGATCGCTTGGTTGATCAAAAAAGTCTCGCTGGCCGGAATGTCCCAGATCAGTTGGGATTTCTGGCCCATGACGAGGGTGATGCGCTTCTTGAACGCATCCTTCTGTTCAAAAGGTATGTAGCCGCCAACGTCCACGGTGCCGTCGGAGGGATGAAGCAGGCCGCTCAACATCTTCATCGTCGTGGTCTTCCCGGCACCGTTTGGGCCAAGAAATCCGACGATCTCGCCCGGTTCGATGGCAAACGAGATGTTGTCCACAGCGGTTACAGTGCGAAACGATCGCTTGATCAGCGAATGCAGCGCGCCACGAAGTCCTGCCTCGCGTTCGTGGACTTTGAATTGCTTGGTCAGTTGGTTGACAACAATGCCGTTCGACATGTCAGCTCTCACCCCAGTTTGACGTAGGTGGAGATCGAATCGCGAATCGTCGGGAAGTCGCCCGCGTGTTTTTTCACCGTGTTCCAAACAGCGGGTGCTTCGAGTTTTTGGTACTCGTGTGCCAGCAATTTGCGGAAGCGCACGGCGTCGATGAAGTGGTCGTAGAAGTCGCGGGTGAATACGTTTTCTTCGGTGAGGATTTCAAAAATGTCCTCATAGCTCGCCGGGTCGCGCATGATCAAAGCGTCGATGATGACGTTGCCGATGTCGACCAAACATTCGAGCGCGAGGTGCAAAGCCCGTTCGCCGGCAGCTTGCAAGATGGTGTCGGTGAGAAATTGTTCCTCCGTATGGTCGGCCAGACGTTGCAAGACATTGAATTGCTTCTCCATCAGCGTCAAGGAGCCGCGAATCTGGCTGCGATGAGTGTCGGTGATAAACATAGGTGTTTCCTCCTCTAGACGGGCATTTGACTCCAACATATATTGTAACAAAAAAAGCCCTCGTTTTCACTCCGAGGGCTCCCCTTGCTTCTCTCCTACTTCTGATCTTCGCGCATCTTCTGAGCACCCGCGGAGTAGCAAGCCTGCAAGTTTTGATCATCCGTCAGCGGCCATGTCGCTTGGAGAAGCGTTTCCACACGGCGAGCGGCTTCTTGGCAGGGTTTGCCGAGGTCGGTGGTGATCGCAAGTCCCGCCCCTGCCCGAATGGCGTTGGCGGCACGATTGAGCGCGATTTGGTCTTCGAGGCGGGCATAGTTGTAGAACGCCGAGATATGTACGAGAGCTTCCTCTGCAGACGTTTTCTCAAGGCTGGACTTGCCCGCCGTCGGGAGGGGAACCCCGTAAAAATCCCAGAAGGCACGGGCGATCAACGGTGCGAACTCCTCGAGGTTGGCTTGAATTTTGGGCAGGTCGTCGGTGTCGATGAAGCCGATTTCGAGAAGCATCGCGTCCATTTTCGTTCCGACGATCACGCAGAACCCCGTCCCGTTCGAACCGCCGTCGCGGACTGCCTGCCCGTGGAAGCCGCAGATGGCGGAGACGTTTTTCACGATGTTTTTCGCAAGCGGTGCAATCGGACCTCCGTCGCCGTTCGTGTACAGTTCTGCGCCATGCCCACCTCCAGCATTGACGTGAATCGAGAGGAACACATCGGCCCCCGCCGCATTGGCAATTCGACAGCGCTCGTTGAGGTCGGCGTTGACTTCCGTTTTCCCGCCGGGCGAGGTGTCCGTTTCTCGCGTCATCACAACTTCAAACCCTGTTTGGATAAGCAAATCGCGCAGTTGCCGAGCGATGTGTAGGGTGATGTCTTTTTCACGTGTCCCATTCGCAGCGGCACCCGGATCGTACCCGCCGTGGCCGGGATCTAAGCAAATCAGTTTGGACATGTAGCGCTACCTCCTTGAGGAGTGATTCAACACACGTTCTATGTATAGATGCGTAAACTTTTACTCATACCATCATATTACATTTATTTCTTCAAAAATCCCAGCCTTCGCTTTGACAAGACTATCAGTCACTGTTAGGATTTTGTTTGGAAGTTTCCGCATGGGACAGGTGGATTGGTGCGCATCGTAAAATGGAACGGTGGCCTCTTGGACCGAATCCCAGTAGAGAGAAGGAATTTGTGTGTCCGAAGCAAGATTTCAACTTCATGTGATCACCGATGGCAAGCGTCATGCCAACGAACTGTACGAAATTGTAGACGGAGCGGTGCGCGGCGGGGCTGATGTGATTCAGTTGCGCTACAAGTCGGCACCTGCTCTGGATTTGTATACACTGGCTCAAGCGATCTCCCCGGCGATCCGGGAAGCGGGAGCCGGACTTTTGATCAACGACCGCGTCGATGTCGCCCTCGCCGTTCAAGCACAGGGCGTTCATCTCGCCGCCAAAAGCCTGCCGATCGCTTCGGCTCGTCCGCTCATGCAACCGAACCAACTCGTCGGCTGCTCCGTTCACTCTGTCGAAGAAGCGGTGGAAGCCGAGGCCAAAGGAGCCAGCTACATTACCTACGGCCACATTTTCGCCACGAACTCCAAACCGGGACTGCCGCCGCGCGGCGTTGAATCTCTGCGCCAAGTCGTCGAGGCGGTACACATCCCCGTGCTCGCCATCGGCGGAATTACCAAGGACAACCTCGAAGAAGTGCTGTCCACAGGCGTCGCAGGCATCGCCGTCATCGGAGCCGTCATGGCCGACGAAGAACCGGAGCGTGCCGCACGTCAATTGCGTCAAGTCATGGACGCAAGCATTCACCGCCCGAAAAAAGCGCTCCCCACCGCTGCAGCGCTTGGCACGCTGTCCGCTCTGTCCAACCTCAGCGGAGGCGTTTCCCGATGAACGGCGGCACACGAACGAACGTTCTCGAAACGGACGTCCTCATCGTCGGCGGCGGCGTCATCGGCGCATCGATCGCCTATGAACTCGCCGAAGCCGGCGTGCAAACTCTCTTGATCGACAAAGACAACCTCGGTTCTCAATCCACCCGTGCCGGAGCGGGGATGCTCGGAGCGCAAGTGGAGATGATGAATCCTGGCCCGATGTTTGAATTAGGAGTCGCGTCGCGGGCGCTTTTTTCCAACCTGCGTGAGAAGTTGCTGGAGATCAGCGGCTTGGACATGGAATTGCAGACGCCGGGAATTTTTCGCGTTGCCGTGGATGAAGAAGATCGCCAAGAACTGCTCGCCCGTCAAATCTGGCAACGAGAAGCGGGTCAACGCGCCGAATGGTACGAAGACGAAGACCTCCGAAACATTCTCGGCGACAACATCGTAGGCACGACCTATGGGGCGCTCTACATCCCCGACGACCACCAAGTCCGCAACAACGCCTTGCTCCTCGCACTCGTCGCCTCTGCAAAGGCTCTCGGTGCCAAATTCCTGGAGCATACGGCGATGACGAGTTTCTTGACGGAGAACGGAGCGGTCGTCGGCGTTCAGACCCAGGACGGCGTGATCCGCGCCAACCGCGTCGTGTTGGCAACGGGAGCATGGACCGGATTGCTCGGACAGGGTCTTGGACTCGACATCCCGGTCTTCCCGGTGAAAGGCCAGTCCTTTCTGCTCGACTCCTACGCCCCGCCGACACCGTATACGATCTTCACCCACGGCTGTTACATTCTGCCCAAGCGCAACGGACAAGTGTACGTCGGCGCAACGGAAGAAGCGAGCGGCTTCGACACCCGCCCGAATCTCGGGTCGCTTGCCAAACTTTCCACCCAAGCGGTACATCTCATGCCGTCTCTCGCATCGCTCCCGTTTGCCGAGCCGATCGCCGGGCTCAGACCGGGTTCCCGCGACGGACTGCCGGTTTTGGGCGACGTACCCGGCGTGCCGGGACTGTACCTCGCAACCGGTCACTTCCGCAACGGGGTGTTGCTGTCCGCAATCACAGGCAAAGTCATGCGCGAGTTGCTGACAGGGACGGAAACGTCTGTGGATCTCAAACCATTTGCCCTCATGCGATAAAAAAAGCCCTCCCCTGCCGTGGCAGAGGAGGGCTTCTTTTTACTTGAGGTCGAAGTTGACAGCCTGCGTGCCGTCAGCGGAGGTCGCTTGCACACGCACTGTAGAATTCGTAGGCGGGACGTCGAACACCAGCGTGCCGGTGACCGTTTCCTTGCCATTCGCATTGCGGAGGAAAAACGCATGTCCGGTCGGGTTCGCCAGCAGACTTGCCGTGTTGTCTGCGGCGAGGAAACCTCCGTCTGCGAGCACGACTTTGAATTGCGAGAGGTTGATCGGCTGCGGATTTGCGTCGAGATTGCGCATCGAGAGGTTGACGCAGTAGTACGTCCCTTTCGCGTCTACCTCGTTGGTTTCGCCGACGATCTTGGTTTTCTTTTTCAGGTCGGTTAGTTCCATCTCGAAGCGGCCCAAGATCACGCTTTCGTGAAGCGTATAAGTCTTGATTGTCTTCTGCCCTTTGTTTTGCGCCAATTGTTGCTCGGTCATCCACCACACCGCGCCGCTGAACACGAGTACGAGCAGCACGAGGAGGAGGATCAAGTTGGTTCCTTTGCCACGTTTCATATAGGTTTGGTTCTCCCCTGCGTTGTCTTTCCTCTATTGTAGCACTGCCAATGAAAAAGTCACGGTTCCACAAGGCGTGGAACCGTGACTTTTTTCGTACGAATGACTAGAGATTAGAAACGCGGGCCGCGCGGAGCGCCGGTCTTAGCTCCTGCGCCTTCGCCGGATGCACGACGGCCTTCGCCACCGCGATCTTTGTTGAAGCCGCCGCCCTTGCTGCCAAAGCCGGTGCCGCCGCCGACGGAGCGCTTCTTGTAGCCGCCTTCGCCGCCACGGGAACCACCACCAGCGTAGCCACCGCCTTCGCCGCCGCCGCTGCGAGCGCCGTAGCCACCACCGCCGCCGGAGCGACGTTCGCCGTCACGACCACGGTAGCCGCCGCCACCGCCGCCATAACCACCACCGCTACGCTTGTTGCCGTAGCCGCCGCCACCACGGTTGCCGCCGTAGCCACCACCACCACCGGTGCCGCCACGTTCGGTACGACGTTGGTCACGAGCTTCACGGAAGCGTTTGGAGAAGTCGATAACTTCTTCGAGGCTCTTGTCAATCGAGGTGAGTTCTTGGTCGCCGACGAGGTCTTCGCCGATGATCTTCAGAGCTGCAGCCAAGACTTGAACGGAATCATGCTGGTTGAGCAGTTCGTTCGCCAGTTCCTCGAATTGCGGTTCCACGTCTTCCATGCCGTTGAGAACGCGCTCCATGATGCGGGATTGCTGGCGTTCTTTCAGTTCTGCGAGCGTCGGCAGGAGAGATTTGTGGATGCGCTTGCCGATGGCTTGCTCGATCATGCGCAGAAGTTTGAACTCGCGCGGAGCTACGAGCGTCAACGCTTTGCCTTCGCGACCTGCACGACCGGTACGGCCGATGCGGTGAACGTAGGAGTCCACGTCTTGCGGGATGTCGTAGTTGATAACGTGCGAAACGCCTTCGACGTCCAGACCGCGCGCTGCCACGTCGGTTGCGATCAGCAGGTCGATGGTGCCTTGACGGAACTGGTGCATAACTTGGTCGCGTTCGCGTTGGGTCATGTCGCCGTGCAAGCCGGATGCGAGGTAGCCGCGAGCTTGCAGGAGTTTTTGCAGTTCGTCAACGCCCTTCTTGGTGCGGCAGAAGATAACGCCGAGTTCCGGGTCTTCTACATCCAAGAGACGGGTGAGTGCGTCGACTTTGTTTTTGTCCGCAACTTCGTAGTAGATCTGTGCAATCTTCGGCGCGGTTACGCCTTGCGGTTGGATCTTGACGATCTGCGGAGATTTCATGAAGCGTTCTGCCAGACGACGGATCGGGTCCGGCATCGTAGCGGAGAACAGCAGGGTTTGGCGCTCCTCATTCGGCACTTCTGCGAGAATCGCTTCGATGTCTTCGAGGAAGCCCATGTCGAGCATTTCATCCGCTTCGTCGAGGATGACGGTGGAGACGTCCTGCAGACGAATCGTTTTGCGACGGATGTGGTCGAGCAGACGGCCCGGCGTCCCGATGATGAATTCCGGGTTGCGCTTGAGCGCTTTGATCTGACGGTCGATCGGTTGCCCGCCGTAAACCGGCAGAACGTTGACGCGGGAGAACTTGCCGAGTTTCGCCGTCTCATCTGCAACTTGGATCGCGAGTTCGCGGGTCGGTGCGATGATGAGGACTTGGATTGCGTTGCGATTCTTATCAATACGTGAGAGGGTCGGGATGACGAAAGCAGCCGTCTTACCCGTACCTGTCTGCGCTTGCCCGATTACGTCGTTGCCTTGGAGAGCGAGCGGGATGGTCTCCGATTGAATCGGGGTTGCGGATTCAAACCCCATCTCCTCCAGCGAGCGCAGTACATCATTGTCAATACCTAATTCTGCAAACATTGCCATAGATCTTGTTCCTCCTATAATAAAAACCTACTCTGGTCCTAGTGTGCCCACATTTTGACCTCGGTTGTATGTAAGCGCAAAAGAAAAAAAGGAGCGTCCAAAGTTATTTTCTATGCTCCAAATAATGATGATATCACAGTTTGCCTCCCTTGTCACCAATTTCCTGCAATAACATTTCCAAGCGTCAAGATCTTGTCCCCCCAAAGCCCTTGGTTCAGGATGACGCGGACCGATGTTTCCACGGTAAGGCCTATTTGCAAGAAAGACTTCGCAGACTCCTGCACCGCCCGGCAGAGGTCTTCGTGTTCGAGATTCCCCACATCGGCGACCTCCAGCTTATCTTCATTGAAGAAACAGACAATCGAGATCCCGTCTTCGTCCAACTCGGCGGTGGCGAGGTTATGCAACAACTCGATGTTGAACGCATAGAGCTCCCCCGCCTCTGTGAGCAACAACCGGCACTTCTGCGGATGCTCCGTCTGCTCCGCCAATTTCCGCAGGTCAGAACGAGTGGGTGACTTGTAAATTTCATAGTAGCGTTTGTCATACTTCCCGATCAAACCGGTGTGAAAAGGCATGTCGTCCACCTCCGCCCTTCATGATACCCAACACATTGGTCTGCCACAACTTCGGACCAATCGAAAAACCTCGCCCGCGACTGCGAACGAGGAGTGAAGTCTCTTTGAAAGCATGAAACTCTTCCTATTATATAGTAGAAACAGACGACAGCACTTCTTTGAGTCGATCCGGGTAATTTGTGATGATCGCATCGACCCCGGACAACGCCGCGAGCCGCATATGGTTCACTTCGTTTACAGTCCAAACGTTCACAGCCAAACCCGCAGCATGTGCCTCCTCGACGAGATGCGGTTTCACCGTAGCAAAAAACGGATGCAACGCCCGCGCCCCCAAGCGTTTCGCATACTGAACGGCGCCGACGATCACGCAGTCATACAACAACCCCGTCGCGATGTCGGGGGCCAGTTCATGAAACTTCAACATCGAGCCGTGATGGAAGGATGAAACCACCACAGACTTCTCAATTTGGTTGCGCCGAATAAGGTCCAATGTCTTTTCTTCCAACCCCGGCATCTCAAAAATCGAATTCTTCAATTCGATATTCAACACCATCCGGTTGCCGAACGTCTCGATCACTTCTTGCAGCGTCGGAATCTGCACCCCCTTGTACTTCGGGTCGTACCACGAACCGGCGTCCAAGGCCCGCAACTCGTCCAGCGTATGCATGTACACAAAGCCCCGTCCATTTGTCGTGCGGTCGAGCAATTCATCGTGGATCACAACCGGCACGCCGTCTTTCGTCAGCTGCACATCGAACTCAAACCCGTCGGCTCCCATCTGTTCCGCCACGTGAAATGCCTCCATCGTGTTCTCCGGAGCATAACCGGAAGCTCCACGGTGCGCGAGATTTAGAACTTTTTTCCTGAAGAATGCCATAAAATCAACCCCTCCCAGCCCAAACATAGCAAATCGATGGCAATTCCGCAAAATGAACTTTTCGTGAAGCGTTCGTAGGTGTATAATGTTGGCGAAGCAAGTTGTTGGACCAATGGATTAATCCATTAGATGAGGTGAGCACATGCCTTTTCCGATTGTGCGGAAGAACGGAATTCCCCTCTACATACAAGTCAAGGAAGCCGTCCTCGCCGAGATCAAAACAGGCGTTTGGAAAACGGGCGACAAGCTTCCTACAGAGCGGGAATTGTCTGAAAAGCTCAAGGTGAGCCGCAACACGGTCTCACAAGCGTACCAAGAACTAGAGGCTGAGGGCGTCCTGAGCTCGGTTCAAGGCCGTGGCACGTTCGTCTGTGACCGCGACGACGCCGTCCGCATCGAGAATCGGAAGGAACTGCTGCTCAAAATCATCGACGTCGCGATGGAGGAAGGCCTGCAATTGGGCTTTACTCTTGAGGAATTCGCCGAGTTTGCCACAGAGCGTGCGCGCCAGAAGCTGGAGATTCTCAGCAAAGTGCGCGTCGTGTTCATCGAGTGCAACCGCGAGCAAGTCGATTACTTTTCGAAAAAGTTGCAATTCGACTCCGGCGTTTCCATCGCACCGCTGGTTCTGGAAGATCTCAGCAAGGACACCGACCGCTATCTGCCGGACGTCGTAGCCTCCGACCTTGTCATTACCACATTCTTTCATTATGATGAGGTTAAAGAATTATTAGGCTCGCGTAAAAATGTGCTGGCCATCTCGCTCGACCCGCAATTGGAAACGATCGTCCGGATCGCCCGCATTCCAATGGGCAGAAAAATTGGTCTGGTGAGTAAGTCGGAGAACTTTGCGGGCAAAGTATTACTGGCACTCAAGAATGCCGGGCTTGACGGTGTGGATATTCGCGTGTTCACTCAGAAGATGGAGATGGACATCGCCGACATCGTACACAGTCTCGACGTGATCATCTGTTCGCCGGGTCGTCGACGTGAAGTCGAGCAACACATGACCCGACGCCAAGAGATCATCGAATTTGTTTACAAGCCGGATGTGGCCTCGATCAATTTGTTGCGCGCCGCATTAATTGATTTACGACGCCAATGATCCAATTTTTCGATCCTCACACCCGAGTTGTATATAGAGTTATCACTTAATGTCTACGAGGAGTGGAACTGAAACATGTTAGAACAACTTTCTTGGAAAGTTGGGGGCCAACAAGGTGAAGGTATCGATTCCACCGGTAACATCTTGGCAACCAGCCTGAACCGTCATGGTTACTTCATCTACGGGTATCGTCATTTTTCTTCCCGTATTAAGGGCGGTCATACCAACTACAAGATCCGCATCTCTACCAAGTCTCGTCTGGCAAATGCCGACTATCTCGACATCTTGATCGCATTCGACCAAGAAACGATCGATTTCAACGGCCACGAACTGCGTGACAACGGCGTCCTGATTGCCGACGCGAAGTTCAACCCGGTTGCACCGGAAGGCAAGAACGTTCGCTTCTTCCCGGTTCCGCTCACCAAAATTGCCGAAGAAAACGGTTCGGCAATCATGAAAAACATGGTAGCTGTCGGCGCTACTGCGGCTGTACTCGGCCTCTCTCCCGACACGTTCCTGTCTTACCTGAACGACAAGTTCCTCCGCAAAGGCGAAGCGGTCGTCCAAAACAACATGAACGCCCTCAAAGCGGGCTTCCAATACGTCATTGACCAAGGCATCGAACTCTCGGACCTCAACCTGGCTCCGGGCGACGGTGTAGAACGTCTCTACCTGACCGGTAACGATGCGTGCGGTTTCGGCGCACTTGCAGCAGGCGTTCGCCTGATGCCGGCCTACCCGATCACTCCGGCTTCCGAGATCATGGAATACCTGATCAAAAAACTGCCGAAAGTCGGCGGCCACGTTCTGCAAACCGAAGACGAAATCGCAGCGGTCACCATGTCCATCGGTGCATCGTTCGGCGGTTCCCGCGTTTGTACGTCCACTTCCGGCCCGGGTCTGGCGCTGATGATGGAAGGGATCGGTCTCGCAGGTATCACCGAAACCCCGATCGTCATCTTCGACACCCAACGCGGCGGTCCGTCTACCGGGATGCCGACCAAGCATGAACAATCCGACATGTACGCAGCTCTGTGGGGCACCCACGGCGAGATCCAAAAGATCGTCGTCGCACCGTCCAACGCAGAAGAATGCTTCTACATGACCGTTGATGCGTTCAACTGGGCTGACAAGTACCAAGTTCCGACCATCATCTTGACCGACCTCGCGCTGTCGATGTCCGACCAAACCGTTGAGAAGTTCGACTTCTCCCGCGTCTCCATCGACCGTGGCAACCTGGCGACCCAAGAACAACTGGACGCTGTACCGGCCGGCCAACTCTTCAAACGTTTCGAATTCACCGAATCTCTGGTCTCCCCGCGTGTATTCCCGGGCCAAAAAGGCGGCATTCACCACGTAACCGGTGTCGAGCACACCGAAGTGGGCCGTCCGACCGAGGACAAAACCATTCGTACCAAGATGATGAACAAGCGTCTCAACAAGTTCGACGGCGTTGAACTGCCGAACTCCTACTCCTTCAACGGAGATGAAGACTACGACGTGTTGCTCGTCGGCGTCGGCTCCACCGCGGGCCTGATCGACGAAGCGAAGGAACGCCTCCAAGCAGACGGCAAGAAAGTCGGCCACCTGCACATCAAGGTCCTCAACCCGTTCCCGACCGCTTCCGTTCAATCGTTCATCGACCGCGCGAAGACCACCGTTGTCATCGAAAACAACGCAACCGGTCAGCTGAAAAACATCATGCGCTTCAACGGTGTTCAAGGCAACCTGACTTCGCAAGTCAAATACGACGGGAACCCGTACATCCCGTCCGAAATCTATTCCTTTGTCAAGGAGCTGAACTAAAGTGGCAACAGTAAAAGATTTCCGTAACGAAGTTCGCCCGAACTGGTGCCCGGGTTGCGGCGACTTCTCTGTCCAAGCTGCGATCCAAAAAGCGCTGGCTGAAACCGGCAAAGAACCGGAATCCACTGCAGTTATCTCCGGGATCGGCTGCTCGGGCCGTATCTCCGGTTACATCAACTCCTACGGTTTCCACACCATCCACGGTCGTTCCCTCCCGGTTGCACAAGGCGTTAAGCTGGCAAACCGCGACCTCACTGTCATCGCGTCCGGCGGCGACGGCGACGGCTTCGGGATCGGTCTGCACCACTTCATGCATGCGGCTCGCCGCAACATGGACATCACCTACATCGTGATGGACAACAACATCTACGGTCTGACCAAAGGTCAAACCTCCCCGACTTCCGCACACGGCTTCAAGAACCCGAAGTCCACTCCGGAAGGTAACATCGAGAACGCACTCGTTCCGGCACAAGTCGCGCTGTCTGCTGGCATCGGCTTCCTGGCACAAGGCTTCTCTTCGGACATCAAGCAATTGACCGAAATCATCAAAGCGGCGATCAACCACAAGGGCTTCTCCCTCGTCAACGTGTACTCGCCGTGCGTCACCTACAACAAAGTCAACACCTACGACTGGTACAAGGAAAACATCACCGTCGTTGACACCGTTGAAGGCTACGACAAAACCGACCGCATCAAAGCGATGGCGACCGTCATGGAACACCGTGGCCTCGTCACCGGCATCCTGTACCAAAACGAAAACCTCCCGGCGTACGAAGACCTCATCCCGGGCTACCAAGCAGAGCCGATCGTTCACCACGAACTGCCGCTCTCCGAAGAACTTCTGACCAAAACCATGAAGGAATTCGTGTAAGCCAAAGCAGGCTCCGCAACAAAAACACACCTCGCTACGTGCGGGGTGTGTTTTTTTGCTATATGATAGAGAGGATGACGCGTTACGAGCGGAGGACGATGAAACCCATGAAGATCGCAACCAAGGAAGCCAAGATCCAGCACCTGTTGCGCCGCACCGGATTCACGGCAACCAAAAAGCAAATGGCAGCCTTTGCATCGCTTACGATCCCGCAGGTGGTCGATAAACTTTTGAACGCCCCTCTCCAAGCCCCCAAACCGCCGGAGAACCTGAACGAGAAATCGGACGTGTCGGTGCTCGTCCAATGGTGGCTCAACACCATGATCCACACCCCCAACCCGTTGCAGGAAAAAATGACCCTGTTCTGGCACGGTCATTTCACTTCCTCGTTTCGCAAAGTGAGAGACATCCACCTCCTCGCGCAGCAAAACGTCCTGCTGCGCAAGTTTGCCCTCGGGAATTTCCGCGAACTCACCTACAACATCACCGTCGACGCCGCGATGCTGATCTACCTCGACAACAACACCAACATGAAAAAGTCCCCCAACGAAAACTACGCCCGCGAGCTGATGGAATTGTTCACGCTCGGCCTTGGCAATTACACCGAAACCGATGTCAAAGAAGTCGCCCGCGCTCTCACCGGCTGGCAAGTCAAAAAAGCCGAACGTAAAGTCGTCTACGTCCCCAACATCCACGACGACGGCAAGAAAACCATTTTCCGAAAAACGGACACCTTCGATACACGCAAAACCACAGATTGGATCGTCGCCCAGCCCGCTTGCGCCACCTACATCGCCACCAAGCTCTGGAAAGCGTTCGCCTACCCGAACCCCGAGCCCTCCGTGATCAAATTCGTCACCAAAGCGTTCATCGACAGCGGCTACGAGATCAAAGCCCTGCTCAAAGCGATCTTCAACTCCGAAGCGTTCTACTCCGACCTCGCCTATCGCGCGCAGGTGCTCTCACCTGTCGAGTACACCGTCGGAATGCTCTCGCTGTTCCCAACGATCAAACTCGTCGAAGACAAAACCACGCACGCCCTGCTCAAAGAGATGGGGCAGGTCCCGTTCGACCCGCCGAACGTATCCGGTTGGCAAAGCGGTCCCGCGTGGCTCAATTCCGCTCCCCTGTTCGGTCGCTTCAACTTCGTGGATTTCCTCGTCGACAAACTCACCGACAAAGACTTCCCGATCAACACCTCCCTTGCCCCAACCACCTTGCTAAACGATGTGCTCGACCGACTCGGGCTCTCCGACCTGAGCCAACAGACCCGCGCCGAACTTGAGTCGTATCTCAAGAAATCCGGCCTCTCCAACAAAGAGACGATCCAGCACGGCCTCTTGCATCTCTTGTTGATCTCACCGGAAGCCCAAGTCCACTAAGAGGAGGTCCAAATCCATGAGCATCACTCGCCGCGACTTTGTCGTCAAAGGGGGCCTCGGCCTCCTCGCTCTCGGTCTCACCGGCCCGCTCGGACTCTTGGAGTGGGACAAACACATTGCCCAAATCGCCTCTGCCGCAACACCTGACAACATCCTCGTCGTCGTGCAGCTCTCCGGTGGCAACGATGGCCTGAACACCGTCATCCCGCACGCCCAAGGTGTCTACTACGACAACCGCCCCTCCCTCGCCATCGAGCAAAAAAACGCCCTGCACCTCGACAAAAACTTCGGCCTCCACCCGAGCCTCACCAACTTGAAAAAAATCTACGACGGTGGCAAACTTGCGATCCTCAACGGAGTCGGCTATCCCAACCCGAACCGCTCGCATTTTCGTTCAATGGAAATCTGGCAGACGGCCGTGCCTGACAAACTTGACGTGCAAACGGGCTGGCTTGGACGCTACCTCGACCTGACGACCACATCTGACAAAAATCCCGTAGCTGCCCTCACCGTCGGTGCCGGATCGAAAGTGTTCCTCGCCAAGAAAAACGACGCTCCGATGATCACCTACCCCGACATGTTCAAACTCGTCGTCCGCAAAGCATCCGTCACCGACAAACAGCGTCGTCTGGAAGCTTTCACGAACATGTACACCAAAACACCCGATCCCCTGCTTTCGCTCGTCACCGCCAAGGGCAAGACCGCCATCAAAGCGTCCGACAAGATCCAATCCGCTCCCAGATTGACCACATCCAGCTCCGGTTACCCGGCCGGCTCCGCGTTTGGCAATCACCTCGAACTGATCGCGCAGTTCATCGGAGCCGGACTTCCGACGCGCACGTACTTCACCATGCTCGACGGCTTCGACGATCACTCCAACGAAAAGGACGAGCACGCCCTCGCCCTCAAGGAGTTCGACAACGCCCTCGGCGCTTTTTACGACGACCTCGTCAAACGCGGCGTGGCCAATCGAGTGACCGTGCTCGTCTATTCGGAATTCGGTCGCCGTGTGAAAGAGAACGCCAGCAACGGCACCGACCACGGAACGGCAGGCCCGGTGTTCGTGCTCGGGCAAGGAGTCAAAGGCGGGCTGTACGGACAGATGCCAAGCCTCACCCAACTCGACAGCGGCGACCTCAAGTACACGGTCGATTTTCGCTCCGTCTACTCCACTCTGCTCGACAAATGGCTGAATGCCCCTTCCAAGGACGTACTCGGCAGCTCCTTCGAAACCCTCAAATTCCTCTAAAAAAAGCACGCCTTCGCGTTTTGCGAAAGCGTGCTTTTTTTACAAAGTATCGACGGACCTACGGAACCCACCGCACCGCTTCTTTGACCACACGAGCAGGGTTGCCCGCAACCACTTGCTGCGGAGCCACGTCCTTGGTGACGACCGCTCCGGCTGCGATGATGGCACCGTCACCGATGGTGACGCCTTTTAAAATCGTGGCGCGGGAACCGATCCAAACGTTGTTGCCGATCTTGATCTTCTTGGTATTGGGACGACCTTCGGCGGCATAGTGAAAATCGGTGTCCATGAGTTGAACATCCCACGAAATCGCACAGCCCGAGCCAATCTCCAGTTCTGATTTGACAATCAATTTCGAGTTGGCGGTGATATAACTACGATCCCCGATCTTGAATTTGGCGTTCGGCCCGACCAGCACGCGCACGCCCGGTCCGAACGTGACCGAACCGTCAACTTCCATCACGCCGCCCTCGCCGATTTGGATGACGTTGCGGTCCAAGCCTTCTTGGCCGTTTTGCCCGACTTGGGTGTCCATCCGTCCGACGATCAACCGATCGCGCACAATCAATTTCGCGGTTGATGCCAATCGCCAGCGGGTCTTCCAATGTGTGAAGACCGGGAGCGGCATCGCGAGCTTGCCCCGCAATCGAAAACTCCAATAGAAACTCGACAAATAGGAAAAGGCGTCTCCCGTCACCAGACGGCGCAGAATTCCGCTCCAGCGCCCTGTGGTTTTGGTCTGCTCCCGAGAGGTCTGATCGCTGCCCTGCGTTCGTCTCGTGAGTGTTTTGTCCAACATCGACACGTCGGGGTTCCTCCCATCTCTTGCTACCAAAAATTCGACATACCCATAGTATGTTAGTTTACCTTTTATTTATCTAAATTATACGTTTCCAATGTGTTGGTACTGTGTCTGCAGGTCTTTTTTTCAATCTCTATAGGTTTCGGACAAGTAGCTACAGCTTAGACCGTCTGTTTTTGATACACTACTAGGTAGAACTTTCATGTGTGAGGGGAACAGCCATGCAGACGATTCTAATCGTAGAAGACGAAAAGCCCATCGTGCGCTTGTTGCAAGCCTATCTGACCCGAGCAGGTTATCTCGTGGAAGCGGCGATGGACGGCGATGAAGCCTTGGTTGCGTATGGACAACTGCGACCGGCGCTGGTGCTGCTCGATATCAATTTGCCCAGACGCAACGGGTGGGGCGTTTTGGAGGAGATTCGCAAGTTGGGATCAACTCCGGTGATCATGCTGACTGCTCGCGGCGACGTCACCGACCGCCTGCGCGGGTTGCAAAACGGCGCCGATGATTACATACCGAAGCCCTTTGACCCGGACGAGGTCGTCGCTCGAGTCCAAGCGGTTTTGCGCCGACCTCCCGCGCTGGTGGAAACCGACCAAGTGCGCATCGGCAGTTTGGCGGTGGACTTTACCGCCCGTTCCATTGCGCTGGGCGGCGAAACGTTAGCTCTGGCTCCGAGAGACTGGGATTTGCTCGCCTTTTTCGTCCGCCATCCCAACCAAAGTTTCACCCGCGACCAATTGCTGGATCGTGTGTGGGGCTTCGATTACGAGGGCGGAGATCGAGCGGTCGATGTGGCGATCAAACGCCTGCGTCAATCCCTGCGCGACTGGCCGACCGAAGAAGGAGAGATCGTGACGATCCGCGGCATGGGGTATATGCTCCGTGCGTAGTCGTTGGCTGAGATTCTGGCGACAGCGCACAGAGCCCGTGCCGCTTCTGACCGTCTGGACGTGGCGGTATCTGTTGGTGTTGGTCGGAAGTCTCGCGTTCTTGGTGGTGTTGGCAGGGCTTTGGTTGCAAAGCAACGCGTACGACCAAGCGTACGAGATGATGAATTTGCGCGCCAACCAATTGGCCGACTCTGTGGGACAGACGATGGCATCCGGCGGTTCGCTTGATAAATTGAAGCCGTACCGCGATTTGCACAGCGAGTGGTACATCGTGCAGATTTTCGACGACAACAACCATGAACTGCTTTTTTTAAAAGGGAAAAATCCGACAGTCCCCGGTGAAGTTCGTTTGCAATCGACAAAACGAGATTCCGTGTTGGCGAACAACGTCATTCAGGAAGAAATCGAGACGAACGATCAAAATTGGTTGCGCGTCGGCGCGCCCATCCTTCTGAACGATGACCGGACGTATGCGCTCTATCTCACGTTGCCTGAAAAAATCGCCATCCCCCGCGTCAACCGCCAGTTCGGGTGGGCGGTCATCCAGATTGTCGGTGTCGCACTGGCCGGATGGATCGTCATCTACTTCCTGTCCAAACGACTGACCCGACCCTTGCGCCAATTGGCACGAGCGGCTCGGCAGATCGCAGAAGGCGGATACGACCCCGTATTGCCTGAAGGCGTCAAGGAGCAAGAGCTGCAACAACTCCTCGTCTCCTTCCGCGACATGGCCTCGCGCTTAAAACAACTGGAGCAGATGCGCACCGACCTCCTCGCGGGGGTTTCGCACGAATTGCGCACACCGCTCACGTCCATTCGCGGCATGATCCAAGCGGTGCAGAGCAAAGTCGTCACCGACGAAGAAGCGGAGGAATTCCTCCAAATCTCGCTGGATGAGTCGAAACGGTTGCAAAGCATGGTCGAACAACTCCTGCACGTCTCCGCCATCCAGACGGGCGCTCAGGAGTTTTCGCGGGAGACGGTGGACCTCATCTCGCTCGTCGAGGAAGTCATCCAGCAATTGAGCGTCTTGCCGACGTTTGCTTCCGTGCAGTTTGAGCGCAACCTCCCGCCTGCCCCAGTTTGGGTGAGCGGTGACGCCGGCGCGTTGCGCCAGATTCTCCTCAACCTGCTCAACAACTCCAAGCATGCCCGTCCAACCTCCGTCACACCGCTCACCATTCGGCTGACAGCTCAGGCGGTGGGCGGTCAAGTCCTTCTCGACGTGGCGGACAACGGAACCGGCATTCCGCCGGAGGAGCAGTTGTATATCTTCGAACGCTTCTATCGTGGGCAGGAACGCCCGCGTGGGAGTCACGGCCTTGGACTCGGCCTCACGTTGTCACGATTGTTGGCACGCGGACAGGGCGGAGATTTGCTCTTGATCAAGTCGTCCGAACAGGGCACCACGTTCCGTCTGCTCATGAAAAAAACGCCCCCGCACTAAGCGGTGGGCGTTCTTTTTGGTTCCAGCCATGTCAGGACTTTTGCCGAGAGTTCCTCACGTGCCCAAAACGTCATCGTCTCGGTGAGATCGTGAGTCTCGCGCAGAGCTTTGACAAACTCTGTGCCCAAGTAGTAGCCGAGGCGGTTGTGGCCGAAATGGCTGCCTCCACGGAGGCGGAACCACTCGATTTGAGAGGCGTGCGTATAATCCGCGAGGTCTTGGTGGAAACGGTTCGAGATTTCAGCCTCATGCGAGCGACAGAAGTTCAGCCATTCCTCGCCGTCTTCTTCGTAGGAGTAGTAGACCCAATCCGGCAAACCGGGGACGAGCTGTTGGGTCAAATAGGTCGCGATGCCTTCGAAGTAGAGCGAAGTGTAGCCGTCATCCTTGAGCTTGCTCCAATCCATACCGGCACGGCCAAGCATGACGAAGTGGAAGGCATGACCCAATTCGTGCATCACGATCGAACGCAGATGTTGCGGGTCATCGGAGAGCTTTTCGACGGCGAAGTAGAGACGACATCTGGTATCGACCCACGCGTTGGAGCCATAGGCACCGACGAGCAGAGTTGCGTCAATTTCAAACTCCACCCCGAGATAGAGGGAAATGGTTTCGGCGCACTCTTCGATGATCGCGGGCAGTTGTGCGATCACGTTTCGCAGACGGTCGGAATGGGTCGGGTATTTTTCAAGAGTGGCTTGAAGTCGTTCGGGGGTACGCGGGCAATGTCCGTTAAAATAGATAGAGTCAAAAAGTGTGGGGTACTGGGCGTAATAGACGTCCAAGTCCTCCACCGTCAACGGCTCTTCGCGGTCGTACAGCGCGAGAAACGCCGGAGTCGTATCGAGCAGTTTCAAAGCAATCCACTCCCAGTGTGTGGCGGATTTTGAAAATCAGCATTCGGAACGAGGAACAGCTTCGTCGTAGATCGTGAAACCGTCAGCTTCATCATAATCAATGACAAGTTCGCCGACGAGGGTTGCTGTCTTGGTGTCGAAGAGGAACAGCAGGCCCTCTTCTTCCACCTGTGTATCGCGCGGTTTTGGCTCATCCAGAGCCAATTTATAGATGGGGCCGCCTCAGCCGGGGACGCAGAAGATGCGTGCGCCGAGGTTGTCGCGATCGTCCTTGGCAAGCAAGAACTCGATGCGCTCGACGGCATCGCGGGAGATGTCGATCATGATCATGGCGTTTGCCTCGCTTTTTTTGATATCTTGTTTTTTCCAGTTTACTAGATGGTTTGTCCGCGTGCAATGACGGACCACACAGACAGGGAGCCATCATGGTTCAAGACGGTCAGATGGTCGGTGAGGTTGGCGACGGGGCAGGAGTGGTTCGGGATAATTTCCAGCACGTCCCCGACGCGGATGTGGCTGTCGGTTGGGATGCGTACGACCCCGTGTTCTTCGGAGAGGCGTTCGATGACGGCGTGTTCATGCCCGACGATCAAACCGTAGCCCTGCAACGCATCGCTGCCGTGGGCACCACGGTCCAACGCGAGCGTCTTGGCTCCCGCATCGATGACAATCCGATCTCCTGCAGGTCGAGACACCACACGACTCAGCACGCGCAACGAAACTCGCTCTGGGCGCACAACCCCCAGTCGAATCTGCGTGGCATCGCAGAACACATAATTACCCGGCCGAATCTCCGTCACACCACTCACAGCCCCCGAAATCCGAACGGTCGGTGTCGAGCCAACGGAAACTGCGAGGGACGACGCATTCTGTTTTTGGCTTTGGATTTCGCCTTGGCTCTGCACCAACGCCATCGTCTCCAAGAGGCAATGCGCTTCGTACTCGCCGATTGCCCGTACTTGCTCCGGCGTTTGGGCGCCGTATGCATGTCCTGCGTGCGTCAGGAACCCTTGCACGTCAAGCCCCGGAAGTTGCGCCATCTCTCGAAAAAGTTGAGCAGCCCTTTCCCCCGGCTCAACTCCCACACGCTTCAATCCAGAATCCACCTTGAGCCATACTTTCAGCTGCACCCCTTGCGCCACTGCCGCTTCGGAGAGCGCTTGTGCATGCGCCAACTCCGCCGTCAGCGTCTGCAACACAGCCTGCGGGTACTGCGCCATCAACTCAAACAGCCGCCGAATCTTGGGCCCAACCAACGGATACGCCACCAACACATCCCGAGCCCCGCGTTCCAGAAACACGGTTGCTTCCCCGAGCTTCGCACACGTCAGCCCCACAGCTCCCGCCGCCAGTTGCAGTTCGGCAATCTCCCACGTCTTGTGCGTTTTCAAGTGCGGTCGCAAGCGGACGCCATGCTCCCGAGCGAACTCCGCCATCTCCCGTACGTTCTGCTCCAGCTTCGCCCGATGAACCAGCACCATCGGTGTCTCCAATTCATCGACCGTTTTCGCCATTTCCTGCTGCCAGAATTCCGTCATCTCGCCATCACTCCCTGTCGAAAATTTATTTCCCGTGCAATATCGAGAGGATTGAAAAAAGCCACCCGCTCCGGATGGCTATTTTTCAACCTGTGCAAAACGATGCTTCAACACGCGTTCGAGCGCCAACGGATAGACCTCGTCTTTTAAAATCGGGCTGAACTCCGCGCCCGCACGCACTTCCTCCACCGACGGCGGTTCTGCAAACAGCTTCGCTTCCTCTGTCTCAAATCCAGCCGGAATGGCATGCATCCGCGCAATTCGAGCCACATAGATCGTCTTCACAAACGGCGGGGTCCCATCCAACTCGATGGCATACTGCCCCAACGGCTCAATTGCAGCCAGTTCCGCTCCCGTCTCTTCGTACACTTCGCGCACCGCCGTCTGAATCGGCCATTCCTGCGCTTCCCGTGTCCCGCCGGGCACTTCCCAGCCGCGCCGCTGATGACGAGTCAGCAACAACTGCCCTTGCCAAAACGCAAACACCAACACATACCCCGGCTCCACGAACTCGCGCTCGTCAAACGTCAAACAAACTTTTTGCCCCGGATAGGCACCGGAAAATTCATACCTCACCAAATTTCCCTCCTCTCCGCCAACACGACCGACAGATGCTTCGCCGCCGTCATGCCATGCCCGACCGCTTTGGCGATGCTCGAATACACAGGCCGCGTACAAACATCGCCAATCGCCATCACAAACTCGACAGACGTCTGCCCCACTTCATCCACTTCGACAAAACCGTCCTCATCCGTCACAATCTGCCCGCGCACCAGATGAGAGCTCGGCTCCACCCCCACGCGAACAAAAAGCGCCTCTGCCGCCAATTTGCGAACTTCTCCGCCGGGCAGTGCCACTTCCAAACCTGTCACGTGATCCGACCCGAGCACCGAAGTCACAGTCGCATACGTCAACAACTCAATCCCCGGATGGCTCAACACCCGATTCCGAAACTCGGCACGAGCGCGGAACCGCTCCGAACGGTGAATCAACGTCACCTGCGCGCCACCGTCAGCGAGGAGCAGTGCGCCTTCCAAGGCACGGTCGCCGCCCCCGACGACGGCGACTTTTTTGCCGGAAAAAAGGGCGGAGTCCCGCGACGCCGAATACACTTCGCCTCGCTTCAACATCTCCGCTTCCCCCGGCACACGCAACCGCCGATCTCCCGAACCGGTTGCCAAGATCAAACTTTGAAAATGCAACTCCGACACTTCCGGAGTTCCCGCTTGCTCCGACGTTTGCCACCAGAGTACCTGCTGGGCCACGTCGACTTCCAAAACCCGCACGCCCGTCTCCACGTCACAGCCCACACGGCGTACATTTTCTTCAAACACGCGCTTGACCTCATACCCGTTCGCCGCCAAGATGCCCGGATAGTCGATGATCTCATTGTGAATGGCATGCAATTGCCCGCCAAGCTCCATCCCTTGTTCCAACAAGAGATGATGAAGTCCCAGCCGTCGGCACCAAATCGCAGCGGACAGACCCGCCGGTCCGCCGCCAAGAATCACCACATCAGTTGTTGCCTTCATCCCGCTCGCCCCACTTTCGTAGTAGGAGTGCTTCGAATTCCAACCAACTGCTGACACGCGGGACGTCAATGTCCCGGTTGTACGGATAATCCATCGCCACCACCTCGCGCCCTGACCCCTGAAACGCCAACAGGTTGTGCGGCGCGTCGTCAAACAGCAAATCGCCGCAGATCATGTCCTTGCGATGGGCGAAAATCAAATTGTGCTTGCCGACAAACGGCAGGTATTTTTCCACCCACTGCTCCTTCTCCGTGTACGCATGCGTGCGAGACGAAGTGACCAGCAGGATGTCGTAGTTTTTTTTCAACCGTTCCAACACGTCGACTGCATCAGGAAACGGCGGTAAGTTCAGAAACAAGCCCGGCTCGTCGAGATAGTCGTACACTTTCGTCCCGCATTCCGGTTTGACGTACTTCTCCGTCTGCCAGCAATGCAACTTCGCCACAGACAAATCGTCGTCATAGTCGGCATTGTACCGGCGATGCCACTCCGTCATGAGGTCGCAGATCACCGAATCCATGTCGATCAAGAGCGTTCGCATCTCCTGTACCCCTCCAACTTCTACTCATCCAACGTAAACGCAAGCGCATTCAACCGCCCCGACAGACCCTCCGTCGAAACGCCCTTGGCCTGAAACAGCACCTTGAACACATCGCCGAGCGATTGCGGGAGGAACAAATTCAACATGCGGTACAATTCTGCGTCCGCCATGAGATCGAATCGCTTGTTGCGCAACTCTTGCACTTTTTGCAAAAAACCGTTGCCTCCAAGCAGCTTCATCTGCGTGGTGAACCCGACCTCGTGCAGTCCGACTTTCTCGCCGCTTCGAATCAACAGCGAAAAATCGACGTCGGCCGTCAAGTCCTGCTGCCCCACGTATTGGAGAGGCTGGGTGAGTTTTTGATAATAATAGCCTCGCACGCCGTCCGCTTGCTTGTGCTGGAGATGCACATCCGGCGCGAGGTTCCCGTAGTCGATCGTCATCACGAACCCGCGGTTCAGCAAACGACCCATCGCCTGAAGTACGTCCACCGCCGCCGGGCAGACGGCGACCCGCTCCCCTTCCGGCAAGTGGGCTTTCGTATCCTCATCGACCAAGTCTGCCAACTTCGGATCGGACAACGGCCCAGGCTCCTCTGCGAAACCCGCACCGTCTGCAACGACGTAATACTCGACAAATCCGTCCCCGCTCTTGCCCAGACGATGCACAGGCAACGCGTCGAACAATTCATTGGACAGAATCACGCCCTCGCGTTCCCCCTGACCCGGAACTTCGTCGAGAGTTTCGTACCACGTCACTTTTTCCGTGAAGCCGTGCTCGTGCAAGTTCGATTTCTGCCGTTCGCGCAAGTGCGCCCCCTGCTCGACGATCACATACTGAATCGCGGCAAAAAAGCCCGGATTCGCTCCCGCTACCGTTCTCAACAGATCAACCGCCAGTTGACCGACACCCGCTCCCATTTCCAGAAGCATAAAAGATGCCGGTCGTCCCAATTCCACCCACAGTTGGAACACTTGCCGAGCGATGCACGCGCCAAAAATCGGGTGTACCATCGGCGATGTGTAAAAATCTCCGCCTTCGCCAATCGTCATCTCTTGACGGTTGTAATAACCGGCCGTCGGGTGGTACAGCGCCGTCCCCATAAACTCGGCAAACGTGACGCGACCCTCACTCGCGAGGCGGTTTTGCAACGTCTCTACAACCACTTGATTCATCCGCTCGTCTCCTTGCCGTTCGTTGGTATCTAGTGGGTATTGTACCAAATCGGGTGCCGATTGTCGTCATACTTTGCCCGTATGCGCCATCTACTGAAAAAGAGGATTTTTCTTAAAGTATTCGAATTAGTTATACGTAAGGGGTATGGGGAAATCCAGTTCACACAGGAGGGCAACTCAGATGCTGCACGACATGACTGTAACTGAACTAGACGACCTCTACTACACGCGTCATGCGGATGGAGCAAACCTGCAAGAGCTGAAAAGCATCCGCTACATGCAGGAAACCAAGATCCGCGAGTTGCCCTTGGATGAAAGAAAGCGGATGACGAAGGAAATTCGTGATCGCTACGTATCCAAGATGCTCGCGCCATCCGCCCGCACCATGTTGCAAACAGGTATGTAATCATACATCCCGTACCAGACTGACACCTTGGCGAGTAGGGATCGCCGAGGTGTTTTTTTATGCGCCCGTTTTTTGGTACAATAAGGTTCGAGAAGGAGTGATTTCGGATGCAAATGCCCAAAGAATGGCACGAAGCAGAGGTCCCGGAGGGCGGCAAACTGCTGCGCAAAGAGTCCTATGAATACCAGACGGAAAAAGGCGAGTACGACATCGAAGTGTTTGAGAACATGAAAGGCGAGTTCTACGCCATCGCCGTGCCGCGCGATGACGAACGATTGGTCATCTACGGCAGCAACGTCACGATGAGCCGCGCTCTGGCGCTGTCGGTCGTGATGGATAAAATTGAGCGTGAGTAACAGAGTTAAGGGGTTGCTCGTTCTTCTAACTCTATGCTAGATTGTATCTAAACTTGAATATCGAACTCGTATAATTTTTGGGGATATGGCCCATAAGTCTCTACCAAGCGACCGTAAATTGCTTGACTACGAGTGAAAGTGCATCTAGGGTTCCGTCTTTTTTGGTGAAAAAAAGAGCTGGTCCGAGCGATGCAGGCGTGTTTGTTTTCGAAACAGATGCGCTACACCCCAGGGAGAAAAGCCCGGAAGGATAGGTTTCACTTGCGATTTTTCGGCGAGTGAAGTCTATCCTTCCGGGCTATTTACTTTTTCTGACTACAAAGGAGACGGTGAGAGATGAAATTGTTGCAAGATCGCATCCGCCAAGACGGCGTCGCGTTGAACGGTCAGGTGTTGAAAGTGGACTCGTTCTTGAACCACCAAGTCGATGCAGGGTTGACGATGGAGATCGGCAAAGCGTTCGCGGCGGAGTTTGGCGCACAGGGCGTGACCAAAGTGCTGACGATTGAAGCGAGCGGCATTCATTTCGCGCTGGCGACGGCGGTGGCGCTGGGCGTTCCGTTCGTCTACGCCAAGAAGAAAAAAGCCGTCACCCTCACCGAAGACCTCTACACCGTTCCCGTACACAGCTTCACACGCGGGGAGACGTTTAACGTAAGCGTCTCGAAGCGTTATCTGCAGGCAGAAGATCGCGTGCTGATCGTCGACGACTTCCTCGCGACCGGCGACGCCCTGCTTGGGCTGCAAGAAATCGTCCGCCTCTCGGGGGCTCATCTCGTCGGGATCGGCGCTGTCATTGAAAAAAGCTTCCAAGAAGGCCGTGCGAAGCTCGAAGCGACAGGTGTCAAAATTCATTCGCTCGCCCGCATCAAGTCGATGTCGCCGGAGCATATGGAGTTCCTCGAAGAGGAGAGCCTCACCCCCGTCGCGACGAAGTAACTTTTCCGAAGAGCACTCCTTGCTTGAACCACAACTCCTGTTTCGTACCGATTCGATCTTGAACTTATCTTATTTCCTTCTAGGAGGCTCCCCCCATGTTGAGCAAACAAAAGATTTTCACCCTCGGTCTCCAGCATGTGCTCGCGATGTATGCAGGGGCGATTATCGTTCCGTTGATCATCGGCGGTGCGTTGAAGATGACCCCGACGCAGATGGCGTATCTGATCGCCGCCGACCTGTTTACCTGCGGGCTGGCGACGCTCTTGCAAGTGATCGGCACGAAATTTGTCGGCATCAAGCTCCCGGTCGTGCTCGGTTGTACGTTTACGGCGGTCGGCCCGATTATTGCGATCTCTTCCACGTCAAACCTCGCGACGGCGTACGGTTCGATTCTCGTCGCGGGTCTTGCGGTGTTCCTGCTCGCTCCGCTGTTCGGCAAACTGCTTCGCTTTTTCCCGACCGTTGTGACTGGTTCGGTTGTCACGATCATCGGTCTGACGCTGATCCCGGTTGCCATGAACAACGCCGCCGGCGGTCAAGGTGCACCGGACTTCGGTCAACCGCGCAATTTGGTTCTGGCACTTGGTACCCTGTTGCTGATTCTCGTGATCAACCGTCTGTTCACCGGATTCGTTCGTGCCGTTTCCGTTTTGATCGGTCTCATTGTGGGGACGATTGCAGCTTCGTTCATTGGTATGGTTTCTTTTGCAAACGTTGCGGATGCTTCGTGGTTCAACATCGTTCAGCCGTTCTACTTCGGCACTCCGCAGTTCAGCATCTCCGCGATTCTGACGATGGTGCTCGTTTGCATCATCTCGATGGTCGAATCGACCGGCGTCTACTTCGCGCTCGGCAAGATCGTCGGGGCTGATCTGAAAGAAAACGACATCGTCAAAGGTCTGCGTGCCGAGGGCATCGCCATCCTGCTCGGCGGGTTCTTCAACTCCTTCCCGTACACCACCTTCTCGCAAAACGTCGGCCTCGTCTCTCTGACCCGTGTGAAAACCCGCAATGTCATCATCGCGGCCGGCGGCATTCTGGTCGTGCTGGGTCTCCTGCCGAAATTGGCGGCTCTGGCGACTGTGATTCCGAGTGCCGTGCTTGGCGGTGCGATGATCGCGATGTTCGGAATGGTCGTCTCGTCCGGCATCAACATCCTGTCCGAAGTCGATTTCAAGCAAAATGAAAACCTGCTCATCGTCGCCTGCTCCCTCGCCGTCGGCCTCGGTTCCGCCACCGTCCCGCAGATGTTCGACCAACTGCCGACCACGCTGAAGATGCTCCTGCAAAACGGCATTGTGACCGGCTCGCTCACTGCGGTGGCGTTGAACATCTTCCTCCAAGCGAAGACGAAAAAGCAAACCTCCACTTCCCAAACCACCACGCAACCGAGTGGTGCCCGCGCGTAATCAAAACAGAAAAAAACAAAGCCCCCGCCAATCGACGGGGGCTTTGTTCGTTAACATGGCGCACTCAGGACGAGTGGCTTTTTTTGAAAAAGTGACCAACTCAGTACGTGTGGCATTTTTACGAATGGGACCCCCCCGTGTGCGTGGGAGGGTCTTTTTTCTGCTTGAAGACTACTTGGGTTGTTTGTAGTTTTTGAATGCGTTTTGCAGGATGTAGTAGCTGTCTTTCAAGCGTTCGTGGTAGGTGGGGACGTCCCATTTGGCCCAGGTGTAGGGCGTGGAATCGACCGTCACCGGGGCGGTGTCCGTGTTGGCACGCAGCAGGGGCTCGACGGTGACGCCCGGACTTTGTGCGGCTTGCAGTTTGCCGGCCGAGTACGGGTAGTCCCAGACTTGCAGGGAACTCGGGTCGGTGTACCCCAGCATCATCCACGGAATTCGCACTTCCAACACATTGCCTTTGGCGTACCAGTCGGACAGCGACGTCTGTCCCGTTTTCATGATCCCGACGTCGAGGTCTTCGAACGGGATGTTTTTCCCGCTCTGCGGGAGTTTGAGCGCATACGAGAGCGCGAGTTTCCACGGGAGGAACTTGCCCTGTGCCGCGTCTTGGTAGGACGGATCGAACGGCACCACGCCGCCCGACTTGCCGGCATACTGGAACGTATGCTGGTCATACGCGCTGTTCACGTACAGTCGCGACCCGTCATTGTCTCCCTTCACTTGCAGCAGGAACTCCACCGGCGACTTGAACGTCACGCCCGGAGCTTTGTCCGCCGTTGCACTGCCGCCGCCGAGCACGTCAAAGCCCGCCGTGAACGTCTCTTTTGAAAAGTCCCAGTTGCCCGACTTTTTCTGTGCCAAGAGGTACAGGTACGCTTCATCGTGCGAAACGGAGAGGTCGAAGCCCGGATAGGAAGCGGTGGTTTTGTTCGCACGCTTCGCCCAATCGGACGTTTCCCCGTCCAGTCGGATCACATCGTCGGCCGTCTTGCCCGGCTCCATCTCGACGACGCCGAAGTTCGCCTCGTTCGTCAAGCGGTTGAACCAAAACGCACGACGGTCACGCGGCATCGTGAGCGACATCGTGTTCCACGTGTACTTGAACCACTCGTCTTGCCACGAGAACACGAACCCGCCGTCATACCCTTCGTTGTAGATACTTCCTTGCAAGTCCGCATCGATTTGCCCTTGCTCTTGCTCCGTATGCATCCCTTGGTTGCGATCCAACGGCCCGCGATGTGCCATCCCGCGAGAGCTCGGCACGCCAAACTCTGCCACCATGATCGGCAGGCCCGGCGTTTGTTTTTTCAAATCGTGCAGGTAGCCGGCATACGGGTTCACCGCGCCGGTCGAATCTTTGTAAGTCTGGTAGCCGGAATCAAAACGCAGGAAGTCCGGATAGTACGGGTACGCGTGGTACGCCGCATAGTACCCTGCGCTCCATTTGTCCGTGTTGCCGAGGTGCGTCGGGTCGACCGACACCATGTCTTCCTCGGGGAACGGTTCCTCCGGATGCTTGAGCGGGTCGGCGGTGACCCAGTTCGTAAACGCCACTGGATGTTGCCAGCCGAATTTCATCTCTTCCGTGCCCACGGTGTCGAGCAACTGCGCCAACCAGCTTTCAAATGGCGTCGCATTCGCTTTCGCCGCAAAGTACGTCCCGCTGTACGGCTGCATCCCCGGATGGTTGTCGTTGGTCAACTTGACGGCGTTCGGGAACCACTCCGTGCCGAGAAGCCAGCCTGCCAGGTATTTGGAGGCATCGGTGCGGAACGTGCCATAAGCATGACCCGGCATCACCGGACGGCTCAAATCTCCGTGGACGGCGTGCACCGCGTCGACGATCTCGCCTTTGAATTGGTTGGTGATCGCGGAGGACAGCGCATCGGCTCCGTTGCCGTCTGCAATCAACTCCTCCTCAGGCGACCAGATGCCTTGGAGGAAATAGAGCGGGTCTGTGCGTCCTGCGTTGAACTCGTCAAGCGCTTCATAGAAGTACGGCGGCAAGATCGTGTACACGCGAACGAGATCGACGTTCATCGCCTTCATCTGTTGGAACCAGCGCAGATAATCTTGCTTGGTCGGCGAGAGTTCACCCGGATAGTGACCCGGTGTCGTCGCGCCTAGGTTTACCCCGTTCCAGAACTTCGTGTTCCAGTTCGTGCCGTCGAAGAGGGCGATGTGGCCGTTCTTGACAGCGGTAATTTGTTTGATGCCGTTTGTCTCTTGGACGGGGTGGGGCTTTTCGTTCAGGGCGTTGAGCGTTTTGTAGATCATGTAGGCGGCTTCGGCACGGGTCGCGTTGCGGCGGGGTTCGAAGTTGTTGTCGGTGATGTTTGGCAGAGCGCGTTGGTACGCTTGGTAGACGTCTTGGCGCGCCCAGTCGCTGATGGAGCTGTCGTCGTTGAATTTGAAACTCGACTCCGGCTTGTCGGCGAGGTTACCGTGTCGAATGGCACGTTGAAGCATGACGGCCATCTCTTCGCGGGTGATCCGGTTTTCGGGGCGGTAGGTGGAGTCTTCGTAGCCGAAAATCAAACCGCCGTCTGTCGCGGCCGAGATGTAACTTGCGCCCCAGTGTGCGCCGACGTCGTGGAACTTCTGGGCGGAGGTTGACTTGGTCAGATGCAGAGCGTCGGTGATCATCTTGGCGAATTCGGCACGGGTGACGCTGCCGTTCGGGTTGAAGTAGAGCACGCCGTCAGAGCCTGTGGCTCCGTTGACCACGCCTGCTTCGCGCATTTTCAAAATGGCATCAGACGCCCAGTAGCTCTTCGGAACATCTGGAAAATTAGAATTCGCAGCGTCTGCCGCCGTCGCGCTGAGAGCACCCAGCGGAGAGAGTGCGAGCAGAGACGCAAGTGCGGCTGTCCAAATACGAGACTTATACACAGGAAATCCCCTTATTAGTAAATTTAAGTACCCTCCCATTCTATCAAAAACAGAAAATCCAGCCTAGTAAAAAAACGCCTCCGGCGGCCACAGCCACCAGAGGCGTTTTTTTTTACAGATCCGAGCTGTCGTCGTAATCGGCGCGGAAGCCGTCTTTGGCTGCGAGCGGGGCGCCGTCGCCGTCGTCGTCTTGGCCGTTGGTGTTGAGTCCCATCTGGCTTGCGAGTTCTTCGACTTGGTTTTGCAGGCCCTCTTCACGAGCCGCGTCTTTCGCTGCGTTCAGACCCTTCTGGATCGCGTTGTTGTTGTCCATGTGTGGTAGCCTCCTCTGCTTGTTCTTGAACTTCTTTCAAAGTAAACGCCTCATCCGTGCCCGCCTCAAAATCGGCTTGCAACGCACTTCGAATTCCATCTCGGTCTCGGCTCATCAGCAGACCCTCTCTACGTGAAGTAATCAACCCGCGCCTCTGGGAAGTATTCCGCAATCAACGCCCGGAGATGCATGTCCAACGCCGTTGCATCGTCTGTCGGATACACCCACTTCCCTCGCCCGTACTTCCCCCATTTGTACTTGCGCTTCTCCTCGTCCATGTCGAGTTTCGTCTTCGGATACCGCTCCAAGATCACTTTCTTCGCCGTCGCCGTAAACCGATGCTGGATCAACTCAAACGTGAGATTCTTCTTGGCTTCCGGCACGAGCACCCGGCTCAAACGCTCGATCAACTCCGCATACCCCTCTTGCCACCCGTCATAGATCATCAACGGCGCGAGGATGAACCCCAGCGGATACCCCGCCTTCGCGATCTTCCCCGCCGCTTCGATCCGCTCCTCAAAATTGGCGACACCCGGCTCAAAGTTTTTGATCACATAGCGCGAGTTGATCGAAAAACGAAACCGAGTCTTGCCGTTATGCTTCGCGTCGAGCAGCGAGTCCACCTCATCGTACTTCGTGACAAAACGCAAACTCCCCAACTCCGACTCTCCAAAAAACTCGATCATCCGCTTCAAATTCCCCGTCAAATACTCCACGGCAATCGGATCGGACGAACAAGCCGCTTCAAAAACGGTTGGCTCCGGCGCCCGTTCATCAATGTACTTCTGCGCCGTCTCCAAAATTTCATCAATGTTGACGTACACTCGTATGTACGGTTTCTTGCCCATCGTCGTTTGGAGATAGCAATAATGACAGTGCCCCGGACACCCTGTCGACGGCGGAAGCGAGAAGTCGGCGGAAGGTTTCGAGGTCTCCAACTTCATCGTTTTTTTGATCCCGACAACGAGCGTGCTTTTCGCATTGCGGTACGCTTGTTGCGGCGTGTCGCCTGGGATGCCGGTTACCCGGTTGTGCGAAGTCGTGGTTTGGATCGGTTTGCCCTGTTCTTTAAACATCCGGTACAGACGATCCCCCACCTCATACTCCAACGCCTTCGGTTCAAAATACACATAGTCCGGCTCAAATTTCGACATGCCCTCACACCCCCTCACTTTTTCAAGTCAGTATCAGCGAGTACACCAACCCCACTGCCACGCCGAATGCCGCCCCGCCCGCCACCTCAATCGGCTGATGGCCGAGCAGTTCTTTGAGATGCTTGCGCTGGCGGCGCAGTCCACGACGGGAGAATTCAGGGTCGTCCGTCTCGATATGTTTGTCAAACGCCTCTTCCAGTTCGTTGATCGCCATCGCCTGCTCACCGGCATGACGGCGGATGCCCATTGCATCGTACATGACGATCAGCCCCAACACGCAGGTGATCGCAAACATCGTACTGCCCACCCCTTCGCGATACCCCGAAGAAGAAGCCAACGCCATCACACCCGCCGAATGCGAACTCGGCATCCCGCCCGATCCGAAAAAACGCGACCAATCCCACTCCCGGTGATACAAGAAGTGCAACGGAATCTTGACCGCCTGCGCCAAAAAAATCGCGGAAAAGGAAGCGACCAGCGGTACATTTTCAAGAAGTGAGAAAACCAACGTCTGAGACACCCCTTTCTCTCTCTCCCGTTAGTATGTCAAGAAACGGAAAAAACCCTCCTCCCACGCATGTGGAAGAAGGGTTCTTTTTAGAAAAAAAGAGATTAGTACAGGTGCAGTTCCTCAACGGTTTTCTTGTCGAGTTTCTTGATCACAGCCGTGATCAGTTCTGCCGCCTGTTCGAAGTCTTTGCGAGCCATGATCGCGGTATGGCTGTGGATGTAGCGGGTTGCAAAGCCGATGACGATCGACGGACAACCGATGCCGGTGAGATGGAATTTGCCTGCGTCGGTGCCGCCGCCTGCGAGAGCGTCGGTTTGCAGGTTGATGCCCAGTTCCTTCGCGGTGTCCATGACGAGATTGCGCAGACCTACGTGCGGAACCATCGACGCGTCGAAGATCATCATCAGCGGACCATCGCCGAGGTTGCAAGAAGCCGGGTACAGTTCAAAGCCCGGGGTGTCGTACGCGAGACCGACGTCGACTGCGAACGCGATGTCCGGTTGCACGAGGTTGGCCATGACTTGCGCACCGCGCAGACCGACTTCCTCTTGCACGGTAGCGCCGGAGAAGACGACGTTCGGGTGGTCTTGGTCTTTCAGTTGGTTCAGAACTTCAATCGCTACACCGCAACCTGCGCGGTTGTCGAGCGCTTTCGCTGCCCAGAACTCGCCGTCACGCATCTCGAAGAAGTCCGAAACCGGGATGATCGGGTCGCCCACGCGAATGCCCATGCGCTCGGCGTCTTCTTTGTCACGAGCACCGATGTCGATGAACATCGATTTGATCTCGGTGACTTTGCCGCGCTCTTCGGCCGTCAGCACGTGCGGAGCTTTGGAGCCGATGATGCCGATGATATCGCCATTGCTGGTTTTGATGCGGACGCGTTGGGAGAGCATAACAGCCGGCCACCAGCCGCCGAGCGATTGGAATTTCAGATAGCCTTTGTCGGTAATGTATGTAACCATCCAGCCTACCTCATCGAGATGGCCTGCTACCAAGATATTCGGGCCGTCTGCTTGACCCACTTTTTTCCCGAGGATGCCGCCCAGTCGATCGCGGACAATCTCGTCGGAAAGCGGTTGCAAATAGCCTTGCATTTTCTCACGTACTTCGCGTTCAAAGCCCGGTACGCCGTCAACTTCGGTCAGGTCTTTCATCATTTTTACTACATCTGACATTGTTGTTACCCCCTTGTTCTTCGTGTAGTGTATCCTTTTTGTACAAATCTACCCTTTGCCCCACTACCATAGTACCGAAATATTTCGGTTTTGTAAAAATAAATCCCCGTGCCCTTTCGGACCCGGGGTTTTTGCTACGCCAAGACAGGGTCGAACGCCGACATCGCGGCGTGGAAATACAGCGGTTCCCGCCCTTGGCCCGGCTCGTAGTACGCCACCAAGAGGTGAACATGCAAGTCCATCGTGCCCGGTTCGAACGGGATGGTTTCCAACAAGCAGTGCTTGTGGATATCTTGCTCGGTGAGTTTCAGAGCGGCGAACTCTGCGCCCATCATCTCCGGAGAGTCCGCGAGAGTTTGGATCAGGCGCGACGATGCCTGCTTGTCCAACGTGCGCTCCCACCAGATCGCACGCGGTTTGTTTTTGAACGCTTTGAGGTAGTCCAGCTTCATGAGACCGAGGACGACGTCCATCGACTTCGTGCCTCTTGCTTCGAGGAACTGCTGCAGGCGTTTGAAGAGGTCCTCCAACTGGTGACCGATGCGGTTCCACCCGCGCTCTTCCCAATAGTCGCCGAACTCTTGGAAGAAGTCGAACGGCGTCTGAAACTCGCTGCTCACCAGATACTCCATGGTCCGGTCGGCACGATGCGCGTTCCAGTACTTCTCCAACACGTCCTCCACGCGCTTGATGCGGATCACGTCGTCAAACGAGAGCACGTTGTTCGAGAGGATCTCATACGGCGCGTTGTCCATGTACTGGTAGCCGTACTTCTCCGCTTCGGCCCGCACGCCGGTGCCGCGCAACATTTTCAGGAAGCCGAGCTGCAATTCTTCCGGGCGCAGTTCGAACACGTCGTTGAACGTCTTGCGGAACGACGCATAGTCCTCCTCCGGAAGACCTGCGATCAAGTCCAGATGCTGGTCGATCTTGCCGCTGTTCTTGACGCCAAGCACCGTGTTCGTGAGCTTCTCCCAGTTCTGGCGACGCTGCACGATGTCGTTGGTGATGTCGTTCGTGGACTGCACCCCAATCTCAAAACGGAAGATGCCGGGCGGGGCATTCTCCGCCAAGAACTGCACCACGTCCGGCTTCAAGATATCTGCCGTGATCTCAAACTGGAAGATCGTGCCGTTGTGGTTCTTGATCAGGAAGTCAAACACCGTCAACGCATAGCGGCGGTGGATGTTGAACGTGCGGTCGACGAACTTCACCGTCTTGACCCCCGCGTCAATCAGGCGCTTGAGTTCGGACAGCGTGCGGTCGAGATCGAAGTAGCGCACCCCGGTCTCAATCGAGGAGAGGCAATACGAGCAAGAAAACGGACAGCCGCGCGAGCACTCGAAGTACACGACGCGGTTGACCAGCGTCGGCAGATCGTCGTCGTCAAACGGGGACGGGATTTCATCGAGCTTCATCTTGTCCGCCGGGAACGTCTGTTGAACACGCTCTTCGACATCGCGATACACGATGCCGGGCACGAGGTCGAGTCTGGCCCGCTCGCCCGTTTCGCTTTCCCGCTTCATCTCGGTCAAGACACGATGGAACGTTTTCTCCCCCTCGTTGATGACGATGCAGTCCACTTCCGGCAGACGTTCCAGCCACATCCGAGAGTCATAGGAAACTTCCGGTCCGCCGAGCACGATCTTGATCTGCGGATTGGTCTTGCGCAACATCTGGATGATCGGGATCGTCTCTTGGATGTTCCAGATGTAGACGGAGAACCCGACGACATCCGGTTTGCGGCTGTGAATATCCGCTGCGACCGACAGAGCCGGGTCTTTGATCGTGTACTCGCAGAGGTCGATGTCCGGGAAGTCCTCACGGGCATAAGCGCGGAGATAGCGCAGGGCGAGTGACGTGTGTATATATTTGGCGTTCAGCGTTGCCAAGACGATTTTCATAGGTGGCACCCCCAGGTGCATATGGTATGGTGATGTGCGAATGATTGAGGAGGAGGAGTTCGATGATCAACGTTGTTCCCATCCCGTTTGATGACAAAATCGCCCTCGGCATCTCCGTTCAACTGCCCAAAACGAACTTGATCGTGGTCACGACCGACATTGGGTACATCATGTGCGGTGCGCTCGATGTCGGGCTGCTCAACGAAAGACTGGCGTCGCGCGGCATCATCGCAGGCCGCGCAGTCGGTGTCAAAACGCTGGACGAATTGCTCGACGCACCTCTTGAATCGGTCACGTTTAAAATGGAAGAGATGGGCATCCCCGTCGGGACGATTGGTCGCGATGCCATTCGCCGTCTGTTACAAGGATAACCGAATACGAAAACAAACACCCCCGCCAACAGGCCGGGGTGTTTTTTCCGTACTCTTTGCGCAACTTAATTGCTCAATTCGTCGAGACGAATCGCACGGCTGTGCGCAGTATGGCTCCACGTCTTGTTGTTCTTGGTGAAGAACGCGATGACGGTGAGCGGGAACCACGTGAGCAGGAAGATCGGGTAGATCGGCAACGCCAAGTAAGCTCGCCATCCGGCTTTCTCCAAGAACATCGAGAGCGGCAACTGTGCATAAAGCAGTGCGTTGACGAGAATCCAGTACTGGGTCGGCAACAGCACGCGCTGCACGTTCGTAACGGCCCACCATTCCGGCATCACCAGTTGGAGGTAGAGCACGATCGACGTGACCAAGATGATCAACAGACGCATCGGTTGGAACAGATAGAGCGCCGCATCGAGCATGTGCCAGTTGCGGTGTTTGATCGACTTGCCAAGCAACGGCCAGAAGTAACGGGACGCGCAGTCGAAGTGACCTTGCATCCAGCGCAGGCGTTGCTTCCACGAGGCTTTCATCGTGTTCGGCTTCTCGTCATAGACGATCGCGTTGTGCGCCCAAGACGGGTACACACCGCGTTCGACACAACGAGCGGTGAACTCGACGTCCTCGGTAAGCGACGTAGCGCCCCAGCCCATCTCTTTGAGCAGCGGGGTGTCGATGCAGATCCCGGTGCCGCCCAGCGAGTTCGCCAGGCCGAGGTTGTAACGGGACAACTGCCAGCAGCGGTTCGTGTAGTAGTACGAAATCGCCATCGACACGGAAATCCACGAGTCGTTCGGGTTCTTGGTCGCCAAGTAGCCCTGAATGACGCGTGCGCCCGTCAGCAATTTCTCGTTCATTTCGAGCAGGAAGTTACGAGCGGCGAGGTTGTCGGCATCGAACATGACAACTGCGTCGTAGTCCTTCTCCTGTTCCCACAAGCGTTCCAACATCCACTCGATTGCGTGACCCTTGCCGCGCTTGGCGTCATCGAAGCGCTCAAACGCCAACGCACCCGCACGACGAGAAATCTCAGCGGTGTTGTCGGTGCAGTTATCGCAGATCACGAAGATATCGTACATGTCTCTCGGATAATCCAACGTTTGCAAGTTCTCAATCAACGGTTCGATGACTTCAGCTTCATTATGAGCCGCCACGAAGATCGCGAACGACTTCCGGGGAGCATGTGTGATCGTTTCTTGCTTCTGGCGGAGGCCGAACAGCGAGACACCAACCTGGTAGGCACTGAGCGCCCCGGTCAGACCTTGTAAACCAATAAAGGCCCCATCCGCTAGAGTTCCAAGAATACTCATTAAGTCTTCCCTCGCTTTATTGTGGCTTCTCCACATATGGTTCCATAGGATAGCATCTCAATCTGAGACACATTCTAGTCTACTATAACAAATATGCAATTCTCGGACAAGTATACGTCCATGATTCTAATTTTGTGAGAACTTCGCCTAGTCTGAACGAATATGAATAAAGGTACCGAATGATGACAGAGAGGTGATCGACATGCCGACAAACGCACAGCACATCGAAACGCACTGGGGTTTGCAAGTCTTGGAACTGGAGCCGTTCGGCCCGGTTTTCAAAGTGACCGCCACAGACGGCATTTACTGTTTCAAACGTGGAAAACACGGCCGCGGCCGACTCGGTTTTGACCACCATGCCATTGAATGTTTGGCAGAAAAAGGCTTCCACGACACCCCCCGCTTCTGCCACACCCTCGACGGAGCACCGTGGGCGGAGATCGAGGAGGAACCGTGGGTCCTGACCCCGTGGACAGGTCGAACGCTCGACGTCGGCTCGCGGGGAGAATGGCTGCAAGCGGCGGCGCAATTGGGTCGTTTCCACCACGCCTCTCACGGGATGGAGATGCCCGACGATGTGAAGCGAGTCGCTTTTTCCGGCAAGTGGTTGGCGCGGTTTGCCGAGCGCAACGAGGAACTTCATGCCTCGCTTGCAGCGTTCACCTCCCCTCGCAACGGATTTGAAGCCGAAGTGGTGCAAATGGCTGATGAACTCCGGGGATTGGCGGCGTATGCGACAGTGATGCTCCAACACTCGGCGTATGAACAAATGGTGCAAGACATCGAAAACTCCGCCACCCTCGTGCACGGCAACGTCAAAGCGGAAAACTTCACCGTCGACGAGTCCGGGCGCGTGTGCCTCATAGACTTCGACTCGTTCCGGCTTGATGTGTGGGTGCAGGATGTGAGCGACTTTCTGAGCAACGCATTGGCGGCGCACGGCTGGTCGCAGGAATTTGCCTGCGAGCTGTTTGAAGCGTACCACGCCAAACGCCCGCTTCGGCCACAGGAAGCGCCGGTTCTCATCGCCCTGCTCGCCTATCCCTACCGCGCCGTCAAAGTCATCCACAAGTACCACCACGAAGGTCGTTCGTTGGAAAAAACGCTCCGCAAGTGGCAGCGCACCCTCCATGACCTGAACTCTCAAAAAGTTTTCGTAAAGGAATGGGCAAGTTGGTTGGAAAAACGTGTACAATAGGAGGGACAATCGTAGACAAGGAAGGTATTGTACATGCACGCACTGCTTGAGTGGCTTTCCTCCATCGCCACCGGTCTGATTGAGACGTTCGGACATTGGGGAGTTTTCCTCGCCATGATCATCGAGAGCGCCTGCATCCCGCTTCCCAGTGAGGTCATTATGCTGTTCGGCGGCTTCCATGCCGAAGAAGGTCTGCTGACATTCTGGGGCGTCGTCTGGGCCGGAGTATTCGGCAATCTGGTCGGTTCCGTCCTCACCTACTGGGTCGGAGCAACCAAAGGTCGCGAATGGTTGGAGCGTTACGGTAAGTATGTCCTGATCAAGAAAAAACACATTGACCAAGCCGACCGTTGGTTCAAACGCTACGGTGAATGGGCGGCGTTCTTCGGTCGCAACTTGCCTGTCATCCGCACCTTCATTTCGCTTCCGGCAGGGATTGCACGGATGAACTTCGGCAAGTTCCTGCTGTTCACGTTCCTTGGCTGCTTGCCGTGGAACTACGTGCTTACCTACCTCGGATTCAAACTCGGTTCGAACTGGGGCTCAGTGGAACCGTACATCAAGCCGTTTTCTTACGGCATTCTCGGCCTGCTCGTGCTCGCCGTTCTGTGGTTCCTCTTGCGCAACATGCGCGGGCGGACGGCAACGAAATAAAAAAAGCCTCGACTCCCGGATGGGGTCGAGGCTTTTTTTGCTTAGGCAGTGGCTTTTGATTTGTCACGTCCTGCGAAGACGTAGTACAGCACGAGCGCCACCGCGCTCAAGATGATGCCCGAGACGTACGGGAACCCGGTGCCAATCGCATACAGAGCGCCCCCGACAGGCGGGCCGACGATTCGGCCGAGCGAGTCGAACGAGGAGAGCAGACCGGATGCGTTGCCTTGGCCCGCCGTCGTGCGCTTGGAAATCAACGCCGTGACGGACGGGCGCATGAACCCGTTGCCGATCCCGAAGATCGAGAGGTACAGCGCCGCGGTCCAGAACGAGTCGGTCAAGAGAATCAAACCGAAACCGACGGCCGAGATGACGAGACCCATCTGGATGACAGCGCCTTCGCCAAACTTTTTGATCAAGCGACCGATCAGACCCCCCTGTACGAGCGCGCCTGCAAAGCCCATGATCATGAAGATGTAACCGAGGTGAAGCGTATCGAGACCCGCCTTGTCCGCACCGTAGTACGCGAAGGTGGTCTCCAAGCCCGCCATCGAGACGGAGACGACGAAGTTCATGATGTACAGCGTGGCGAGGTTGCCGGAGAACGCTTTCCATCGCGATTCTTTGACGCCGCTTTGTTTACGCTTTTCCGGAGGCAGCGACTCTTTGAGCACGAACAGGACGAACAAGAACGTCACCGCCGACGAGATGCCCGCAATCAGGAACGGCATCGAATAGCCACCCTTGGACGCGATCCCGCCGATTGCCGGGCCGAATACGAACCCGAGGCCGACGGCCGCCCCGATCATGCCCATGCCCTTGCCACGCTCCTCAGGCAAGGTGATGTCTGCCACATACGCCGTAACGGTCGGCATGTTTGCCGAAGACAAGATCCCCGCCACGATGCGGATGGCGAACAACTCCCAGAGTTGACCGGCAAACGCAAATGCAAAAAACGACAGGGCAAGTCCCAAGATGCCGATCAACATGACCGGTTTGCGACCGATGCGGTCCGACACGCCGCCCCAAACGGGAGCGAAGATGAACTGCATCACTGAGTACACCGCCATCAAGAAGCCCAGTTGCAGGGACGATGCGCCAAACGACTGCGCAAAGAACGGAAGCACCGGGATGATGATACCGAAGCCCAACATGACGAGAAACATCACCAAGAAGAGAATCGGCAGTGCTTTTTTGGTTTGAATCTGTTCCATAATTCTCTCTTCCTTCTGTTTTAAATATGTCTAGGGGTGAAGATTACGAACGAGCTTTAAACGCGCGGGCGATCGACACACCGATCGCGGCTCCGATCAATGCGAAAATCACATCGACGACCAGCGGCGTTTCATTTTGACCCAACTGGATCATCGGCCCGAAGTTCAGGCCCAGCAAGTGAGAGCCGACAAACATAAATCCGTCTGCGAAGATTGCACCCAAGAGAATCCCGATGCCCTTGCGAGACGGTCGTAACAAGAGCGTCAGCAGGATCCCGGCGACGATCGAGGTGCCGTAGAGAAATGCCTGCAATTGCCAACCCATTGCGCCCATGAATGTTACATCCTCCTTCTGTCTGAGAAGCCAGTTTGCATACCTCATTATTGTAGACTACTTGTCGTTTCTATACCAGCATGTATAGAAAAAAGCCCCAAGGCTCCCTTGGGGCTTTTCACAAATTGGACAAAACGTATCTTACACGAGACGTTTGCGGATCGCACCGGAGATGAAGTCGATGATGACGACTGCAATGATGATCCCGATGAAGATGATCCCGACGCGGTTCCACGCCTGCGATTGCAGGGAGAACAGCAGCGGAGTCCCGATCCCGCCGGCCCCGACCATCCCGAGGACGGACGCTGCACGAACGTCGATTTCGAATTTGTAGAGAGCAAATGAGAAGAATTCCGGCAACACTTGCGGAAGAACGGAGAAGAACAGCGTCTGAATGCGGTTCGCGCCAACGGCGGTGAGCGCTTCCATCGGACCTTCGTCCATGTTCTCAATCGCTTCCGAGTACAGCTTGCCGATCATCCCGATGGAGTGGAAGCCGATGGCGAGCATCCCCGCGAACGGACCCGGACCGACGGCGACGAGGAACACGATCGCGACGATCAATTCCGGCAGCGTACGGATGACGTTCAAGATCCGTTTGCCGATCCACGAGATCCAGACGAAGCGCTTCGACATGTTGCGAGCGGCGAGGAAGCCGAACGGCACGGCGAGAATGGCGGCGGCCGACGTCCCGAGGAACGCGGTTTCCAACGTAATCAACATGTTGTCGACAACGCCCTCTGATTCGTTGAAGAAGGTCCATTCCGGATGGAACAAGCCTTGGAAGATGCGCTTGACGATCGGCATCGAGTTCAGGGCTTTTTGCCAATCGAAGGACATTCCCGTCGTGGACCAGAGAACTAAGCCGATAACGATGATCCAAGAGATCGTGCTGCTGATCTTTTGGCCGGTGGTCTTTTTCGGTGCGGAAAAAGTCTTCTGTGCTTGGCTCATAGCAGTTTCTCCCGAATTGCCGCACTGATCGAGTCGATGATGATCACAATGATCAGCGTGAACAGAATAATAGAGGTGACGTGCGTGTAGTTGAACAGGTCAAGGTTGGTCTTCAGCACCATCCCGATCCCGCCTGCACCGACGAGACCCAAAATAGCAGAGGCGCGAACACAGACCTCAAATGTGTAAAGTACGTACGCAACAAACGCCGGCAGTGCTTGCGGAACGACGGCGAACCCGATGAACTGCATTTTGTTCGCACCGACGGCGGTCATCGATTCCAGCGGACCCGGGTCGATGGTTTCGACCGACTCGTAGGTCATCTTGGTGATGATCCCGAACGAGAAGAACACCAGAGCGCCGACACCCGCCAGCGGCCCCAAACCTGCGATGGCAACGAAGATCGAAGCCAGCAAAAGGTCCGGAATCGTACGGACGAAGTTCAGAATGACGCGGGTAATACCGGTCACCCAACGGTTGACGAAGACGTTGCGAGCTGCGAGCAGAGTGAACGGAATCGCAAGGACTGCCCCGAGGAAGGTCCCGAGAATTGCCATTTTAAGCGTTTCCATCATCGGCTTCATGATCGACTTGAAGTAGACGAAGTCCGGCGGCCAGAGCTGGGACAGCATGTCGCCGATGTTCGGCAAGCCGGTCCACAGATCGACGAAGTTCACTTTGATCCCGATGTAACTGAATACATAAAGCACGGCAAGGATCAGGAAAATGAACGTGTACTTGAGCTTGGACGGTGGTTTGATCGCTTTGGACTGGTTCATGCTTAGGCCTCCACGGTGCCGAGCAGCTCGTCCTTTTGAATCTTACGGCCGTAGATTTCGGCAAACACGTCGTCGGTCGCGTCTTCCACCGGACCGTCGAATACGACTTTGCCGGCGCGCAGGCCGATGATGCGGGTGCCGTACTTGCGAGCCAGGTCGAGGAAGTGAAGGTTGACGATGGTGGTGATGCCGAGTTCTTGGTTGATGCGCTTGAGGTCATCCATGACTTGGACGGTGGTCAGCGGGTCAAGAGAGGCGACCGGTTCGTCGGCGAGGATGATCTTCGCTTCTTGCGCCAGAGCGCGGGCGATGGAGACGCGTTGCTGTTGACCACCGGACAGTTGGTCGGCACGAACGTACGCCTTGTCCGGAATGTTGACGCGGCGCAGCGCGTCGTGCGCGAGTTCGATGTCGCGTTTCGGCCACAAGCCGAGGAGCGTGCGCATCGTGCCGTGGTAGCCGACGCGGCCGGACAGGACGTTGCGCAGAACGGTCACGCGCTTGACGAGGTTAAAGTTTTGGAAAATCATACCGATGTCACGGCGGATGCGACGAAGATCGGCACCCTTTGCCTTGGTGATCGATTTCCCGTCGATCAAGATCTCACCCTCAGAGATCTCGTGGAGTCGGTTCATCGCACGCAACAGCGTGGATTTCCCCGCACCAGAAAGGCCGACGATGATGACAAATTCCCCCGGATGAATAGTCAGATTGATATTATCCAGGCCGACGGTGCCATTGGGATACACCTTTTTCACTTTGTTGAATTGAATCATCATTCTCCCAACTTTCGTTTCGGTCTAGTTGAACATGTCGTTTTAGGATACAGACTAGTGTACCCAAAGCAAGGACAGCAAGTACCATTGTACTCAAAACACTACCTGATTGGAAGAGTTATGACGTAAAATTTTGACTAAACGTGTCGAGTGCTGGTCTCAATCTACATTTGCGTTATAATAGGTCTCACAGAAAGGATGGTACTACCTATGGATCTTTCCAAAGTCAGCCTGATCATCTACGACCTGGATGGTACGCTGTATGAAGACACGCATCACTTTGATTATTATGCAAAAGAACTCCGGAAGCGTCTGCCCGCAGAGGCGCAAGAGGCTTTCCAAACCGACTACGAAACGGCGCGCCGAGATGAACATCCCTTGCGCATCGGACGTACATACGACGCCAACCGCGATCTGATCCTCGTGCAGATCAAGGGCGACGTGAGCGAAGTCTATCGTTGGGACGGGACTCCCCTTTCCGAATCGGAAGTGCGCGAACTCTACCCGGACAAAGTCGAAGTCAACCTCGTGGACATGTTCTCCGTGGGCGACCTCTGGTGGATTCCGGGTTGCATCTCCCGCCATTACGGGTTGACGGATGCACAAACGACGGAAGCATTCTTGGCGACCCGCGAGTTTATGATGGGGCCGGACTTCCACATGAACAACATCGAAGGGTTGCGAGACGCGCTTGCACAATCCCGCGCCAACGGCGTCAAGCAAGTGCTCGTCACCAACTCGCCGCAGCCGGACTCGGAGAAAATTCTCGACAAGATCGGGCTCTTGGAGTCGTTTGACGAGAAAGTCTTCATGGCTCGCAAGCCGTCCGGCACCAAAGCTGTGTTCGAACGAATCAAAAACCAGTTCGACGTCCCGTACGAGAACATCCTCTCGGTGGGGGACAACTGGGTGAACGAAATTCTCCCGGCGATGGAGCTCGGTTCCCAAACCGTCTACATCGACCCGCACGACATCGGCGTCAACCTCGAAAGCACCAAACGCGTGCAGTCGATGACCGACGTCCTCCCCTTCATCGCAGGTGCAGGGAAGTAAGACCACGCACGAAAAAAGACTCGGGCCACAACGGCTCCGAGTCTTTTTTTGCAGAAGTCAGGGACGTGTTGGCTCCTCTGCAAAAAAAGACTTGGCACCCGAGCGGGGCCAAGTCTTTTTTTATTTCAGGCGGAACTTGCTGACGTCTTCGCGGAGGTCTTCCGCCAGTTCGGCGAGTTGGTTGGAATTCTCGGCGATGACTTGCATGGTTTGCAGAGATTCTTCGGAGGCGTTCGACGCAGCGTTGACGCTTGCGACCATCTCGGACGTCATCTCGCGAACATGGCGTACCGCCGCCACACCGGCCGCTGTGCTCGTCGCCTGCTGCCCCGCTTCGTCCCGCATATCCCGAATCTGCTCTTCCACACTGCCCACATGCTCCAGAATTTCGGCGAACGCCTGCGACGTCGCTTGCACGGCAACCACTCCGACTTCCAAGCGCTCGCGCAGATCGCCGGTCGTCTCGCAGACATCGACCACGCTGCTTTCAATCCGGCTCACCAGCGACTCGATTTCTTCGGTCGCCACCCGCGATTGATCGGAGAGCTTCCCGACTTCCTGTGCAACGATGGCAAACCCTCGTCCATGCTCCCCGGCCCGAGCTGCTTCAATCGACGCATTCAACGCCAGCATCCCGGTTTGCTTGGCAATCGCTTTGATGCGATCCACAATTTCATGAATGCTCTCGGCAACCGCTTGCAACGCCAAGACGCGCTGCTCGTTTGTGACAGAACTTTGCTTCACATCCTGCATCGTGGAGATCGAACGCGAGACTTGCGATTGTCCAATCCCTGCGGACTCCCGCATGAGTTCAACCGAATCGACAGCCATCTCCGAATGATGCGCAATATTCTGAGCGAGACCCTCCAGCGCATGCAACTGCTCGCCCGCTTGCTCCATCTGCTCAAACGTGCGGTCAACCATCGACGTGACATCAGAGGACGACGCCGCAATCAGGTGCAGCGTGCTCTTGGCTTCCTCGGTCGAAGCGGCAAACTCCCGACTGCGTTCACTCAAAGCGTTCGATTCTTCATGCAACACGGAAACGAGATGCTTCAAACCATCCGTCATCGCCAGGAACGAGCGCACGATGTCCCCCATCTCATCCCGAGACGAGGTGGCACTGAGTTTTTTCATCTCGGCGTTCTCCGTCAAGTCACCGCCGGCCACGCGAGCCATCTCGGTGCTCAACCGCGCCAACGGTCTCGACAAGCGGTTGTACAGGGCAAATGCGACGGCGCTGCCCAGCAGCAACACGACAATTCCGCCAAGTCCGGCCCGTTGCAACAAGTCATGGCGAATCAACGCCCCCGTTTGCGAAACGGTCTCCGTGCCGAGGAATCCGATCTTGCTTCCAAACACATCGGTCAGCGGCCCGAGCGTGATCGTTTCCTGCCCTTCGTCTACCACGTTGGAGAGCACCAACGGCTCTGTGCGGTTCTGAACCTGCTGGTAGAGTTCGGCAGATTTTTCAGCATCGAATCCACCGTAGGTGGACAAAGTGTTCTGACCATTGTACATGACAATTTGCGTATTGTTGACCGATTTCACATTGGCGAGAAATGCCGGGTCGACTTTTTCCAAGAGGAACAGCAGACCGTTCGGCTCTTCCTCGCCTTTCTCGTCGGTGATCTTGGAGAACCCGACGAGCATGAGACCTTGGTCTGTCTGGATGAGGCCCGTGCGACCCATTTCTTGTTGGAGCGACGAAGTCGCTTTTTTCAAAATGTCGTCGAACTCAATCGGTTCGACAACACGTTGTTGTGTGACATTTCCTTGCAGGTCGGTGACGTAGATGCCCACGATCGACTTGTTGGTGTCCATCAAGTTGAGGACATTGTCCTCGACCCACGTGGAGTCCCCGTCTGTCATCGCTTGGTGCAGGTCGCCCCAATAGGCGTTGGTCTTGACGTAACTCGACCAATTCTCTCCGATATAACTCAGCATCTCATGCGCCCCTTGCAGGTCGCCGGTGCCTCTCTCTTGTTCCATCTTGGCGTAGCTGTTTTCAATCCCCGAGTAGATCCACGTACCCAACGCAATCATCGGGACTAGCAAGAGCAAGAAAATGATCAGGATGATCTTCGTGGTGATTGACCCTTTCATGTTGCGACCCTCTCCCCTTTACCCCTGAAGAAACTGCCTCTATTCTAACATCTTTTCACGAATTAAATAAGCTACACCGTCTTCGTCGTTCGTTTTGGTTATCCAGTCAGCCCGTTCCTTTAAGGACGGATGTGCATTGCCCATCGCAACGCCAAGTCCGGCGAACTCGATCATCTCCCAATCGTTGGTGTTGTCCCCGACGGCGACGATCTGCTCAGGCGCGATGTTGAAAACTTCGGCGATATGCTGGATGCCGGACGCTTTGGTCGTGCCGTAATGGAAGCATTCGAGCAGCGAGAAGCCCGGCCAGTCGTGGTCGGAGATGACCATGTTGAAGTTCTGCGGGAGTTTTTTCAGATCGTCGTAGAGCGGCAGAATTTTCTCGGTCTTGTCGATCAGCAAGACTTTGATCGGCTGCAAGTGGGCTACGTCCTTCAAACTCTCCACTTGCTGCACCACTTCCGGGATGTGCGTGTGGATGAAAATGTACGCTTCCGCAAATCCGGGGTCTTGGTCGTAATACGTATCGACCCCTTCAAACGTGTGGACAAAAACGCTCGACCAGAGACCATGCGCTGCGATCACGTCGAGAATCGCATCGGTGGTCTCTACATCCAACGTTTGGTGCAACAAGGTCTTCTGCTCCAACGGATCGACGACGACCGCTCCGTTGCCGAGGATGACGGGCACCGAGATGCCGATTTGCTTCACGATGTCGACGACCCCGCGCAGTTGGCGGCCGGTGGCAAGCGTCACGATGATACCCTGGTCGTACGCTTCACGAATCGCTTCAATCGTCGCTTGGCTGAGTTCCATCTTGGAGTTCAGCAAAGTGCCGTCAATGTCCGAAATGAGCATCTTGTATGTCATGTGTGAACCTTCTTTCTACCTATTTATATACGCTAAATTTTTAACGCTTCCAACCACCCGCGAATCGGCTTGTAGGAACCTTCGCCGCGCAGGACTTCTTTGGGGCAGAAGATGCGGTGTTGGGTGAGCGGTTTGAGCGAGCGGACGAGAGCCGAGGCGTCGGCGATGTCCATTTTGTCCCCGTCGTCATCGACCAACGTGATGCCTTGGCGGTACATGTGGTACCCGGCTCCGGTGGCGTGTCCGAATGCGATGTAGTATTCAGGATTGAGACCTTGCGCGCGGAACATGTCGCGAACCGTTTGTTTTTCGACTTCTTTGAGTTCGCGGGTGAGAATTGAGCCGTACAGACGGCGGTTGATGAAGCGGTCGGCGAGGTCGCGCAGAATCGCATCGTCCGATTCGGTCCAGCGGTGGAACGTGTACATCATCACGCTCTCATCCAGACGCAAGTATTCTTCGACGGTGAGATCGTCCATGTTGTCTTTGCCAAGGAAAGGTTGCAGCTCTTCGGGGAGGAACAACTGTTGGCCGCGCTCGTGAAGTTTTTTGGCGCGCAGGAACGCGTGTTTGAGCAAAACGTCGGAGCTCAGGGTGACCGGGTGCAGGTAGACTTGCGAATACATGAAGTAGCGGGCGAGGATGTATTGCTCGACAGTTTGTTGACCGGACATTTTCACGAGGATGTCGTTGCCTTCGGGACGCATGACGCGAATCAGGCGTTCGAGTTCGAATCTCCCGTACGTGACGCCCGTGTTGACGGCGTCGCGAAGCAGGTAGTCCATGCGGTCCACGTCGAGTTGGGAGGAGATGAGTTTGACGACGAGGGGGTACTTGTCTTTTTTGGCGATGACGTCGGCGACGTCCTGCGGGAATTGATCGTCGACACGGCGGAGGATTTTGTTGACTTCCGGTTCTTCCAGCAAGATGCGTTGGGAGAATTCTTCGTGGTGGAATTTAAACACGGTCTCAATCGTATGGGAAAACGGCCCGTGGCCGATGTCATGCAAGAGTGCGGCGCAGAGGGCGAGCAAACGGGTGCGTTCGTCGCCCGGCCAGCCGAATTTGCGTTCAAAGTGCGACAGGACTTTGCGCATCGTTTCATAGACGCCAAGACTATGTGTGAAACGGGTGTGTTCCGCGCCGTGATACGTCAAATACGCGGTGCCAAGTTGGCGCACGCGACGAAGGCGCTGGAACGCGCGGGTGTTGATGAGATCCCAAATCAATTTATCGAACACGTAGATGTAATCGTGTACAGGGTCTTTGAAGACTTTTTCTTTGTCCACCCATTCGGTCATGGGAGTTCCTCCTTACTTTGCTGTCTACTTGTGAGGATATCACAAATTCGCTGTCTGCAAGCGAAGGAATGGTTTTTTTGTGCAAACTTCTCTATAATGGTGGGTGAATGGTACACATTTTGGATGTAAGGGGTTCGACGAGACCTATGAATAGACATGACCGTTTGCTGTATCTGTTTGATCGGCTCCCGGTGGAGAAGCAACATGATTTGATGAATTTGATGGAGACGTGGAACGCCATGCCTGCGCTTTCGGTAACGGACCCGAGCGGAGAGTTGAACCCGGCGTTGGAGGATTCCATCGGTCGCGAGTGGTACTGCCTGAACGCGCTCAAGAAAGTCGTCTCCACCCACTTCCCGCCGCGCCTCGAACTGGCGTACGTAGCGTTCCACCCCTACCTCGACTCGGTCTCCACCGCCAAAGCCCGCCGTGCAGCCGAGCAGATGTACACGCTGGAAGCCGCGTATGAGCTGAAGCGAATCTACGAGAACGACCCGGAATCGGACGTGTTCACCGAAGAAGTGACCGAGCAGTTGCACCGCATGCTCCACGACTGCGAAGTTCAAGAACAGCAGAGCAAGAAGTAAGCGAAAAAGCCCCGTGGCCGGGAACGGCACGGGGCTTTTTTTGCATGCATGTGTTTGCTTAGAGGCTCATCTTGAGGATGGCTTTGGCGTCTTCGCGGTCGAGGGTTTGGAAGCCGCCGAAGGGGCCGGCGTGCATGCATTTGTCGGCCATGAGGTCGAGGTTGGTGTCGTCGATGTCGTAGTCGGCGAGACGGGACGGAGCATCGATCGACGTCCAGAAGTCGCGCAGGCGGTCGATGCCTTCCAGGGCGACGTCACGGTCGGACTTGCCGGTCGGGTCTACGTGGAACACGCGAACGGCGAGTTGCACGAAGCGCGAGATGCCGACGCCTTTTTCGACGGCGTATTTCATTTTGTTCGGGAACAGGATCGCCAAGCCGCCGCCGTGCGGGATGTCATACACCGCAGAAACCGCATGCTCGATGTTGTGCGTCGCCCAGTCGCCTTGCATGCCCATGTAGGTCATGCCGTTGAGCGCCATCGTACCGCTGTAGAGAATCGTTTCGCGGTGTTCGTAGCTTTCCAGATTCTCCAGCAGTTTCGGTGCGGTTTCGATGACGGTGCGCAGGATCGATTCCAAGAAACGCTCTTGCAACGGCGTGTTGGTGCTGTGCGAGAAGTAGCTCTCGAACACGTGCGACATCATATCGACCATGCCGTAGATGGTGTGTTCACGCGGCACCGTGAAGGTGTTCACCGGATCGAGGATCGAGAATTTCGGGTAGGTCGCTTCCGAGCCCCAGCCGAGTTTCTCTTTGGTTTCCCAGTTGGTGATGACGGAGCCTGCGTTCATTTCGGAGCCGGTCGCCGCCAGCGTCAGGACGGTGCCAAACGGCAGGGCGTCGGTTGCTTCGACTTTGTGCGAGATGAAATCCCATGCGTCGCCGTCATACTTCGCACCGGCCGCAATCGCCTTCGTGCAGTCGATGACAGAGCCGCCGCCGACTGCGAGCAGGAAGTCGATGTTCTCGTTCTTGCAGATGTCAACGCCCTTGTGTACGGTCGACAGGCGCGGGTTCGGTTCCACGCCCGGCAGTTCGAAGACATTGACGTCGAGTTGTTTAAGCTGGTTCATGACGTTGTCGTAGAGCCCGCTTTTCTTCACGGAGCCGCCGCCGTAGACGACGAGGATGTTTTTGCCGTACTTCGGCAGTTCGGTTTGCAGCGCTTGCACTTGGTCGCGACCAAAGATCAGGCGTGTCGGGTTGTAAAATGTGAAGTTTTCCATATGTAGGTGCCTCCTGGGTTACGCGAGATTTTTGACGTCTTCCAAGACTTTGTCGACGTGTCCGGCGACTTTGACCTTGGGGTAGACTTGGGCGATGTTGCCGTCCTTGTCGATCAGGAACGTGGTGCGCTCGACACCCATGTACTTTTTGCCGTACATGTTCTTCTCTTTCCAGACGCCGTACGCTTCGAGAGCAGTATGCTCTTCATCGGCGAGGAGGATGAAAGGAAGTTCATACTTCGAGATGAACTTTTCGTGTTTCTTGACCGGGTCCGGAGAGACGCCGAGGATGACGGTGTTCAAGTCGCCAAACGCTGCGTGCAGGTCGCGGAAGCCGCAAGCCTGTGTCGTACATCCGGGAGTATCGTCCTTCGGATAAAAGTAGAGCACGACATTCTTGCCGCGCAGGTCGCTCAACGTCAAGTTCTCACCGGTGCTGGCCGGAAGCGTAAAGTCCGGCGCTTGCGTGCCGACGGTAATTTCTGCCATGGGTAAATCCCTCCAACATACGAGTTTGTCTCGATACTAGCATAGGAAGTTTTTGCATTCTGTAAACTCGCTTACGGTGTTAGCGATGCCGATACCACTCTCCCGCAAATTCTGGTATGATTTACCTACCAATTCCATCAAAAAAGGAGGTTCCCATGCTAGCCTTTGTCACGAAGCATTTCCTCTCCATCGTCAACCTCGCGCTGTGGTTGGCGTTTGGCTGGTTGATCTGGATCAGCGGCAAGTGGGTGCTGCCGTTCGTCGTGCCTTTGCTGTTCGGGATCTTGATCGCCGTTTTGATCGAGCCCGTCGTGAAACTGCTTTGCCGGTTGAAACTGCCCCGGTCGCTTGCGACTTTGACAACGCTGGTCGTATTCTTCGGCGGGAGTTTCACATTGGTCACCCTGCTCATCGCCAAACTGGTGATCGAGTTGGCTTCCTTCGGGAGACAAGTTCCCGAAATGTCCACCGGGCTCGTCGCTCGTGTGCAAGACTTCGTCCACGGAGCTGTGGACTTCTACGGTACGCTCTCTCCCGAGATGTCCGCCAAAGTGCAGGACACGATGAACGACATCGCCACAGCCCTGACCAAATTCGGCACCGGCCTGCTCAACTCGATGAAAGACACCGTGCTCTCCGTCCCGTCCACCGTCACCATTTTCGTCCTCTCACTCTTGATCGCGTTCTTCATCTCCAAAGACTTCCGCCTCTGGCAAGTCCGCTTCCTCCGCTTGCTGCACCCGGAAATTCGCAAGCGCGGCGACGTCGTGCTCGATGATCTCGGCAAAGCGACGTTCGGCTATCTGCGCGCTCAGTTGATTCTCATCTTCATCACATATGTACAAGCCCTCGCCGGCCTGCTGATCTTGCGCGTCGAGTATGCGTTCACCCTGTCTTTGCTCGCGGCGTTCCTCGACATCCTGCCGTTGCTCGGCACGGGCTCGCTGTTCGTCCCTTGGGCGCTGTACATGCTGGCAACCGGCAACACGAAACTTGGCATCGGGCTGTTGATCGTCTACGGGTTGATCGTCGCCGTCCGCCAAGTGCTGGAACCTAAAGTTCTCGCCGAATCGATCGGCCTCGATCCGCTGGTCACACTGGTCGTCATGTACGCCGCTTACCAAGCGATCGGATTCGTCGGCGTCATCCTCGCCCCGTTCCTGATCATCATGTTTACCTCGCTGTTAAAGGTTCGCGCTTTTGATTTCCTTATTGATCATGACGCGGGTATGGAATAATTTCCAACTTTTCGTTATACTGTCAATATGAGTGATCCTTAACCCAATCAAAAGCGAGGGATTTAGCAGTGTTCAAAAAACTCCTTAACAAAATCGGCATCGGCTCTGCGTCTGTCAATCTGGTTCTGGAATCTGACCGCGCACGAGTCGGCGAAGAACTCCGCGGCACGATCATGATCAAAGGCGGCAACGGCGAAACCAAAGTGGACGCCGTCAACGTCAACCTGATCATGAACGTCAAACACGGCGATGACGAGCAAACCCACGAAATCGCCAAGATCAACATCGTCCAAGGTCTGGTCGTCCGCGAAGGCGATGATCTGCAATTCCCGCTCCGATACACCCTGCCTTCCCTCCCGCAGTCCTCTCCTTACGTGAAATTTTCCGTGCACACGGAACTCGACATCCCGGGTGCTGTGGATAAGCATGACTTCGATGATTTCTACGTGCTGCCGGCAGAACCGGTCGGCCTGATCCAAGAAGCCATCCATCATCTCGGCTTTGCTCCCAAGGAAGATTCCGGCGAGATGGAAGGCCATTTCCAAAAATTTGAATACAAGCCGGTCGGCGGTGCCTTCCACGGTCGTCTGTCCGAACTTGAAGTGATCTTCCTGCTCGAAGAAGAAGGCGTGCGTCTGTACGTGGAACTCGACCACAAGGCCGGCGGCTTCGGCAAGGAAATCGAAACCACCCCGACCGTGTTCATCGGCTACGGCCACTTGACCTCCGTCGAGAACGCAACGGCGGTGTTGGTCGACTTCCTGGAGCAAGAAATTCACAGCGCAGGTCACGGCGCACATGGCCACGCGACGCATGCGTCCCACGGGCATCATGAATCTCACGTCCACTCGCACGAATCCCACGACTCCGAACTCGGCTCCGCGATCGTCGGTGGCTTGGTCGGCGGTCTGGTCGCAGCTGCCGTCGATGAAATTGTAGAAGAAATCGTAGAAGATGCGATCGAAGACGCACTCGGCCTCGACGACTTCCAAGACAGCATCGACGAATCGGTCGCCAACCTCGAAGCGATCTCCGCCGAAATGGACGCATCGGTTGCCAACCTCGAAGCTGCCATCGAAGACTACGACGACGCAGTCGAAGATCTCGAAGAAGCGGTCGAAGAATTCGAAGAAGAGTACGAAGACGAAGAAAACTAAGCCAAGACAAAAAAAGAGACCGGCCCCCGTGGCTCGGTCTCTTTTTTTGGAAATGAGGATATAGATAGAAGAGGGAGAAAGGAGTTGACCATGTTCCCCTACACCCGCATCTTCTGGTTCCTCATCCTCGCCGTTGCGGCGTACTTCATCTTGCCACACAGCGTGCCGATCCTGCTCGCGCTCATCACGGCCATCGTGTTGGAACCGCTCGTCCGCATGATCCAAAAAGGCCTGCGCTTCAAACGCATCTGGGCCGTGACGATCACGTTCACGGGGTTTCTCTTGATCGTCTTGAGTTTGCTCTACTTCTTGACCACGCGGATGGTGGTGGAAATCATCGACCTCTCGCAAACGCTGCCGGAGTATTTCGCCAAGATTGCAGGGCCGATCCAGAGCTGGATCACCACTCTGCAAGGCTATTACGAGCAACTCCCGGCTGCCACCGCCGCCAAACTTCAACAAGCAGCTTCCGGAGGTCTCGATTCGCTCAACGGTCTGACCACCACGGTGCTCTCCGGGATCGTCACCCTCGTTCGATCCTTGCCGAACTTGCTGATCGTCTCCACCGTCTACGTGATCTCGCTGTTTCTGTTCCTGCTCGACTTGCCCGGTCTCGTGCGCGGTTTCCTCGGGCTGTTTGAAGACAGCACCCAAGTCAAAGTGCGGATGATCTTGAACAACCTCAACCGTGCCATCATCGGCTTTTTGCAAGCGCAGGTCTTGATCTCGTTCCTCACCTACGACCTCGTGTTGGTCGGGTTGTGGATTCTCGGCGTCAAGTACGCGCTCGCCGTCTCGCTGATCATCGTGATCGTCGATTTTCTGCCGGTGCTGGGAACGGGCGCTGTGATCGTGCCGTGGGCGACGTACGCCTTTCTGTCGGACAACCGGTCGCTCGGCTTTGGTTTGCTGATTCTCTACGTGCTGATCATCATCTTCCGCCGCATCGTCGAGCCGAAGATTCTCGGCAATTCACTCGGCATCTCGGCGCTCGCCACCTTGATCTCGATGTATCTCGGGTTCATGGTGCTGGGTTTCATGGGGTTGATCGTCGGGCCGGCGCTCGTCATCCTCTACCAAGCCTTCCGAGAAGCTGGATTCTTCCGATTCCGCATCCGCTTGTAAATGCCTTCCTACTTGTGGTACTTTTGGACAAGGGAAGGAGCGAATGTCGATGAAAAAAGCCGCACTGGCGCTGCTGCTTACCTTCTTGTTCGCAGGTTGCACGTCTGACAAACAGGATACCGCCCAGCAGAATACGCCCAAACAACCAGATCAACAACAAACCCAACCGTCCACCCAAGAGCCCGCCGCCACGACGCCGGACTCGCAGACGCACGACGATGTTCGTGCCGCCTACGGTCTGTCCAGCGATTACATGGAATTGCCCGCAACGGCCATTCCGAGCCTCGGTCTCGGTCAAGTCGAGAAACTTGCGCTCGACCAGAAGCAAGGACTGGCTCTCGCAAAGGCCGTCACCACGGGGATTTCCAACTCCGGTTGGCAAACGCAAGACTCCACGCCCGGCATCTTCATCTCCACAGACGGCAGTGCATTTGCCATCGGGATGAAGAAAAAAGACGGCAGCTTCAGCCTGGAACGCTTCGAATTGCAAGCGGACGGCACGTACAAAAGCACGGGCAAGGAAACCAAACCAGCCAAGTAAGAATTTTCATAAAAAGGTTCTCGTCCTCCCAAGGGAAACGAGAGCCTTTTTTGCTATAATAGAAGTTGAAGATTGAGTACGTATTTCTTCGAGAAAGTAGAGGACTGCTTATGAATTTGGAAGCAGAGCGTTTTGCTGAGCATCTGTTGACAGCCGACCTTGAACTCGCTTGGACCGAGTTGGAGCGGTATACGAGAGCGGGCCAGAACTCCCTGTTTCTCTATCACCGCTTGCTGACTCCTGCACTGTACCACATCGGACGGCTGTGGGAACGCGATGCGATCTCGGTCGCAGATGAACACCTCGCCACCGGCGTGTGTGAAGTCTTGCTCTCCCGTTTCGAGTCAAGTCTGGCCGCCAAGCCAGTCGTTTACAAGGGCGCCTCCAAACGTGTGCTGCTGTTCGGAATGGAACAGGAACGTCACATCCTGGGGTTGCGCATGGTCGCCTCTCAGTTTCGCGAAGCCGGATGGCAAGTTCGCTTCCTTGGAGCAGACCTGCCGTTGGAATACGCGGTCAACGCGGCGTCGCGCTGGAAGCCCGACGCGATTGGCATCACCCTGTCGATCACTCGAAACTTGCCCTCGCTGGAATTGTACGTGAATACGCTGGAAGCGCTGGATCACTCCCCGACCGTTTTGGTCGGTGGACGACTGGTTTCTCTCTGCGATTTGACACCCTATGTGTCCGAACAGACCGTTCTCGTGAACGACCTGCTTCACTTGGCACAGTGGTTGTATGGAGGCGTGCAACGTGCCACATCCTGAGCGCGAACCGCTTCCGATGCCGTCGTTTGAAGTCGATGGCGAACTGAACATCTTGTACGCGTCCCAAGCAGCTCTCTCGTTGTTCGAACCCGCTTCTAACTTTCTGGAGATCGTTGATCATGACAGCCGTACCAAAGCCCGACGTCTGCTTCATCCGACGTCGCACTTGTCGCATCTGGAGTTGAACTTGGTGGACACGAGCGGCCACCTGCTTTTGTTTGATGTCAGCCAACATTGGCGGATGGAAAGCGGACACGCGCAGATCACCTGTTGGTCCAAGGATGACGAACTGCTGCAAGTCGTCGAGCAGTTACGCCGCCTGCAAGAACAGGTTCAATACGGGGGGACGCTCATAGAAGCGCCTCCCTCCCCCAAACCGACGGTGCGAGAAGACTCCCTGCGCACGGCGAGGATGCACGTTCGCACGATGCGCGACCTGCTGCACATCCTCCGCCCCACGCTTGTCGATGCGGGCAAGACCGCGTATGTCACGTTGCTGGAAGCCGAGTTGGATCAATTAGAAGATCTCTTTCGATAAAAAAGACCCGATCCGTTTGCGGATCGGGTCTCTTTTTTTGCTTACGGAAGGGTTGGCAAGATGATGTCGATCGTCGTGCCGACGCCCACAATGCTGGAAATCTGGAAACGACCGCCGTGGTCTTCGATGATCTTCTTGCTGACCATGATCCCGAGCCCGGTGCCTTTGTCCTTGGTGGTGTAGAACGGTTCCCCGATGCGACGCAGTTGTTCTTCGGGGATCCCGATGCCTTGGTCTTGGATGCGGATGAGAACATGGTTTTGATCGTGCCGGCGGACGGTGAACGTGATTTCGCCGCCGGACGGCATGGCTTCCATCGCGTTTTTGAGCATGTTGATCAAGACTTGCTTGATTTGGTTCTCCACACATTCGACAAATGGTAGCGGGTTCGCCAATTCGGAATTGATGTGAATCTGATTCATGATCGCTTGGGTTTCCAAGAGCATCAGCACGTCATTGAGGATCACGGCCAAGTTCGCCCGATGGAAGTTCAGCTCGTGCGGTTTGGAGAGCATCAGCAATTCATTGATGATCTGCTCAATCCGGACGAACTCCGACGACATGATCTTGACGTAGGTTTCGTTCTTGTCACCTTCGACGTGGAGCAGTTGGAGGAATCCCTTGAGCGCCGTAAGCGGGTTGCGAATCTCGTGTGCGATCCCGGCCGCCAGTTGACCGACTGCGGAGTGCATTTCCGATTTGCGCAGAAGTTCCTCGGTACGCTTGTGTTCGGTGATGTCTTGCGAGGTTTTGAGGAAGTGGATCGTTTCGCCCGTCTCGTTCTGCAAGGGCAGGAACGAAACTTGCTCCCAGCGTGACAGACCGTCTTTGCGGAGACTTTCCAACTCCCCGGACCAGCGACGCCCTTGGCGAATCGTTCTCCAAATCTCCTCAAACTCCACTCCGCCGGCTCCGCTCACTTCATGAAGGTCGCGCATGGAACGGCCGAGCACTTCGTTCAGTTCATATCCGGTCAAGCGAGAGTAGGTCGCGTTGACGTACTCGACCTTGCCTTCGACATCGGCAATCAGCATCGTGCTCGGGCTTTGCTGAATCGCATAGGAGAGTTTTTGCAACTCTTGGTTCGCACGCTTCAAGTCGGTGATGTCGACAAACGTGACGACAACACCCTTGATTTGATTCTCAACGGTGCGGTACGGCAAGATCCCCACACTGTACCAATCGCCCTCTACCGTCTGAATCTCTCGCTCCGTCGGAACGACATGGGTCAGTACTTCACGTGCGTCCTCCAGCAAGCGGTCGTACTTCAAACGATGCGACATATGGGAGAGCGGACGACCGATGTCGATCTCCAAGAGGTGAATCACTTTGGTGACCGCAGGCGTGAACCGGCGAATGCAGAGATCATGATCGAGGAAGATCGTGCCGATTTTGGTGGAGATCAAGAAGTTGTCCATGTCATTGTTCAGTTCTGTCAATTCCAAGATCTTGCGCTGATGCTCCGCATTGACCGTGAACAATTCCTCGTTGACCGACTGCAGTTCTTCGTTGGTACTTTGCATCTCTTCGTTGGCGGCGATCATTTCTTCGTTGGTCGCTTGCAGTTCTTCGTTGGACGTTTCCAACTCTTCGATGGTCGCTTGCAAACTCTCTCTGGCGTACGACAGTTCCCGTTCGAGCTCTTCGATGCGGAGCTTGACGTTGTCATCCGGATTGTACGGAGTGGGGATGAGCGTCGGGATGGTCTCGTTGTCCGATTCTTCAAAAAGCAACAGCAGCAAGTCGTTGTTGCGAGCCGCTTTGAATTTTTTGACGGTGATGTTGACGGTGATCTGCTGGCCCTCGACACCGGGAATGGCGACGTTAAGGTAGCGGACCGGCTGGTCGTTTTTTCGCACTTTGTGCAGAGCGGTTCCGATGAAGACCGAAAGCGGCGTGGAGACCATCTTGTGGATGTTAAAGGACAGTTTGCCGCGCGGGATGACGAGGTACTTGCTCAGATCTCCGAACGTGTGGACGACATCGTTGTTCCCGTCAAGCAAGATCGACGGCGGCATGTATTCTTCGATCAGCATCGAATAGACGTCATCGAGTTTGCGCAACGGCTGGGGAACCGGCGTATGAGTCAACTCGCGATTCCCCTGACGAACAGTTGTCCCGGCGCTACCGAGCATGTCGAGTGTGGTCTGTGTCTTGACCTGCATCGTGGGGGAGGTGATGGCATGGCGGAAGATGTTCCATCGCTTGTCGTAGTGTTCAAACAGATGGGTCAACTTGCCGACGCTCTCGGAGGGTCCGAGGAAGAGGTAGCCGTATTTGTTCAAGGAAAAATGGAACAGGCTCAGGACTTTTTTCTGCACATCCGCTTCGAAGTAGATCATCATGTTGCGGCACGTGACCAAATCCATGTTGAGGAACGGCGGGTCTTGGATGATGTTGTGCGGCGCAAACACGATCGGCTTGCGCAGTTCCTTGGTCACTTGGTAGGCATCGCCGTGTCGGATGAAGTAGCGCTCCACGTACTCCTTGGGCACATCTTCTTCCAACTGCAACGGATAGTTGCCAAGGCTCGCGTACTGCACCGATTCTTGATCGAGGTCGGTGGCGAAAATTCGCAAGTCCAAATCGTGGCCGTGCTCCCTCAAGTACTGCTGGAACAACATCGCCACCGTGTAGGCTTCCTCACCGGTTGAGCAGGCGGACACCCAGACGCGAATCTCTTTCTCGCCGCTTTTCAACTTGTGCTCGACGATGGACGGGATCACTTTTTCGTACAAGGCGGCGAACGCCTCCGGGTCGCGGAAAAAGTGCGTGACCCCGATCAGCAGATCTTTTTGCAACGCGCTGATTTCTTCGGGATGACTCTCGATATACTCACGATACCCGACCGGAGAGGAGATGCTTTTCAGCTTCATCCGTCGCTCGACCCGCCGAACGACCCCCGCTCGCTTGTAGCCGGAGTAGTCGATGCCGTGGCTGTCCTTGAGCAACTGGTAGAGGGCAGGCAGAATTTCTTCAACATCATTCGTATCTAAAGGCACGAGGACGCCCAGCAACTTGCGTGCCAATTCTTCCGGGGTCTGCACATGATGGACGAGCCCGGTGGAGATGGCGCTGCGGGGCATGCCTTCAAAAGCAGCCGATGCTTCGCTTTGCACCATGACGAGACCGCCCACATCATGGATCGCCCGAATGCCGCGTGTCCCATCTGTTCCGGTTCCGGAGAGAATGACCGCGATGGCGTTTGATCCTTGATCGCCAGCCAACGATTCGAAGAAATCGTCAATCGGCTGAAGCGAATCGCGTTTGGTTGCATAGTCGTTCAGTCTCAAGACCCCGTCCCGTACGGTCATAAATTTTCGTGGGGGAATCAAGTAGATTTGGTTCGGTTCAATCTTCAGTTCGTTCGTCACGACGGAGATGTGCATCGTGGTATGCCGTGCCAGCAGTTCCGCCATAAAGCTCTTGTGCTCGGGGGACAAGTGTTGCACGATCACATAGGAGGCCCCAGTGGCGGACGGAACGAAATCGAAAAACCGCTCCAACGCCTCCAAACCGCCAGCCGATGCACCGATCCCGACGATGCGCACGGGAGTTTCTTGCCGTGTGGGCGGTTCCTGCGCCTCAGGCAAGCTATGAGAAAAAGACATTGAGTTGTCTCCTTTCGATTCAAAAAAAAGAGCGATTGTCAATCGCCTAATGACTATTATAATTATTGCGGTTTCCGCAAAAAAAGTCTATAGATGAAGAAGTATCCTTGATTATTTTCGATGGCATATACAATATAAAAAACCCCCTCGATGCCGAGGGGGTTTTTTCGTCAACTACGCGCGACGGAATTGGTCGATCAGCGCTTGCATTTCGTCATTCGGAATTTCCAAAGGTACTTTCACCGTACCTTGCTCCGTTGCACCGAGCACGACTTCGTGGAAGGCCGGGCGTTGTTCTTGGTAGAGGATGCCCGTGCAAACCGAGTCGGTCTCTGCGATGCGCTGCAACGCCATCGCTTTGTTGGTCGGGTCGTAGCCTTCCTCTTCATCGAAGTTGACGATGTTCTCCTTGAACCATTCGTAGGTGTTGACACGGTTGAACGTCACGCACGGAGAGAACACGTTGATCAGCGAGAAGCCTTTGTGCTTCATCCCCTCTTCGATCAAGCGTTGCAGTTGCTTGAGGTCTCCGGAGAACGCTTGTGCGACGAACGAAGCTCCCGAGACAATCGCCAGCTCCAGCGGTTTGATCGGCTCTTCGGCAACGCCTTGCGGAGAGGTTTTGGTCTTGAAGCCTTTTTTTGACGTCGGGGACGATTGGCCGGTGGTCAGGCCGTAGATGTGGTTGTCCATGACGATGTAGGTGATGTCGACGTTGCGGCGGCAGGCGTGGACGAAGTGCCCCACCCCGATGCCGTAGCCGTCGCCGTCCCCGCCTGCCGCGATGACGGTCAGGTCTTGGTTGGCCATCTTGATCCCTTGCGCCGTCGGCAGAGAACGACCGTGCAGGGAGTGGAAACCGTAGGAGCCGAAGTGCTGCGAGATTTTCCCGGAGCAACCAATCCCCGAGACGCAGCAGACGTCCTCCGGTTCAAGGCCCATTCTTACACAGACTTGTTGCAGGGCGGCGAGGACGGAGAAGTCTCCGCATCCCGGACACCAAGTCGCTTTGTCATACCGAAAGTCAGCCATCGTTGCCATGTCTCAAATCACCCCTTCACCGCTGTGACGATATCGCGAATCGTAAACGGATTGCCATCGTACTTCAACACCGGAGTCAGCTTGTCGTGGAAGCCGATCTCGCGAGCGATCAGGCCGGTCAGTTGACCCGTGTAGTTGTTGTCGATGACGTAGACTTTTTTCGCTGCTTGGAAATATTTTTGCGTGTCTTTCGGGAACGGTGCCAAGCAGCGGAATTGCAGGTGACCCCACGAGAGGCCGTCCATTTGCCTCGTCGCTTCTTCGATCTGCGCTTGGGTCGAACCCATGCCGACGATCAGCACGTCCGGCGTCTCGGCGCCTTTGTACTCGAAGCCCCAGTCGTTGATGTTTTTCTCCAACACGTCCAGTTTGCGGAAGCGTTTTTCCATCTGCGCTTTGCGCATCGGCACGTCCTCGATCTCCAAGCCCGTCTCTTCGTGCTCGTTGGTCAGGGCGCAGTAGCGGCCGTTTTTCATACCGGGGATGGAGCGTGAGGAGACGCCCGATTCGGTGTCGAGGCTGTAGCGTTTGAACGCGCCCTTTTCCAAGGCATCGAGTTGCTCTTGGGTGACGATGTTTTTGCGCGCGATGTCGACGGTGGAGAGGTCGAGGTCTTGGAAGCCCATTTTGTTCATCCCAATCAGCAGGTCGGAGCAGACGATGACCGGCAGTTGGTACTCTTCTGCGAGGTTGAAGGCACGACCGATCTGGTAGAAGCAGTCCGGGATCGAAGTCGGGACGATCACGACGCGCGGCGTTTCGCCGTGGGAGCCGAACAGCGCACCGTTGACGTCCGATTGCTCCGTTTTCGTAGGCAGACCGGTCGACGGACCGCCGCGCATAACGTCTACGATAACCAGCGGCGTCTCGGAGATGCCGGCCATGCCGAGCGCTTCCATCATCAGAGACAGGCCCGGTCCGGACGTCGAAGTCATCGAGCGCACGCCTGCGTAGTTCGCCCCGATCGCCATGATACAAGCGGCGATTTCGTCTTCCGCTTGCAACACTTTCCCACCGTACTTCGGCAGATTGGCAAGCACCCAGTACAGAATCTCCGTCGCCGGCGTAATCGGGTACGCCGCGAGGATGCGGCACCCGTTCAGGACAGCGCCGAGACCGATCGCTTCGTTGCCATTCATGAGCAGATAGCCTTTGGACGGACGGGTTGCTTGGGGCGCCGGACGGCGAACGTCCGGGTAGTTTTCCTTGATGTAGTCGTAGCCTTTGTTAAACGCGGTCTTGTTGAGATCGACGAGCTCTTGGCCTTTTTTGCCGAATTGCTGTTCGATCTGTTCGTAGAAGTTGCTCGGGTCGATGTCCAGCACGTAGGCAGAAGCTCCGGCGGCAACCATGTTTTTGATGATCGGGTTGCCGAGCTCCTTCGCCATGTCGAGCAGCGGCACGGAGCAGACGCGCAGACCCTCACGTTTGGTTTGCGCTTGGAACTTCGCATCGTGTAAGATGATGCCGCCCTCGATCAGTTCGTCCTCGTTTTCTTGGATCGAGAGTTGGTCGAACGCGACCAGCATGTCGAGATCGTCGCCGTGGTAGTAGACATGGTCGGTGGTCGACGCACGAATTTTGTAGTTCGTGTGGCCGCCCTTGACGAGCGACATGAAATGGCGATAGGCAAATATGTAATAGCCCATCCGCGTGAGCACGGTCGCGAGGATCTCCCCGGTGGAGTCGATCCCCTCACCTTGGGCCCCGCCAACCTTCCAAGTGAATTCGTTGGTCATGTATGTCACCTCATACTTCATTCTTGTGGAGCCGTGTCATTAGCTAGTATGTCCCAATTGCGGAATTCCATCTCACGTCTTGGTTGTGCTTCCACCAGCGGCACGGTTGCATAGAGCAGAGCCAGCGCCGCCGCGACGACGCCGGAGTCGTTGAACAGAAACGCCGCAAGAGCTGCCGTCAGCACCATCCGCCCGTTGCGTCGGAGCACGGGGGTGGCGTTTTTGCGACGGTAGATGCGCAGGACCAGAAACGCGAGCAACAGCAGGAACAGCTTGCCCCACGCCGAGACGCGCAGGAGCAGGAAGTTCAATTGCACTTTGCGCATCGCGATCTGGTAGAGATCTGAGAATTTACCATCCATCAATCCCTGAGCGGCGCGTCCGATGTGCGTCTGCTCCGTGTTTGGAAGCATCACATTGAGCGTGAGCATCCCGAAGATGACGGCTGTGGAAGCTAGACTGAGCCACACCCAATTTTTGCGTGACATCCGCCAGTGACTGAACTGCATCAGCGCATACGTGCATCCCACGGCGGCTGCCAACGCTCCGCCGGCGTTCGTCCCGATGCGGGGAGCAGCAAACAGATAGATCACGCCTAGAAAAAGCGCCGTCGCCCACGCCTTCCCGCGCTGCGAAAGCTTGCTTCGTGTACGGTTCAGGGCATTAAGACTCAGCAAAAGCGACCCGAGCAGAACGCCCATGTACTCGTTGCCGATGCCATAGTAACGGGCTCCGGCGATGGGATCATAGGACAGTACGGCGAGTTCCAAAAGCGGTCCTCCGATCAGCATGTCCACCACGAGCGTCAGGACGGTCAGCCCGGCGATCGTTCCAAGCCGTACCAACGGATCGCGGAACCCGCGTGCCATCAGCCACAGCGAAACGCTGAGCCCGAGTGAAAACCAAACGGTCTGCTCCGTGTTCACCGGATGGAATAGCGGGACAAACAACCACGAGAGCGGAAATACCAGCATCCATTCCGAGATCGGCGCGAGGAATCGCAACCAATTTCTGCGGAACAACTCCGCAAGCAAAATCAACGCCGCCAGCCCAATCCACGTGTTGATCCAACCTTTGATCAACACCGAACGGGCGTTGCTTGGCACGAGCATTCGATCCACGATCCCGTTCAAGAGATTGAGATTGTCCACCTGCGTATTCATCACCGTCTGGGAAACGGCAGGCTGTCCCACCCATCCGTACCGATTTGCCACGAAGCCAAGCCCGCGCAGATAACTTGCAAACGTCGGCGCGAGGTCGTAGTTGGCGATGAGGCCCTTGCGCTTCGTTGTCGTGGACGTAAGCATCCCGCCTGCCATCACATCTCCCCCCGCCATCAATACCGGCGCCAGAGCGGGCGCGTCGGAAGCGGGGTTTTTCACAGGTGTTGTCACAGCGACCAACGTCGTCGGACTCGCATCTCCCAGCAGTTTGCCAAGCAATGCGTCCCCGTCACGAAGCGCCAGATCATAGGCCCGCTGGGATTGCTGGTCTTGCATGAGATCACGGGACTTCATCCAGCGTGTCAAATCTCCCGGCTCCAGCACGAGGAACTGGGCATGCTCTTTGATTTTTCGATAGCTTTCGAAAAAAGCGCTCACATCGGTCCGCACTCCGTACGGACGCGAAGGGTCCGCTACTCGACCGGCTTGAAAAGAACCGAAATCCACCTGTCCCTGGCTGTCCGTCGCAATCAACGCCGCCGAACGGTTAACTTCCCCGCCCCAGTCGGAATTGGCAATAACAGCCGTTTTGCCGCCCGGTTCGTGGATGATATCGCCGAGCAGACCCACCGTGGAGGGATTTCCTTTTTGCTTGTCCACGCTTTCGAGAAATTGCGGCCATTGCGGCAAAACAACGCCCGCCGTCGGTTCCTTGCCCATATGTCGGATATAGAGGTCGCGCCCCGTTACCGTCTGGCCGTCTTGCTGAACCGTCTCTCCCGCTTCATACGCTTCAACCGACGAGAGATTCGCCCCCGAACGACTGCCTGCCCCGATGGTGAGGGCGGCGTTGACGTCCGTTTTGCTTCCGAGCGTGTTCAAGTTCATGACGCCGATGGAGCCGACCTCTTGCATGTGCCAGAGGTTCGGCGTCCGCTCAGGCGTAATGTCCGAAAGGCGCAACCCGTCGAGCAACAGCAAGACCACTTGCCGCTGGGTCTTCACGGGATCGTTGGAATACGCAATATCATCTGCGGCACGTGCTGACGAGACGGGCAGCGCCAGAGAGAGCAGCATCAGCAACACCAACAGGCCACCGCCGAGCCTGAATTTTTTTCTCATACGATCACTCCTTGGCGACTCTCCATCACCGCGTCATATTCCTTGAGCACCGCCTGCATCATCCCGTGTCGGGAAAAATGCTCCTGTGCCCGTTGAGAGCCGAGACGTCCCATTCGCTCGCGCACATCCGGCCGTTCGATCAAATAGCACAGGGAACTCGCGAGCAAAACCGAGTCTTCCGGCGGGACGAGCAGACCTGTCTCGCCATGCACGACCACTTCCGGCAACCCGCCGACATCGCTTGCGACTACGGGACGACCCGCCAACATCGCTTCAATGGCGACGAGGCCCAGACCCTCCTGCCTCGACGGGCAGACGGCGATGTCCACGCCCGGCAACACCTGTGCGGCGTTCGGCACTTCGCCGAGAAAACGCACGCGGGCGAGACCGACTTTGCCTGCGAGATATTGATAGTCGGACAACATCGGCCCGTCGCCGATCAGAACCAGTTCGGCATCGAAGCCTCGCGACAATAAAATCGTGAACGCTTCGAGCAGCCTGTCGATTCCCTTCTCCGGCACCATCCGCCCGATGCACGCGATCACCACGCGATCGTCGTCTTCACAACCAAGCACAGCACGCGCATAGCGTCGAGTCAGCGGCGGCGGGCCTTGTATGCCGTTGCGAATCGTCACCGAACGGTACTCTTCCACGCCGTGTGACAAGCGAATTTCTTGTCGCAGCGAATCGGACACGGCGATGATGCGGTCGGTGTCGACGGCGAGGCGGCGCTCCAGCGCGTTCATCGCTTTTTTCAAAAGAGCTTGGCGGGGCAGGACGTGGTTGTGGACGGTGTAGAGCACAGCCGGGCGGGGTTCGATACCGCGCACGGCAAACCGTCCGACATAGCCCGCTTTGGCCCCGTGCAGGTGGACGATGTCAAACTTCTCCCGCCGCATGACTTTCTGCAGATGCCGCACAGCCAGCCAGTCGGAGATTGGATTCATCCCGTCATCGAGCGGAAACGGCACGGTCGAAACCAAACTCCTGAGTTCTTGAAAAAGCGCCGTTTTCTTCGGGCACGCCGCCGTAACACGGTGTCCGGCGTCTTGCAAGCCTTGAATCAAATCCAGCACATGACGACGCATGCCGCCCTGCATCGGGCGCAACACTTGAAGTACATGATAGGTACGCATAAGGTCACCTCTCTCATCTCTTCCAGTACTTCCCCGAAATGAGCATGAAAAAACCACCTGCTCTCCAAGAGAACAGGTGGTTTTTTTATTTCAAGATATAGAGTTGGATATTTTGCTTGCCGAACTGGATCAGTTGGGTGTGGTTCGCGTCGATGTAGATGTCGATGCGGTTGCCCTTGATCGCGCCGCCGGTGTCTTCGGCAGTTGCGAAGAAACCGCCCGCCGGAAGCAGCGGAGAATTGTAGCCGGTCACCCAGACTTTCGAGCCCAGCGGAATCACGTTCGGGTCGACCGAGATGACGCCTTCACGCACTTGGGTGCCCATCTTGGTCTTGCCGCCCCATTGCCACATGATGTTGCCCGGACCGTACGCGGTAGCCGCGACGTCAACGGTCTTGGAATATTCCTTGCCGGCAACGGTCGGAGCGGCCGGTTGCTTCACCGGCGCAAGAACCGGAGTGGTACGAACCGGAGTCGGAGCTTTTGCTTCTGCACGAGCCGGAGCCGGAGTCGCTGCGTGTTCTGCGCCCTTGGCCGGAGCTGGGGACGTTTCGATCGCTTTGACGACCGGAGTGATGTTGGTGTTCTTGCCGACCGGAATCGTGATCACTTCGCCGATGAAGAGGTTCTCACGGTCGAGGTGGTTCACACGTTTGATGTCGGCGATGGTGGTGTTGTAGCGTTTCGCGAGATAGCTCATGTAGTCACCGTTGCCCACTTTGTACGGGAACGGCATGTTGAGCGTTTGGCCTGCGAGAACGACGTCCGATTTCAAGTTGTTGGTGAATTTCACCGCTGCCACCGTGGTGCCGTTGACTTTCGCCAGCTCGGAAAGGGTTTGGCCCGGTTGGACGGTGATTGCGGCCGCTTCGGCCTTGGTGTTGATCAGGGTCAGTGCGCCTGCCATCATCAGAGTACCTACGAGGAGGTGCTTCCAATTTTTCTTCATGTTCATCATGTTGCACGTCCCTTCTAAAAGCCTGCGGAGTTAGCTGACGGATTCGGGAAGAAGGTTCCCGCCCGTTGACGAGTTGTCACGGGTTCACCCCAAGTTTGGTTCCTCCGCTCCTCTTCGAAAGTGAGGATTCGGCTTGTTAAGTTTTATTTGTCGTTCGCTGTCGAACATAGGCATAACTCTACCAGACAATCCCGAGTGCTTCACTAGGTGATAACTGGAAACCGACTGGGAAATCCTCCGCAGCCGATGAGACTGCGGGTTCCCACCGAATTGGAAAAAAGCTCCCGTCCACCTCGGCGGTGGACGGGAGCTCTTTTTCGGGTATTATTTGAGAACTTTGACGAATTCTATGTTGGGATCGTCCGGGCCTTGGACCGGCAGACCTTCTTTGACATGTTCGACGATGTAGTCGATGTTGTCGGTGGTGACGACTTCGCCCGGCATGACAATCGGGATACCCGGCGGGTAGACCATGATGAACTCGGCGATGATGCGGCCGGCCGCTTCTGCAAGCGGGATGATCTCCGTCTGCTTGTTGTAGAACGCGTCGCGCGGCGAAAGGGCCAGCAGCGGCGTGGACGGGTACTTGACCTGTTTGCGCTCCAGAACTTCGCGGCGGTACTTCGTCGCGATCACTTCAAGTGCGCTGACGAGCGCGTCAATCGTTTCTTGCGTGTCGCCGAACGTGATGATGCAGAGAATGTTGTAGAGGTCGGACATTTCGACTTCGATGTTGAAGTCGGTGCGCAGAATCTTCTCGACTTCCCAGCCCGTCAGACCTAAGTTGGAGACGGTGACGTTGATTTTCAACGGGTCGTGTGCGAAGGTTGCGGAGTTTTTCAGAATCTCGTCGCCGAAGCAGTAGAGACCGTCGATCGCATTGATGCGGTTGCGGCAAGCGCGGGCGAGTTCCAGTGTTTTGGTAATCAGGTCGTGGCCGTGGATGGCGAGGTTCTTCCGTGCGACGTCCAACGAGGCCAGCAGCAGGTACGACGTCGAAGTCGTATGCAACATGGAGAGCACCGATTGGACGTGGTCCGGCGAGACCAAGCCTTCGCGGACGTTGAGCACCGAACTCTGCGTCATGGAGCCGCCGAGTTTGTGAACGGACGTGGCCGCCATGTCGGCACCGGCTTGCATCGCCGAGAGCGGCAAGTCTTCGTGGAAGCCAAACAGCACGCCGTGCGCTTCGTCAACCAAAACCGGGATGCCGCGTTCATGCGACAGATCCACAATCGACTTGAGATCGGCGGACACACCGAAGTAGGTCGGGTTGATCAGAAGCAGCGCTTTGGCGTCTGCGTTTTCGTCAAGCGCCTTGCGAACCGTATCGAGCGATACGCCGTGGGCGATGCCGATCTCCGGATCGATCTCCGGATGCATAAATACTGGATGCGCTCCAGAGAAGATGATCGCCGAGAGGATCGACTTGTGGACGTTTCGCGGTACGAGAATTTTCTCACCGGGGCCGACGGCAGCCATGACCATCGTCATGATCGCACCGGACGTTCCGTGTACCGAGAAATAAGTATGGTCCGCGCCGTACGCGCGTGCGGCCAGCTCCTGCGCCTCCTTGATAATTCCCTTCGGCGAATGCAGGTCGTCCAACGGCGCGATGTTGATCAAATCTATGGACAATGCGTTCGGTCCGATGAACTCGGAGAATTCGTTCGGCATCCCGAAGCCTTTTTTATGCGCGGGAATGTGAAATTGAATCGGGTTCCGGCTCGCGTGTTCCACGAGCTTCGTGAACAGGGGGGTTTGGTTTTGCATTCTCACACCTTTCCTTTCGTCAGAAACATAACGAAAGCCATTATATCACCTTTGGTGCTAGATTAGAAATAATATTTTCTCATCTTTTAGTATGAACTTGCAGTCGCGATCGATGGCTGTTGCTAGTATCCCCGCAAATCGAAAAAACACCCTGTCGCCGACACGCGAAAACAGGGTGTTTTTTTGCGCAAAAGGGGTTAGGCAAGCTGTGCTTTGACGTCATCCGGCGTGTTGGCCCAGAGGTCTGCGCGGAACGTTTCCATGAAGGTGCGGAGCTTGGTTTTTTGGTCGGCATCGAGATGCGGGAGTTGGACTTTGCCTTTGATCGCGCCCTCCATCGCCATGACCAGCGGGCCGACGCTTTTGTAGCCGACCATGAGATCGCGGTTGACGACGATTTCGGCGGAGACGATGCCGTGGTAGCCGCGGCCGGACTCGAACGTTTTCAATTGAATCCAGACTTCTTGGATGCGGCGGCCGTTCGGGACGTCCTCCGGTTTGGTATAGGTGCGGAAATCGACGCCGCGTTCGAGGCGGGACTTGCCGTGGATGGCACCGTTGTCAACATAAATCTCGTCGCCGTCGATCATGACGACAGACAGCGTAGCGAAATCCTCCGGGGTGTCATGCCCCGTGCGTCCGGTAAGATTCAGTTCCATGAGGGAGTTCCTCCTATGTAGTGTTGTTGAGTTTATTGTAGCGCAGATGGAGGTTGCTGTCATGCCAAGAAGGTCAGAGGGTTTCGTGAGCAGAAGTAGTGGAGAAAAAAAGCCCAACGGAGTAAGTTGGGCTTCTTTTTCGCGAGTGTTTAGTTTTCGGGTCGGAGTTCCGGTTTCTTGGCGTTCTTGCTGAGGTACCAGACGAGGCCCCAGACGACGACGGTGGCGCAGATCATGAAGAAGAAAAAACCTCCCGCATGGATGCAGAGCACGACGAGCCATGCGTTGGTGAGCACGAAGTGCGTTTTGCGCATGTCTTTGTTCTTGACGCGTTGGAACAGCATGCCGTAGATCGCCAGGGCGAGCAGGAGCAAGAAGCCGGCGAGACCGGACTTGACTTTGGCGTCGCTGAATTTGGTGATCAGGTAGTATCCGCCGTGGATCGTGACCAGAATCAAGGCGATGTATCCGGTGTAGGTATGGACTTTGTAGAGGAGCTTGCCGGTTTTTTTGATCAAGTTGTTCGGGGTGCCGAGTTTTTTCTTGAACAGGAACCACCAGAAGCTCAGGCCCCCGAAGGCGATGGCGATGTTGCCGAGGAGAGTGAAAATTTCGTTGCCTTCTTCTTTGTGCATGCCAGGTGGACGCTGACCGTTGCCCATCCCTTCGCCCATCGGCGGGCGTTGGCCCGGTACGCGGGTCGGAATGCTATAATAATAGTAGGCAATGAGTGCTGCACTGACGAGGATCACGAGAATTGCAGGGACCCAGATGCGTAGACGACCTTTTTCCATAACTCCAACTCCTTGTATGGTGCTCTCTTTTCTTGGATGTTTGCATTATAGAAGACGAAGATTTGAAATTGATTTGAGACTTGATTTGACGAAAGGAAGTTTGCTGATGGAGCGGATGCCTTTGGATGGGACGATTGTATCTCGAAAATCGATGCTCGTCCATGAAGAGTATCGTGACCAAGTGACGGTCGAACGAATCCTCTATCTCGTGGACGGGTTGAAGGTGGTTGGATTTCTTGCAAAGCCGTTGGCGGCACGTGTGGGTCAGAAGTTTCCCGTGATGATCTACAACCGGGGCGGGTTTCGGTCGTTTAGCAAGATCAAGGACGAGGCCTTGCGTCGAATCGCCGGGTATGCGGCGCGCGGGTATGTCGTGCTGGCGACACAGTATCGCGGCAATGACGGCGGGCAGGGGCGCGATGAATATGGCGGAGTGGATTTGAAGGATGTAGTTGCGCTCTCGTGGCTGGCAGAGAGCCTGTCAGAGGCGGATGTGGAGCGGATGGTGATGTTTGGACATTCGCGGGGTGGGATGATGACGTATCTGTGCATTCGGCACGGGATGAAGCTGCTGGCGGCCGCTGTGACGAGCGCACCGACAGACTTGGCTCGCAGGCCGTTGCCTCATGCGTTGGAGCAGTTGTACGGAGATTTGTTCGGAGAGCCGGAGGAGAATCCCACTGCGTATGAGGAGAGGTCGGCGTTGCGATGGGTGGAGGAATTGCGGGTGCCGCTGTTGATCCAAGCGGGCGGCGTGGACAAGCGAGTTTTTCCGGAGGAGTCTATGGAGTTGGTGGAGCGATTGCAGGAACTGGGGTACGAGCACAAATTCATCCTCTATCCAGAAGGCGACCATCATTTAGAGACTGTGAAAGAAGCGCGAGATGAGGCGATTTTTGCTTGGTTTGAGAAGTATGTTTGAGAAAAAAATAGATCGCCCTTGAGTTGGTTCCTCGGCGATCTATTTCTGATTTTATGTGTGTAAGGTTCTAGCCCGAGTAAACTCCTCGGTAGACCCGTTCGGGCCTGCCGACATCGCCGTAGGACAGGTCGGCGGTGACTTGGTCTTTGGAGACGAGGAATTCGAGGTAGCGGCGGGCGGTGGAGCGTGAGACGCCGATCTGGCGGCCGACCGCTTCGGCGGTGAGGCCGACTCGTTCCGCGGCGATGACGCCGGTGATTTTTTCGAGCGTCAGGGTGTCGATGCCTTTGGGCAGGTAGGAGTCCTTTTTCTCCCCTTGGCTGTGGAGCAGGCGGTCGATCTCCTCTTGCTCGATCTGAACGCGCTCCGTTTTCAAACGATCCAACTTCCCGCGATACTCTTGGAAGCGCAGCAAGGTCTTCTGAAACCGCTCAAACACCAACGGCTTCACGATGAAGTCAAAAACTCCGCTGCGCAGCGCGTCTTCCACCGTGCCGACTTCCTTCGACGCCGTAATCATGATCACATCCGTCTCCCGATGGTGTTCCTTGATATACCGCAACAGATCCAACCCGTTCATATCCGGGAAAAAAATATCCAACATCACCAGATCAGGCCGCAAGATCTCAAGTTGCTCCTGCGCCTGCGCTTGGTCGGTGGCAATTCCGATCACTTTGTATCCCGGTACTTTTTCAACAAATCGTCTGTTGATCTCTGCGATGCGCAGGTCGTCCTCTACGATCAGTACGTTCATGCTCCGTCTCCTCTCCCTGCTTTCCGTTTTGGAATCGCAACTGTGAACAGACTTCCCCGCGGTTGCAACGCTGTATAGGTAATATACCCGCCGAGTTGTTCCACCGCCCGCTTGACCAGAGCAAGCCCGAATCCGCGATGCTGCTCGGCTTTGGTGGAAACTCCCACGTCAAACATGCTTGCGAGAACGGCTTCCGGCACCCCCGGCCCTGTATCTTCGACTTCCAAAATACAATCATCGCCGAGGTCGGTCAACAACACCCGCACTTGCTTCTCCGTACTCTCCTCCCCGAGCACCGCTTCCATCGCATTCTCCAACAAGTTGCCTAAGATCGTCACGAAATGACTGCGATCCAAACTCAAAGGCACATCCACAAACGAACTGTGCGGGTCGAGTTTCAGTTCGACTTTGAGCTCCTGGGCGCGGTTGAATTTGCCGATCAAAAGTCCTCCGATCATCGGGTCGGGCACTTGTTGCATGATAAACTGCACGAGATTCTGATGCACATCCGACTCGCGTGTGATCAACTCCAACGCTTCCTGATACGATTCCAACTGAATCAGCCCGGAGATCATATACAGCTTGTTGGAAAACTCATGCGTCTGCGCCCGCAACGATTCGGCGTAGCGCTTCACTTGCGACAATTCCTCCGTCACTTTGTAGAGCTCCGTCTTGCTTCGGAAACTCGCCACCGCTCCGATGACGTGCCCGCGATGGTCCACAACCGGCACTCGATTGACGATCAGCGCATCATCGACGCCGATCATTTCTTGGTCGTACTCCGACTGTCCCGACTGCACCACTTCCAGCAAACGCGAACCCGGCAGCACATCTAAAATGTACGACCCCACGACTTCCCCGCCCTCGGCAAAACCGAACATCCTCGCCGCCGTTTGGTTGACCATCGTGACGTTGCCCGCTTGGTTGACGGCGATGATGCCTTCGCGAATCGACTCCAACACCGCTTGTTTCTCCCGATACAACCGCCCGATCTCACGCGGCTCCAAGCCCAAGATCGCCCGTTTCACCCCCGTGGAGATCAGCAGGGCTCCGATGACGCCGATGCCAAACGACAGTTGAATCAGCCAGATGATTTTTTTCTGATACGGAGCTGTGCGTGCCGCGATGTCCTCTTGCATCATCCCCACGGACACGATGCCGATGACCTGCCCCTGTGCCCCGAAGATCGGCGCCTTGCCACGCAAGGACGGCCCCAAAGAACCGACCGCTTCTGAAATGATCGAATGCCCTTGCAGAACCGGCCCGTTGTCACCGCCGACCATCTCTTTGCCGATTCGATCCGGAACAGGATGGGAAAAACGGATGCCTTCGCGATTGCCGACCACGATGTACTCGGCGTCCGTCTTGACGCGAATTTCCTCGACAATCGGTTGAATCACAATCCACGGTTCGGGGTCGTCGAACGCGTTTTTGATCTCGGGAATTTGAGCGACCGTTTCAGCAACGGCGAGCGCCCGCGTCCCGATCTCGTTTTTCATAATTTGTGTTTCCATATGTTCGAGATAAATTCCAAAAATACTGATAATGACAAAGATCAGGGAACAGATCAGAAGTATCAGTTTGGTTTGCAAGCGCAGCAGAAACGCCCCCTTCTCCTCCTATCATATCGAAAAACCCATTCCCGTTAAAGGAATGGGTTTATTTGTAAAACTTAACCTTCTTCGTTGACCAATACTTTTTTGCCGCGCAACTTCAGCAAAAGCGGGACGGTGATCCACAAAACTGCGATGATCAGGAACACCAAGGAGACCGGTTTTTGCAAGAAGATCATGAAGTCGCCGTTGGAAGCGGTCAAGGCACGGCGCATGTTGTTTTCGATCATCGGGCCGAGGACGAGGCCCAAGACGAGCGGAGCGAGCGGGAAGTCGTTTTTCAAAAGGAAGTAGCCGGCGACCCCGAACCCCATCAACAGCATCAGGTCGAACGTGTTGGTTTGAACCGCATAGACCCCGAAGACAGAAATCGCGACGATCATCGGAATCAGGTACTTCGGCGGCATCTGAATGATCTTGGCGAATACTTTGACCAACGGCATGTTCAACGCAAGCAACATCAAGTTGCCGATGAACATCGACGCGATCAAGCCCCACGCCACTTGGGGATGCTCTTCGAACAGCAAGGGACCCGGCTGGACGTTGTACATGATCAACGCCCCCATGAGAATCGCCGTGGTGCCCGAGCCCGGAATCCCCATCGTCAAGAGCGGAATCATCGCCCCGCCAGACGCTGCGTTGTTTGCCGATTCAGGAGAAGCGACGCCTGCGATCGCGCCTTTGCCGAACTTCTCCGGGTTCTTGGAGAGTTTTTTCTCCATGATGTACGCGAAGAACGAAGCGAGCGTTGCGCCGGCACCCGGCAAGATGCCGATGAAGAAGCCAAGCAGAGAGCCGCGAGCGATCGGGCCCGCACTTTCCTTCATGTCTTGCTTGGTCGGGAGGATGCGGGTGATCTTCGCCATATCGCCGCCATTTTGCTCGCGTTCAAGGATCGTCTTGAAGACTTCGCCCAGTGCGAACAGACCGACCGCGATGGTCAAGAATTCCAGACCTTGATAGAGTTGCGGAATGTCATACGTGAAGCGACCGACGCCCGAGACGTTGTCGATCCCAATCGTGCCAAGCATGAGGCCGAAAACGGTCATCATCAGCGCTTTCGTCATCGACTTGCCCGCCAAACCTGAGACGGCACAGAGACCGAGGATCATCAGCGAGAAGTACTCAGCGGGGCCGAACTTGAGCGCGACTTCGGACAAAGGTTGCGCCAAGAGAACCAATGCGATCAGCGAGACGACGCCCGCTACGAACGAACCGATGGCGGCAATCGACAGCGCGGCACCGGCACGGCCTTGCTTGGCCATCTGGTAGCCGTCGAGTGCAGTTACCACAGAGGAAGACTCCCCCGGCGTATTCAGCAAAATCGAAGTGGTGGAGCCGCCGTACATCGCCCCGTAGTACACCCCTGCCAGCAAAATAATCGAGGAGGTCGCCGCCGCTTCTTGGCCAAGCCCGCTGGTCAGCGACGCCGTGACCGGAATCAAAAGCGCCACGCCGCTCATTGGGCCGATGCCCGGCAGCACGCCGACCGCAGTTCCGATCAAAACGCCGACGAACGCGAAGACGAGATTGTGCCATTCAAACGCCGTGGCAAAACCGTTCAGTAAATACTGCATCACATCCATTTTGCCACCCCCTTACAACCCCAGCCAGACGGGCCAGCCTGGCAGGGTACCTTGCAGAATTTGAACGAAGATGAAGTACACCCCGTAGGAAAACAGGGCCGAGATGAGCACCGACGAGAGCCACTTGCCTTTTTGCATCGTCTGGAACCCGATCAGGAGAAACACGAACGTGCCGATGATATATCCGATTTCTTCTAAGAAATAGGCGTAGAGTACGGCGGTGACAAAAATGATCCCGAAGCGTTTGTAGTCCAGCTTTTCCTTGGACTCCCCTTCTTGCTTGGGGTACTTGAAGGTTTCATAGAACAGGCGCAGGGAGAGCAAGCCGAAGACGATCCCCAGACCCAGCGGGAAAATGTCCGGGCCGACGTTGCTCCCGTACGCACTGTCCGCGATGCTCTGACTCCCGACGATGAACGCCACCGCGAGGATCAGAGAGACGAGACTTGCGTAGCGGTCGAATGTTTTGTTCATGTTCTCACCATTATTTCGCCATGCCGAGTGCGGTCAGCATGTCTTTGACTTCGACTTCTTGCTTAGCAAGGTAGGCTTTGAAGTCGTCTGCATTTTTGTAGTCGGATTCCCAGCCGTTGACTTGCAGTTCTTTTTTCCATTCCGGGGAGTCGGACAGGGCTTTCAGTTTGTCATTCCAGAATTTCTTGGCTGCGTCAGACATGTCTTGCGGGCCGAACACGCCGCGCCAGATCAGGAATTCTGCGTCCACGCCTTGTTCTTTCATCGTCGGGATGTCTTTCAGGTCACCGCCGAGGCGTTGCGGAGCTGCGACAGCCAGAACTTTGACTTTGCCTGCTTTGAGGTACTCGCCGACCGAGGAAGCATCGGTGCCGATTGCATCGGCATTGCCGCCAAGCAGAGCTGCGATCGCTTCACCGCCGCCGTCGTAGGACACATACTTGACTTTCTTGGGGTCAACGCCCGATTTGAAAGCAGGCAGGACCGCGACGAGGTGGTCCATCGAACCCGGAGCAGAGCCGCCGGCGATGGTGATCTTGGACGGGTCAGCTTTCAGCGCGTCTACCAGCGATTTCAAGTCGGTGTATTTCGAATCCGCTTTCACGACGATTGCACCGTAGTCACGGGTGAGTTGGGCAAGCGGGGTGGTGTTTTTGTAGCCGTACGGGGTGTAGCCTTCCTTCTTGAGGTTGTTGATCAAGATCGGCGGAGAGGAAACGAACAGTCGGTAGTCGTTTTTCTTCTCGGCCGTTGCATAGTCCGCCATGAACACGGTGCCGCCGCCGCCCGGTTTGTTTTCAACCGTCATCGTTTGGTCGACCAGTTTCGCTTCGCCGAGCACTTTGGTGACGGAGCGAGCCGTTTTGTCCCAGCCTCCGCCTGCGCCGGACGGTGCGACCATGACGATCGGCTTCTCCGGGTAGTTGCTTGCTTTGCTATCGCCGCCGTTCGAGGATGTTTTGTCTGCACAAGCGGTCAAGCTCAGCGCCATGACGCCGGTCAGCAGGGCAACCGCCCATTTTTGTTTGGTTTTCATTGTGTATGTCCCCCTTTATGATGAAAGAAGATGAGAGCGCTTTCAGTTCATGGTCAACATCATATCATCGTTCTTTCTGAATTTTGTGTTACGGAAACTAAGTTGCAAAAAGATCATTCTGCACATTTTGGTCATTTTGTTCATGAGGACTAAACGAACAATATGGAAAAAAGAAACTTAATGCAATTTTTGAGTGTAGCTGGTAGTCTTGTAGGAGAGCTGTGGTAAGATGTAAAGTGAATAGGAGGCGGATTGAATTTGGAAACTTTCATCCTCGATCTGTTAAAACTTATCCTCATCAACATCGTGTTGAGTGGAGATAACGCGGTCGTGATTGCGTTGGCTTGTCGCAATCTGCCGCAAGAATTGCAGAAAAAAGCGGTATTCTGGGGCAGTTTCGGTGCCATCGGTTTGCGGATCGTCCTGACGTTCTTGGCGGTCTGGTTGCTTGAAATTCCGTTTGTACAAATTGCAGGCGGCTTGATGCTTCTGTTCATTGCATACAAATTGCTCGCAGGTGACGAGGATGGAGACAACCTGAAATCGGGTAGCTCGATGCGTGAAGCGGTGAAAACCATCATCATCGCCGACCTGATCATGAGTCTCGACAACGTCGTCGCGGTCGCGGGCGCTGCGAACGGCAACTTCCTCATCATCCTCATCGGTTTGGCGATCTCCATCCCGCTGATTATCTGGGGCAGTCAACTTCTGATGACCCTCATGAACCGTTTCCCGATCATCGCACTGCTTGGCGCGGGCTTGCTCGGCTACACGGCGGGCGAGATGATCCTCGGCGACGACGCGATTGCAACCAAAATCGAAGCGTCGTTCCCGGTGGCGCACTATGTGCTCCCGATTGTCCTGGCTGTGCTGGTCATGGTCGTGGGCAAGATGGCCGGCAACCGTGCGGAAAAAGGACAAGTTGCAGCAGAGACAGCGGCAACCAAAGAAGAAGAATAGAAAAAAGAGAAGCCGAAAGTGGCTTCTCTTTTTTTTGTTTCGTGGCTTCTCTTTTTTCGGTTGATGGCAGGTCCTTTTTTCGATAACGCTGTCTGCTTCTGTTCGTCGCCCTGTGGTACTATATGGTTATCAGGACTGTTCCTTCCACCATGTGGAAGTGGGGTACTCCGCCGCACCGAGGTGGACGGTCTCCCCGATTCGCGGCGTGGAGATCGAGACGCCGTGCTCTCGTGCCGCTTGGGTGACGCGTTCAATCGGGTCGGTCCACGAATGGAACGCCAACGTGAACGCCGCCCAATGGATGGGAATCAACAGGTTCCCTTTTACATCCAAGTGCGCTTGCACCGTCTGTTCCGGCATCATGTGAATGGTCGACCAGCGCTCGTCGTATTGACCGCATTCCATAAACGTCAGATCAAACGGCCCCAACTTCTCACCGATCTCTTGAAAATGCGGACCGTACCCGCTGTCTCCACTGAAATAGATCTTGCTCTGCTCGCCGAGAATCACCCACGAAGCCCACAATGTCGTATTGCGGTCGGTCAAACTTCTGCCGGAAAAGTGCCGCGCCGGCGTGCAGACAAGTTTCAACCCGGCGAATTCCGTTTCGTCCCACCAGTCGTGTTCCTTGATTTTCGCTGGATCGACGCCCCAGCGGACCAGATGACTTCCCACACCGAGCGGGACGAAGAACTTCCGGACTTTGTCCTTGAGCTTTTTAATCGAGGGCGTATCGAGATGGTCATAATGGTCGTGGGAAAGCAGCACGGCATCAATCGGCGGGAGGTCTTCGATTTTGAGCGGGGCTTCCTTGCTGTACCGCTTGCCTCCAAATGGCGGCACGGGCGATGGCGTCGCCCCCAACATCGGGTCGAGCAACAGCGTTTTGCCGTCCACTTCCAGAAGCAACGCGGAGTGCCCGAGCCATGTGACTTTGGTCTGTTTCAAATCGCGGTTCGGAGCGAGACCCACCGACTCGACTGCAATCGGGGTTGTAGGCTTGCGATTGGGATGCGGCTTGAGAAAGTCCTTCAACATCGAAACGGTATCTTTGAACCCCGTGTTCATATCGGTCGGGATCAGGTTGACGAATTTGCCTTCGCGAAAGTTCGGGGATTGGTGAAAGTCCTTCATGACAACGATCTCCTTCTTCTTCACATACACTCATCATGACAAAACTCAAAGTGGAAGTCAAAACATTAACCCCTCCCAAGGAGTGATCGAGATGAAAATCGCCATCGCAGGTGGTAGTGGCTTCATTGGACAGCACTTGATCTCAAACTGGCTTCAAAATAAACACGAGGTGTTCCTCATCTCCCGCTCGCAACAACCGACCTCCGACCCCCTGCTGACTTCGGTCACCTGGAAAGACCTCGAACAAAACCCGCACCGTCTCGAAGGAGTCGAGGCCATCGTCAATTTGGCGGGCGAATCGATCAACCAGCGCTGGACGGAGGATGCGAAGCGGCGCATCTTGCAATCGCGTCTGGATACCACAGGACAGATTGCAGACTTCGTCGCCAAGTTGGAGAACAAGCCCGCTGTCGTCGTCAACGCATCCGGCATGTCGATCTACGGGTTGTCCGAAACGGCGACGTTCGATGAAAACTCCCCGCACATCCACGACCACTTCCTCTCCGATGTCGTCGAAGAATGGGAAAAAGCCGCCGATGAAATCTCGGCTTCCCGCATCGTGAAAGTGCGCGTCGGCATCGTCCTCGGGATGGACGGCGGTGCTTTTCCCAAAATGTTCATGCCTTATCGCCTATTCGTCGGCGGCAAAGTCGGCAACGGTCGTCAAGTGTTGTCGTGGATTCACATCGAGGACATGGTGCGCCTGATCGACTTTTGCATCGAGAACCCCGAGGTGGCAGGCGCGGTGAACGGTACAGCACCCAACCCCCTGACCAACGACCAATTCGGACGGATCGTGGGCCGTGTGGCAGGAAGACCGCATTGGATGCCGGTACCGTCCTTTATGATGAAGCTCCTGTTCGGGGAGCTGTCCGTTCTGTTGTTGGAAGGGCAACGCGTCTTGCCCAAAAAAGTCCTCGACCACGGTTTTCAATTCCGTTATCCAACTTTGGATGTCGCGATGAAACAATTGCTCGGGAAATGATGAATCGTAATAAAAAAAACCGCAGGTGCCATTGGGCGACTGCGGTTTTTTTTCGCACGTTTTGTTCGAGCGGTACGATTCTAGGATTCGTTCTGTTTGTCAGACAGTTGCTTTTTCATTTTCTCAATCAGGGCTTGCTTCTTGGAGTCCGCTTGGCCAAATCCGGATCCGGACGATCCGTTGGATTTGTTTTGGAATCCGCCTTGCTTCATGCCGCCACCCGATTGGTTCGTCGGCTTCTTGCGGTTCTCTGCTCTCGGCATCATGCTCACCTCCGTTTTTTGAAAAAAGTCTGTGATAGTACTCTACCTTGTCCTGAGAAAAAAAGCCAGCCTTTTTGAACTTATCTCCTGTCGTGAATGGCCTGCAACGCCCTGCCTTCGTCCTCTCGCTTCACGTAGATGTCATAGGAGATGAGTTCGGGCATGTTGAAATCGGAGAAGCCTCCTGAGGATTTCGTGCGGTACGGGATGCCGGAGCCTTGGAGTTTGCCGACGACTTTGAAGTACGTTGTATGGCCAACGCAGGAGTAGACGAGTTTTTTGTATTTGGTGAAGATCCGGAACATGTGGAATACACCTCCCAATACTTTACAGTATGCAAAAAAAGAGCCGATCCGCAAAGGGGTTCGGCTCTTTTCTTTTTCGTACTCCAGCTCTTACAGCATCTTCTCCAAAAACGTCCTGGCCCGTTCGCTTTTCGGTTGCGAGAAAAACGCTTCCGGGGTTGCGTCTTCTACAATCCGGCCCCCGTCGAGGAACAGGATTCGATCCGCCACTTCGCGGGCGAACCCCATCTCGTGGGTGACGATCGCCATCGTGATCCCCGTGTGCGCCAGAGATTTCATGACGGCGAGCACTTCCTTCACCATTTCGGGATCGAGTGCCGACGTCGGCTCGTCGAACAGCAGAATCTCCGGCTCCATCGCAAGACTGCGCGCAATCGCAACCCGTTGCTTCTGCCCACCCGACAGTCTCGACGGATACACGTCCGCTTTATCGGCAAGACCCACGCGGGTCAGCAACTCCAGCGCTTGTTTGCGCGCTTGCTCCTTCGGAACCTTTTTCACGTTGATCGGTGCGTAGGCGACGTTGTCCAGCACCGTCATGTTCGGGAACAGGTGGAAGTGCTGAAACACCATGCCGATCTCTTGGCGAATCTTCATCGTGTTTGCTTTGGGATCGGTGATTTCCTCGCCCTTGATGTAGACATGTCCCGCGCTCGGCACTTCCAACAGGTTCAAGCAGCGAAGCAACGTCGATTTCCCCGACCCGGACGGGCCGATGATCGCGACGACTTCTCCCTTGCCCACTTCGACGGAGATGTCGTGCAGGACTTCCAGTTTGCCAAACGACTTCGAGAGGTTTTCCACTTTAATCACTGCGACGCAATCTCCTTTCCAACACTTTCGCTCCGCCGGTCAAGATCATGACCATCGTGTAGTAGATCACCGCCACGAACAGCAGCGGTTCAAAGTAAATGTACTTTTCTGCCGCCACCAAGTTCCCGCGGCGCAAGAGGTCGAGTGCGCCGATGGTCGAGATCAGCGCGGTGTCTTTTAACAGCGCGATGCCTTCGTTGACCATCGCCGGGAGAATGTTCTTGATCGCTTGCGGGAGGATGATGTCCCACATCGCTTTGCGGTACGGAATTCCTAACGCCATCGCCGCTTCACGCTGGCCTTTGTCGACCGACATGATGCCGCCTCGGATCGTCTCCGAAATGTACGCCGCCGAGTTCAGGGCGAACGTGATGACGCCGGACTGAATCGCTTCAATTCGATACCCGGTCAACTGCGGTGTTGCATAATGAATCAGCGCCAACATGACGATCAACGGCGTACCGCGAAAAATCGACGTGTACACCATCGCGAATCCGTTCAACGCTTTGTTGTTTGAGATCTTAAACAGTGAGAGAATCACGCCCCAGATCAAGCCGAACAACGCGGACAGGAGCATGTATTCCATCGTGACCCCGATCCCGCTCAAGATAAACGGGATCGAGGGCACGATTTTGCTAAAGTCCAAATTCATGCCCTCGGTCACCCCTTGTTATTTGTTGGTGTCGAACCATTTTTTGATCAAGTTGTCGAGTTCGCCGCTGTCTTTGAGCTTTTTGAGTTCTTTGTTGAAATCGCCGACCAGTGCGGAGCCTTTCGGGAACGCAACGGCAGAGCCTGCCGGTTCGGTCGAGGTGATCGTGTTGAACTCGAGATCGGTGTTTGCAGCGGTGTAGCCTTTCGCGACGGTGTCTTCGATGATCGCGGCGTCGATGCGGCCGGACTTGAGTTCTTGGACGATGTCGCCGATTTTGTTCAGGGAGACGATGTTGAGGCCGTCCATTTTTTTGGCGTCGCCTTCTTGGATCGAACCGAGTTGGACGCCGACTTTCTTGCCTTTGAGATCGGCGGCCGTCTTCAGGTTCGCGCCTTTTTTCTCGACGATGGTGTTTTTCGCTTCATAATAGATGTCGGAGAAATCGGCGTTTTGCAGACGCTCCGGTTTCGGGGTCATGCCCGCCATGACGAGGTCGGCTTGCTTCGCTTGCAGTGCCGGGAGCAGGCCGTTGAAGTCCACGTCCTTGATCTCCAGGTCGTAGCCGAGGTTTTTGGTGATCGCCTTTGCGATGTCGATGTCAAAACCTACGATCTCGTCGGAGCCACCGTCCGTTTTGTGCGATTCATACGGCGGGTAGTCGGCCGAGGTCATGAGGACGAGTTTTTTCTGGCCGGAGGTGGAGCTGCCGGTGTTGTCAGAAGCAGAGTTGGAGCCGCAACCAACGGTCATGGCGAGTGCTGCGGTGACGGAGAGCAGGGTGAGAGCTTTCAATTTGGTATTTTTCATGGTGGTGTTCCCCCTTGGTGTCTGTGTGGTTTCGTGCTGTATGTGGAAGTCGTTCGAACTGTTTTTTTCGTGTATTGCCACGGATATTTATACATCTTATTGAATACGTTGTGCAAGGTTGAAATCCATCAATACTGTTGATTATCTGGAGTATTCTTCACGAAATGCAGGAAATCTCCCGCTTAGAGCCCCTTTGTTGCTCTTGGTTGTAGCCCTTGGGATCGAGGAGTATACTGGAGGCAATTCATGAAGATTCTGGGGGGAAACCATGTGGCAATGAAGTGGACGGACTATTTTCAAGACCGTTTGGAACAGGTGCTGGACGAGTTAAAAACCTACGTGGAGTTTGAGACGCCGACGCATGACAAAGCGGCGGTGGATCGTCTCGGGGCGTTGATTGCAGAGCGTTTTACAGCACTTGGCTGTACGCTGACCGTGCATGAGCAACCTATCTACGGCAACCAACTGCGACTGGAATACGGCGAGGGCGAAGAGCAAATTCTCGTGCTCGGGCACTTTGACACGGTGAAAAACGTCGGCACCCTCGCCGCTGAACCTTGGCGCATCGAAGACGGTCGGGCTTACGGGCCGGGGACGTATGATATGAAATCGGGCATCGTGTTCTCCTACTTCGCCCTGCAAGCGATCCTCGAAAACCACCTGCCGCTGAACAAAAAACTCGTGTTCCTCTGGAATACAGATGAGGAAATCGGCAGCGTCTCTTCCAAAGAAATCATCCAAGCAGAAGCTCGAAAAAGCGCTCTCGCCCTCGTCATCGAGCCTTCGTTCGGCGACGGCCTGCTCAAAACTTCGCGCAAGGGCGGCGGTGAATTCAGGTTGCGTGCGTATGGACGGGCGGCTCATGCGGGCAACGACCACCAGAAGGGCGTCAATGCGATTGAAGAACTCGCCCACCACATCCTCGCGATTCAATCGTGGACGAACTACGAACTTGGCACCACGCTGTCGGTCGGCACGATCTCAGGCGGGACGACTTCGAATGTTGTACCGGAGTTTGCCGAAGTCGAGATCGACGTGCGGGTTCAGCAAGCGTCCGAAGCGGAAGTGGTCACGCGCAAGATGTACGAGTTGAAACCGGTGCTCGACGGTGCCCGTCTCGAAGTCGAGGGCGGCGTCTCCAAGCACCCGATGGAGCGCACAGCCGGAACGGAGCGCCTCTACCGCGTGGCGCAGGAACAAGCGGAACTCGAAGGTTTCACCCTCGGCGAGATCGGCGTCGGCGGCACGTCGGACGGGAACATCGCCGCTTCGGCGGGATGTACGGTGCTCGATGGACTCGGCCCGGTCGGAGACGGGGCGCATGCGTCGCATGAGCATATCTTGGTCGAAGCCATCCCCCGCAACATCGCGCTGTTGGTGCGGATGTTCACGAGCTTGTAAGATGAGAGTCTTTGAAAAACTGGACGAGATGCAACGCCACGTAACATCCGGCGACTTGCAAGCTCTGGAACGCTTGATGAATCTCGACGAACGGACTCGCGAAGTTTCGTTGTCCCTCTACCAAGAGCAATTGGAAAAAGGGTTGAAAAAAGCCTTGCAACTCGCCAAGCGCACTTTCTCCCAAGCGGTCTATTTCGAATACGACCTCGACAACGGCTGGGACAGCTCCTTTTTTGTCTGCAAGAACTACAACCCGCCCGAGGCGGAGGACGAGGACTGGGCGTGCCCTGGACCGGGAACCCGCGACTTCGCAGGGCCTTCCCTACCGGAGTTTGCCGAACTCTACACAGAGTTTGAAACACCCACCACCGTCTCGCTGATCGCCGCGACGGTTCTCGCCTACATCCGAGCCTGTCGCAACGTCCAGAGCGACGACATCCACCTCTGCATCGCGTTTCACGACCAAGACCCGATCTTGCGGGTATGAAAAAAAAAGAGCTGCTGCCCACGAAGCATGGGCAGCAGCTCTTTTTTCACGCGCTTTGCGAAAGGGGTGGTGTCTCTGACTTCGGTTTCGCCGTTCCGAGCATGATCGCGAGGAACACCGCCGAGAACCCGACGATGTGAATCCAAGTGATCGATTCCCCGAGGAAAATCACGGAGAAGATCAGACTCAGCATCGGCATCCCGTTGATGTACATCGCCGTCCGACCTGCGCCGATGATGCGGATGCCGGAGTTCCACCAGATGGAGCCGAGTCCTGTCGCCACGAACGCCGAGAACAACAGCACCGCCCAGACGAACCAGTCGGTCGGAAGCGTGAAAAGTTCTCCCGAAGACATCTGCTCCCCTGTTGCCGTAATCGCCAGCAAGATCGTCGCCACGACGTGGCTGTAGGCGGTGACGACCATGACAGGGAGCGTTTGCGTCGCTTTTTTGATAAACATCCCGGAGATGACGTAGCCGAGCATCGCGATGACGACCAGCCATTCCCCCTTGCCGAATTGCAAGCTCGACGTCTGCTCCCACGAAGCGCCGAAGACGACGAGGAACACCCCGCAGAGACCGAGCAACACGCCGCCGATCTTGCGCGTCGTCAGCGGTTCGCGGAACAGGAAGTACGCCAGCACCATCGTCACCAGCGGGTTCAGACCGAGAATCAGCGATCCCGTTGAGGCGGTCGTCAGTTTCAAACCGGCCGACAGCGTAATTTGGTGCAGGAAAATTCCCGACACCGCAATTCCCGTGATCGTCAGCCACTCGCGCCCGCTGATCTTGCGAAACCCGTGCTGTTTCCCGACCATCGCAGACAACAGCAGAGCGGCCGCCCCGATGCGCCAGGCCGCCAGCATCGTCGGCGTGAAGAAATCGGACAGATACTTCACCATCACCACATTCAAGCCCCAGATGACGACGACGAACAGCAGCAACAGTCTGGCATTTCTCTCTTCTTTCACATTGCACACTCCTAAAAACCCCCTGTCCGTGACGGCAGGGGGCTGCATTTTTTACTTCGGTTGGTGCGGGCCGACGGTGACGCGGGTCATCTGCTTGTCGTTGAAGACTTCGTGGACGAGACGCATCGCCTCGTCCAGCGTGACCGCTTCCAAATCCGCGATGTCGCGCTCGTACGGACGCCACTCGCCCCAGAGCACTTCGTCGTCGATCAGCTTCTGGACTTTGTTGCCGAGTTGGTCGCTGCTCATGAGGAGCGACGCCCGAAGCATCGCTTTGGAACGCAAAAGTTCGTCGCCGGAAATGTCCGCTTTGAACTTCTCGATCTCGTTTGCGATCTCCGCCAAGACTCGGTCTGTCTCACTCGGCTGGCATCCGGCATAGATCATATAGATGCCGACGTGCGGCCAGCCCGAGTAGCCGCCGTCCACGTTGTACACGAGGCCCAACTCGTTGCGCAACCGCTGGAACAACCTCGACCAAGAATCCCCGCCGAAGATCGTCATCGCCGCATCGAACGCCGGCAAATCCGGACGTTGAATCGACGGCGCACGATAGCCTACGAAGACTTGCTCTTGCTCCGAGTCTTCCTCTTCGTGACGCGACTTGATCTGCGAAAGCGGCGGCAGTCGCAACGGCTGGCACTTGCGGTCGTTGTCGCCAAAATACTTCAGGAGCACTTCGACGACATCCTCATGCTCGAGATTTCCGACGACGCCGACCACCAAATTGTCCGGCGTGTAGTGCGCTTGCGAAAATTCCAAGACTTGACGGCGGGTCAAAGAGTCGATCGACTCCGGCGTCCCGATCGTCGGATGCGCAAAGTTCCCGAGCAACGAGTGGTACGCGATGTCTTCGCCCCAGGCGGAAGGGTCGTCGCGGTACATCTTCCACTCTTCTTGGATGACGTCTTTTTCCTTGTCAAACTCTTCGGGCGGCACATGGAACCCGGTGAGCAGGGCTGCAAAGAGATCAAGCCCTTGTAAAATCGTCTCCGCCGGTCCGTCGATCTCAAACGTGGTCGACTCAAAGCCGGTGGAAGCGTTCGTCGAGCAGCCCAAACGGGCGATCTCGTTGCCAAACACCACTTGGTCCATCACCGGCGTTCCCTTGAACACCATGTGTTCCAAAACGTGCGCCACGCCCCACAGGCGGAACGGTTCCAGCCCGGAGCCGACGCCGTAGCGCAAGTGCGCCACAGCCCCGCGCAGGTAGGGTGTTTTTTCCGTTACAATTCGCAAGCCGTTTGGCAATGTCGTTTTGCGTATCATCCTCTGCCATCACGCTCCTAACCGAGCACTTTCTGGAACTCCTCTTCCTTGAAACCGACCGTCGCTTTGTCTCCACGCACGAGAATCGGGCGTTTGATCAACATGCCGTCCGACGCGAGCAAGTTCAGTTGCTCCTCCACGCTCATGTCTTTCAACTTATCTTTCAGCCCGAGTTCTTTGTATTTGTTGCCGCTCGTGTTGAAGAACTTCTTGATCTCAAGGCCGCTTTTTTCCAGATAGTCTCGCAATTGTTCAATCGTCGGGGAGTTCTCTACGATGTGGATGTCCTCGTACTCGATCCCGTTTGCGTCTAAGTATTTCTTGGCATTGCGGCAGGTGCCGCACTTGGGATATTCATAGAAAAGGATCTCTGCCATACCTCGATGTTCCTCCTATATATATGAATAGATGTGGGTTCAATGTACCATGTTTGTCCTGTTTTTGAAACCCGCTCGTCCGTAGAGTCCCATTTTAATACATAAGTAGTATGTATTAATTCTAATTATTCAATAGATGTATACACTTGTAAAATAAGAGTAAATCACCTATATTAATAACACATCGTTACCCCACCAAACCATTGGAGGTGTCCTCCGCCATGACCTTCAACGAGAGACCGAGTTCGCGCGCGCAAATTACAGCGATGGGTACGTATGTACCCGAAAAAATCTTGGCCAACGCCGATTTCGAACGCATGATCGACACGGACGATGAATGGATCGTACAACGAACCGGCATCCGGGAACGGCGTGTTGTCGTCGACGGAGAGTATACGAGCGACCTGGCATTCAAAGCTGTGGAGGACATGCAGGCCCGCTACAACATTTCAGTAGAAGACATTGACATGATTCTCTGTGCCTCGACGACGTCCGATTATCCGTTTCCGACCCTCGCAGCCCAAGTGCAAGCGAAGTTTAACATCCCGCGCTCGGGGGCGTTGGATGTTCACGGAGCTTGTGCCGGATTCGTCTATGCTTTGCAAGTGGCAAACGCAATGATAACGGCGGGCGGTCATCGCAAAATCTTGGTGATCGGGGCGGAGACGCTCAGTCGAGTGACCGATTATTCGGACCGCTCCTCGTGTATTTTGTTCGGAGACGCCGCGGGCGCTTTTTTGCTGGAACGTGTGGAGGGGGAAGGCTCTCTGCTCGCTTCTCATAATGGAGCGGACGGGCACGGCTCTGTACATTTATATCGCACCGGTTTGCGAAAGGAGATGAACGGCAAAGCGATGCTTGGCGAAGGCAAGATGATTCAGAACGGTCCCGAAGTCTATCGTTTTGCCGTCACGACCCTCTCGCGTGTGATCCCGAACTGGCTGCGTGCGCAAGGCCTCTCTCTGAACGACATTCAATGGTTCGTTCCGCACAGCGCCAACTTGCGCATCCTCGAATCGGCGACCGCACGCTTGAATTTTCCGATGGAGCGCACGCTGTTCAGCGGCGAATTCCACGGCAACACGTCGGCGGCCTCCATCCCGCTCGCCGTCGACCTCGGGGTCAAGGACGGTCGGGTTCAAATCGGCGACAACCTCCTGCTCTACGGTTTCGGCGGCGGGTTGGTGCATGCCGGCGCTGTGATCAAATGGACGATCTAATGCCGGATTGTGTTGCAGGCGACAGATTTTTTTCCAATCAGTAGGGTATGCTGATGGCAAAAAGCAGAATAGGTGATGACATCCATGTACGAAGCGCCGAGCAACGAACAAGTAAAACAATGGTTGCAAGAAACCAAAACCATCGCAGTCGTCGGTCTGTCTGACAAACCGGACCGCACCTCGTACCAAATTGCCGAAACGATGCAACAACGCGGCTATCGCATCATCCCCGTCAACCCGATGCTGAAAAACGACGTGCTCGGTGAAAAACCGTACGCGTCGCTCGAGGACGTTCCGGAAACCATCGACCTCGTCAACGTCTTCCGCCGTTCCGAAGAGTTGGACAGCGTCGTGGAATCCTCCATCAAAGCGGGTGCCAAGCGCATCTGGGCACAGCAAGGCGTCTACGAGGAAGGAGCCGCCAAGCGTGCCAAGGACAACGGAGTCGAGATTCTCATGGATCAATGCATCGCCGTCGCCCACAGCGTGTTGCTGGCGGGAGGACGTCAAGCATGAGCCAACTTCGTTTCCATTTCGACTATGCCTGCCCGTGGTGCTACATCGGGGCACACACCGTCCGCGAACTCGCCCAAGAAGGTGTAGAGATTCTCTACAAAGTTTGGAAGATGCCGCCGAACGCCAACCCGCCGGCGAAACCGGAAGGCTACATGGAAGCGGCAGGCGTTCGTCTCAAAGAACTGCGCGAAGAAATGAACGTACGCGTCTCCTCTCCTGTGCAAAAAGAGACCGTTCCCGCTTTGATCGCCACCAAAGTGGCCGAAGAGATGGGGGCCGCCGCCGCGTATGTGGAAGCTGTCTACAAAGCGCACTGGGCGGACAAGCAAGACATCTCCGACCGCGAAACCCTCGTGTCGATCGCCGAGTCGGTCGGGCTCAACGCTTCCGAATTCCGTCAAGCGCTGGAGAGCGATGCCGGACGCGCGGCGTATGAACGCGATCTGCAGCAAGCGGCTGACGAAAACCTCGACACGATCCCGGACTATGTGAATGTCGATGATCCGTCGAAACGCTTGTTGATTCACCATTTCAACGACATGCCCAGTTTGGAGCAATTGCGCGCCTTGGTGCGCTAGGAACTAGGAACTGGGGCAGCCGCAGGGCTGTCCTTTTTTCGCGTTGGCTTGACAATGATCATTGGGACTGTTAACTTAAATGGATAGATAGAAATTTTTGAGTTTACATATCCTGCCACTAAAGGAGTCCACACTCTCTATGGATACGACATTGAGGTATGTACAGCAGTTTGGCCGCTCGAAGAAGGACAATTTGAAGCCGAGCCTGACTGGGAAATATCATGTTGGTCAAACCATTGAAGTATTTCCGTTTCGCATGATGGACTTTGGATGCTTTGCGTCCACGGCGGACGGGTTGAGCGGTCTGTTGCACAATAGTGAGATGGCTGTTGATCTCCAAGGCAAATTGCCGGAGATGATCGATCGCGAACAGTCGATTCAAGTCCGCATTACGAAATACGACCGCCGCAGCGGTGAAGTTGCGTTCACGATGGAAGGCAAAGAGAAAGACAAGGACAAAGGTCTGGAAGCCTCGACCCCGACGGTAGCCGATGCGCTCGTCGTCCCGTCTGTGATTGCGCCGACGACTTCGGCCGTTCCCACTCCGGCTGCCCCGAGTGCACCGACCGCACCGATTCCGGCTGCCGTCACGACGACTGCGAATGCAAGCACCGCTTTCGCATCGACGACTCCGGCTACAACTTCTGCTCCGGTTTCCACCCCGGCTGCTGTCACGACGACGACTTCGGCCGGCGAATTGGCTCCGCATCAATTTACCACGTCTGCTCCGGTTCCGACCGAGCCGACCCGCGATTCGCTGTCTGCTCGTCTGGACTCCGAGGGTGCGGATATTCAGAAATTTATTGAAGGTGTTTCCCAGACTCCGATGTCCTCGCAGGCGCAGAAGCTCTTGCGCGACCTCTTGGAGAAAAACAACACGTTCCGTTTCACCTATGCGATGCAGACCGTGGTCGACAACTTCGAACCGGATCTGAACTATCTGTTGCTTTCGCTCATTGAACGCGCATTGAAAAACCCGACTCCTTAGGAGCCGGGTTTTTTTACGAGCCGGGAATTAAGCATCTCGTCGATCATCTGCAACTTCGGGTTGTACGTGAAGTCGTGCTCGGTGCCGAAGTAGGTTTGGTAGAGTTCGGCGGCACGCTTGAAGTCTTTTTTGACATAGAGGGAGAAGATCTCCTCCAATTTGTCTTCGTTGGCGACGGTGTCATCGAGACGCATCTCTTGGGACGTGCGGATGTCGCGGCGGAACTGTGCCATCTGGAGGTCGAGTTCGTACGCGGCATCGGCGGCGCGGCGAAGTTGTTCCCTCATCTCGCCCGGCAGTTTCTCGTCGTACTTGTAGCGCAATTCATGCTCGTTGGTCGCCCAGAAGTTCATGGCGAGCGTGCGAAGTTGAATTTCGCAGAGCACGTCTTTTTTCTGAGAACCGTGGTAGGTCGGGTAGCGGACCACCATGTGCACGCTGCGGTAGCCCGATTCCTTGGGGGTGTCGATATAATCGGTGATCTCCTCGACGTGGAAGTCTTCTCGCTCGGAGAGAATGGCTTGCACTTCGCGGATGTCTTCTAAGTACCGTGTGACAACGCGCAAACCGGCGATGTCGTACACGTGGCTTTCGATTTCTTCGATCCAGTTGCCGACGCCGACTTGCACGCCTTTTTTCTCTGCTTTTTTTAACAGGGACTCGACGGTCTTGACTCGTCCGACGACGAATTCGATCGGGGAGTAGCAATCCTGTTCGAGACAGCCGTATTTGATCCCTTTTAACTTGACCTTGAGTTCGTCGATGGCTTGTTGGTACGGCGCGCGAAATTTCGAGAGCCGTTCAAGATCGCCTCTGCTGGGCTTGTAGGTGGTGCTCATGTCGGGTTCTCTTCTCCTTACGTATGCCTTGCGGGTTACACTTCATTTTATAGAATACCATTTCCAGACCTACTTTTCCTGCTTGAAAGATGGCATTTAATTACAAGCAGAATCTTTACAAACAAGTGTTGAAATTATCACAAATATCATTTATACTGAATTTGCAGACAAGGACAACCTTTCAAGGGGGATTCTCGGATCATGAAAAAACGTACACTTATCGGTTTGACCAGCTTGGCTATGGTCGGCGCACTCGCTGCTCCGGCGGTTTACCATGTTCAACCGGCTTCTGCTGCCATCGCGGCAGGTTCGGTCGTCGTCAACGAAATTATGTACAACTATGCATCGGGTACCACGCAAGAATGGGTAGAGCTGTACAACAACACGTCTTCCGCGATCAGCCTGGCTGGTTACAAATTGACCGATAACAACGTCGGTGCTTCTTCGCTGACCGAAGGCACGTACACCTTCCCGTCCGGCACCTCGATCCCGGCAGGCGGCTACCTGACCATCGGGAACTCGCTCTCCAGCGCACAACTGAAATGGTCGGGCAACTTCGCTCTGGGCAACTCGGGCGACGGCGTGGCTCTGTTCTCCGACAGCAACTCGGACAACATCGCACAATCCGGCGAAGTTATTGATTCCGTAGAATTCACCTCTGCTTGGGGCGGCAACGGCACGGGTTACTCCCTTGAGCGCAAAGACCCGGCAGGTGCTTCCTCGTCTTCTACGAACTGGGGCTCTTCGACCACTTCGGGCGGTACTCTCGGCGCGAAAAACACCCTCAACGGCGGTGGTGGTGGCGGCGGCGGTGGTGGTGGCACCGTAACCGGCACGAAAGTCCTCTGGGACCAAGGCCACGGCCAAACCGCAGGCAACGCAGACTGGACGATCGGCGGCGCGAACTCTTCCTTCGCAGATGCTCTGCGCGCGAAGGGCTACACGGTCGCTTCCACGACCTCCGCGATCTCGTCTACCGTTCTCTCCGGCTACAAAGTTCTCGTTCTGCCGGAACCGAACACCAACTACACCTCGACTGAGAAGTCTGCGATCAACACCTTCATCTCGAACGGTGGCGGCGTCTACTTCATCGCAGACCACATCGTTTCGGACCGCAACAACGACGGCTGGGACTCCGTACAGATCTTCGACGGTTCCCAAACCGAAGCATACCCGTCCACCGGCTCCTGGGTTGGCGCAACGTTCGGCTTCTACTTCAACCGCAACAACTTGGTTCAAGAGCCGATCACCGATATCCGTGCGAACTCCGTAACTTCCGGCGTCACCTCCGTTGGCGCATGGAACGGTTCCACGATCCACGTAACGGGCGCAAACTCCACGATCCTGTCCGACATCTTCCTGACCGGCCAAGCAGATCCGTTCCACATCCACGGCAAGTACGGTTCCGGCCGCTTCGCAGCGCTCGGCGACTCCTCGCTGTACGATGATGGCACCGGCGCTTCCGGCAAGAACCTGTACGATGGCTGGACCGACTACAGCGATGCAAAGCTCGCAGTCAACACCATCGACTACTTGGCTGGCGTGATCAACTAATTCGTTGCCCAAAAGAGAACCTGTCCGTTTCGACGGCAGGTTCTTTTTTTTGCAACAGAAAAGCCCCGGTACACCTCTCGGGTGTGGCTCGGGGCTTTTTTGTTGTGCCTGTTTAGTTGGCGGGCAGGATTTGCAGTTCTTTCGGGTAGGAAGTGAGAATTTCAACGCCGTTCTCCGTGACGAGCACGTCGTCTTCGATGCGGACGCCGCCGATGTTCGGGAGGTAGATGCCCGGCTCGATAGTGAAGACCATGCCCGGCACCAGCTCTTGTTCGTTGTTGCCGTGCATCGACGGGAATTCGTGGACTTCGATGCCCAGTCCGTGACCGACACGGTGTGTGAAGAACTCGCCGTAACCGAAGCCTTCAATCGTTTGGCGAGCCGCAGCGTCGACGACTTTGGCAGGCAGGCCCGCTTTGGTCGCGGCGATGCCGGCGAGGTTGGCTGCGAGTACCGCTTCGTAGATGATCAGTTGTTCATCGGACGGCTCGCCCACAACCACCGTGCGGGTGATGTCGGAGCAGTAGCCTTCGTAGACCGCGCCGAGGTCGAGCAATACGAAGTCGCCCGCTTGGATGGCGCGAGTGCCCGGCGTGCCGTGGGGCAGGGCACTTTTTTCCCCGGTGAGAACGAGCGTGGAGAACGAGGTGCCGGAAGCGCCGAGCGACTTCATCGTGGATTCGATGATCGTGACGAGTTCAGCCTCCGTCCGACCTACTTCGATGGCGCGAATCGCCGCTTCGACACCGCGGTCGGCGATCTCGGCCGCTTTTTTCATGATCGCGATTTCGGCTTCGTCCTTTTGCAGGCGCATGCCGAGCAGGAGGTCTTCGGCGGCAACGGTCGGCTCCGTGCCGAAGACGGTCTGCAATTGTTCAAGGCGTGCGACGGTCAGGTGTTGTTTCTCGATGGCGAGAGAGCCAAACGGGCCGTCCCCGACCACGTCGCGGACTTTGTCCATCGGGTTGTCCGTATCGGAGACGGTGACGATGCGCGAGAAACCGGACTTCTCGGCCGCTTCCTTCTCAAGCGTCGGCACGAACAGCGCTTCCGTGCCCGATGCGTACAAGCACAGCGCCATGAAGCGCTCGTGCGGGTGGCAATCAAAGCCGGTCAAGTAAAATACGTTCGGCGGTGAAGTGACCAGAACCACTTCCACATTTCGTTCCTTCATCCAGTCCCGAATTCGGGAGATACGCACGTCGTAGATCGACATCTAGGTTGCCTCCAATTTTTTCGTGTATAGAAGTAGAGTTTCCATATAAAGCGTGGATTTCCTCCCGACTGGGCAGACTAGGACGACCGAAACAGACCGAGGAGGGCTCGCGAGTGAGGAACCGTCTCTTGCCGATCACGTTCGCTGTCGTCGTCGCTCTGCTGTTTGTCTTCGTCCTGCGCCCGGCTCATTCTGCTGCTCCGGAGGAGAGTCCCGCTGTGGAGAAGCCTCTGTTGAAGTTCGGCGTGCTCTCAGACGTCCATGTCGTGTCTTGGTGGGAGCCCCCTCATGTGGACGGGGCGCTGAAGTTTGCCAATGCTCTGCGCGATTTGCGGCAGTTTCAGCCGGACTTTGATGTCGTCGATGGAGACTTGACCACCAACGGGAGTGCGCTTTCCCTGTCTCTTGCCCGCCAGATTGCGGACGATCACGCGGGGAGCCCGGTGTATCCGACGATGGGCAACCACGACTATTACGCGTCGTGGAACAACCCGAAGTGGAACGATGCGTTGGCGAAGGAGCAGTTCAAGCGCACGTTTGGGCTGCAAAACATCTACTACGACAAATGGGTCAAGGGCGTTCACCTGATCTTCTTATCCCCCGAACAGTACATGGAGAAACAAAAACAGATCGGCGAAGCAGCGTGGCTCTCCGACCGACAGCTCGCTTGGTTTGAAAAAACGCTCCGCTCCGCCCCCGATGCCCCGACGTTCGTGTTCCTCCACCAGCCGCTCGACGGCACGGTCGGCAAGTCGGACCCCGGTGTGAGCGCGGTGCAGACGGCCCGGTTGATGAAGATCGCCGCCACGCACAAACATCTCGTGTGGTTCTCGGGTCATTCGCACATCGACGCCGTGGAGCCCAGTGAAAGCGTCGTGAAAAACGGCGTGCATTTCCTTGGGTTAGGTTCCGTCTACGAACCGATCGAAGTCACACGAGAGCCCGTTCAAGGCTCGGAAAAACGCGGCGAGCAGTTGTACATGCACCCGCACGGCGAGCGGAGTGAGTCCCGCTTCGTCGAGGTGTACCGAGATCGTATCGTGATCAAGACCCGACTCCACCATGAAGAAAACTGGGATGAACATGTGGTGTCCATCCCGCTGTAACATCGAAAAAGCCACGGTCACAGGACCGAGGCTTTTTTTCAATTTATCATCATCGGCCCTTTGTGCATCGTCGAGAGCATCATAAAGACCATCCGGATCATGAAACAGATCGTAAAACTCAGAAGGTAATACCCTAGCACTTTTAACGGTTTTACAGGTTCGGGGCAGAGCCAGAGGGCAAACACGAGGCACACAACATTCTCGGGGAAGAACTCCCAGATATAACCCGGATTCGTCGGCACCCATTTTTTATAGAGATGCAAAAAGGAGTCTTGGATGACGGCGGAACCAAACAGCACTCCAAAGAGAACAGAAGACCCTATCAAGCGAAACATGTGACTCGTTTTTATTGGACTCACCACCTCAATCAAAATCTTTCGTTATGCTTGCAAATCCCTACTGTCACAATGTAATTCTTCACCAACTGAGATATCCTTCTGCGATCTGGGCTAAATCTTACGCCGTGAACTCAATCATCGTTAGGTAAGCCAACCTGCAAAATAAAATTAAAGTCTTCATTAAAACCGTACTATCACATCGTATCTGATAAACCGGAAAATTGGAAGATATTTACGCATAAAAAAATTCTGAAACGATGGTGTACGTACCCCAAGCGTTTCAGAATTCTGATCATTCAACTCTTTGCACTTACGGGAGAAAGCCCTGTTGGCTGACCAGCACCTTCTCTGCCGGGAGCACTTCACGCAGGCGTTCCACCACGCGCAAGTACGCATCCGGCTCATACCACTCTTGCAGCCCGTTCGCTTCATACAGCTCGGGAATCCCCAGACGTTCCGTTCGCTTGCCTCCGCTGCCGTCACCGAGGCGGTAGTCATCGACACAGACTCGATCCACCACGTCAGCCAACACGTCTGCAAACCCCTCCGTGCTCGGTAAAAACGGAGCCACCGTCGCTTGCGCCGGGACTCCGGCCTCCACGATCCGGCGCAAGGCGTTCAGCCGTGCGGGAATCGGAGGTGCTTTGGGCGCAAACAGGCGGCGGATGTCTTCACGGTCGGTCTCCACCGTCATCGAGATGCGAATGCGGTTCCCAAAGCGTTGGAACAACTCGACATCCCTTGCCACCAAAGGGCTCCTCGTCTGCACGAACAGAAAGTCGGGGAGATTCTCCGCCATCACTTCCAACAGCGACCTCGTCACTTCGGCTTGCTTTTCCACAGGCTGATACGGGTCGGTCGCGGAGGACATGAAGATCGTGACCGGGCCTTTTTTTCGAGCCTTCGCCAGTTCTTTTTTCAACAGCTCCGCCGCCCCCTGCTTCACGTCCACCCAACTCCCCCACTCCTGCTTGCGAAAAAGAGCGACAGGCATCCGGCGAACGTAGCAGTAGGAGCAGGCGTAGCTGCATCCTGTATAGGGATTCAGCGTGTGCGAATACCCTTCGAGAAATCCGGAGCCCGCATTGAGCAGGGACTTCGGCGTTTTTTCATGAATGTCAGGCTTCATCGACGGTCTTGCAAACGCGCAATCTGGAACACGACCACCCAGACCACGGCAAACCCGATGAACTGCCCGAGGGTGAAACCTTGCTTGAGGAACAGCCAGTTCAGCGTCAGACCGGCCGCCGGAAACGCAAGTTCAGCAAGCGTCGCGTAGGACGCCGGCGTCTTCGAGAGGCCGCGGTAGTACAGCAAGAGCGAGATCAGGCCCGGAAGCAGGGCTTGCAGCAAGATCATGCCGAACACCAGCAGCGTGCCGAAATTGCTCCACATGCTGATGTGGTTCACGCCTTCCGTACCGTTGAGTGCCACCAGCAATGCCAACAGCGGAAGAGCAAACAGGAAGCGTGCCCCCGTCACCGTTTCAAAACTCATCTTGTTCAAAAGCAGACGACCCATCACGGTCGAACCGCCCCAGAGCACGGCCGCCCCGATGGCAAAGACGGAAGCCAACATTTCATTTGCCCCTTGGTTTCCATACGGCATCGCGAAGCCGAACGTCAGCAGGTAGGTTCCCGCCAGCGCGATCAGCACATACCAGCCAAACCCGCGAGTCAATCGCTCCCCGAGCACGACCCGAGCGAGCAGGAACACGAACACGGGTTGCAGCTTCTGCAACAGCAGGACGACGCTGGCATTGCCCAGCCCGAACGCCGCTGTGAACAACACGGTCGCGAGCGCCGATCCGCCCCATGAGATGAAGAGGATCGCCCCCCACTCCTTCAAAGACAAGCCCCGCAATTGCTTGCGGTTGATCCAAAGCACCGGAATGGCGTAGACCGCCAGCAACAGATGCTCCAACAACACGATCTGCGTCGCGCTCAGATAGCTCAGCAACGGCTGGCGCAAAACGGAGTCGGTGCCCCAGAGGGCCGCTCCCAACGCGATCAGCCAGACGCCGTTCCACCCGGTTACGAGATTGACCCCGGTCATACGGGGCGCACTTGCATTCACCTTACTCAATTCAAAAACCTCCTTCGGAAATTTTCGAACTGAACCAAACACCCTCCGCCCAAAAAAGAGACCCTGAACGCCACATGGGCGGTCAGGGTCTTTTTTGGATAGCAAAAGAGACCTTCCGATGGTGCGCAAATTTCGCGCAGTGGCGGAAAGACTCAGTTACCTTCTTCCATCCGGACTGTACCGTCGGCCTTGGGATTGCACCAAGTCAGTCCCGCTTGACGAAGTTTGAACAACGTCAAGCGGGAGTCGCGGGCTGAGACCCACACGGGGGGTCATCACCGCCGGTCGGGAATTTCACCCTGCCCCGAAGGTATTTATTCAATTCAAAAATCATCGTACAACGATCGGGATTGTCTGTCAATCCGATTTTATCGTACACACTCTTCGGCAACCGAATACCGCCAGAGCCCGCCGTCATCTTCGACTTTCAACTTTCCGTCGTGCACCAGCCAATCGAGATGGCCGACCGTCTCGGAGATGATCAGCGGAAGTTGTTCGAGATGGCGCGGGAACATCGTGAGCGTGATCTCGATGCCGGTGTTGATTCCCGAGCGCACCACATCCAGAACCTTCTCCGCTCGGCGCTCCATGTTCAGCAGACGCTCGGCGATCAGTTCCTTGTGCCCTCTGACTTCTCCGCCGTGCCCGGCGTATCCGACCTCCCAATCCAGCGCTTGCACTTTGCGAAGCGCTTCTTGGTACAGCATCAGCATCCGCGGACGTTCCCCGCCCCGACGAATCGGCGGTTCCAGAAACGCATTCGACGAGATGTGCTTGATCAGATGGTCGCCGAGCACCATCACACCGCCCTGCTCGTCATACAGCGAGATGTGGTCCAACGCATGACCCGGCGTGTACAGCACTTCATACTCCTCGTGCCCCGGCACACGGTCGCCCTCTTGCAACTCGACGTCCACATGCCCGACTCCGACATAATCGAGGTAGTCGAACACCTGCCCCAACGCTTTGTCCTTTTGCTCCTCGTTCAACCCAAGCCCTCGGTACAGGCCCAGATAAAACTCCCGACGCGCGTCTTCGAACTCCGGATTGCGCGAAATCTGCGGCCCCGTGAACGGATGTGCCAGGACTTTCGCACGACTTCGTTTCACCAAGTTCTCCACCAGCCCGACATGGTCGCAGTGGTAGTGCGTCAACAAAATCTGGTCGAGGTCCTCCACCCGCACTCCGACGTTCTGCAGGCCCGCGTCGAGCGCTTCCTGCGCCTCTTGCGTCAACGGTCCGGTATCCACCAGCGTCAAGCAATCTCGGCCTTTCAGCAAATACACGTTGATGTTGCCCACCGGAAACGGCGTGGGAATTGGGATCTTATGCAGCAACTCGGCTCACACTCCTTGACTCCCATCGTTTATACCGAACAGTCGGTAGATATTTCGATTATAAAAAAAAGACCCCCGTTCGAAAAGGGGTCTTTTTTCCTGAACTCTCCTTAGGCGACTGCGCCCTTGCCTTTGCGAGCGAAGCCCATGATCCCCGCGATGAGGAACAGAATCGCCGGCACGGTGTAGAAGAACGAGATGCAGATGAAGCCGACGACCGCCGCGATGAGCATGAACAGCGAGCCGAGCTTCGTGCTTTTCTTGACGATCCCCGCCCCGACGATGCCCAGCACGGAGACCGCGATGGCGATCCAAGAAGCTGTGGAAACCGTTCCGCTTCCGTCCACCTGCAGCGACGCTGCCACACTGCCGAGCAAGACGCCGGAGAACCCGCACAAAATCCCGACAATACCACCGATAAGTCCCATAACAAATTCCGCCGTTCTCTTCATCGCCTATCACCCCTTCGTCTTTTGCGCCCCTGACGAGAAAGCGCATCCAACGCCATGATATGTGTGAAGAAACGGCGACATTCCACTTGACTTGGAGCTTATCGTTTGCCGGGAGAAGTGTTGGACGAGAGATTGGAAAACTGGAAAGCTCGGAAGATGGTGGCCATGATTCCTTTGTTCGCTGTGCCTGTGAGGAAGATGACGAACAGCAAGAGGAACGCGATCACATAAAAGAAGATTTTCATGAGCTACCCACCTCCGCTCGCTTAGGTTTCCCCAAAGCAGGGCACAGTAACACTCGAAGCACGCACGCGTGAGAGGTCTTTTGAGATTCGTGGGAGGTGTTGCCGTGAGCGATGTCAACCTGGATACCCTCGGAATCAAGGAGATTCAAGCGCTGGCCAAAGAACTTCGCATCCACCCTTCGTACAAAGTCGGCGGCTTGCGCGTCCGCAAGAACAAAGCGGAGCTCCTGCGCGACATCCGCAAATCGTACCAATCGGACGACGAAGGGTAAAAAAGAGACGGCACTCCTATCGAGGAGTTGCCGTCTTTTTTTGTGATCGCATCTATAGATTGACGTTATACGTTCCTGTCTCTCCGCTTTCCAAGAGGCGCTTGGTCTGAATCAGCGCTTTTCTCTGCTCCTCGGTAAGCCCCGAGTCGATCAGGTCTTGCTCCGTCAGTTGCGCCCCTTTGGCTCCGTGCAAGCGCACGAGGGTTCGCAATACGTGCGGGGTGATGATCTCGATCAATTCCGATCGCGAAAACCGCATGGGTCCTCACTCCTTTCGCTTTTTCCATCGTAACATAAAAACTTTTTTCGACAAATGAAGGAGTTTTCACACTATTTGACGAACTGGTCAGTATAAAAACGGACAATTTCGTCATGTGGACAAACACGCGACACGTACACTAGAAGCACCTGTACCTGTTCGCCTTTTTTTAGATTTCAGAACCTTACAGGAGGTGTCGCTATGTCGAACCTGCTCTCTCTCGTCCACCACTCGGTCGAGAAATACCCCGATCATACCGCCTTGATGTGGAAACAAAACGGAACGTACCAAACGCTGAACTATCGCGCCTTCTGGGATCGCATCCAAGGAGTTGCCCACGCCTTGCAAGAGCTCGGCGTCAAACCCGGCAGCAAAGTTGCGATCCTGTCGAACAACTGTCCGGCTTGGACGATCGCCGACATCGGGATCATGATGTGCGGAGGAGTCACCACTCCGATCTACCCGACCAGCACCGCAGCGCAAATTGAGTACATCTTGCAGAATGCCGACGTGGAAGCCGTCCTCGTGGAAACGGACGCCTTGGGAGAACGAGTTCGCTCGGTCGCAACGGAAGCTCTGCACTCGATCATCGTGTTCCATCCGACCGCCACGCCGGAACATCCGGGGATGCTGACATTTGACGCGGTGCTTCAACGCGGCCTGCAATTGCTGGGCAAAAAAGGCCCGCAGACCGAATGGAAGTCGATCTCCGACGAAGAGCTCGCGACGATCGTCCACACGTCCGGCACGACCGGCAATCCCAAGGGCGTGATGCTCACGCACGGCAACTTGTTCGCCAACGTCGACGGATGCCGCGAATATCTGCCGACGTTCCCGACCGACGTTGCGTTGTCCTACTTGCCGCTTTCGCATATCTTCGAGCGGACGTGCGGGCAGTTTACGATGCTGACCAACGGCGCAACGTTCGCGTATTGCGAAGGACTTCCGCACATCACCACCAACTTGATGGAAGTGAAGCCGACCGTCATGACCTCGGTGCCGCGCTTGTTTGAAAAAATCTACGACGGCGTCATGAACACCGTGCGCGAAGGGTCGAAGGGCAAGCAAAGAATTTTCCGCCTCGCGATGAAAGTCGGCAAGCAACAGATTACCGCTCCGACCTTCTCGTCGAAACTTTTGCATCCGTTGCTCGACAAACTGGTGTTCAAAACGATCCGTGATCGCATGGGCGGCAACATCCGCTTGCTCGTCTCGGGCGGTGCAGCTCTGTCTCCCACGGTCGGTGAATTCCTGAAAATCGCCGGACTCGACGTCTGCGAAGGCTACGGTCTGACGGAAACCTCGCCTGTCATCGCGACCAATCCGGTCACCGACTTGCGCATCGGAACTGTCGGCAAACCGCTGTCCAACCTCGATGTGAAGATCGGCTCCGACGGCGAAGTGCTCGCCAAAGGTCCGTCCGTGATGATCGGCTACTACAAAAACCCGGAAGCAACCCGAGAAGTGTTCACCGAGGACGGCTACTTCATGACGGGCGACATCGGCGAATTCGTGGACGGCTACCTGCGCATCGTCGAGCGCAAGAAAAACATCATCGTCCTCGCCACCGGCAAAAACGTCGCTCCGTTCCCGATTGAATCGGCGATCACGCGCTCGCCGTACATCTCGCAAGCGATTCTGATCGGCGACAAACGCAAGTACGTGTCCGCCCTGCTCGTGCCGGACTTTATCAATCTCGAAAAGTTTGCGGCGGAGAATTCTCTGAACCTACCAACCGTTCAGTTGATTGAACATCCCGCGGTGAAAGCGCTTTTTGAAAACGAACTCAAAACGCAACTGATCGACTTCGCCAACTTCGAACGCCCGAAAAAATTCTCGATCCTGCCCGCCGAACTCACCCTCGAATCGGGTGAACTCACGCCGTCGCTCAAAGTGCGCATGCACGTCCTCCAACAGCGCTACGCCCGGGAGATCGCAGCGATGTACGAGGAAACGCCGGAAGTCGCGGCGATTTAACTTCCGAATTTTTGAAAAAAACCGCTCAGCACCCTTACGGGGCCGAGCGGTTTTTTGCTAGAATGGATTCATCTGTTTTTGCACATCACAAGGAGGTCTCATGCTCTCTTATTTTCAATCCCTGTTGCGTCTGCCACGAGCTGTGCACTTTTATCTGATCTCGGAGATGGTCTTCGGGGTCGCAATCGGCATGGCGGTCATTTTCAATTTTCATTACTTAGCACTGGGCTTTAACGCGCAGGTGATCGGGATCGCGACGGCGTGCAACTCGATTGTGACGGCGTTGTGTTCCTACCCGGCGGGCATCTTCACCGACCGCTTCGGTGCGAAAAAAGCGATGGCGCTCGGCGTCGCCGTCGCCACCCTCGGCTATATCGCCATCCCGCTGGCTTCCACGCCCCTTCAATTGTATCTGGCGCAGGTGTTGCTCGCGGTGGGAACTGCGTTCATTATCTCCTGCGAGTTTCCGTACATCATGAGCCTGTGCGAGCGCAAGGAGGACGAGACGACCGCTTTCAACTTGCTGATCGCCGCGTTCACGTTGACGCTTGCCGTCGGCAACATTCTCGGTACGCATCTGCCGTCGATCATGCCGATGGGCAGCACGATGTACCAGTCCACGATGTTTCTCGTCGCCCTGCTGTTTGCCATCATGTTCGTCATGCGCTTGTTTCTCCCCGCGCAGTCGGATCGCATCGCCAAGGAGAAGCAAGCGGAGGAGAAACGGACTTCGTGGAAAGTCGTTCCCTCCCGCCAAGTTCTGCTCTACGTCATCTATGCGACGCTTGCCGGGATGACGTTCGCGCTGATTCAACCGTTGGAGAACGTCATCATGAAGGAGAGATTTCATCTCTCCGACGACATCATCGGCTATCTGGTTGCGTTCAACTCGTTCCTGAGTTTCCTCACGTCGCTGACATCGCCCTATCTCATGCAGACCGCCAAGCGCAGATGGTTCCTCTATCTCGGGTTCGGCGGGCACATGCTCGGTCAATTGCTGATGGGACTGACCGTTCCATTCTACGCGTATGCGCCGTTCCTGCTCGCGCGCGGGGTCGGTTCGCTCACGGTCAATGCCTTTGTAGATGCGTCGATGATGAAAGCTACGAAACTTGAGGAACGAGGTTTGCACTCCGGCCTGCGCAACCTCTTCCGTTCGTTCGCCGCATCGGGTGCCACCGCACTCTCCGGCTTCATCATCGCCGGCGGGGACTACCAGACGCCGTACTTCCTCGCGTTTTTGCTTGTGGCCGTGCAGATGGCGTTCTTCATGGTCTCGATTCGCCATCAATTGCGCGAAGATTTGCAAGAGAGTTTTTAGATGGACAAAAAAAGCTGACCTCCGACTTGGTGCGGAGGTCAGCTTTTTTTCAACAGGAGAGTTGGCTGTGCCAGTTCCACGCAGACGTGATCAACGTTTCGAGATCGCTGTGCTTGGCGGTGAAGCCGAGGTCTGCGGCGATCTTGTCCACTTGTGCGACCAGTACGTCCGGGTCGCCCTCACGGCGCGGTGCCAAAATCGTCGGAATTTCACGCCCTGTGATTCGGCGGGCCGCTTCTACGATTTCAAGCACGGAGTAGCCCTGTCCGGTTCCGACGTTGTAGGAGCCGCTCGGCTTGCCGTTCTCCAACGCTTGCAGGGCGCGGGCATGCGCGTCTGCCAAGTCTCGTACATGGATGTAATCGCGGACGCAGGTGCCGTCCGGCGTGTTGTAGTCGTTGCCAAAGATCGAAAGAGACTCACGCTGTCCGAGCGCCGTCTGCAAGACCAGCGGAATCAAGTGCGTCTCCGGATCGTGCGCTTCGCCGATTCGTGCGTCTTCGGAAGCACCGGCTGCATTGAAATACCGCAGGGCGACCCACTTGAGGCCGTGCAGCGTGTCCATCATCTGCAAATATTGTTCAATGAACAATTTCGAGAGACCGTACGGGTTGATCGGATGTGTCGGAGAGTCCTCCGGGATCGGAACTTGGGTCGGAAGTCCGTAGACGGCCGCCGTCGAGGAGAACACGAGTTGTTTCACACCGTTGTCAACCAGCGCATGCACGAAGAGCTGGGACTTGACGGTGTTGGCTTCGAGGTACTTTGTGGGAAACTTCATCGACTCGCCGACGAGCGACAGGGCGGCGAAATGCACCGCCGCCGTGATGCGGTGTTTTTTTACAATCTCGGTGATCAGAGCTGCGTCGGAGATGTCTCCTTCATAAAAATGCGGCGTAAGCACCGCGCCACGGTGCCCCGTCTGCAAATTGTCGAGCACGACAACTTCGTGCCCCTGTTCCATAAGATGGCGGACGGTGTGGCTTCCGATGTAGCCAGCACCGCCTGTCACGAGAATGGCCGTCATGCTCATCGTCCTCCTTCGCGGACCGTCAGGCTTTCTGCGAGACGCAAGATGTGCTCTTGCAGACGCGGACGGATGTCGTCTCGGCGCAGGGCGAATTCAAGAGACGCTTCGAGATAGCCCGCGTGGTCGCCGATGTCGTAGCGCTTGCCTTGGACGGTGAAGGCTTTCATTTTTTCCGTGGCGTTCAGGACGTTGAGCGCGTCGGTCAATTGAATTTCGCCGCCCTTGCCCGGTTCGGTGTGTTCGAGAATCGGGAAAATATCCGGCGTCAGCACGTAGCGACCGATGACCGCCAAGTTGGACGGCGCTTGTTCGCGCGCCGGTTTCTCGACGATTTGGTCGATGAGGCCTTCCGTGTGGGAGACGATTCCGTACTTGTGAACGTCGCTCCAATCGACTTCCTGTACGGCGACTACCGGGCGGGCATGTCGGTGGTAGAGATCGACCATCGATTGCAGGGCCGACGGTTCGGAATGGATGATGTCGTCCCCGAGCAAGACGGCGAACGGCTCGTCTCCGATGAAGTGGCGGGCGCAGAGAATCGCGTGACCGAGTCCGAGCGGTTCCTTTTGACGAATGTAATGAATGTCGGCGAGGTTGGCGGTCGACTTGACGATTTCGAGCAAGTCATGCTTGCCTTTCTCTTCCAAGAAGCTTTCCAGTTCGCCTGACTTGTCGAAATAGTCTTCGATGGCGCGTTTGTTGCGTCCGGTGACGATGAGAATGCTTTCAATGCCGGATGCAACTGCTTCTTCTACGATATATTGAATCGCCGGTTTGTCGACGATCGGCATCATTTCTTTGGGAAGTGCTTTGGTCGCCGGAAGAAAGCGGGTGCCAAGCCCGGCGGCCGGGATGATCGCTTTGCGGATTTTGGTCATGGGGCGTTCCTCCTCTTTGTATGGTGAGAATACCTCTTACCAGCGAGAAAATCAATAGAGAGTGGGTCAATTTGGAAAATCTGCTGGGTGCAAAAAAGCGTCCGGCCCTCGTCGGGACCAGACGCTTTTTGTTCACAAATCCTACTTCTCCAGCAAGTTCTCCAACTCTTCCAATCTCTCGCGGAACACGCTCAGCGCGTCGACGATCGGTTTCGGCGAAGACATGTCGACGCCGGCCCCTTTCAAGAGATCGATCGGGTCTTGCGAAGAACCGCCGCGCAAGAAGTTCAGGTAGCGCTCGACAGCCGGAGCACCCTCCGTGCGAATCTGCTTGGACAGCGCCATCGCCGCAGCGAAGCCCGTTGCGTACTTGTACACGTAGAACGCGTTGTAGAAGTGCGGGATGCGCGACCATTCGTTTTTCAACTCATCGTCGAGCACCAGTGCCGGGCCGTAGTAGTCGGCGTTCAACTGGCCGTAGTAGTCGCGCATGATGTCGGCGGTCAACGGCTCGCCTCCTTCGACTTTCTCGTGCGCAAACTTCTCGAACTCCGCAAACATCGTCTGACGGAACATCGTTTGACGGAACTGCTCCAAGGAGTGGTTCAGCAGGTACGCCCGTTCCTTTTTGTCGGTCGTTTCTTCGAGCAGTTTCTCAAGCAGCAGGTTCTCGTTGAGCGTCGACGCCACTTCTGCGACGAAGATCTTGTAGTTGCCGTACACGAACGGCTGGGTTTGGTGCGTGTAGTACGAATGCAGAGAGTGACCCAACTCATGCACCAGCGTGAACAGGTCATCCAGCGTATCGGTGTAGTTCAGCAGGATGTACGGGTTGGACGTATACGTCCCCCACGAGTACGCCCCGCTGCGCTTGCCAACGTTCGGGTAGATGTCGATCCACTTGTCGGAAAACGCTTTCTGCACGGTGTTCACATACTCTTCACCAAGCGGTTCCAACGCGTCGAGCGACATGCTCTTCGCTTTTTCGTACGGCATCTTCATGTCGACCGATTCCACCATCGGCAAGAACAGGTCGTAGTAGTGCAGTTCCGGGACGTTCAGCACTTTTTTGCGCAGTTCCATATAGCGATGCATCGCGTCGTGGTTGTCGCGAACCGCTTTGATCAAGTTGTTGTAGACATCGACGCTTACGTTGTCGGGTGCCAGTTCCTTCTCCAAGGCGGAGTTGTACTTGTGAGCCTTCGCGTAGAACACGTCTTTTTTCACCGCAGAGCTGTAGGAAGCGCTCAGCGTGTTGCGGAACTCGCCGTATGTACCGAACAGTCGCTTGAATACACGCTCACGAAGCACGCGGTCTTTGTTCTCCATCAACATGCGGTAGTTGCCTTCCGATACCTCATGCTTGTTGCCTTCGGAGTCCTCGACTTCGCCCCACTTCATGTCGGCGTTGGTCAGCATCGAGAAGATCGTGCTCGGAGCGTCCGTCACTTCCGAAGCGCGAGCCAGCAGATCCTCTTCCGCTTCGCTCAAGACATGCGCTTTGCCGCGCATGATGCGATCGAGTACGACTTTGTAGAGACGCAGACCTTCGTTTTGTTCGAGGAAGCTCTTGATCGTCTCTTCAGACAAGCTGAGGACTTCCGGCGTGATGAAAGACACTGCCGCAGACCCGTTCGCCTCCAGCGAGTTGGCGCGATCGGCGAGGCCTTGGTAGTGCGAGTTCGCCGTGTCTTCATGCGAACGCATATGCGCGTAGGTGTAGACGTTGCCGATGACGCCTTCAAGTTCGTCGCTGAGTTTCAGCGCTTGAAGCATCGTGTCAGCCGATTCGCCGAGGCGGCCTTTGTAGGCTTCCAGCTTCGGGAACAAGGCTTGTGCTTTTTTGAAATCGGCTTCCCATTGGTCATCCGATTGGTACATCGAACTGAGGTCCCATTGGCTCTCTGCATCGATGTCTGCTCGTCTCTTCATCGGTGTCGTACTCATGAAGTTCAGTTCCCCCTTGGCTTAACGTTCCAGAACGTAACCGCTGGCTTTCTCGGCTCGTTTTTTCTCAACAATCGCAATCTCGGTCACTTCGATGAAACCGAGTGCGCTTTTTTGCAACAGGTCGTCTGCCGCTGTGAACGCTTTCTCCTCGTCTTCGGCGAGAACGATCACGTGAGCATCCGGAAAGCCCTTGCCCTTGGCTTCCACCTTGTACAGATACATGCAACGATCCCTCCCTGTTTCCCTTATTATAGCATATCAAGAAAAAAAGCCCCATCACGCCATTGCGTGCGGGGCTTGGTTCTCGGTGCGTCAAATCCACGAAACTTTGCGCTCGGTGCCGTTCAAGATGCGCTCGATGTTCTGGCGATGCAAGTAGATAATGAACACGACCAGCAGGAACGTTGCGAACGTCAGCGGTTTGTCACCCCAGAGGATCGCGTATGTATGAACCCAGATCACGCCGACGATCGACGAGAGCGAGACATACTTCGTGAGGTACAAGGTGAGGACGAAAAGTACCAGCGCCGTCAACACGCACAGCGGGGAGACAAAAAGCAAAACTCCCGCAGATGTCGCCACTGCTTTGCCGCCGCGGAATCCTGCAAAAATCGGATAGCAATGCCCGATCACAGCCGGGATGCCGGCGACCAGTGCGTATTCAACCCCCACGCCCGAAAGCATCGGAAGTGCGGCAGCCAGAGCGCCTTTGAGAATGTCTGCAGACATAACGATGATGCCGGCCGTCTTGCCCAGTGAACGAAACGCATTGGTGCCACCGAGGTTGCCGCTGCCGTGTTCGCGAGGGTCGATGCCGAATCCGACCTTGCCCACGATCAACGCAGACGGAATGGAGCCGATGAGGTACCCCAAGAGTATCAAGATGATAATTGACATAAATTGATGTCCTCCTCATGCATGAAAGACGAAGATGTGTTCTCTCATTGTAACACAAAAGGCGTCCAAGCAGAGTGCCCGGACGCCAACTTCTGTCATCTGAGGAAGACTTATCGAACGCGCACGCCCGTTTGATACGCAGAAGCCCAGTAGGTGTTGGAAAGCTCCGCGATGTGAACGCCGTGAGTCTGATCGGCGTGAATGAAGCGACCATCGCCGAGATAGATCCCTGCGTGCGAAGTCGATTGCCCGCCGCAGGAGAAAAATACGAGGTCACCGGGCTGTAGATTGGCGCGCGAGACCTGAATTCCGGCGCCGATCTGTTCATAGGTCGTGCGCGGCAGGGAGATGCCGCACTCTTGGAAGACATATTGGATGAATCCGGAACAATCGAATCCGCCCGGTGTGGTGCCGCCGAAGGCGTACGGCGAACCTTGGTACTTCACCGCCACCGCCGCGAGTTTGCCCGTCTGTGTCGCCGTCGCGCCTGACTGCCCTTGGTTTAGGATCGTCGGTGCGGGGTTCGACTCAGGAGCCGAGCGATTTGTGCTTTGCGTTTGTTGAGGTTTGGGAGCTTGAAGCAAACCTCCCCGCGAACTGAGTTTCGGAGGAGGGGGCGGCGGCGGAGCCTGCAGCCGTTTTTCCTCCAACAACACACGGAGATTGGTCACGCTCTCCATGAGTTCCGGTTCCTTCGGCGGCTCCCAAATCGGGACGGGCGGCGCAGCACTCACCGTCTTGCCAACCTCCGGCGGGAACGGTCGCTGGGCAACGGGAGCCGCGAGACCAATTGAGGCCTGCACCGACTGCTGCTCCCACAACAGCGAGGAGAAGAGTCCGATGAACAGTCCTTTTTTCCACTTCTGCATGATCATCCTCCCTCTTCGTCAATTCCAGTTGCCATAGTACCTTCTACCACTCTATTCCCGCTCTGCGGGTGCCCAAGCCTACAAATTTCAATAAAAAAAAAAACGACCTCTCCCTCAGGAAAGGTCGTTTCTCAGCACTTTGGATTCCTTTGCAAAAAACAGCAACCTCGTGCTGCGATGCTCTCGCGCGACGTTCTCCGCCTCAGCCAACAGCTTGAGGCGTACCTCCTCGCCCGATTCCCCGGCGTCGAGAGCCAAATTCTCGACAGCGGCAAACGGCAGGGTGCCGAACATCGGATCAAGACAGAGCGTGACAAAAAGCGTGCCGTCCACGCGTCCCTCCGTCTCATGCAAAAGCAAGAAATGATGCGGACTCTCCAAGATCTCCTCCACACGCGATGCGATCACGTGGACGGGAGCTCCCGGATTTGCAACTTCATAGAGCCGTTGCAAAGCCGCACGGTCTTCGGGTCTTGCTTGTCGTATCAAAAAGCTCCACTCCCTAAACGTTAGGCGATCTCGATGATTTCAAACTCCAATTGCCCACCGGGGGTGTTCACGGTAATGCGATCGCCGACTTGGCGGCCGATCAGCGAAGAGCCGAGCGGAGATTCGTTGGAGATCTTGCCGTCCAGCGGATCGGACTCGGTGGTCCCGACGATTTGGTACGTTTCCACATCGCCGTCCGGAACTTCCTTCAGCTTCACGGTGACGCCGATGGAAACGGACGAACGGTCTTCGGAGCCCGGCTCGATGATGCGGATGTTGCGCATCATTTTTTCCAATTGCACGATGCGGGACTCGACGAACGCTTGCTCGTCTTTCGCTGCGTCGTACTCCGAGTTCTCGGACAGGTCGCCGTAGGAAACCGCGATCTTGATGCGCTCCGCTACCTCTTTGCGTTTCGAGCTTTTCAGGAAATCGAGCTCATCTTCTAATTTTGCCAGACCTTCACGGGTCAGAAAAGTCGGGTTGTCGCTCAAGTTCGTTCCTCCTCTGGAAAATGGTGCTCCCCATATGTTGTTACAGGAGACGAGTTCTAATACAGGATAATCCAAAAATCCGTGCAAGTCGAGTCCGTTTTGTGCATAACGTGAAGAAAAAGTGGAGGTGGTACCCAACATGATCACGCCCCGCAAAGTGTGGCATCCCTATGTAAGTCCCTTTGACCCCTGTCCGCCGATGCGTTGCAAAGTCTACGAGACCCCTCAAAACATCTACCTCCAAGTGCAACCGCCGAACCTGCAACAGTTCGATCCGATGACTGCGCTCAAAGCCGGAACGCTCTGGCCCGTCTACTATAATTCCTACGACGGACGACCGAAGATCGAGGAGGAGAGCAAGAAATGAGTGAGCACAACAAATTGCCCGAGTCCTACTACCGCCTGCTCCACGACCTTCAGGCGGTCGATTTCGTGCTCGTCGAACTCACCCTCTACCTGAACACCCACCCCGACGACGCAGCGGCCGTCGAGCAATTCAACGTCTACGCCGCCAAGAAACAGCACCTCAAAGCCCAGTTCGATGCGGAATTCGGACCTCTCCAACAGTTCGGCAACTCGCCGGTCGGCGTGCCGTTCACTTGGAAAGAAGCTCCGTGGCCGTGGCAAGTCTAGAACTCAGGAGGCGAATCTGACGTGTGGATCTACGAAAAAAAGCTCCAATACCCGGTGCGAGTCTCCAAGTGCGACCCTCGAATGGCGAAATTTCTGACAGAACAATACGGCGGCCCGGACGGCGAACTGTCTGCAGCCCTGCGATACTTAAACCAACGCTACACCGTGCCGAGTAAAGTCATCGGCGTCCTCAACGACATCGGCACGGAAGAATTCGCCCATCTGGAAATGATCGCGACGATGATCTACAAATTGACCAAGGACGCGACGCCGGAACAGATGGTGGAAGCTGGCCTTGGCGATCATTACGTCAACCATGACAAGGCGCTGTACTACCAAAACGCCTCCGGTGTACCCTGGACGGCTGCGTATATCCAAGCGAAGGGCGACCCGATCGCCGACCTCTACGAAGACATCGCCGCCGAGGAAAAAGCCCGCGCCACCTACCAATGGCTGATCGACATCACCGACGACGTGGACATCAAAGACTCGCTGAAATTCCTTCGTGAGCGTGAAATTATTCACTCCCTGCGCTTCCGGGAGTGCGTGGAAATTCTCAAGGAAGAGCAAGACCGCAAGAAAATCTTTTAGCCCTCGCAAAAAAGAGCACTCGTCCGCTATTGCGAACGAGTGCTTTTTTTCAAAGCATAGACGACCAGCGCCGCTCCCAACACGAGCAGCACGTCCTTGCCGACGTCGACGATCCCGACAGGCGTGGCTTCGGTCGGGCCGAAGCAGCCGCACCCATACGGCATAATTGTACCCCATTTCGAGATCATGACGCCTGTGAACAGCAACGAAAGCAAGCCGATGCCAAGCCCGGCCCAGAAAGCGGTCGGCTTGAACAGCATCGCCGCGCCGAGGACGAACTCCACGAGCGGCAATGTGACCGCCAACGGTTTGATCAGCCCTTCCGGCAGCAGGTCGTAGGACTTCAAAACCAAGCCAAACGAGTAGACATCCAAGATCTTCGTGACCGCGGAGTAGAGAAAAATCCCCCCGAGCACCACTTGAACGGCGAGGATGAACCAATACCAGAGCCCGCGAGACTTACTGGGCGCTGGCGAAAAATTCGCTGTAGACCGATGGGTCGCGTTGTCCGTCAATGCGAGAGACCTCCTTGCCGTCCTTGAAGTGAATCAGCGTCGGGGTGCCTTTGATCGCGTATTGCGTCCACGCGTCGTGCTGGCCCTCAATGTTGACCGGGAACATCGGTTTGCCCATTTTGTCCGCGAGCGGGACGAGGAACGGCGAGACGATTTTGCAATGTTCACAGCTCGGTTGGTAGTAATACGCGTAAAAATCGTCCTTGGCGCTGACTTTGGTCGCCAACTGCTGGAGCGTGACTTCCTTGCTGTACAAGTTCGTGGTGGCGACTTGCGTGTTGTCAAAATTGTCGGACAGGAAGGTCGCAGCCACGATGAGCGCAAGCACGACGACGATGGAACCGAAGATCCACGGCAGGCGGCTTTTGCGCTTTTGGTCCTGTGCATGTTTGAGTTGTTTTTGTACGCGTTTTTCGAGATTGCTCGGTTTTTTGCTCATAAGCGTCCTCCCAGTGGCGTTGTTTGTACGTGGAGTACATAACGCTCTTTCTCTGAACATATGTCTTATTTGTTCGACATTTCCTGCGGGACATCCTGCTTGTGAAACTCTTCACAAAGTTGTCACCCCAAGGGGCGATCCCCCGATTGTTTTGCGAGATCGTCAGGGAGTATCCTGAGGGCAGAACCACCGAATGAGAAGGGATGTGACCGGAATGGACCTGATTTTCAGCCGTATTCTGACCGGAACCACGCTTGGATTTCATATCTTTTTTGCCACGCTCGGCGTCGGCATTCCCGTGTTGATCAGCCTCGCCGAATTCATCGGCCTGCGCAAGCGCGACCCTGAGTACCTCCTGCTCGCCAAACGCTGGGCGAAGGGGTTTACGATCCTCGTCGCCGTCGGCGTTGTCACCGGAACTTGCATCGGGTTGCAGATCAATTTGCTCTGGCCGAACTTTATGAAACTGGCGGGCGAGGTCATCTCGCTGCCGTTTATGATGGAAGCGTTCGCGTTTTTCCTCGAAGCGATTTTCCTTGGCATTTATCTGTATACGTGGGGGCGATTCAAGAACCCTTGGATTCACTGGTCGTTTTCGTTGCCCGTTATCGTAGGGTCTTCGTTGTCGGCAGCCCTGATCTCGACGGTCAATGCGTTTATGAACGCGCCGGCCGGGTTCAAGTTGGTGGACGGCAAGTTGACGGAGATCGACCCGATGGCGGCCATTCTCAATCCGGCGACGCCGAGCAAACTGTTCCATGTGCTCTCCTCGGCGTACTTCATGACCGCCTGCGCGTTGGCGGCGCTGACCGCGTTCTACCTGCTGTTTCGCAACCGCCGTCTCACCTATTACAAAAAAGCGCTCGGCCTCACCCTGTCCGTCGCGCTTCTCGGCGGGATTCTGACGGCGGTGGCGGGAGACGTGTCCGCGAAGTTCATGGCGGCGTACAACCCCGAGAAATTGGCGGCGGCAGAGGCGCTTTTTGAAACGGAAAAAGGAGCCCCGTTGCTCGTCGGAGGCTTGGTGGATGCAGAGAAGCAGACCGTTTCGTACAAAATCGAACTGCCCAAAATGCTCTCGTTCCTCGCGTTTGGGAATTTCAATTCAGAAGTGCGCGGTCTGAACGCATTTCCCAAAGAATACCAACCGCCCGTGTTCATCCACTACATGTTTCAAATCATGGTGGCGTCCGGCGTGTACGGAATCGCGGTGTCGGCGCTGTACCTGTTCGCTTCTTGGCGTCGATGGAAGCTCGCGACGTCGAAGTTGTTGCTCTGGCCGATCTTCCTGCTGGGTCCGATTGCGATTGCGGGGATGGAGCTCGGGTGGATCTTTACGGAGATCGGTCGAAAGCCGTGGATCATCTACGGCGTGATGAAGTTGGAAGACGCGGTAACGACGATGACGGGGATTCGCGGGTACTTCCTCGCGTTCCTCGGATTGTATCTCTTCATTGGGATTGCGACGATTTGGGTCATGGTGCGCTTCTTCCGCAAGCGTCCGGTCGATCGTGATCCGTACTACCTCGAAATTCACAGCGACGGAGGTGTGCCGCGATGAGCAAGCCGGAGATGGCGATATCGATTCTGTGGATGTTTCTGTTCTGCTACATCATCCTCGCTTCCATTGAATTCGGGTCCGGCTTCCTGCTGTTCTGGGCACGAGTTCGCAAGTGGCCGCATGAAGCGGAGGAGATGATCGAGAGGTATCTGTCCCCGTTCTGGGAAGTGACCAACGTTTTTTTGATCGCGTTTATCGTCGGGTTGGTCGGGTTCTTCCCGTCGGCGGCGTACTATTATGGAACGGTCTTGCTGTTGCCGGGGTCGATTGCCCTGATTCTGTTGGTGTTGAAAGGGACGTTTTTCGCGTACTGTCACTACGCCAAAGTCCGGCATTGGGCGTACTACTTGCTGCAAGGGCTGGCAGGTCTGCTCTTGCCGATGGTGCTCGTCTCGTTGATTCCCGTGTCGGAGGGCGGCTTCGTGACGGAGGTGGACGGCAAGTTGGTGCTGCTGTTCGAGAAAGTCATGACGTCGCCGCTGCAATGGACGTTCGTCCTGTTCGCCCTGCTCTCCGTGCTGTTCGTCTCGGCGGTGTTCCTCAACTTCTACGCCACCAAAGCCGGCTCCCCCGTCGCCGCTGCGAAATTCCGCACCGTCGCCCTGAATTTGGGCCTCCCCGCTCTGGGGTCCGGGGCGTTCATCTTGCTCCCGTTGGCGAATGTGAGACCGGAGCACTTTCTGCGTATTGCGACCGATTATTCGTGGCTGTTGCTGATCTCCGGCGCGTTCTTCGTCACCGCGTACATGCTCCTGCAAAAAAACCGCCGCGCCGGCTGGTCGTTCCTCCTCGTGATTGCCCAATACGCCTTCGCCGTGATGGCGTACGGCTACTCCCACCTGCCCTATCTGCTCTACCCGCAATTGAACATCAACGACGCCATCGTCAACCCCGTCATGTACCACTACCTGATGTGGGCGATGGTCGGCGGGCTGTGCATCCTCATCCCCGGCCTGCTGTTTCTCGCCTGGCTGTTCCTGTTCAGCAAAGACTATGTGAAGAATGGATATTAATAGAAAAAAGTCGGTGCCCGCGAGTGGGGCACCGACTTTTTTTTATACTCTTACGGAACTTTCACGACGAACGGAACGACGAAGACTTCGCCCTTGCGTTGGAATTGTCCCCAGACTTTGTAGAGGCCGCTGCTCGGGAATTCGATGTGGAACATGGCGTCCGGGCCGTGGCCTTTTTCGTCCATCGGGTGGACGTGGAGGTATTGCTCGGCATCGGAACTTAACGCGACGACATGACCGACAGCTCCGAGGTAGGGTTCAAGGTCTGTGGTCGGTTGGTGCGTGGCGGCGTTTTCGAGATGGAAGGTCATCATCGCCGCTTGTCCTGCTTGCGGCGGGGAGTCGAAGGTGAGCGTAACTTGTTGGCCGGCGATCGTCTTCGTCATGTCCGTATCGAGTTCGATCGGTTTCTTCGCGACTTGGTTTCCTCCGACGTCGATCCATTGGCCGTAGGAGGCGGCGTTCTGTCCCGTGGGCGTGACATCGGCGATCAATTTGTATCGCCCGCCCTGCGGGAGGTTGAGCGTTTGGGTGAACAGACCGTCTGTCGAGGGCTCCGGGTGCAAGTGGTTGAAGTAGGACAGGTCTTGGCTTACCACGATCAAATGCAGTTTTTTCTCATGCACGGTGTCAAACGCGGTGATCGGCTTGGAATTCGCATCGAGCAGTTGAAAAGTTACCCGGTCGTCTTGCCCCGCTTGCGGAGTGGGGTTCGTAAGTTTCCAGACCGGTTGCGAGGCTGCCGTCTGCTCGGTCGCTTCGTGATGGTCGTGACCATTTGGTTGAGCGGTGTTCGAATCTGTCCCGCATCCAAGTACTGCCAGAGTCAAAATCAAGGCAACGGGAAGTCCTGCCCGTTTGAAAGTCTTCATGATCTTCGCTCCTTCGTGAGGGTTGCTACGTGTATCGTACCCCGCACTTTTGAAGAAATCATGTAGGCAGCAAAACCGTGGCTGTCGTCCCTCGCCCCGGTTCACTTTCCAACGACACCGTCCCGCCGTGCGCAACGACCAGCCTCTTCACAATCGTCAGACCCAATCCCCCGCCCCCCTGCGTACGGGCACGAGATTTGTCGGCACGGTAAAGCCGTTCGAAAACGAACGGCAAGTCGGACGGCGAGATGCCGATCCCCGTGTCCGAGACGGTCAGCACACAATGGTCTGCCGAATGTGCCAACGTCACACAGACCTTGCCCCCGCTTCCTGTAAACTTCAGCGCATTGGAAAGCAAATTCAAGAGAATCTGCGTCACCCGCTCGGGATCAATCTGCAAGAGAACCGGCGTGAGATCATCGACCTGCAACTCCACCCCTTTTTGCAAAAAAGCGGCGCGGGTGCTCTCCGCCGCATTTTTTACTACGTGGCCGAGGTCTTCCAAGCGCAAGTTCAAGGTGAAATCAGGTGCGTCCATGTGCATGAGCAATTCGAGGTCGCGCACGAGATGAATGAGACGCTCGATCTCTTCGGAGCAGGAGTGTATGCGGGTCGGAGTCGGCTCCCAGATGCCGTCTTCGAACGCTTCCATGTGACTTTTCAACGTCGAAAGCGGGGTTCGCAATTCATGCGCGATGTCGGCGGTCATCGTCTTGCGCAAGACTTCTTGACGCTGCAACCGCTCCGCCAGTTCGTTCAGCGTCCGTCCGAGATCGGCAAGTTCATCCTCGCCGACCACTTCGGCTCTCGCATCGAGCTGTCCGTTTATCATCCGTTCCGCCGTTTGACGCATCTCTTGCAACGGAGCGGTGACTTTCTTGGCGATCCACCAAGAAACGCCGATGACGAGCACCATCGCCCCCAGCGCCGTCCAGAGAATCGATTCCACCAAAGCCATCTCCACATGCGAGAACAGATGCGTCCAATCCTGTTTCGGCGTCGTCAGGGGCAATTGATTCTGAGCCATCAAAAAATGATAATGCGTCTCCGCCAGCACGACCAGCGTCCCCAAACCGAGAATGCCCACCGCAATGCCGATCAACGTCCACGTCACCCTCGCTCGCAAACGGGCCGGACGTTTCATCGAAAACCTCCGCCAGCGAACTTGTATCCGATGCCGTAGACGGTCAGCAGGTAGCGCGGGGCTTTGGGGTCTGCTTCTAGTTTGTGTCGGAGGTTTTTCATATGTTGGTCGATCGTGCGCGGGTCGCCGTCGAACTCATAGCCGAGCACTTTCCTCACCAACTCCTCGCGGGAGAACGTCCGCTGCGGGTGACGGGCGAGCGTGAGCAGGAGTTTGAACTCATTCGGTGTGAGCGAAATGAGTTCCGTCTGACGAAACACTTCGTACTTTACCGTGTCGATCACAAGCGCACCCTCGTCAAACTCTACACGGTCGGCGAGTAAATCGTTCTCCGAACTGCGTCGCAAGATCGCTTTCACCCTTGCGACCAATTCACGCGGGGAGAACGGTTTGGTCAGATAATCGTCCGCGCCAAGCGACAACCCTGCGATGCGATCCTCCTCCATCGCTTTGGCTGTCAGCATCAAAACGGGCAAGGGCATCGTGCGTCGAATCTGTCGACAAACCTCGACACCAGAGATGTCGGGCAGCATCAGATCGAGGATGCAGAGGTCGATGTTCGCGCTTTGTAACAAGTCCAATGCCTCGCGTCCCGTCGCGGATTCAAGGGTTCGATAATTTTCCTTTTGGAGATAGGAAGCGACAACGTCGCGGATTTTCGGCTCATCATCAACAATCAGGATTGTCTTCATAGTAGAATTACACTTCCTTGTTCATTGTCTGAACTTTCCCGACTCACGGTATGAATGACTTCACTATAAAACCATTCTCGAAACTGAGGTATCTTGACAAATTTCGCGCCCAATGGTTACATTAACACAGATGGCTTTTTAAATCTAACTAAGCTATCTGAAACTGTGTCATGAAGTATTGATCAAAAAAACTAGGAGGTGGAGTCGGGCATACTTCTGGATCAAGGTAGGGGGAGCCTTTTGGGGGTACAACACGACTCTACATTTTGAATGCAGGATGTTTTGCAGTAGTAAAATTATGGTTTACAATCGTACAGAAAAATATATAATAGAGTCATCAGACAAGAAAGGGTGATTTTACATGAATACCCAATCACTGGTAAATAAAAAAGTAAAAGGCCGAGAAGCACATGCGTTCGACACCTCCTATATCGATCCGGAGACGCTTCCGTGGGTGCCGTGGGTCAACGGCTGCTTCTTGAAAGTTCTCAAAGTCAACCCGATCTCCGGCCAGTTCATGGTCATGCTCAAAACCCCGCCGCAACTTGACCTCCCGGGTCACCACCACTATGGGATCGTACTCGTTCACACGATCCAAGGTCGTTGGAGATACGAAGGCAAGGAATGGCTCGCGAAGCCGGGCGACATCGTCTTCGAACCGGCAGGCTCCTTCCACAAGCCGATCACCGCTCCGGACAACACCGATGAGCTGATCCTCTTCAACTACCTCGAAGGTTCCCTGAACTTCGTAGATGACGACGGCAACGCTCTGTTCACCCTCGACTGGGTCGCTGCAGCAGATATGTACTACAACTACTGCAAGGAACACAACATCGAGCCGGTCGACCTCGGCGCATACTAATCCAAATACAAGAGGCGTTTGGGACAACCCCCAAACGCCTTTTTTTGATAATTCATGTAGTTATGAATTTTTACGAAGTAAAAGAACGACAGCCCCGATCACGAGCGGATACAACGCCGTCCAGCCGAGAAACGGGACGACCGCAATCGTCATCAGCAAGGAAATCCAGGCACAGCGCAACCCCCATTTGTGGTCGTGCAGCAAGCGAACCCCGGCGAGGCAACCGCCCAAGTAGGTGGCGATAAACGTCGCGTTCGGGAGTTGGATCAGAGCTTTGATCGAGATCAGACCGTTTGCATAGAGCACCAGCACCACCAGATAACAAGCCCCGAGGAACAGGAGCGCGCCCGACGGCGTGTTCCTTTTTTCATCCACGCGAGCGAAAAACTTCGGCGCCTGCCCTTGTCTTGCCAACGCCAATCCCACGCGGGCCGCCGCTCCTGTGTACGCGATGGCCGTCGCCGTGCAGATGAACACAGCGGTCACCGCCGCGAGAAGTCCCCCGACGGGACCGAGAATCTGCTGAATGACGCGGGACAATGCCGCCACGGTGTCTGTGCCGCCGTAACTGCCCGTCAAAACTGTGGCAAGCGCTGCCATGAGGTATAACACCCCGACGGCCCCGACCGCGTACAAAACGCCGCGAATCGCCGTCTTTTGCGGATCGACAAACTCCTCCGACATGTGCGAGACTGCTTCCCATCCGATGAAGCACCAAAATAAAATTGCCGCCACTTCCCCGACGCTCCACCAGCCGTGCGGCATGAACGGTTGCAGATGCACCGTCTCCCAATGCGGCACCGATCCGCCAAATGCACCGACCAGCACGACGATGATCGCCGCGACGACCGCAATTTGCACTTGCCCGGCGATTTTCATGCCCAGAGAGTTGGTGCCAAGCGCCACGAGTACGATGACGCCCGCAACCAAGGCTTGCTGGAGATCTGTCAGATGCAGAACCGCCGCGAGATACCCGGAGGCGGTCAGCGCATTAATCGGAACGCCAAGCGGAACGGACAGCAGGAAAAACCACCCGACCAGCGCCCCCCATCGTTCGCCGAACGCCCGTGTCACAAAGTGCGAAACCCCGCCGGCATTCGGATAGCGGGCAGAGAGCAGCCCCATCGTGAGACCCATCGGCAACACGAGCACCGTCATCAACCCCCATGCCAAAAGCGACGCAGGCCCGGCGATTTCTGCGGCAAGGCCGGGAACCAGCAGGACGCCGGAGCCGAGCACCGCACCGATATAGAGAGCGACCAACTGTGGCAGTCGGATCGTTTTTTGCAAAGCTTTGGTTTGACTCATTCGAACTCCCCCTTCGTACGCGATTGTAGCACGAGGGTTCGAGATAGGGGAAACTGATAAATTTGATCGGAAGCATCGGTAAAACCGATTCAGTATAAAAAAAAGGAGCTCCCGCCGTGTGCGGAGCTCCCTTTTTTCATGCGTCTATTCGGCAGACAAATCGACCGGCGCGCGGCCTGCATAGTGTCCGATGATCTTGCGCACTTTGCCGTACCAAGCCTGCAGCGGAACTTTGGTCCCGCCTGTCAGCACGGAGAGCGGCGACTCGTCAAGCCAGCCCAGTGCCTCCAAATTCGGCAAGTTGTAGACATGACCCAGTTGGTGCAACGGAGTTACCGCCAAGAGATGGACGGCATTCGCAACCGAACAGCGCATCTCCATGTCGGTGCGCGAGAACAAACTATGCTCGACCGGATTCAGCGGCCCGTTCGCTTCTGCACCTTCCTCGACGGCACACTGCTCCGCCCACAGCACCAAGCGGTGCCACTCCACGTCGCGGTCGCCCGCTTCTTGCAACGCCGTCGTCACGCGCGGCATCACCCGCTCGTTGTCATACTCACGCAACCGCTCCATCGCCCGTTGCGACATCGACGTGCGTTTCTCCCCGTCTCGGAGCAAGTGGACGATCGCATCTACCGCTCCCGCCACATCGACGACCGGGCATGGAGATTCCTCCGCCCAGACGACGTCGACGAGTCGGCCGTCCCCGTCCGTCTCCACCAACTCGCCAAATCCGTTCCAGCGCGAGCAGACAACCGGAAGTCCACAGGCTTTGGCTTGCAACAGATGGAAGCCCATCGTCTCCCCCGGATCGGTCGAGAAGTCCACCAAGAGGTCAGCTCCTGCAAAATACCCGTCCCGCGCTTCCTCTGTGGCCGGCACGGAGAACGTCACCGCCTCTTGCAAACCGCGTTCCTCGACCAATACCATCACGCGCAGGCGAGCCCGTTCCACTTCGGCCGCTTCGAGTGCGTCCAACGACTCTCCCGCAGAGGGAGCCGCAAACAATTTCGAGAACGAAAAAGCAACCGTTCGCGCCCACGATTCCATCAAAGAGCTCGGAGGCGCGGTGGAGACACCGTCTCGTCGGGCCGCTGTCGACAACGCCGTGGCCGCCGCCGCCGCCCGAACGCCGAATTCACCGAGCAAAGTCAATTGCGCCGAGGGTACAAGCTTGCGAACCGCAGCGAAACAGTCGAGCAGGGCCTCGACGTTTTTGCCCTCGTCCACGCCGACCGCCAACAAATGGGTGCCTGTAGCAGATCCCGACGCACGATGTTCCGAAACCGTGATGCCCGGCGGAACTTCGACAGCACTTTCAAATTGCGGCGAGACTTGCAGCAGCGCTTTTTTTACCGAGTGTGTGCCCGCGAGCAGAACATCGCGTTCCGTCAACCACGGAGCGACGCCCGTCCATTGTCGAAGCCACGCTTCCGACCCCGCCGAATGCGCGAGGAGCAGGAATCCGAGGTCCAATTGACCATAATCGCGCGCCATCATTAAGTAGGGAGCAAGCATCGGCACGTTCACGTACCAGACGTCCAGCCCATATTGACGGCTCAACCGTTCCAAGCCTTCGCTCAAAAACGGCAACGACTCCGGCAGACATTGAATCCAATGTTGGATCGAACCGCCAAACAACTTCATTAAGGCAAACGGCGGGATCTTCACCAATTCCACTTGGGAGCCTAAACTCGTGGCCCAATCTCCGATCACCCGTTCATACCGCCGCCGGGACTGCCCGCCGACGTAGCCAATGCGAACTGCCCCCGATGCACCCCGCATGCTCCACCCTCCTCTGCTCAACTGTTTCTCTCTCAGACTACTACTTTATGAAACCGCTTTCTCTTCATGGTATAGAAAATGCAAGCAGTTGCCATGCAACGCCTGCGGAACGTTCAGAAAATTTACAGAGTTCTATGTAACTTAACCCTACCATCATCCAGAACACGTGTCAACGTGGCGGTTGGCCTATTCTTAATAGGAAAGAACTCTACTGGTCCTCCTACGTTCACAAAGATTTTGCATTGTGCGCCATTCGCTTTTTCTAGGGCTCGACAGGGGCTTTTCGCACTGATATAATCTAAACCATATCAAATGTCGAACGATCATACACACTTCTCGATATAATGTTCGAGATTTTAGGAGGTTCAGAATTTCATGAGTACGCTGATGAAAGGCAAGGAACTTGCAGACATCATCCGTCAAGACATCCTCTCGCAAGTGGAAGCTATGAAAGCCCGTGGCATCGAACCGCGCATGGCGACGGTCTTGGTTGACGGCGACCCGGCCTCCCTCTACTACGCCGAAGCAAAGGGACGTGCGGCTGACAAACTCGGGATCGACTACGAACTGCACAAACTCCCCGCCAACGTCTCGGAGGAATTTCTGCTCTCTGTCCTCGACAAACTGAACCAAGCTCCGGACATCCACGGGATCATGCTCGAACTCCCGCTTCCGAAGCACTTGAACAAACAACGCATCATCTCCGCGATCAACCCGATCAAAGACGTGGACGGCCTGACGCAAACCAACTTGCTCGCGACCATCCTCGGCACGCCGGGCCTCTATCCGGCGACGCCGCTTGCGTGCCTGGGACTTGCCAAGCACTACGGCTATGACGTATTTGGCAAGCACGTCGTCCTCGTCGGCGTCGGAGAAACGGTCGGCAAACCGCTCCTCCACCTCCTGCTTCGGGAAAAAGCGACCGTGACGGTCTGTCATTCCAAGACCCCGGATCTCTCCGTCCATCTCAAACAAGCGGACTTCGCTTTCGTAGCAGCCGGTCGCGCCGATTTGATTCGCCCGGAGATGGTGCATGAGAACCTCGTCCTGATCGACGCCGGCATCAACGAAACGGCAGACGGCAACATCGTCGGCGATGCACAACCGGAAGTTGCCAACCATGTCGCCGCCATGACCCCGACTCCGGGCGGCGTCGGAACGGTCACCACCGCTCAACTGTTCGCCAACTTGATGACGGCGATGAATCTGCAAGCCAATCGCGAGGAGGTACGCTAACATGACCACGAGCACATTTGACCAACCGATTCGCACGTTCCTCACCGCCGCGGCTTCGAACTCGCACACTCCGGGTGGCGGCAGCGTCGCAGCTCTGGCCGCAGCGCTCGGCGCTTCGATGACGTCGATGGTCGCCAACCTCACCCAAGGCGCGAAGTTCGCCGAACTGGAAGCCGACATGCAGAAGATCGCAAGCGAAATGGCGGCGAACATTCGCGAATGCGACGAACTGCTCGAGTCTGACATGCAGTCGTTCGACGCCTACATGATCGCCCTCAAACTGCCCAAGGACACCGAGGAGCAAAAAGCGTCCCGCTCGCTCGCGCTTCAGTCCGCCGCCATCTCGGCGACCGCTGTGCCGCTTCGCCTCGCGGAACTCTGCCGCGACGCACTGGTCACTTCCCAGTCTATTGCCGAAATCGCAAACAAGAACGTCATTTCGGACCTCGGTGTAGCGGCTCTGTTGCTCGAAGCGGCCGCGCAATCGGCGCTGTTGACCGTGGACATCAACTTGCCGGGTCTCAAAGACCTTGAACGCAAATCTCAGTTCACCGCAACCCGCAACCAGATTGAGCAAGACGTGGTCTCCCTCCGTCAGTCCGTCGTCACCGCCGTGCGCGGGCGACTCGCGTAACGGGTCGCGCAATGGAACTGCGTCATCTCAACACGTTCAAGGTCGTAGCGGAAGTCAAAGGCTTCACACGTGCGGCCGAACTGCTCGGCTATGCGCAATCCAGCGTCACAGCCCAGATTCAAGCGTTGGAGGAAGAACTCGGGGTTCAACTGTTCAACCGGCTCGGCAAACGCATCGTCTTGACCGAAGCGGGCACGCAATTGTTGCCGTTCGTCGTCGAGATTCAGAAGCTCGTCGAAACGGCCAAAGCCGATCTGCTACAAGCCCAAGTTCCGCAAGGAACGCTGACGATCGGGGCTCCGGAATCGCTCTGCGCCTTCCGTCTCCCCCCGCTCTTGCAAGAATTTCGCCGTCAGTTTCCAAACGTCAAGATCGTACTTCGCCCCGGTCTGTGCTGGCAGTTGCGCCAACAAATTCGCAGCGGCGAACTGGATCTGGCGTTCTTGCTGGACGAGGAGAAATCGGAAGGCAACGACCTGCACGCCGAAGTGCTGGTGCCGGAGCCGATCAAACTGATCGCCCCGCCACAGCACCCGCTGACCGCTCGCAAAGCGGTGTACCCGACCGATCTCAAGGAAGAAACTCTCTTCCTCACCGAAGTCGGCTGCACGTACCGCACGATGTTTGAAACCCAGTTGAACGCGCACGGCATCTACCTCGACCAACAGTTGGAGTTCGGGTCGCTCGAAGCGATCAAGCAGTGCGTCATCACCGGCATCGGGCTTGCCCAACTGCCGGAAGTCGTCGTCCGCCAAGAGCTCGCCGACAACCGCCTCGTCGCTTTGCCGTGGGCGGGAACTCCCGTCCACGTCCACACGATCTTGCTCTACCACAAAAGCAAGTGGGTCTCCCCCGCCATGCGGGCGTTCCTCGAGATCACCCGAGACCATTTTGTCCCCACGACGAAAAAAACCGCCCGGTAAGCACCGTGGCGGTTTTCTTTTTGCCTCAAAACGTTGTAACGCCTTCGAAGTTGTTTGTCGCAAAGAGCAAGAGCAGGATGAAGAACACCACAACAACCAAGAAAATCAACACAAACGAGATCGCATACGGGATAAACGGACCCCAGAACGCTTTGGCTCCCGAGACGCCGTAAATTTTGCGGATGGCGAACACGCGCTGGACGATGCTGTACGCGATCGCCCCGAGCGACAGGATCGACGTAACGGAAGAGCCGAGCATCTGGACGATGACTTGTGTCGGGTCCACGCCTTCCGTGAACGGTTGCTTCTCCGGCAAGACCAGCAGGGACAACAGAGTTCCGAGGAAGCCCACAAGCAAACAGATCGAGTACGTATACGGCTGGATCAGTTGCACGAGGCGAGATTTCTCGCTTTTTTCCGAAGGGGTAAGCGTTGCATACGTCTCGCCTCCGACCATGCGCAGACCCATGCGTACATACCACGCAAACCAGAAGCGGGACAACACCGAGTCGATCAAGAGCCAGACGACCGTCAGGAACCAGACCACCAAGGAAATCGCAAGCGTTATACTTTTCGTTGAGTCGAACAACCCGAGCTGTTCGTTCATGAATTCATAGGGAGCAAACGCCTTGCTTCCACCCAGCAAGAACAACAGCAAGTAGAACACCGCTGAGACGCCCACGATCAACCATGTTGCCTGCCATGACTTCCTCATGCTGCGTTCCGTGAGCAACTTATCAAGCGTGGCGTTCGGTTTGAAGATTATTTTGAAAAAATCAGCCATATGCGAGATGAAACCTCCTGTCTACAAACCAAGATGAGAGCTAAAATCGGGTGTCGGGTCGGGAGCGTACGGCGCGACCCCGCCCAAGAGATTGTTGAGCAGAACGAGGAACACACAGATCGCCACCCCGGCCAAAAGGAGCAACCCATACAGGAGCAACGGCCCCCAAAACGCCTGACCTGCGCCAATCCCGTAAATTTTCTGAATCGCGATCGTGCGCGCGATGATCATATACACCCACATCCCCACTTGCAGGAAGATGAAGACGCACCACAAGCCGAGCGTCACCCAATACGTCGCGACCATCGCCGACGGTGCGAGGTGAATCGGTGCTTCGGGATCGAGCATCATCGCATATCCCGGCAGCAGCAACAACAGCGGAGCCAGCAAGATCGACAGCAACTTCGGCCAGAAGTTGATCCAAGTCGTATAGGGATGGATCAAGCGCAGCAGTCGGCCGTTTTCCTTGCGATGTTCAGGATCGGTCGGGTAGTGGTCGTGCGCGGAGATGCGCAACCCGATCCGCACGATCCACGAAAAAAACACCCGTCCAAGACCCAGCGTCACCAACGCATAGGTCAGACTGCCGATGAGGAGCCCGCCAAAGACCACCCACATCGCCAAATGAGCCAGCAGTTCTTCTTCAAAGTAAAACGCCGGTTCCCGGTTGCGATCGACAAATCGGAAGAAAAACACGGCGAACACGAACATCACCAGCACATTCAGCCCGATCAGCAACCACGTCGTGCCCCGAGAACGATCCAGCCTGCGCTCCGTCAACACACGCTCCAAAGTCTTCCTCGGACGGAACAGGATTGCAATCAAGTGCTTACCCAACGAGGACTCATCCTCCTCTTCCCATACCTGTCAAAAAGGGGTCATTCAGTTCTCGTCCAGTATACCACGAAATCTACGCCCAAACGCCCGAAAAAAGACCGCCAACCGTCGGGAATCGCTTCCACGACAGGGCGGTCTCCGCTCGCTTTTTTGAAATGAGTTTCGGCGCGGATTACATCCGTTGCGCCGCTTTTACGAACAGCGGTTCTCCGCCGTTCAGCCCGCAGAGTGCGCATTGGACGAGGCGATGCTCGCCGCGATAGGGCTGTGCCATCATGTCGCTTTCGTCGATATACCCCACCAGCTCGCCGGTTTGCGGATGAAGTTTGACAGAGACCGGCTGTTGGTCGAGGATGTGAAACCGCATTTTGTTGCGGCACGAGGGGCATGCGTAAGGTTCCATCGCTGTGACCTCCTAAGGAAGTATGGCGGAGGCCGCGAGACGGCCTCCTGACCTCGTGTTACGCGCGGACGAGAGGCACCACTTCTTGCAACGTGGCATCATCAAAGCGGGTAAGGATGCCGAGAGTCAGCTTCCTCGCCTGTTCGTCTGCGAGTTTGGCGTACATCGTCTTGGCGAGACCCATCTGGGCGAGCAGCGCGTTGAGCTTCATCCGAGGCATGTCGGACAGCGAGCCCCAGAGGTTGTCGAGAACTTGTTGTCTGTTTTCCATGACGACACCCCTTTCACACAAGGTACCTCCTTAGGATACCCGTGGAACTAAATCCAATTCCCGGTAATCGGGTAGTGATAGCGTTCTTCGTTGAGTGCGGCCAAGATTCCGCGAATCGTCCCCCAGATGCCCATCAGCCCGAAGACCACCAGCATCGGGAACCCGATGAGAATCCAGCACAACCACCCGGAGATCGTCATGAGAATCAACCACACGAAGTGGAACAGGAGTGCTTGCGTCGCGTGATGACGGACAAATTTCGAATTCGCCCGCAGAATCAAGATCACAATCGGTGCAATGAACGGCAGCAACAATATCGACAAGTGTGCCGCCATCGCCCAATATCGGTCGTACCGGCTTGCCACATACATGTTTCATCTCTCCTTGAGATTCGGATGAATAGTACTACGAATCACGGGGTCAAAGGTTTCAAGGAGTGTGGTAGAATAGGTTCCGAGGTGAACCATATGGCAGACTATAAAGCTACGATTCATATACACCCGGCCGGTCAGCGGGCGGTGCAGGTGGCGACGGCGAGAGTGCATTTTTTGAACCAGATCTTGCAGATTCACGACCTGACCACCCAAGACGGCATGTGCTGGGAAGGTCCGCTCGATCCGGATGAGATCGGACGGATGTTGCAAAGTTCGTATTTGATTATCTTAGAAGGCGGGCGCACCTACCGCGTGTCTTCCGTGGAGGCGACAGACAGATGGTACGTGAATCGAATCTCGAACTGAACCGCGACACGCGCGACTCCGACATCAAGATCGTTTTCTTCGACGTCGACGGCACTCTCATGCATCAGAAAAAAATCCCCGACTCCGCCAAGCGGGCCGTGGATCTCTTGAAAGCCCAAGGCATCCTCCCCGTGCTCGCCACCGGACGCAGTGAATTTGAAATCGCCTCGGTGCGCGTGGAACTCGGCATCGACTGGGCGGTCACCTGCAACGGCGCACACGTCGGCTACCGAGGCGAGACGATCTACGGAACGCCGTTCCCCCGCGAGATCGTCGTGGAATGGATGGAGCGCGCAGCCGTTCGAGGCCACTCGTTCCTGCTCTACGGCGCTGAGAAAATGCTCATCTCAAGCTCCGCCGAATGCCCCTACTTCCAACAAGCGGACGCCGAGATCGGCTTTCTCCAACCGCTGACCTACTCGTCGCTTGCCGAAGTGCCGGACATCTACCAGTTCATCGGCTTCGTGGACGAAGAACAACAGAAGCTCTACACCGACGGCTACGAGGACGAAGTGTTCCTCCACCGTTGGCGCACCTGGGCGGTCGACTTGAACCCGCGCGGTGTGAACAAGTCGGTCGGCATCTCCACGCTGCTCGACCATTTCGGCTTCACTCCCGCCCAAGCCGCCGCATTCGGGGACGGCCTCAACGACCGCGAGATGTTGCAATTCGTCGGACGCGGCATCGCGATGGGCAACGGTCATCCCGATCTGCTCGCCATCGCCCCCTACCGCACCAAACACGCCGGTGAGGACGGAATTCTCTACGGTGTCGAGAACCTCGTGCTTGTCTAAAAGAAGACCCACACGTCGCGGGACGTGTGGGTCTTTTTTTCCAGCTTACAAGCCTATCTGCCGACGGGGATCAGGATCGTGAACGTTGTCCCTGCTCCTGCCGCCGAACGGACTTTGAGTTTGCCGCCGTGACCTTCGATGATGCGGTGTGAGATCGGCAAGCCAAGGCCGGTGCCGTGTTCCTTGGTGGTGAAAAACGGGTCGAAGATTCGCGAGAGGTCGTCCGCTTGAATCCCCGGCCCCTCGTCGATGACGTCGAAGCGAATGTGATTGTCGGTGATGAGCTGTTTCGCCGTCAAGCGCAAACTGCCGCCGGGCGGGGTCACGTCGAAGGCGTTTTTGCAGAGGTTGAGGAAGACTTGCTTCATCTGCTGGACGTCGAGGTTCAATTCCGGCAATTCGTCCGCCTCTTCGATCTCCAAAACGACGCCGCGCAGATGAGCCTCCGACTCCACCAACCGCACCACTTCTTCGAAGAACCTCGCCGTATCCACGACGGTCCGCTGCGGGGCGGTGGGTTTGGAGACCATGAGGAAATCGGAGAGGATCGTGTTCGCCCGATCCAACTCCGGGATCAACAGCGTGCGGGTGAGATTCGCGAAATTCTCGTGCTTGACGGAACCGGCAGCCAACAATTGCAAGAAGCCAAACACCGTCGTCAGCGGGTTGCGAATCTCATGGGCTATCCCGGCGGCAAACTGGCCGATCAGCGCGAACTTCTCGTTGCGCATCATCGCCTCGCGCATCGCAAGCAACTCTGTCATGTCCTCGAAGATCAAGATGTACCCCACGGCAACGCCGCCGGTGCCGAGAATCGGGTTGCCGTCCAGACGGAGGGTCAACGTGCGGTCGCGCATCTTGATCGTCCGCTGGATGTCCCGGATGGGCAGGCCGCGGTCGACGAGCGAGTTGAGAAACTCGACGACTTCGCGGTCCTGTTGATCTATGTAGGTGGCGTAGAGTTCGTTCAAGGATGTGCCGATGACTTCCTCCGCGGAGAGGCCGAAGATCTCTTGGGCTTTTTCATTGAACCCGGCCACTCGGCTTTCGGAGTTCAAGATGAGCAAGCCGCTGTTCATCGAGTTCAAGACGAAACTGAACTGCCGTTGCAGGTTGTAGAGGCGTTCCTTCTCAGAGACAGATGAATACGTGACGGCGATGACGCCGGAGACGTCGCCGTTGGGCTCGACGAGCGGCACGAAGTCTTTCTCATTGAGCGATTGTCCCTCGTCCCCAAACGATTCGAGTCGCATATGGACACGATTCCCTGCGAGTACACGCGCCCACGTGTTTTCAGGGTCAGGGGTCTCGTTGTATTGGTCGGCAAGATCATTGCGATTCTTGCCCACGAGCTCTTCCAACGATACACGGTTGTTCTGCAGACAGCGCTCATTGGCGAATACACAATAGCCTTCGCTGTCATAGATGACAACGGAAAGCGGCAGAGAGTTCAGCACTTGGTTGCGCTGTTGCTCCGATTGCCGTGTGAACAATTCCTTCTTGCGAGCTTCGTACCCGTAGAGAAATTGGTTCGTATAGAGCGAGAAAGCGGAGGAAGCTTGGAGCATTCGGGACAAGGCCATATCTTCCGGCCATTGCCGCATATGTCGGTACAAGTCCTTGAGCAACCGATTCCGTACCGATTGGCCGAGTTGCAACATCTCCTGCATTTCCATACCTTCACAGGCCAACGCATACCCTTTTTCATACGCATGCCGGCCATAAGGAGCGACCAGAGCCTCCATGTCCACGTGGGACGTTTCGTCGAGAGCTCCGATCAAATCCCCCATCAATTCTTCCAAAACGAGGCAGGCGTGATCATTTGTTTCCTCGGTCATGGACTTCAAGCGTTTCGCCTCCGCTCTTCGGGTTTATTCTAATTAAATTTTTGACAGCGGATGCTCTCATTCCTCCTCATTTCGTAAAAAAGTGAGAATTCGAAAAAAAGCCCCAGCTGCGCTGGGACTTTTGGCTTATACCGGTTGCTCCGTCGGAGAGGACGCAGGTCCGTTCGCCGGCTTTTTTCGACGTCGGCGGCGGGGGCGTTTCTTTTTCGGTTTGTCCTCGGCAGTCGCAACTGCCTCATCGGACGTTTGCGCGACGGGAGCGGTTGCAGAGGGAGCGTCCGTTTTTTCAACGGATGTTTCCGCCGTTGCCACTGCTTCTCCCGCGCCTTGGCTTTTCGGCTTGCGACGGCGTTTGCGTTTGCGCTTCGGCTTGGTCTCCGCCGTTGCTTCCTCCGCAATCGCGGGGGCCATTTGCGTCAGAGCGACTTCTTCGACCTCGTTGTCTTCGTCCCGGTCCTCGTGCTCCAAGTCGGCATGCTTCGCGTAAAACGCTTTGCTTCCGTCCTTCTCCCACCAGTTCGAGACGAGATAGTCTTCCCAGCGCAGATAGAAGCGCATGTCGCAACGGATGCGGGCGAGTTCCAAGTTGGTCAGAACGTGCTGACGATGGCTGAGAATCAACGATTCCGTTTTGTTGCGCGCTTTGTCATTGTCGAGGAAGTCCGTCAGTTTCGGATACGTCTCCAAGACGCGCAGCGCATTGGGACGACGCAGGCCGGAGATGCCCTTGATGTTGTCTGTGCGGTCTCCGAGCAGCGCTTTAATCTCCGGAAGTTTCTTGGGATCGACTTGCACGATGTCCTTGACGTTCTTGTGCGTGACCCAAGTGCCGGTGAAAACGCCCGAGTTGATCTGGTAGAGCTGAGTCTTGGTCGTCACCAACTGCGCGAGGTCCATGTCGCCCGAGCAGAGGATGATGCGACGGAACGTGCGCGCTTGCTCCGCACGTAGCGAGATCGTCCCCAGCAGGTCGTCCCCTTCGTAATCCTGTGCGTACAGATACGGAATTTCGTCCTCTTGAAACTTTTTGTAGATCGCTTGCTTCAACGGGTAGACTTCCTTGGGCCGTTCCTTGCGGTTCGCCTTGTAGATCGGCGAGAGGCGGTGGCGGAAGTTTTGCCCGTCATTGTCAAAAATCACGATCATATGCGTAGGTTTGAACCGCCGCGCCAACTTGCGCATCGTCGCCGTAAACTGCTGGCAGGCTTTTTCAACGATGCGTTCGGTCGCTTCCTCATAGTCGCCGCGCTTTTTCGCTTTGGCGATATGACGGAACAGAACCGAATACATGATATGGTTTCCGTCGATCAGCAGGAGTTGCAATGATGTGGCCTCCGCTTCATTCTCGTCGTAATCAAAGCTCGTCATCCAAGTCTTCGAGCATCATCAACAGATCGCGGCGCAGGAGATGTCCTGCTTCCTCGATCGACACCGTCTGAAGCGGATTGACTTCTCCGTTCAACACGGTAATAAACTGCGCCTCACTCCCGCGCATCACGACTTGAAACAGCGCGTCATGCTGGAGATGGCGGTACTCGACGATCAAATATTCGCCCTCGTCCACCTGCAAAGGTTCTTGCGGGGTACGGGTGCGTTCAAAATTGCCCATCCGCTCCGGCAGCGGAGAATGCTGCAAAGCGGCGAGAATCTGGTTGGTATCCAATATGTAGCTCTCCCTTCATCGGCACTCTTAGTGTACCACGTTCTGCCAGCAGATAGACGGAAAAGGTACCGGATGATTCGCGCATTCGCGCCTCCGCTACCCTCTCCGCTGTGGATTAATCCTTTTCTCGACTTGCATGTTCTTCGGCCAATCCGTGACCTTCTTCGTCCGTTGTGGACGGTTCCAACCTCATCCAGTTGTTCAGGTCGTTGATGACACTGGCGATGAAGAACACGTCTTCGTACAACTCCACGACACGATCCCAATCGTCCTCGACGGCAATTTTCAGTTGGCGGTCTTCGATGATCTCCTCCAACTCCTTGATGCGGTCCGGGATTCGAGAGCGAATGCTCTCCCAGCGATGGATCAGGTCTTCCTGTTCCGCGCGGGTGTACTCGTGCCATTCGTGGTGCTGGACGGGGATCTGGATGCCCAATCGCTCGTTGAAAACAAATTCAAATCTGGCTGTCATCCCGCCGCACCTCCTTCTCTTAGAAGTGTGCCTTGGCGAGATCGGCGTACACGCTTCTGGAGAGGATGTTGAGGTCGCACACAACGCTTGCGATCTCCATCATCTCCGTATTCAGACGATGCATTTCGTCCGCGTCATTCGCTTCATACATCGCGTCCAGCTTCTCCATGATCTCAACTTCCAGTTCGGAGATGCGCATCGTCATCCCCGAACACATAATCGCCCAACGCGTCATGATCTTGCGGCGCTCCTCTTCGGAGTAGTTCGTCCAATCAAGATCGGGGCGCAATACATTCACACCGAGTCGTGTATCAAAAATAAAAGCCTCTTGCATCTGGCTCTCCCTACTTTCTAATCTCGAAAAAAGTCCATTTAACATCCATTGTAGATTGTGCGCGCCCGGTGGTCAACAAGTATAATGATAGAAAAAAGGGGAATTGCCACCATGACCACGATCTTCACAAACGCCCGTGTCTACACGATGGATTCAACCCAACCCCGTGCCGAAGCCATCGCGGTCCGCGAAGGACGCATCTTGGCAGTTGGCTCCAATGCGGACATTCGCTTGCAGTTCGCCTCCGCCGATGCGCAAGTCATCGACCTCGACGGCGCGACCGTGCTGCCGGGCCTGATCGACAACCATCTACACGTCTCCAACCACGGCCTCAAGCTCTCGCAACTCGACTTCTCGAACGTCACGTCCGCCGAGGACATGCTCCGACTCATCCGCGAATGGGCAGCTCGTGCGCAGCAGGACGAGTGGGTCGTCGGCATCGGGTGGAACGAAAACAACTTCGCCGACCGCCACATTCCAACGCTCGCCGAACTGGACGAAGCTGCACCGCACCATCCGATCTTCCTCACACGCATCTGCAACCATGCGTTCCTCACCAACACGAAAGGCTTCGGACGAGCAGGCGTTCACTCAAACTCCTCCGATCCGTCTGACGGTGCGTACGGTCGAGATGAAGCGGGCCATTTCACCGGCATGATCTTCGAAAACGCCTACCGTCCGTTCCGTGCCGCGATCCCGAAGATGAGCTATGACGAATTAAAAAGCGCGCTGCGCCTTGGTGTCCAAGACGCGTTGCGCCACGGCTTGACCTCCGTGCATACAGAAGACCTCCGCTATCTCGGCGGGTGGGCGAACACGTGGAACATGTACCGTGAACTGATCGTCGGAGAAGACCTCCGCCTGCGTGCCAACCATCTCGTCTACTATGAATTTCTCGACGAGTTTATCGAATCGGGCATGACCACGGGCGACGGAGACGAGTGGGTCAATGTAGGTGCCGTCAAAATGTTCGCAGACGGCGCGATGGGCGGTCGCACGGCCCTGATGTCGTTCCCGTACCCGGATGCCCCGCATACGCACGGCACCGCGATTCTCTCGCAAGACGAGATGAACGACATCGCCCGCCGAGCTGCGGCACACGGCATGCCGATTGCCGTTCACGCCATCGGAGACGGCGCGACCGACATCGTGCTCAACGCCATGGAGCAGAATCCGGTCGCCACTCACCGCCATCGTCTCATCCACGCGCAAGTTCTGCGCCCGGAACAAATTGAACGGATGAAAAAATTCGGCGACTCCCTCGCGCTCGACTTGCAACCTCGTTTCGTCCCGTCCGACTTCCCGTGGGTGAAGGAACGCATCGCCGAGCACTATTGGCCGACCTCCTATGCGTGGAAAACCCTGCTCGAAGCCGGGCTCCTCTGCGGCGGCGGCTCTGACGCACCGATTGAACCCATTGAACCGTTGCTTGGCATCCACGCCGCCGTCACCCGTCGCAAGCCAAACGAAACACACGAAGGCTACGGCCCCGAGCAAAAACTGAGCATCGAACAAGCCCTGCACCTCTTCACCATCGGCGGCACCTACGCCACACGCGAAGAGGACGTCAAAGGCACGATCACAGCCGGCAAATTCGCCGACCTCACGATCCTCGACGGCGACATCATGACCTCGGAGCCGGATGCCATCCTCGAAACCAACGTCATCCGCACCGTCATCGGTGGCAAAACCGTCTTCGAAAACTAACAGACCCCTCAACAAAATGAGACCTCGAAAAAAAAGACCAAAGCACGCGTGCGTGCCTTGGTCTCTTTTTCATAGCCTCAGGTTTTACACTTCCCAGGGTTTCGCGAGGTGGAATTTCTCCGCGAGTTCACGGGACGTGGCACGGCGTTCACGACGAATTTCGTTGCGGGCCGGGGCGGAATCGTGCAGGAACTTCTCCTCTTCGCTCTCCGGAAACACCGGCGGCACAACGATCGGACGGTTGTCCGGGTCAAGCGCAACGAAGGTCAGGAACGAAGTCGCACAGATCGCGCGATGCCCCGTCATCAAGTCTTCCGCCGTCACTTTCACGAACACTTCCATCGAGGTCTTGTGCGTCCACGTTACGAACGATTCGAGGCAAATCGAATCCCCCAATCGAATCGGGTGCAAAAAGTCCACCGAGTCGGTCGAAGCCGTAACCACGCGCTGGCGGCAATGACGCATCGCCGAGATCGCGGCAATGTCGTCGATGTAGGACATTACTTTGCCCCCGAACATCGTGTTGTGGTTATTGGTATCAGGTGGCAAGACGATGCTCGCCTTGACCGCTCTCGACTCCACCATGCGCTTGGGCGGCAGGCCTTGGGTCGTCTCTTGGCTCATCTGTCAAACTTCCCTTCCGTCTCAATCTCGTTTGTCTAGTGGTATTATATACGATGCCATCGTGTTTGTACGCCGTTCTGCTATATCCGAACTTTTCCGTCTCTTCCATAAAAAAACCTCTCCAATTGGAGAGGTTTTTTCTGCTATTCGCCCGCGATGGTTAAGCGGTTTTCAAAACGAATCGACACCGGTCCTTGGTAGCCCCCGCTGAAAACGCTCTCTTGCGCATACTTGGCATGAGTCAGCATGTGGAAGATGTTCCCGCTGACCGACCCGCCCTTGACCGGAGTTCGGTTGCCGTGCTCATCGATGTAGTACCCGAGCTTGATCTCCGCAGCAAAGTCACCCGTGAACGTATTGGGCATCATCGCCGAGAACGCCACGATGTAATAGACCGGGCCTTTGACCAGATCCTCTTCCGGCGTCGTGCCAGGTTGCAGGACGAGGTTGCCCGCTTCGCCAGTCGCTTCAATGCCGAGGTAATCGGCATAGCGCTTCGTGGAGATGTAGCGACGGAATTCGTTGTTCTCGACAACCGCCACTTCACGTCCCGCCAAACCTTCGCCGGTGAAGCGATACGAACGATTGCCATACGGCAGCACCGAAGAGAACGACGCGTTGAACGCCTCGCCCTCAACTTCTGCCTCGCCAAAGAAACTCTCACCCGGCACCAGATTGGAGAGCTTCATATATTTGTATTGCGCACCGGAACGGAAATGCAACGGCGAGAACAGGTCTTCAAATTGCGAATACGAGATGACGACCGGACCCAACCACGTCTTCGGCAGTTCGGCGACGATGCTGTCACGCGCGTATTGCGCGTTTTCCGCAATCAGTTCTGCAATGTTGAGGTCTTCGATGCGACGGCGCTTCTCCACAAACCAGTGCTCCATCTCTTCGCTTTCCCCGCTCTTGGCAAGCAGCACGACTTCCACGAGGAACGAAGTTTCACGCTGCTCGACTTGGACGCCCTCTTTGTTGAAGAGTCGAAGCGTGATCTCTTCGAAGAACATCTCAGCGGCCGACATGCGCACGCCGTCTTCCTTCTCCACCGCTTGGAACAGTTCGGCGGTGAACGCTTCGAGCGTGCCAAACGGATTTTGAAGCGTGGCTTCATCGACGAGCGGCACATCCGGGTAGTGCTCCGGTTGCGGAATCGTCCACGGTTCGTTGTTGGTGAGCGACGCCGAGAGCAAGCCCTCTTCAATCTTGGCGGGGATGTTCGGCAGATCGGAATCGGTCAACGTGATCGTAGAAACGCCCATCGACGTCCCCTCGCCCGACGGATGCGGATGCGTGTGGTAGAGCGTCACTTTGTAGACTTCCTGCGTGACTTCACGAGTCGCTTCCGGACGTGTTTGAATCAAATAGTGTTGCCACTCCCGCTTCTGCTCCTGCAGAACCGACCATTGCGCGACGTCCGGGTGTTGGTTCAAATGCTCGATCAGGTCAGAGATCAACTGTCCGGTTTGCAATGCCATTAGCCCAATCGCCCCTTTAATCGAAGATGCGGACCGCCGTCGGTGACCGGAACCCATTCCTTGTGGCCTTTGCCACAGGTGCCCGGGCCGAGATGGAAGTCTCCGCCGACCATCGAGATGCTCGACAGCAATTCCGGCACATAGCCGGTCAGACCGATCGACTTGTAGACTTTGCCCGTGAATTTGCCGCGTTTGATCTCACGGCCCAAGTGAATCGTGCATTGGATGCCCCAGCCTTTCGGGTCCTCCATGCCGTTTTCACCCGATTCAAGATAGATGCCGTCGTCGATGTCCGCCATCATTTCGTCGAGCGAATGCTGCCCTTGCCCGAAGTACGTGTTCGTCATGCGCGAATACGCTTTTCGCATGTACGATTCGCGACGGCCGTTCGAAGTGCGCGGCAATTCTAACAATGAAGTCGAGTAAAGGTCGCCGATGCCTTGTTTGAGAATGCCGTTCTCGATGATCGTCGTGCGCGATGCAAGTTGCCCTTGGTCGTCGATAAAGTGCGAGCCAAACGCACCCTCCACCGTCGGGTCGTCATACATCGAGACGCACTCGGCCGCCACTTGGCGGTTCAAATACTCCCGGCCCTTGGCGCGGTCCTTGAGGAACATATCAATCTCTGTACCGTGCCCGAACGCTTCATGCGCAATCAATCCGCTGACGAACGGCGCGGTGATGCAATCGTAGAGACCCGGCTGAATGCGTTCTGCCGTCAACAATTGGAGAGCGTTGTCCTTGGCAATCACCAAGCTCTCATCCGGCAGCACGATGCGCTCAAACCCGCCGGAGCCCGAAGTGGCCGCCACGTCCCAATCTTGCGTGGTGCCGTCGGAAGCAAATACCAACGCGTTCAACGCCATGCGGGTCAAATCTTGCGAGACCAGCGTATGACGGTCGACGAACAATTTCTGTTCCCGCATCTCCGTGTAGCCAACCAAGACGTTGGACAAGCGAGAATCAAGACCTTTGGCGAACGCGAGGCGCTCTTTGCAAAGTTCCAACTTCTCACGAAGCGATACGTTTTCAGGCAAACGAGCCGCTTTGGCGATATAGTGGCCCTCACGTTTTTCACCCAGTTGCAAATTCGGACCGTTTTTGACCGGCAACGCTTGTTCAACCAAAGCCATCGCGCGGCGGTAGAGATTGTCGCGCGTCAAGTCGTGCGTGGCATGTTCCCACAAGCGTTCCCCGTCGTACACGGTGATGACCGCGCCGACGTTCGGTGTGAACGGATCGACCGATTCCTTGGTATAGTCGACAGCAATCCGGGTTCCCGTCGTCGAGAGCACAACGACCGATGCATACGGCACGCGGCGCTCCATCTCTTCAATTAAACTCGGTAAAAACGAACGCAAAGTTGCGGTTGTCTCTTGAAAATAGGCAGTTGTCACGAAGACGCCCCCTCCCTGTACTTCACACTTCTACAACCATATTCGAAATTAATTCTGCAATTCCTCTTCGTGCCGTTGCAATTTGTTATTTTTTCCCTTGTATTCATTTGCAATCAAAGTTATATATCTACTACTTTATTTATAGACAAAAGAACAAAACTAAGATATTCTGAATTCATAAAAAGTTCGCTTATACAATAGAGGAGGCACTTCCAATATGAAAAAATGGGTTTCGGTCCTCGCGACCACTGCACTTACCCTTGCTGTCAGCGGAACGGCAGTTCCGACGTTTGCGGCACAATCGGACAGCAAAACTCTGGCAACCGCTCCGACGCTTGAGAATGCATTCGCAGCGGCTGCCAAGGAATTTAACGTTCCGAAGGAATTGCTGATGGCAGTTTCCTACACCGAGTCTCGCTGGCAGATGGACACCGAGTTGGATGCGTCTGAACACGGCAACGGCAAAGGGCTTATGCACCTGAGCGACAACTCCTTCAAAAAAGCGCTGAGCGATGCGGCCAAGCAACTGGGCGTCAAAGCCAAAGACCTCGAGTCCGACCCGACCTTGAACATCCGCGGCGGTGCTTTCGTACTCGCGAAAGCTCAGAAAGACCTCGGCAAGTCATTGACTTCCAACCTCAACGACTGGTATGAAGCGGTCGCTTCGTTTGAAGGCGCGTCTCAAAAGCAAGAGGGAGTTCTGTTTGCAGATGAAGTCTTCCGCGTCTTGAAGGAAGGCACATCGCTTACCATCGAAGGCGGCACTCTCTCCGTCGCAGGCGACAAAACCCTTGCTCCGAACAAAGGCGCGTACACCAACGTCGAGTACGGCCTCACTTCGGTGACAACGTTAACTCCGGACTACTCGGGCGCGATCTGGAACCCGGCGTCCACCTCCAACTACCAAGTGGCGACCCGTCCGACTTCGAATCCGATCAACTATGTCATCATCCATGACACCGAAGGCTCCTACTCCGGCTCCATCAACTGGTTCAAAGACCCGGCGGCGCAAGTTTCGGCGCACTATGTCGTCCGTTCCTCCGACGGTCAGATCACCCAGATGGTTCAGGAAAAAGACATCGCATGGCACGCGCGCTCCTTCAATACCAACGGAATCGGCGTCGAGCATGAAGGCTACGAAGCGCAAACCGGCTGGTACACCGATGCGATGTACACGACTTCGGCCGCTTTGGTGAAATCGATCTGCCAACGCTACGGCATCCCGATGGACCGCGAACACATCCTCTCCCACTCGGAACTGTGGGGCAACGACCACACCGATCCGGGCAAGAACTGGGATTGGAACAAATACATGACCAAAATCACGGGCGTCTCCAAGAACTGGACCGTCGTCAACGTCGATGACCAAGACACCGCATCCGGTGCCTTCACGTTCAGCGGCCCGTCTCAATACTGGCACCCGATCACCGGCTACGGCCTCCACAACGAAATCAACTACACCAACGGCAACGGCACCGTCATCTCCAACTACGCGACCTGGAAGCCGACCATCCCGGTGGCGGGCAACTACGAAGTCAAAGTCTTCATCCCGTCCAACTACGCTGCGACGACCGGAGCGAAGTACGAAATTCACTACAACGGCGGCGTCGTGACCAAAACGGTCAACCAAAGCCTGTACTCCAACCAATGGGTTTCGCTTGGCACCTACAACTTCGCAACCGGCACCGCCGGCTACGTGAAGCTCGGCGACAACACGGGCGACAAAGTCTCGATCGGCTTTGACACGATCCGTTTCATCGGCCAATAAGACCCTTTTTCCAAAAAAAGCCGTTCCCGACGAAGGGGAACGGCTTTTTTTCGCGTAGTAGCGAAGGAAAAAGGAGTGTGACCGCCATGCGGGATCACCGCCGTCGAATGGGTCAAGATCGAAGACAACGTCGTCTACGTGCGCGGACACCGGAATGGGTCGACTCCCTCATGAAATCGTATTTCTAAAAAACGCTATGCCTTGCTCTGCACCGTGACCGCCTGCGAGCCCATGTCTTCCCAAACTTGACGGAATCGCTCGCGGTCATAGTGGACAATCTGCCCGCTGTACGGATCGTGGACGGTGACGGAGTGTTCCTCATAGCCTGTCAACAACACGCAATGCTCGGGCACTTTCCATTGAATCTCTTCGCCGTCTTCCGTTTTCCAGACATACGCCGTGGAGACATCGGCGAGGTCCATCGCCATCCACGCCACCACCGGATGATCGTCCGCCAACGCCGCCAGCACCTCGTCAAACGACTTGCCGCTCAAATCTCGCGCTCGACCCGGCAGATACTCCGCCAGTACGTCGGCAATCGGTTCGTGAAACACCCCATACCCCTCGTCGGTAAAAGGGTCTCCCACGAACCCCCGGTTCGGGTCGCCGCCCACCATTTCGTCGCCGTCACTGCCTTCATAATTTGGCACCGCGACCGTTGGAAGCTTCGAAACCACTTGAGTTTTGTCCACGTTCAGCCCCTCGTACTGCAACAACATCGTAAGCGACGTCGCTTCACATCCCGTCGGCAACTCCGGCCCTTGCTTCAAGATCGGCACGTTCGCGATCTCGTGAGCCGTCACAGCTGTTGGACTTGCCGCCACCGACAGCGGCGCGATCTCCGTCACGGACGGCAACCCCGCCGTGGGCTCCTTTGAAACACCACATCCACTCAACAAAAGGCACCCGGTCAGCACCCATGCCGTTTTTCCCAGACTCTGCACTCCATCACCTCCTCTGTCCTTTTCAAACAGTGTACTCCAGATCTCGCACATTAGCACCCTTTGAACCATAAGATATGGTACAAAGGTGGCGATTCTGATGAACGGAGAACGAATTCTCAAAGTCGGTATCTTCGCGTACCTGCTCATCTGGTTCATCGGCGGCTTCTGGGGGATGGCGGCGGTTCACAGCGGGTTGCTCGATGCTCGTTACCTCGGCATCGACTTCCTCAAGCTCAAAGAATACGTCTACTACGGTCTCTCCGGAGCCATCGGCGGCGTGCTGTATGAATTGCGCATCTTCCACGAGTTCTACCACCGCTTCAACCGACGATGGGCGTACTGGTACGTCATGCGGCCGTTTCTGTGCGGCGGCACGGCGATCATGATCATTCTGCTGTTCAAAAGCGGCATTATGCTGATGCAAGTTCCCGACTCTCTGGCTGCCAAAGTCGGCCTGTCGTTTTTGGTCGGATACGGTTTTGGCAAAGTGATCGATAAAATCAAAGCTCTCACCGAAACCCTTTTCAACGGCAAGAAGCAGGCCGACCCCAACATCAACGACCCCGTAGACAAAACCGAGCGGATCGAAAAGCTCTGACCTCCCGAAAAAAAAAGACCTCACCCGCTCAAGTGGCGGGAGAGGTCTTTTTTGACGACAAACAACTTGCGTCCGGCGAGCACACCGACGAAGCACAGCAAAAGCAGGACGCCGCAGATCACAAACGACATCGCCGACCCCGTGTAGGCGATCGTGCGGGTGAAGATCGCGAGCAACAAAACCCGCGTCCCCATGCCAAACGCATTGAAAAACGAATTGACCCGCCCCATCAACGGATTGGGCACCAACTCCATCATGACCGTATTGCGCGCCACCCGCGTTCCGGCATTGCCCCAGCCGAGCACGAGTTTCAACGCCATGTACAGCCAAGTCAGCGGATAAAAACCAATCAGCAGAATCGCAACCGTATACGAAGTGAACGTCAACACAATCGAACGAAACGGTCCCAGACGACCCACGAGGACCGGAATCGAGATCCCGGCGAGGATCGCGCCGATCGCGTAACACATATCGGCCAGCCCGAGCACATCCGCGCCCGCATGCAACTCCTGCGTGACATAGATCGGAAATAGATAATTGCCTGCCATCAGCACGAGGAACGTCATCAGCGAACAGATCAGAAACACGGTGAGCACCGGCTTCTCCCGGAGATACTGGAACCCTTCGGCGATGTTGCGCCAAACGGACACCCTCGCGATTCCGGCACGCACCGCCGGTACATACGGGATGCCCAAGAACAGCAGAAACCCGATGGCATACGTCGAAGCATCGAACAGCAAGATCGTCGAGAGGTCGATTCGGTCGAGCAACACCGAAGACAGCGCCCCCGCGATCATCGAAGCGGTCTGGTTCTGCACTTCCATGACGCCGTTGAGCATCTGGTACTGCTCACGAGAGAAGATCTCCTGCGTGAACGCAAACTGGGTGGTGAAATGCAGCGAATAGTAGAGCGAGCCGCCGAAGTAGGTCGTGATCAACTGCCAAGTGGCAAACTCTCCCGTCCACAGCCCCCAGAGCGCCATCGCCAGCACGATGCTGCCCCCGATGACTTCGGACGTCAGCAAGATTTTTTTGCGGGAAAAACGGTCGATCAGCACGCCGATGTACGGCGAGACGACGAAGAGAATCAGCGTCGTGAACAGCGTCATGTACCCGAAGATCTCATCTCCACCCGCTCGATTCACCAACAACCACGGCACGCCGAGCATCGTAATGCCCGAGCCGATGGAAGAAAGAATGTTCGCCAAGATGAGATAGAGCATCCGTCGGTCGCGTAAAATGGTTAACATACGTCACCTCGACTCTCTACTTCCACGAAGTAGCCGAGGAGTCCTGTCTGTGCTATGCTGTTGGTGAAACTTCCCGAAAGGTCGGAATCTTCTATGAAAAGATACGTACGCGAGTTTTTCAGCCATTGGAGTATCGTGGCAATCGTGCTGTTTATTTTGGTCACCGCCGCATTGCTTGGCTCCCATTGGGCCACGTGGCAGACATGGTTGAGCGTGTTGGTCGGGGCTTTGGTGTTTTTCTCCACCGAGTACACCACCCACCGCTATCTGTTCCATATGAAGCCGCCTCAAAACGCGACGCTTCGCAAGCTCTTGTATCGGTTGCACTACGACCACCACGAAGTTCCCAACGAATTGCACCTGTTGCTGTTGCCGCTCTGGTACAGCATCCCGAATTTTTCGGTGCTGTGGTTGCTGTCCTACCTGATTACGGGAAGCGCTGTCCTCACATGGGCCGTCGTGCTCGGCGGGGTACTGGGGATGTTTTACTACGAGTGGGTTCACTATGTGGCGCATCGCCCGATCAAACCGCGCACCCCGTGGGGCCGTTGGATGAAAAAAGTCCATCTCTGGCACCATTACAAAAGCGAGCATTTCTGGTACGGCGTCTCCAACCCGCTGATGGACTATCTCCTCGGCACCTTCCAAGATGAAAAAACGGTCGAGATGTCCCCGACCGCCCGTAAATTAAATTTGTAGTTTCGATACGACAACACAGGAAATCCCCTCCGCAAACCGCGGAGGGGTTTCTCGTGGTTCCTCAGGACATTACAGAACGTCGAGTTTCACGACGAGCGCGAGCAGCACTTGGAGAAGCAGTTGGATGTTAACCGCTGCGTCGGTGTCGGTCGTGGTGACGTGAACGTCGGAGGAGTTTTCAATCAGCAGTTTCTGACGCGTGAGCTGCGTGGTTTCGGTGCGTTGGGTGAGCTCTTGGAGAATGGAGTCGCTGGTCGGGGAATCACCGATGGTGATCGAGAGCACGACCGCAATCGCCAGTTGCAGAGCTGCTTGCAGGTTGACCGCCGCATGCGTGTTCGTGGTGTGAACGAAGACGTCTTCGGAGTCGCGGATGATGATGCACTCGTGGGAGTCTTGGAACGTTTCTTCCACTTGACGCGCCTCTTGCTCAACGGCGGTGTCGTCAAACACAGCTTCCGCTTCGACCGCATCGATCATTTTTTGTACGCGGGACTCTTCTTGAACCGGCGCGCGATGCGATTTGACCGGGCGGCTGTAGCTCGGGCGGACCATTTTGGACCCAGAGCGTTTTTTGGCAGGTTTTTTCATGGTTTAGTTCCCTCCTGGGTTTAGTTGTCGCGGCGCCAGGTTAGACGGGGGCGTCGCTTGGTGCCGTCTTGCTTCTTCCCGCTCTGCTCTTTGGCACCGTCGGATGTGCCTTGGTTCATGGCGTTCAGATGCGCTTGAATCTCATCCGCCACCGTGCGAAGTCGTTGTTTTTCGTCCTCGGTCAGGCGGCGGCGCTTGACGTTTTTGAAAATCGACTTGGCAAGCAAGTCAAGAAATTGATCGTCCATCTCGTCCTCTCCTTTCCGACCGGTTCTTCGGCAAGCTCGTCGGGCTTAGAGAATATCCAGCTTGGCGACGAGTGCAACCAGAAGTTGGAGCAGAACTTGGATGTTGACGGCGACGTCGGTGTCGGTGGTGGTGACGCGGACGTTGCGGGAGTTTTCGATCAAGGTGCGTTGGTTGCTTACCTGCTTGACCGAGACTTTTTGCAGCAGTTCTTGTGCGACGTGATCCGCATCGTCGCTGTCTGCGATGGTGATGGACAGAACGAGCGCGACTGCGAGTTGCAACGCGACTTGTAGGTTGACCGCCGCTTTGGTGTCGGTGGTATGAACGTGAACTTCGCAGGAATCGCGGATGATGATGTGTTCTTCGGAAGATTGCAAAGTTTTCGATACTTGCGCAGCTTCCTGCTCAACCGTTGCTTCTTCGTGATGACACTTGCTCGGATGATGCGAGCCTGACAGGGCAGACCATTTGCTCATGTGGGAATCCCTCCTTGGTGTTTGCTATATGGTATTAGGGACGAGGCGGACATGTCAGGGACAGATGACTGAGGAGATTCGCACATTTTCAAAGGGGAAAAAAAATCGTGAAAGGCCTCGGCCTCTCACGATTTTTTTGAGTGTCGATTTAGTTGCTGTCGCTCTCGTCGCCCTGTGATTCGGTGTTGCGTTTCAATGTGAGACGACGGCGCGGACGGGAGGATTCGGACTTTTTCTCCGGGGTCGGGGTGGCGGAGGCGTTCGGGCCGGGGGTGACGACCGGCGGCGTTTGGGCGGTTTTTTGCAAGTATTGTTCGACTTGGTTCTGGAGGTCTTGCACGAGTGACTTGATCTGCGCTTTTTGATCCGGGGTGAGGTTGCGTTTCTTCTGCTCGACTCCGTGTTTGATGAACACATCGGTAATCAACAGGTCGCTGAGGCCCTTGGCGACGTTTTTTTCCTTTTCGTTCATGGTCGATTCCTCCTTGGATGCACAGTTCTCCTTTCAAGTTATGTGAAGTCTGCCTATTGCGATTGGGACACCCGCCCGTATCATGCAAAAAAACCTCTCCGCACAGGGCGGGGAGGTTTTCTTTTTCAGGAACGATACAGCCGCAACAAGTTGTGACCCGGCATGAGTTCGTAGGTGGAGGGAAGTTGTTCATGACTCCAGCCTTCCGCTTCCGCCAACCGCAACACATCCGCCAAGAACGGCGATTCCTGTTCTTCCGGCGTGACCAACGGGTACAGGCGAATCTCGTGGCGTGTGACGCGCATCAATTCGCGCACGGCGTTCAGGTGGAAGTCGAGGCCCAACTGTTGCGAATAGATGAACAGCAAGTTGCCGGACAGCGTGAGGTCAAACTCACGGTCGGCAAACGGGAGCTCGGGCAACCGGCCCGGCACATAGCGAGTCCCGTAACCTTGCTGGCGGATGTCGGCGATCGTCTCGTGGAGAGTTTGCGTCATATCGGACAGGAGGCTGGCAAAACGTTTGTTCTGCTCCGCGTGCTTGAGGACTTCGGGATTTTTTTGCATGAGCTGTTGCAGCGTTTCCAGATCGGATAAGCCCTTGCCGAGCAGTTCGTCCGGCGTGAAATGGTAGGCGATGTCTGTCGCCGTCACATCCACTCCCCGCTCTCCTGCCGTGCGGGCAAACGAGGCGGCCCCGCCCGGGCAGTCGAGAATCTTGCGCCCCGGCAAGTCCGCTTCTTGCAGGCTGAACATCTGGACGTAGTCCTCCCAGGTGCGGCCGACAAAGACGACATGTTTCAATTCCAGGTTGTTTGATTCGCTCATACTTGCACTCCTCACGTAGTGTACTCCGATCTGCTTAGTCGGTTACGATTGAATTATTGTATGCAGAGGGGGATGTGGATGAGACGTAAGATCGGAGTCGAAGCGGTGCCCGTTCTTGCCGTTTTTCTTCACGGCGTACATGGCGTGGTCAGCGGTTTCCATGAGGAATTCATAGTCGCTGTCCAAGCGCGCACACGCGGCGCCAATCGACGCTGTGATCGAGACGATCTTGCCTTCGACCGTGGCAAAGCGCAGCGAGGCGATGCGGGCGCGCAATCTCTCCGCCAGTTGACGGGCGCCCGTTTCGTCGAGATGACAGCGAAACAGCACCATCTCTTCGCCCCCGAAACGTCCGGCGACGCCGTGGGCATGTCCTTGGGTCTGAGAATTGCTGTCGGCCGCTTCCTCCAAGAGAACGGAAGCCACGCCCTGCAACACGAGGTCGCCAAACGGATGACCGTATGTGTCGTTGACGCGCTTAAAATCGTCCACGTCAAAAAAGAACAGATACCCACTATCCGCTCCCGACAAACCTTGGATGCGGTCTTCCACTTCTTGGCGGAAGATGTCTTTTTGCAAAAGTCCGGTCAGGGAGTCGATCAGCGAGCGTTTGCGGAGCAATTCGTTTGCTGATTGCAGCTGACGGACGAGGTTGGCCATCTCGCGGTCTTTTTTCCCCAGATAGGAACCGATGCCGCAGTTGATGAGCAGGGCGAGCGAGTCGAAAAACAGCCAATACCAGATGTATCCGGCCTCGTGGGGAGCCACGATGATCTTCAGATACAAGTAAGCCAGCACCACCATCGTGGCTCCGTAGAATTCGCGCCGCCAAATGCTGGCCACATAGCTGTACGTGATGATGGAGATATGAAGAAACACGATGCCGAGGTGGACGAGCGTGGCTTGGTAAACCAAGCCGGTCATGCAAATGTTGGCCATGGTGTAGAGCAAGAGTCTGGGCAGGGAGAAGGTAGAGACCCTCGTCACACGAATGCCCAAGACGCAGATCCCCAAAACTCCGATGCCAAACAGGATTCGACGAATTGGAGACTCGACCAGAAGTTGCGGAACCAGCACACAGAGCAGCAGCACCACGGCTCCGTATGCGATGGAACTGTATCGCAACGTCTTTAACATGGACGATCACGCCTTTCAACCAACTTCATTACATACAGAATACACAATTTATATTAAAATAGGAAGATATTATATTCATTTTTATTAAAAAAGAGGACTTCCTTTGTAATCAAAGCCCTCTTTTCGGTGCTTACATCCTTCTCCCCTACTCCTCACCGCGATCTTGCAGTACACTTAATAAAAAATACAATTTGAAAAAGAGATGAGGTCAACCCCCACCGATGAACGTTTCCCTCACACTCAAGACTTCCTTTGAAGAACCGGAAATTCGCGAGATCGCCCGGCTCGAACACCTCTGCAACACCGCCGACCAAATTGAAATCAAAGCCGGCACCGATTCGCTCGCCTCTCGCCCAACAGACGGCATCTGGGACCTCGTCTGCCACCATGAGGAGCAACTCGTAGGCTACTTGTGCTTTTACACCTTCGACGGCCACACCGCCGAAGTGATCTCGATGGTCCACCCGGACTTCCGCCGCCAAGGCATCTTTCGCGCCCTGCTTTCCCGCGCAGAAGACGAGATGAAGCAACGAGGAATCCAAGAGATCCTCTTCGTCGTCCCCGCCCGCTCTCCATCCGGACTTCAATTGATGCAACACCTCGGCAGCACCTTCCACGAAGCTGAATACGGGATGCAATGGACGCGCGACCCGCAATCGTTCCACCGCAACGACCTCCTGCATCTGCATGTTGCTTCGACTCCCGAAGACCTCAACTTCCTCGCCGCCTGCCTCGCGCAATCGTTTGGCGATTCGGAAGAGAGCACACGCAACGTTCTTCAACGCACCTCAACACCCGACCGTACCTCCTACATCGCAACGCTCCAAGGCAAACCATTTGGGATGATTCGAGTCCAACGGGAACGAGACGGCCATGCCGCGATCTTCGGCTTTGCGGTGCTCCCTGAATTCCAAGGACACGGCTACGGCCGTCAGATTCTCACCGACATCGTGAATCTGTTGCGAAGCGAAGACCGAGCGCACATCGAACTCGATGTCGTCACCGAAAACGAACGCGGCTTGCACCTCTACCAAAGCTGCGGCTTCGACATCGCCACCGAATACCGCTACTACCGCGCCTAGTAAAAAAAAGCCCTCCTGCACGTCGGCAGGCAGGGCTTTTTTTGGGTCACGGCTCTACAGCGATTCCCCTCGCACAAACCGATCGATATATCCCGCGACTTCCTGCGGATGCGATACCATCAGCGGATGCGGCGAATCGGGAATCTTCACCGCCTGTGCCGTCGGGAATTTCGCAAGGTAGCGACCCAACGCCTCTTCATAAAACTCCGGTTGTCGTGTCGCTTTTAGCACCAGCACCGGGAGCGACATTTTTTCCGCGAGTTCATCCAACGAGAACGTCGCATACTCCTGCGCATACCCCATGAACGCCTCACGAGGCAATCGGAAGTACCAACGCCCGTCTGCCCGTTGCTCAAACTCGCGCATCGTCTGCTCGTCCACAAAATCATTCACATGCTCGGCATACCCGGAACGCGCCATCTCGATCACTTCTTCCTTCGATGCCCACGAGAACTCGGGACGCGCCTTGATCGCTTCGATGTCATACCCCGGCATTTCCACATTGCGTGCAAATCCGCCGTCCAACATCACCACGTTCTCCACCCGCTCCGGGTAGCGCACCGCAAACTGCTGAATCGGCGCATTGGAGAACGACCCGCCCACCAGGGTGGCTTTTTCAATCCCTTCGTGGTCGAACACCGCACGAATGTCTTCTATTAACTGGTCAAACACATACGGCCCTTGCTGCGTCGATTCTCCGTGCCCGCGCAAATCGAGGCTCAAGATGTGGTAGGTTTCTTCCAGATACGGAATCGTCAGGTTGTACGACTCTTTCGTCGAGGTCAGCCCGTGAACCATGACCAGCACGGGAGCCCCCGCGTTTTCATATACATTGTAAGCCAAGGTGATGCCGTTCGCTTCCAGTCGTTTCGTTGTCGGTTGCATCTGCATAAGCCTCCAAATTTTAGAAATGTTCTCCTAGTTGCAGTATACACGTCGGCCCGTCTCTGCGGAAATCTAATTTGCTCATGGAGTCTATCACTTGAAATCATGGCATTCTGTTTGGTACGATTGTGAGAAATATCCGACGGAGAGTACACCATGAAGCCACAATCTATGTTGTTCACGATATACGGAGAATACCTTCGACATACTAGCAACGAAATCTGGATCGGCTCCCTGACCCGCTTGCTCGGCGAATTCGGCATGACCGAACAAGCCGTGCGCGCCGCCATCTCGCGGATGCAGCGCCAAGGGTGGCTGACCTCCCGCAAAGTCGGCAACCGCAGTTTCTATTCAATGTCACCCCGTGGGCAAAAACGCCTCGACGAAGCCGCCGAGCGCATCTACCCCCGCCACGAAGGCAAAGGCTGGCAGGGAAAGTGGTGCATGATCTCCTACAACATTCCCGAAGATCGCCGCCACCTGCGCGACCAGTTCCGCAAAGAACTCACCTACCTCGGCTTCGGCCTGCTCACCAACTCCACTTGGTTCTCTCCCAATGACTTAACCGACAAAGTCAGAGAGATCACCGAAACGTACGAGATCACCGGACACGTCGAGATCTTCACCGCCGAGCACTTCGGATGGAGTGAACCTCGGCAGTTGGTGGAGAAATGCTGGGACTTGGAAAGCATCAACGCCTCCTACCGTTCGTTTATCGACACGTACCGCCCGCACTTTGAAGCTCTGCGCGCCCAAGGCGATCTGCCGGACAACCGCTGCTTTGTGGAGAAGACCCAACTCGTTCACCAATACCGCAAATTCCTGTTCATCGACCCGGACTTGCCGCAGGAACTTTTACCCGACCTCTGGCTGGGCCAAGAAGCGGACGAACTGTTCAGCGAGTTCTATGGATGGCTCCACCCCGGCGCAACGCGCTTTTTTGAAGAACTGTACGAGGCGGCTCCCTAAATCAGTAAGCGCTTTCTTGCCGAACTGTATGACGAAATGTTATGATAACGTTAGAAAACCGTAGTACGTTTCGAAGGGGGACTTGGAGATGATCGCACAAACGCACGAGGAAAAGCTCAACGCGTTTCTTGAGAAGATCGAAAACGGAGGCAAAATCGAAGCGGACGACTGGATGCCGGACGATTACCGCCTGCAATTGATCAAATTGATTTCCATGCACGGCATGTCGGAGATCATGGGCGCCCTGCCGGAGAAGGAATGGGTTCCGAAAGCTCCGACCCTGCGTCGCAAACTTGCGATTATGGCGAAAGTGCAAGACGAGATGGGCCACGGCCAACTCCTGTTGCGCGTTGCCGAAGACTTGATGGCTCCGCTTGGAAAGGGCCGTGAAGATATGCTGAACGACCTGTTCACCGGCCGTTTGAAATTCCACAACGTCTTCCATATGGAAGCACCGACTTGGGCAGACGCAGGCGTCATCGGCTGGTTGGTCGACGGCGCAGCCATCATCACCCAAACGATGTCGCTCGACACGTCCTACGCGCCGTACTCCCGCGCGTTGCACCGCATCTGCGCCGAGGAGAAATTCCATGCCCAACACGGCGAGAGCATCGTCTTGGCACTGGCGGAAGGCACCGAAGAGCAACGCCAGATGTTGCAAGACGCCGTCACCCGCTGGTGGCCGGCTCTGTTGATGTTCTTTGGCCCGCCGGAGGGTGGCAAGATCACCTCCAACCAACAGCAGAACATGCGCTACAAGATCCGTTCGCAAACCAACGAAGAGCTGAGACAAATCTTCTTTGACAAATACGTTTCGAGAATTTTCCACCTCGGCCTCACCCTGCCGGACCCGACGATCCACTATGACGAAGCACAAGGCCAGTGGGTTTACCAACAACCGGACTGGGATGAGTTCAAACAGATCGTCTCCGGCCACGGCCCGCGTTCTGTACAGCGTCTCGACCTGCGCAAACTTTCCTATCAACAAGCCCAGTGGGTGCGCGATGCCCTGCTGAACAACACGCAACAAGCGATCTAGTCGAGGAGGGACTGTGACCATGAGCGAACAAGCAAAGCAAAACGGCTTTGACATCTACGAGGTGTTCTCCCAACGCACCCACAACTCGAGTTTCGTCCATCAGTTCTCTCTGCTGGCTCCGAACCACGAAGTGGCGATGTCGATGGCGCGCGAGAATTTCCTGCGCCGCGATGCGGTCGTGAACATCTGGGTGGTCAAGCGCGAGAACGTCTACGTCTGCCCGCCGGAGGAGCGCGAATTCCTGCAACGTCTCGACAACAAGGAATACCGCGAAACCAAGGGCTACGGCGACCTGCAAGCGAAGTGGCGCGCCCACCGCGATCGCTACGAACAACAACAACAATCGAACAAACAGTAGGGAGGCAGAACCGTGAACACCGATCAAAAAGCGCTCCAAGAGCTGCTCTTTCAACTGGCGGACGACGACTTCATCCTCGCCTACCGCGGTTCCGAATGGCTGGGACTCGCTCCGCACATCGAAGAAGACGTCGCGTTCTCCTCGATGTCCCAAGACACGATGGGCCATGCCGTGATGTTCTATGAAATGCTCGAATCTCTGGGCGTCGGCTCGGCTGACGACCTCGCACAACTCCGCAAACCGGAGGACTTCCGCAACGCGGTCCTCGTCGAGCGCGTCAACGGCACCGGCCACTACATCGAACAGCCGAACTACGATTGGGCGTATGCAGTCGCCCGCACGTATCTGTACGAACTGTTCAAATGGGTGCGCCTGCAATCGCTGATGAACTCGTCCTTCGAGCCGCTTGTGCAAATTTCGCGCAAGATGATGAGCGAATTGCGCTACCACCTCATGCACTGGCAAACCTGGACCAAGCATCTGGCAAACGGCGGCGAAGACGCACGCAACCGCCTGCAAGCGGCGATCGTGCAAGTGTGCGCCGACATCGACGGCCTGTTCTCGCTCGGTCCGAACGCCGAAGCAATCGTCGGCGCCGGTCTGATCGCAGACGAAGCCACTCTGAAACAGCTCTGGTTGGAAAAAGCGACCGAAGCCCTCTCCAAAAACGGCCTCTCGCTCCCCGACACCTTCCCGACCCCGTCGCACGACGGTCGTGCAGGTGAGCATACCGAAGCGTTGACCGACGCTCTGAACACGCTGTCCTCCGTGTACCGTCTCGATCCTTCCGCAGCTTGGTAAGGGGGTCCAGACAATGACAGAGGAACGCGTGTGGGAGCTCCTCCAAGAAGTGAAAGACCCGGAGATTCCGGTGATCTCGCTCGTGGAGATGGGCATGGTCAACAAAGTTCAAGTTCAGGACGGCATCGTCCAGATCGAAGTTTTGCCGACGTTCGTGGGATGCCCGGCGCTTGAGATCATGAAGCGCAACATCGCCGAGATCGTTGGCGTTGCCGAGGGTGTGCAGGAAGTCCGCGTGCAGTTCGTCTTCGAACCTGCTTGGACCTCCGATCGCATCTCCGACGTGGGACGTGAGAAGCTCAAAACGTTCGGCATCGCCCCGCCGCCGGAGCTGTTGCAAATCGAAGAGAGCTTCGACGTTCCGTGCCCGTTCTGCGGCTCGTCGAATACCCGCCTCGACAATCTCTTCGGCCCCGCCGCTTGTCGGAGCATTCTCTATTGCGATTCCTGCAAGAACCCGTTTGAAGCAATGAAACCCGTCTAGGAAAAAACGCCCGTGTGCGCAGAGCACAGCGGGCGTTTTTTTAATACAGTCGTTTCGTGTAGCTCTCTTGCAACGACTGCGCGATGTCTTCTGTTGTGAGGCCGGGGAGTTTGCAATGATCGCGCAGCATCTGCGCAGGATTGGGAAGTTGGTCGCGGGAGGCCCACGATTCCGGCTGCCAGAGCTTGGAGCGTTTGAGAGCTTTGGCGCAGTGGACGAAGCATTCCTCGACTTCGACCCCGATGCCGAGTGTCGGTGCCTTGCCTTGTGCGCTCATCGGTTCCAACACGTCCGGGTCGCGCACGATGCAGGCACGCCCGTTGATTCGAAGCGTCTCTTCCAGACCGGGGATGAGGAAGATCAGCCCGATCCTCGGATTGTTCAAGATATTGCGAAGCGAATCGGCTCGTTTGTTGCCGGGGCGTTCCGGGATGACCAGACGATTTTCGTCCAGCACCCGTACAAACCCCGGTGCATCGCCGCGCGGCGACACATCACAAGATCCGGACGCATCCGAAGTGGACACCACGACAAACGGGGACTTTGCCAGAAAGTCTCGGCAATGCTCGTCCAATTCCGTGATCACTTTGTTCGCCGCGAGTTTTGAAGGAGTGGAGCCCAGCAGAGATTGCAGTTCATCTTCACTGGACACGGTTTGTCCGAATGCACCATTGCTCATCTCGTGAATTCCTTTCGTACTTTCATCGGATTTTAGGGGAAAGTATAGCACAAAATTGTGGAAAAGGAAGCTGAAAAAAATCCCCCGCCTTTTACAGGAGGGGGATTTTTTGACTTACGGTTTCCAGACTTCAAGACCGTTTGTGAGGATGAGATACGAGTGGAAAACGGACGCTTCCATGATGTCGGCGTAGGCCCAGAATGTGGGCGGGACGTCTTTCCATCTCGGAGTCTCGGCGACGTAGGACGGTTTGCGATCCAGCAGTTTGTTGAAGATGACGACCGTTTCTGCGCGGGTGAGCATTTGTTCCGGACGGTAGGTTCCGTCCGGATACCCGCTGACGAGACCGGCGGAATAGGCTTGGAGGATGTAGTCTCGTGCCCAGTGGCCGGTGATGTCGGTGAGCATCGTTCTGACGCCCGGCGGTGCGTATCTCAATTTGGAGAGCACGACGGCGATCTCGGCGCGGGTGACAGCTTGATCCGGGTAGAAGTTGCCGTCCGGGCTGCCGATCATGATCTTGTGCTGGCTGACTGCCGCGATGGAACCTGCGGCCCAAGAAGAAGTTGAGACGTCGCGGAAAGGAGTTTGTTGGGGAGACGTTGCTTCATAGTGAAGGATTCGTGCCAAGATGGCGGCCAGTTCCGCGCGGGTGATGCTTTGGTCCGGGTGGAAGGTTCCGTCTTGGTAGCCGTAGATGTAGGGTGAGTGTTCTCCTTGGTTGGTGGATTTGGGGGTGAGTTGGATGTTGCGTTCGACGGCGGTTTGGTCGATGTGAAGGAGTTGGGAGCGAGAGTCGTAGGTTTCGTAACCGTCACGTTCGGCGATGAAGTAGTAGTCGGCTTGCGAGATGACTTTGAAGCTGTACGTGCCGTCGTCTTGGGTGAATTGCGGGTTGGTGTTGGGTTGGTTCAAGACGACTTGGGTTCCCGGCGTTCTGCCGTAGAGTTGGTTCAGTGCTGTGTCTGCCCAGTAGAGAGTGAGTTTGACGTTGTTGAGTGTTTGTTGAGTGATTGCATCGCGCACGACTCCGTAGGGTCCGACGATGGTGTTATCGGTTGGAGTAGGCGGTGCGTTGCGAGTGATGGCGAGTGTGTACGTTTTTTGAGTGGTGTTGTCTTGGGCGGTGACTTGGATGGTGAAGGTGTTCAGGCCCTCTTGGAGATAGATTCTTTGTGCGGTTCCGCTGGTTACGGCGGTTCCGTTGAGTTTGAGTGTGGCCGTGTTGTCAGCTGTGGTCGGGGTGAGGTCGAGTGAGATCGTTCGATAGGATACGCTCGTTGCGTAGGTCGTTGTCCCCGGTGTGAAGGTTGGGAGAATCGTTCCTTTGTTCAACGTAAGGTTCCCGAGATCGGCGTTGCTCGACGGAGCACGGGTTATGGTGACGGTGTATGTTTTTTGGGTGGTTCCGTCTTGGGCGGTTACTTGGATGGTGATGGTGTTGTCACCTACGAGGAGTGGCAACGTGACTGCGTTTCCACTGGTTGCGTTAGTCCCGTTGACCTTCAAGGTCGCCGTTCCGTCTGCAATCGTCGGTGTGACATCCAAATTGGTTACTGCATTTCCGACACTCGCTGAGTAAGTCGTGGTTCCTGATGCAAATACAGGTGTCAGTGTTCCTTGGCTAAGTGTCAGGTTGCTGAGGTCAGCGTTACTCGATGGAGCACGAGTCACCGTGACGGTGTATGTTTTTTGCGTCGTCCCGTCTTGGGCGGTTACTTGGATGGTAATCGTATTGTCACCTACGACCAGTGGCAACGTAACTGCGTTTCCACTGGTTGCGTCAGTTCCGTTGACCTTCAAGGTCGCCGTGCCGTCTGCAATCGTCGGCGTGACATCCACACTCGTTACTGCATTCGCGACACTCGCCGTGTAAGTCGTGGTCCCTGATGCAAATACAGGTGCCAACGTTCCTTGGCTGAGTGTCAGGTTGCTGAGATCAGCGTTGCTCGACGGAGCACGAGTCACCGTGACGGTGTACGTTTTTTGCGTTGTTCCGTCTTGGGCTGTTACTTGAACGGTGATCGTGTTGTCGCCTACGAGGAGTGGCAACGTAACTGCGTTTCCACTGGTTGCGTCAGTTCCGTTGACCTTCAAGGTCGCCGTTCCGTCTGCAATCGTCGGCGTGACATCCACACTCGTTACTGCATTTGCGACACTCGCCGTGTAAGTCGTGGTTCCTGATGCAAATACAGGTGCCAACGTTCCTTGGCTGAGTGTCAGGTTGCTGAGATCGGCATTGCTCGACGGAGCACGAGTCACCGTGACGGTGTATGTTTTTTGCGTCGTTCCGTCTTGGGCGGTTACTTGGACGGTGATCGTGTTGTCACCTACGAGGAGTGGCAACGTGACTGCGTTTCCACTGGTTGCGTCAGTTCCGTTGACCTTCAAGGTCGCCGTGCCGTCTGCAATCGTCGGTGTGACATCCACACTCGTTACTGCATTTGCGACACTTGCCGTATAGGTCGTGGTTCCTGATGCAAATAAAGGTGCCAACGTTCCTTGGCTGAGTGTCAGGTTGCTGAGATCAGCGTTGCTCGACGGAGCACGAGTCACCGTGACGGTGTACGTTTTTTGCGTCGTTCCGTCTTGGGCAGTTACTTGGATGGTGATGGTGTTGTCGCCTACGACCAGTGGCAACGTGACTGCGTTTCCACTGGTTGCGTCTGTTCCGTTGACCTTCAAGGTCGCCGTGCCGTCTGCAATCGTCGGTGTGACATCCACACTCGTTACTGCATTCGCGACATTCGCCGTGTAAGTCGTAGTTCCTGATGCAAATACAGGTGCCAGCGTTCCTTGGCTGAGTGTCAGGTTGCTGAGATCAGCGTTACTCGACGGAGCACGAGTCACCGTGACGATGTACGTTTTTTGGGTGGTTCCGTCTTGGGCTGTTACTTGGACGGTGATGGTGTTGTCGCCTACGAGGAGTGGCAACGTAACTGCGTTTCCACTGATTGCGTCAGTTCCGTTGACCTTCAAGGTCGCCGTGCCGTCTGCAATCGTCGGTGTGACATCCACGTTAGTTACTGTATTCGCGACATTCGCCGTGTAAATCGTGGTTCCTGATGCAAAAACAGGTGCCAACGTTCCTTGGCTGAGTGTCAGGTTGCTGAGATCGGCGTTGCTCGACGGAGCACGAGTCACCGTGACGGTATACGTTTTTTTCGTCGTCCCGTCTTGGGCGGTTACTTGGACGGTAATGGTGTTGTCACCTACGAGGAGTGGCAACGTAACTGCATTCCCACTGGCTACAGCGCTCCCATTGACCTTCAAGGTCGCCGTTCCGTCTGCAACTGTCGGCGTGACGTCCACACTCGTTACTGCATTTGCTACACTCGCCGTGTAAGTCGTGGTTCCTGAGGCAAATACAGGTGCCAGCGTTCCTTGGCTGAGTGTCAGGTTGCTGAGATCAGCGTTGCTCGATGGAGCACGAATCACCGTGACGGTATACGTTTTTTGCGTCGTCCCGTCTTGGGCGGTTACTTGGACGGTAATGGTGTTGTCACCTACGACTAGTGGCACCGTAACTGCATTCCCACTGGTTGCAGCACTCCCATTGACCTTCAAAGTCGCCGTACCGTCTGCAATCGTCGGCGTGACATCCACACTCGTTACTGCATTCGCGACATTCGCCGTGTAGGTCGTGGTACCAGACGCAAATACAGGTGCCAACGTTCCTTGGCTGAGTGTCAGGTTGCTGAGATCGGCGTTGCTCGACGGAGCACGAGTCACCGTGACGGTGTACGTTTTTTGCGTCGTTCCGTCTTGGGCTGTTACTTGGACGGTAATGGTGTTGTCACCTACAACTAGTGGCACCGTAACTGCATTCCCACTGGTTGCAGCACTCCCATTGACCTTCAAGGTCGCCGTTCCGTCTGCAATCGTCGGTGTAACGTCCACACTCGTCACCGCATTCGCGACATTCGCCGTGTAAGTCGTGGTCCCTGATGCAAATACAGGTGCCAACGCTCCTTGGCTGAGTGTCAAATTGATGAGATCAGCGTTACCTGACGGAGCACGAGTCACCGTGACGGTATACGTTTTTTTCGTTGTTCCGTCTTGGGCGGTTACTTGAATGGTAATGGTGTTGTCACCTACGACTAGTGGCAATGTAACTGCATTCCCACTGGTTGCAGCACTCCCATTGACCTTCAAGGTCGCCGTTCCGTCTGCAATCGTCGGTGTAACGTCCACACTCGTCACCGCATTCGCGACATTCGCCGTGTAAATCGTGGTTCCTGATGCAAATACAGGTGCCAACGCTCCTTGGCTGAGTGTCAAATTGCTGAGATCAGCGTTACCTGACGGAGCACGAGTCACCGTGACGGTGTACTTTTTTTGCGTCGTTCCGTCTTGGGCTGTTACTTGGACGGTGATGGTGTTGTCACCTACAACTAGTGGCACCGTAACTGCATTCCCACTGGTTGCAGCACTCCCATTGACCTTCAAAGTCGCCGTACCATCTGCAACCGTCGGCGTAACATTCACACTCGTCACCGCATTCGCGACATTCGCCGTGTAGCTCGTGGTTCCAGACGCAAATACAGGTGACAGCGTTCCTTGGCTGAGTGCCAAACTACTCAAATCCGCATTGCTCGACAACGCAGCCGCTCGCGTCACAGTCACGGTGTACGTTTTCTGCGTTGTTCCGTCCTGGGCGGTCACCAACACGGAAATCGTGTTCGCCCCCACATTCAACGGTACCGTTACGGCATTCCCGCTCGTCGCCGCCGTACCATTTACAGTCAATGTGGCCGTGCCGTCAGCAACCGTTGGCGTAACATTCACGCTGGTCACCGCATTCGCCACACTTGCCGTATAACTGACCGTCCCGGCAGCAAAAGCGGGCGACATCGTCCCTTGACTCAGCGTCAACGTACTCAAATTCGCATTGCTCGACAACGGTGCCGCTCTCGTCACCGTCACTACATAAGGTTGCTGCGTAGTTCCATCCTGCGCCGTCACCAACACGAGAATGGAATTCGATCCAACATTCAACGGCACAGTTGCCCCGCTGCCGCTTGCCGTCGCCGTACCATTTACCGTCATGGTAGCCGTCGCATCTGCCGTCGTTGCCGTCACGACAACGCTAGACACACCGTTCGCCACACTTGCCGAGTAACTGGTAGTTCCTGAAGCAAACGCCGGCGACAACGTGCCTTGGCTCAGCGTCAACCCGGACAAATTCGCGTTGGTGCTCAACGGTGCAAACTGCGAGACAATCAACCCCGACTGCCCCACCGCTATGAGTTGACTTCCACCATACGCCACGAAGTTAAAATATTTCGGTGTGCCCGACGTTTCCGCGCTCCACGAAATCGTGTCGCTCGACGAGAGAATCGTGCCACTGTCCCCAACAGCGACAAACTTCCCGCCCCCATACGTCACGCCGTACAAACTAATGGTTCCACTCGGCACACTTCGCTGAGTCCAACTGACCCCGTCTGCTGAGGTGAGCAGCGTACCAACATCCCCTACGGAAACATACTTCCCTCCCGCATACGAGACGGCGTACAAAATCTGACTCGTTCCCGAAGTCCTTGGCGTCCACGCGGTTCCATCCGGAGAGGTGGCAATCACTCCGCCGTCCCCAACCGCGACAAAAAGACCGCCCGCGTACGTAACACCGTTGAACCTCGCAGCGCCGACCGTCGCTTTCGACCAAATAACTCCGTTCGTCGAAGTGAGGATCGTCCCTCCGGCTCCCACCACGACAAACCGAGTCCCGTCGTGCGCGACCGAGATCAAGTCATTGCTCACGCCAGACGTGCGTGACGTCCACGTCGTGCCGTTCGACGATGTATAGATCTTGCCGGCCATTCCCACGATGACCCACTGGCCTCCTGCGTACGCAACGGCCATCGGAGAGATCGTCAACGTCTGGAAGCTCCAACTCACACCGTCTGTTGAAGTGACGACATTGCCGCCGTTTCCGACTGCGACCCAGCGACCTCCTCCGTACGAAACTCCATTGAGATCCGCCGCAACATTGGACGTCTGGGTCGACCATGTGCTGACCGCCTGCGCCATGTGAGCGAAATTCCCCGCTCCACTGGCTGCCAGCATCAACAGAAATACCAAGAACGAACACCACGACCTCCGATATCGCTTCATCATGCGATACAACCTCATGACATCCCTCCCCTCACAGGGTCCTCACCTGTACATGAGTCCCGTAAACTACCGAACGATACATCTCTTCATCTACTAGCTGAGTCGCCACTACCACCTCCTCCTCTTCATTTATTCAAGAACAACCATAAAATACTCAAATTAGTGACTCCATATTTTTTTCGTTTTTAATACTGTTCGTTAATCGGCAATCATACAGTAGGATTATCCCGGGAAAATCAAATCTAAAAAAACCGCGTTTACACGAGGATTTCTCGTGTCCCGCTCCGAGCATGACCCAAAAACCTTCAAGAGGTGACAAAAAATGAGTGAACCCTACATGGGCGAAATTCGGATGTTTGCAGGCAATTTTGCTCCGGTTGGCTGGGCGTTGTGCCAAGGACAAGTACTCAGCATCGCGGAGTACGACGCGCTTTTTGCCCTGCTTGGAACCACGTATGGCGGTGATGGCGTTACCACGTTCGCCCTGCCGGACTTGCAAGGTCGTGTCCCGCTTCAGTCGAATTCCACCTACCCGCTCGGAGCCAAAGCAGGTTCCGAAACGGTTACGCTGATCACCAATCAACTGCCCGCCCATTCACATGCACCGCTCGCCACCACCGCACAGGGCACACAAAACTCCCCCGGCAATGCGATCTGGGCCGCAACGGGTGTCACCGACTACTCGGACGGCAGCGGGTCGACTCCGGTCAACATGAGTCCACAAGCGATCACCGCGGTGGGCGGCAATCAGCCGCATACCAACATGATGCCGACGTTGACCCTCTCGTTCATCATCGCACTGGAAGGCATCTTCCCGTCTCAAAACTAAAAAAGGAGGAGTCAACATGTCGGAACAGTACCTTGGTGAAATTCGCTTGTTTGCCAACGGCTATGCCCCCCGCGGCTGGGCGCTCTGCGAAGGTCAAATTCTCTCGATTCAGCAAAATGCCGCGTTGTTCTCCCTGCTTGGAACCACCTACGGTGGAAATGGACAAACCACCTTCGCGTTGCCCGACCTGCGGGGTCGCGTGCCGATTCATTTCAATTCGAACCACCCGCTCGGAGCTTCGCAAGGAGAAGCCGCCCACACCTTGATCTCCACGGAGATCCCCATGCACACTCATCTCGCCCAAGGCTCGTCTGCAGCGGCAAGCGACATTTCTCCTCAGAACAACGTCTGGGCTACGCAAAGCAACCTCTACGGTCCCGCGTCCTCGCTCGCCCTGATGAACCCGGAATCCATCGCCGCCACCGGAGGCAGCCAACCGCATAACAACATGCAACCGTACTTATCCGTGAACTTTTGCATTGCACTGGTTGGAATTTACCCATCGCGCAACTAACAAGGAGGTTCAGACGACATGTCAGATCAATTTCTTGGAGAAATTCGAGTCTTTGCAGGCAACTTCGCTCCCAAGGGGTGGGCGTTCTGCAACGGTCAATTGCTTCCGATTTCGCAGAATACAGCGTTGTTCTCGATCCTCGGCACCCAATACGGCGGCGATGGCAAAGTGACGTTCGCACTGCCGAATCTGCAAGGCACCGCCCCGATGTGCCAAGGAGCGGGCGCCGGCCTGACTCCGCGTTCCATGGGTGAACTCGTTGGATCGGAGAATGTGACGCTCCTGACCACAGAAATTCCGTCACACACCCACCAAGCCAAAGCGATCGCAGGGGCCGGCAACGCGACCGACCCGTCGAACCACTACTGGGCCGAAACTCCTTTTGAAGGACGTCACCCGGTCCAAACTCCACTCTACGCCCCGACCCCCGACCAAACGCTGAGCCCTGCCGCCCTCTCCGCAAGCGGCGGCAGTCAACCGCACAACAACATGCAACCCTACCTCGCCCTCAACTTCATCATCGCGATGGAAGGCATCTTCCCGCCGCGGGGTTAGGGTAGGAAAAAAGAGTCTGGTTCTCTACCAGACTCTTTTTTCACGTCTTGACGCGGTCATCAAATGGGAATATGATGAATTTTGTTACATTTTTACATATCATAATTCAGAAGGTGATTAATATGAATAAAACCCTTGTAGTCACTGTAACACTCTTGACCTCCATCAGCGCATTAACCACCACTTCTTACGCCTCCACGATGGGGGCGGCAAAAGCTTCCCAAGCAAATGATCCCGTTCTGGTAGAAGCAGCGAAGAAAATCAACTCTGACATGACCGTCAATCTGCCGCCCAAGGGCTTCGATCCTCTTACGGCAACCGAGCAAGAACTACGACAGTACGGATTCCCTCCAAAGCCGAAGGACTCAACCGAACTCAAAGTTTGGGAAGACCACATGAAACAAGCCAAAGAGTTTGTCTTCCCTAATCTGAGTGTAGAACCGCTCAAGAAAACTGCAGCCTATTATGACTCCAATATTTGGTCCGGTTATATCGCAAGCGCAGGATACGATGGTTGGTATTCTAAAGTGGCAGGAGGTTGGACTGTCCCGACTGTCACCAGTTCGACTCAAGATTCGGATGCAGCCTGCTGGGTGGGACTCGGCGGTCAGCAAAGCCGACTTTTGATCCAAGCAGGTACGATTTCAGAAGCCACGACGCACTGGTTAAGCTCGACCACCAGTACGAACTACGCGTTCTGGGAGATGCTTCCGAGCTACCCCAGTGTACAAAAAATCACAGGGCTACCAGTCTCGCCTGGTCAACTGATCTATACGCACATCAACTATGTCTCCAACGGTGCAGAGTTCTATGTGCAAAATCAATCAACTGGGCAATATACCTCCTTTGTCATGGGCAATGCCGCACAGAACTATGACGGCAATACGGCCGAATGGATCATGGAGAGAACAACCTCGAATAAAACGGCCACCGCTCTAGCTAACTTCAGCTATAACAACTACAACAGTTCTTTTGCAGGTACAAACAGTGTTTCAAAATCGGCCGGCGCATGGAGTGCAGCTGCCTTCCGCATGTTCAACACGGGCACAAACAAACAACTCGCACACCCAGGTGCGCTTGATTCTGCAGGTACAAACTTTACCGTGTTCTGGGACAACTATCTCTAATGCCTAGTCGCAAGAAGTTCGTTGCTTGGTCACTCACTTTCTTGCTCGTCTTCACGGCTATAGCCGGAGTCTTCACCTACCAACATCATGCAAAAAGCGTTCAGAAAACCCAACTTGAACAACAACGAGAAACGGAAGTAATTAAAGCCTTCCTATCCGCTTTGGCGCATGTTTCATATCAGGACACAGACTCTCTCGATCTGCTGTCGAAGTTCACACTGCCCGAAGACCTACCTCTTGTAAAAGAGGAACTGTCGCCACTCCTAACTCAAGTCAAGCAACATCAATGGGTTGGTCAAGACGATATGTCCATTGTCTCGTTTGGAACGAGAGCGAACGGGCACTCGGAGTATCATTGTAATGTAGCCTTGACGATGCGTAGCGACCAAACGGGGGTTATCTCAACGTATGCTAACCTACTACTGATCAACGTCAAAAAGGGTCCAAACGGCGAATATGTACTTGCTGGTATCACGCAAGACAACGTGGCTACCCAGACGAACTGAATCCTCGCACAGGTCATATAAAAAAAGGCTCGGTCTCCCGCAGGAGGCCAAGGTTCTCTTTTGAAGAAAAAAGTCCTCACCTGGGCTCTTGGCTTGACGATGTCCGCAACCCTCGTACTCGGATATCTCGTATTTCACCAACATGAAGTGAAGATACAACAAGAGGTCCTCCTGCAACAAAACGGGGCAGCGTTCGTCCAAAACTGTTTCGAGAAACTAGGCTCCCTATCGTACCAAGACTCGGAACCCTTTGCTCCACTTCAAAGGTATGGTTCCAATGAAAATGGGTCTCCTGCACGTATCTACTTAGATCACTTTCTAGAAATCATCCGAAAAAATCAGTGGATCGGCACCGGAAGTCATACCACAGTGACGTATGAGTACGAATCAGATGGCAACTTGTCCTACCATTGTGAGACGTTATTTTTCTTCCGTGACCCTACCGGAAAGCAGGTCTTGCATACTGAACTCCTTGGTGCCAGTATCAAACAGGATCGACCGGACCATTTCGTACTGGTCTCCGTCATAAATGATCCTGTTGGAGCAAGACTTCCTTAATCCAAAAACCCCTTCCAAACCAATTGGAAGGGGTTTTTACCTACATCACTTCACCAACCGCCGATACGTCTCCTGATCACAGATCACAAACAACGAAACACCGTCCGGAATCACTTCATCCAGCCTCCGATTGATACTCTGCTGCGTACTGTCTGAAATCAGTGTCGCTCCTTCTTGCAGCAACTCCGTACACGCATCTCGGTAGGTGTTCCAGTGCGGTTTCTTCCGAAGTTCGTGGAGTTCGTCTCCTTGCCCGCGTTTCAAGAGTTGGGATAGCAAGTTTGAAGTCCCCGGGAAAAACGCAGAGCGAACTGCCAACTGCGCAATCGTATCATGACCCAGAATGAACTCATCGACTTTCACATGCTGGAAGTTCGGCAGGTTCTCCTCATCCTTGATCTCGACGATTGTATGTACATGGTTGTACTTCCGTTCGATAGCCGTGGCGATCAGCAGCGTCTTGCCGTCGATGAAGGAAGCGTCCCGAATCACGACCTGGTTCTCGGTGACGTCGTTTGCGAAAATAAACACCGCTCGTGCCGCCCCCAAGTTGGCGAATTCGAGGACTTCTGATTTGACGGGGTTGCCTTGGATATAATGCACGCGAGGATGTTGGATCGGTGTTTTCTCCAAGGTATCAATAAGCACGATTTCTGCCTTGGGATCCGTTTTGAGGATTTCGTGAATGGCGAGTTCCGAATGTTTGCTCCAATCCACGATGACGAAGTGATTTTGTCCGGCGAACTTCAATTTCCCTTCCTCCTTCTTGCGCTGGTAGACGAACAGTGCATCGACCACTTTGCTGATGGTGACCGAGATCAGACCAATCCCGAAGACGTACAAAAAAATACCCAAACACTTGCCCGCCACCGTATTCGGATAAAAATCACCATACCCCACCGTCGTCAAGGTGGTCATCACCCACCAAAACCCGTTAAAAGGCCGCTCGAACGTCTCCGGCTCCAACCAATACGCCATCCACGAAGAGACCACGATCAAAAAAGCCGCCATGCCAAAAATGAGCCCGTTGCTCATTCGCATGATCCGTACAAACAATTTCGTGAAAAAAATCATCGCTGCCTCCTTGCCGGACGGCTCTCCATATTCAAACGTTGTGACAATTCGTAGTGTTTATACGCAAATACAAGTATTTTCCTTCTATATTATTATACTCCCCTATTTTGAAAAAGGGGTACATGAAAAAACCCTTCCGACACCACTCCGGAAGGGTTTCTTCGTGTTTCATTTATTCGTTAGAGGGCTTTTTTGGCAACCTTGACCTTCTCCGGGACGATCATGCGATCGTTGCCCATCATCAGTACGAAGACGAACGCCAGCACCGCCGGGATCAGCGCCCAAACGAACGTGTGCGCGATCGAAGAAGAGAGGGCGTCGGTGATCTTGGACAAGATCGGGGCCGGGATTTGCGCACGGCCATCCGGAGAGAGCAGAGCTCGCGGGTCCATGTTGGCAAACGAACTGGGCTCTCCACTGCCGCCCGTTCCTGCGAACGCATCTTGCAGATCTTTGGTGAACACGTTGCGTTGCAAGATGCCGTAGATCGTCACCCCAATCGTCATGCCAAACGAACGCACGAACGAAGAAGTGGACGAGGCGGTGCCGCGCTCCCAGTCTTCCATGCCTTGAATCGAAGCCATGCCGACCACGGAGAAGGAGAAGCCAATCCCCACTCCGATGACGATCATATACAGGGTCACCATCAACTTCGATGTGTCAGCGGTGAGCGTTCCGAGCAGATACGTCCCGACCAGCAAGATGACGGCCGATACGATCATAATGTTGCGATACTTGACTTTCTGCGCGGACATCCCGCCGATTTGCGCGGCAAATACAGAACCGAGCATCAACGGCAGCAAGATCAGACCGGAGTTGGTCGCCGTCCCGCCTTGCACACCTTGGATGAAGATCGGGATGTACACCGTCGCCACGATCATCGAAATTCCATAGAAAAAGCCCACTGCCGTACTCGCGGCAAACAACCGGCGTCGGAACAAAGCGAACGGCAAGATCGGTTCCTCCGCCCGACGTTCTGCGATCAGAAACGCCACCAACAGCACCGCAAATCCGGCAAACAAACTCCAGATCGGAGCCGAGTTCCACTCGTACTTGTTGCCGCCAAGTTCCAGCGCGAACATCAAGCAGACGACCGATCCGACGAGCGTAATCGCGCCGGCCCAGTCGATTTTTTGCCGAGCGTGTTCAATCGATTCCTTATAGAACACCCCGATCAGAATCACGGCGATCAACCCGAGCGGCAGGTTGATGTAGAAACACCAATGCCAACCGAACGACTCCGTGATCCACGCGCCAAGCAACGGGCCGAAGATGCTGGACATGCCGAACACCGCGCCGAACAGACCGCCGATTTTGCCCCGGCTCTCCATCGGAATCACGTCAAAAATGATCGTGAACGCAATCGGCATCAACGCACCGCCGCCAATCCCTTGAATCGCGCGGTAGATGCTGAGCTGCACCAAGGAAGTCGCCGTCCCGCACAAGATGGACCCCAGAAGGAACACAATAAGTCCAAACATGAAAAATCGCTTGCGTCCGTACATATCGGACAGCTTCCCAAAAATCGGCATGCCCGCCATCTCGGCGACCATGTAGGCGGATGTGACCCAGACGATTTTGTCGAGCCCCCCGAGATCGGAGACGATCGTGCCCATCGCCGTTGCGACGATCGTGTTGTCCATCGCCGCCATCAAGATGCCAAGCATCAGTCCAACCATGATCAGACCGAATCGATTTCCTTTTTGTGTCATGCGGCAGATCCCCCTCCATTCGCTTTCGTCTCTCCTACTGTACCAATCCCTGGCTGCGTCTGACTTCCGCCCTTAGACGGAGGTTTTGTAAAAAAACACCCCTCGACGCGAGCGTCGAAGGGTGTTCGTTGTCTTCCTCGATCAGGCATTCTGGTGCGTTTGCACGCCTTGCCCTTTTCGCAAACCGGACACTGTGAACCCGATGGCCAACAAGCCGAGCGGGTACAGAATCCACCATGTGAACGTCCCCATGACGAGGATGACGATCAACAGCGTGAGGACGCCGAAAATCTTGAAGGAAGTCCGCTTGACCAACTTCAGATACGCGAGCACGCTCAGGCCGTACAGCAGGAAAAAGTTCTGACCCGCCACTTGCAACAGCGACTGCAGAGAAATGATCTTCGCCGCAGACAGAGCCACCACGCCGGAGAACACGAGGAACACTGTGATCAGTGCAACACGCGGACTTTGCGACTTGGAATCAACAGTGCTCAGCGCGCGAGGCAGCAAGCCTTCACGTGCCGAAGCAAACACCAACCGCGACGCGGCCCACATCGCCCCGACCAAGTTCGCCGCGATGATCACCACGCCAAGCACCCCGACGAGTTGCGAGCTTGCCTTGCCCAAGAAGGAGAACAGCAGGGCGGAGACCGGTGCCGTTGCGACACGCGCATCTGTCGGAGAGAGCGTCAATTGCACAGCGAGCGCAATCCCCAGATAGAGCACGATGACGCTCAAGAAACTGACGGTGACTGCAATCGGGAAGTCACGCTTGGGATTGCGGTACTCTTCCGCTGTGAACGACAGCATCTCCCACCCCGTGTAGGCAAAAAACACCATGCCCATCACCGAGAGTCCCTTCGTCCATTCCGAAATCGGCGCAACTCCGCTGCCTGCGTTCGTATCGCCAAAAATCAACGCAGCACCCGCGACGACAGCGAGCAAAACCACGAGGGTCACAGCCAAAATCTGCTGGATGCGCCCCGATACTTTGGCACCGAAGTAATTGACCAGCGCCGCCATGATCAACAGGCCGAAGGTCGCGGCGATTCCCGTGCCTTCCCCGCCGTTCACCGCCGCCGCAAAGTAATTGCCCCCCGTCGTGGCAATCGCCGGAATCCCGAGCGAGAACGTGCCGAGCAACAACACTTCGGTCGCCGCACCGGCCCGTCTGGAAAAACCGGCTTGCACGAAGCCCGCAATCCCCCCCGCACTCGGGAAGTTTGCCCCCAAGTAGGCGAAGATGACGAGGAGCGGGATGACGATCAGCGCGTCGACGATCCACGAATAGAGCGCCGCTCCGTTCGCTTGCTGATAGGCCAAGCCAGGGAGAACCAGCAGACCGCTTCCCACCACGATGGTGATGGCAAGACCGATAGCTTGTCCAACTGTCAGAGTTTTTGCCAGTTCTGTGGAGTTCTTGCTCATGCAGACTTCATCTCCATCAATTTAATGATGTAGAGACAGCCTTCATCTCCCGCGATGGAGGAATGCAAGGTACCTGCCGGAAGCAACAGACGATCTCCCGAATCACAAGTCCAAGACTGTTCCCCGATGGTGAACGTGATCGTGCCGTCGATAATCAACAGCGTTTCATCGACCGGATGCGTATGCGTGGGATGTTCGCGGTTCGGCGTATCCCGTTGAACTTCTACAGAACCGGTGATCGGCAACAATTCCATGACGGCTTCTTCCATGGTGACGCGAGAGCCGCGCACGATTTCCGGTGTGGCAAAGCGAGTGGTCATGATCTTACACTCCTTTTATTTTTTGTCGCCAAAGAGGGCGTGGAAAGGACATTTGGAAGGCGAGGTGTTCTCGTCGGTGATGAAGTATTGCTTCCATTCGCGGTTGGCTTCGCTGCCATACACGCCCATCGCCGGGTGAACTTCCACTTCGTCGTACTTGGCGAGACGTTGACGCACCAGCGCGCGGCCCTTCTCGCCTTTTTCCCCGTGCAGTTCTTCGAACACCCAGCGGGGTTGGAACGTCATGAGGAACGTCTTGGCGCTGCGGCTCTTGCGCTTTTCGTGCGCCGGCGTGTTGCAGACGACGAAAATCGGCTCCCCGTTGAAGCAGAATTCCCAGAGCGGGTCTTCCGTATCTTGCGGAATGTCGGCGGGCCAAGCTTGCGGATCATGAGCGTTCAAGAAGCGAAGCACGCTCCAGAACAGACTCTGATACTCCTCCATCGCAAGCTCTTCCTCAGACGGTTTGAAAAATGCAACAAACGAGGTGTTCCGGCCTAATTCACGGAACATCCGGGTGTACTCGACGAGTGCGTCGCGCAAGTTCAGCAGGTCATGTTCGTTGTAAGCGTCTTCAAAGAAAGAGTAGCAAAGCAGGTCCTTTTTGAACCCCTCTACTCCAAACACACAAGGGAACGGAGATTCTTCGGAGAGCAGATCGTGTTTCAAAGCATCGTACACGTCTCTCCCCCACTCGGGGATGTTCGCACCTTGCTGTTCGATGTCATTCCTTCTGAAAAGATTCTTGTTGTGAGTATCATGATGTTGGAGTTTGTCAGTAGATACTCGTTCCATTCCTGGCACCTCGTTTTTTTCTTTTATTATACGAAGTGAATTCTATATAGTCAAATAATAATTATATATTTTATGTAGGCTGGTAATAAATGCATTTTACAAATACGAAAAAAAGACCCCTTCGCTCGGCGGGAAGGGGTCTTTTTTGGATAAGAATATGCTATTTTTACAGCACTTTCGCTTTGTCGGTCGGGATCAGGCTCTCGTCATACACCGCGACCCAGCCGTCTTTGCTTTCGAAGATGCGGATCGCTTTGACTTTGCGCAGGTCGGTCAGCGTGAACCAGTGGCGGGTGTACGCCGGGACGGAGATCAGGTCGCCCGGGTAGAGGATGACGTCGTAGTAGGTGTCGTCGTTCGGGCCTTTGATCGTGAAAATGCCTTCGCCGTCGACGATGAAGCGAACTTCGTCCTCCGTGTGGTGGTGCTCGTCAACAAACTTCACGAGCAGGTCTTCAAGACCCGGCGTTTGCTTGGAGAGCACGACGATGTCTTGCGATTGGTAGCCGCGCTTTTCAGACAGGGCTTTAATCTCGGCGCCAAACACGTCGATGATCGCTTGTTGCAGTTCCGGAGTGACTTCGTAGGAGTCTTTCAGTTCGCCTTGCAGACGGGTGATGTCCCAGTTTTCGTAGATGATGCCTTGGGATTCCAGGTACTTCGCAACGTTCTCGGTGCCTTCGATCAACTCTTGCGATTCAACAAAACGGATCACTGCCATAGTTGAATACCCTCCTCTAATCTCTCGTCTCTCTTAGAGAGCCAGCCCGGCCAACGCATCGCGCTGCACGGACAGCTTCAAGAACATGTAATGGAACATCCACTCAAACGCCTGCACATGGCGTTTCGCGGCAAACACGTCCGCGCCCCATGCGTAAATCCCGTGGTTGCGAATCAACACAGCCGGGACTCGCGGGTCGAGCACTTCCCCGATCTCCGCCGCCAACTTCGGGATGTCGGCAAAGTTCTCCACGATCGGGATCTCAATCGCCGCGTTCTCTTCCCAAATGTTCAGCGCTTTGATCAGTTCCAACCCTTGAATGCGCAGCTTGCCTTGCTCGAACAGCAGATCCGAAATCAAGTTGTTGTACAGCGTGTGGACGTGCAGACAAGCTCCTGCTTCCGGCACGCGCTTGTAGACTTCGGCGTGAATCAACGTCTCCGCCGACGGCTTCAAGTTCGTCGGTTCGATGGCTTTGGAATCACCATCCACCGCCAAAATGTCGTGAATGGTGAGGTTTTCCTTGTCCTTGCCGCTTGCCGTTACGCCAAACACCAACGGCTCCCCGCTCAATTTGATCGACAAGTTGCCGGCCGTTGCCGGGAACCAGCCTTTGTTCGCAAAGTTTTTCGCCACGTCCACGAGCTCTTGGGCTACGCGGATGCGGTCTTCTTGGTTAAATGCGTAGGTCACTGGAAAACCTCCCCCTTCACGAGTTGTTGAATTACTTCCATCACGTCATAGAACGTCGAAAACGGTGCATGCGCAAGCCCGAGCGCTTCGCAGTCCTGCAGCAATTTTGAACGCGCGATGACAAAATCGGCAAGCTTCGCCGCCTGCAAGTCGGTAATGGAGTCGCCGATGACGATCTTGAACACATCTTCATCCGGAAACTGTCGCAACACCGACGGCTTGCACATGCCGCAGCCGTTCTCGCACTGCTCATCACACGCATGCGGCCACGTCACTTCAATCGTTTCGCCTGAGAAGTCACTGCCGTTGCAGTAGATCGGGTTCTCGATGGCAAACGGCTCCAACAACGGTTTGACAAAAAAGTCGATGCCGCCGCTCGTCACCCAGAAGTCGATCCCTTGCGCCTTGCAAAACTCCAAAAACTCCGGGAACCCCGCGCGAATCACCGCCACTTCCTGTGCATAGGCAGCGACGTCATCGCGGAGGGTGGAGGAAATTCCGTGGAACAGACGGCCCACGCCGGTCTGAATCGGAATCTCTTGGTGTAAAATCTGATCCTTGGTCGTCTCCCAACCCGGCGCACCGAACCGCTCCATGATCGTAATGATCATGTCGCGCTCGGTGATCGTGCCGTCAAAGTCACAGAAGATGGCGATGCGTTTGCTCATGAGTCCTCCTTCTTTCTACTTACCGATTATTTTTCCGTTCCTGTTTCGGACGGGTTGCCCCACAGATCGAGGGCCGTCCGAATCTCTTGAGAAGTTTCCGCCGCTTCGGAGAGTGTCTTGCCGTTCACAACGGCTGCAATTGCTGCGTTAAACGCACGACCGCCTGCCGCCGAACCGCCCGGATGACCGTGAACCCCGCCGCCTGCATTGATGATTTGGTCGTTGCCCAAATCACGATACAGATACGGAACCAGCCCCGGATGGATGCCCGCACTCGGAACCGGAATCGCACGCTTGAGAACGTGGTTCGGTTCGGTGAGAGCTTGTGCAATTTTCAACGTCTCGCCTCGCTCCAGCGCCACGGAGCCATAAGCGGACGGGTACAGACCGATGTCCGCCCCTGCGATGCGCATCAGTTGACCGAGCACGACATGTGCCGAGATACCGTACTGATGCGACGGATACAACGCGCCCGCGAGTGCCGGGTGCGCCATGATCGGAACGTTGACACGCGGGTCCTCTGCCAGTCGTTGCAACACGTCGTAGCCGTACGTCAGGACATTGAGCAACAACGCCGAAGCTCCTGCGTCCACGGCACGGCGTGCTTTTTCAAAAATCTCTGTGACCGGACCCGTCAAGTTCGCCGCATAGAGGGTGAATTTGCCCGTCTCTGCCTGCGCGCGTTCGGCAGCCGCGCGACACGCCGCGATCCGTTTTTCAAACGGTGCGTAGGTCTCGTCGAAGAAGATCTCGTCATCCTTGACCAAGTCCACACCGCCAAGTGCTTGTTGGTAAAAATGCTCCGCCAACGTCTCCGTGTCGTAGCCGATGACCGACTTGAAAATGCTCATGAGCAGCGGTCGGTCGTAGGCGTTCAGTTGTTCGCGCAGACCGTCGATGCCAAACTTCGGACCGGGGAACCGGCTTGCGAACGTCGGCGGGAGCTCGATGTCCACGAGGCGAATCATGCCGTCCATCGAGAGTTTGCCAAACACGGAGGTCAGCAGAGCCGGGATGTCCGGCGTGAAGTTGATGGTCGGGTACGCGATCGTAAGCATTGCTTGCTCCAAACCGTGCGGGTCGGTGCCGATCTGCTTCACATCGGCGACGTGTCCGAGGTGTTTTTGCATCGCGTCTTTGCGTGCGGCCGGCAAATCGGTCCAAGAGCCGACGGTGAGCCCGACTGCGATCCCGTTGGCTTTTTTCAGCCAGTCGGTGCCGGGTTTGCCGTGCGCCAGATAGGTTACGTGAACAAATTCTGCAGTTGTCATCCAAAAGGTCTCCTCTCGAATCCAAACCAAGAATCCATAAAAAAGCCCCTTTCTCATGAAACAAGAAAGAGGCGTTGCTTATATCATAAGCGTTCGTGCCTCTTATCTTTCAGGAACCATGAAACTTGGTGTATTCCTGTAGGAGGTAGCACCGTGTATGAAAAAACATACCGGTTGCCGGGCGTCATCGGGCCAGTCCCTCAGCCTGCTCTGGATAAGAAGTTCGTGCGTATTGTGTATGCAATTGTCTTGCAACTAGATGATATATTACAGGGTGTACCCCCTGCTGTCAATTCTTTTTTTGTATATGTTACAGGGACATTTTTACCATGCGGTCGACCGCTTCTTGCAAGCGTTGCTCGGAAGTCAAGAGACCCACTCGCACGTAGCCTTCGCCGCTGTCGCCAAATCCGTTCCCCGGTGCAACCATGACATGCGCTTTCTGAAGCAACAGGTCGGAGAATTCCAAGGACGTGAAGCCCTTGGGCACCGGTACCCAGGTGAAGAACGAACCCTTGGGCATCAGCACGTCCCACCCGGCCTCGCGCAAGCCGCCGACGAATACGTCACGACGACGCTGGTAGGTGGCCGCCAACTCGTGTACGCAGTCTTGCGGAGCGGTCAGCGCCGCGACCGCCGCACGCTGGATGAAAGCCGGAAGCGAAACGTAGTAATGGTCTTGGATCAAGTTGATCGCCGAGATGACGTCTTTGTTCCCCAGAGCAAAGCCTACGCGCCAGCCTGCCATGTTGTAGGTTTTGGAGAGCGTGTAAAATTCCACGCCGACTTCCTTCGCCCCCTCTGCTTGGAGGAACGAGACCGGTTTCTCCCCGTCAAAGCCGATGGCACCGTAAGCGAAGTCGGATGCGACGACGATGTTGTGCTTGCGGGCGAATTCGATCGTATCTTCATAGAAGGAAAGCGGAGCCGTTGCCGAAGTCGGGTTGTTCGGGTAGTTCAGGAACATGATCTTCGCTTTGTCGAGCTTGTCCTTGGGAATCTGCGAGTAGTCCGGGAGGAAGGCATTCTCACGGAGCAGCGGCATCATCACCATCTCTGCTTGAGCCAACGCCACACCCGACCAGTAGTCCGGGTAGCCCGGGTCCGGGACGAGCACGGCGTCGCCCGGGTTGCAGAGGCAGACCGGGAGTTCGACGAGGCCGGTCTTGCCGCCGAACAGGATCGCGACTTCCGTTGCCGGATCGAGGTCGACGTTGAATTCAGACTTGTACCATTGGGCGATGGCGATCTTGAGTTCGATCATGCCGGAGAACGGCGGGTATTTGTGCGTAATCGGGTCGAGCACTTCGGTGCGAAGCGATTCGACGATGTGCGGCGGCGTCGGCAGGTCCGGATTGCCTTGGCCGAGGTTGATTACGTCATTCCCTGCTGCGATGGAAGCGTTGACTTTCGCCACCATCGTGGAAAAAAATTGCGTCGGAAGAGACTGCAAACGATCCGCTTGCTTTATGTTCATGGGTAGGAGAAACCCCTTTCTCACAAAAATCATTCTTACTAACTATACAGCGAAGCCGTAAGAAAGAAAAGCAAAAAAGACAGCACAAACCCGAAGGAATGTGCTGTCTTTTTCTCATCTTCAAATTACTTGGAGTATACAACACCGCGGTACGGGGTGTAGGACAGACCGGTGTAGTAGCTCAGGGTGCGGGTTACGCCGCCTGCCGGGTCTTTGATCGTGAAGTCGGACGCAGATGCGCCGGTGGTTGCGTAGCCGGAGATGACGACGAAGTGCGTGCCGCCGGCCGGTTTGTTCATGCCGACGATGTACGGGTGGCCTGCGTCCAGAGCGGATTTCGCTGCGCTGTAGACGGTGCTCCATGCGGTCGGGGAGGACGTGGTCACGTGGTTGACGATCCCGGCGCCTGCCTTCGTGATGGCATCGCCGTAGACGAACGGGCAAGCGGAAGCGCCCATCTTGGAGTTCATTTGACCCGGGTCAATGGAAACGCCGTAATATTTGAAGACCATGGTAGCAGAAGTCAACGTGCAACCTGCTGCAGAGATGGTTTCCGCGCAAGATTGCATCGTTTGGCTGCTCCAAGTTTGGCCGGATTGGCTGTAGAGCGGCACTGCGAGAGATACGGATGCGGTGGTAACGGTGTTGACTTCGGAACCTGCCGAGATCGTTGCGATTCCGGTGTCTGCCATTGCCACTTGCGTGGTCAGGGTCATCGCTGCGGCGACGATTGCGATCAGTTTCTTTTTCATTGTAAAACCTCCCTATGTTCTGTAAATTTATTATATTATGGATAGATATCGTATTTCAATAGTGTTTTTGATATAGTTTGATAATTTTTTGAACAAAAAAAGGACCCCTTCCGCGTGGGAAGGGGTCCTTTTTTCCTATGTTAGGCTTGTGGCATGGGGGTCGGCGTGGGTTGTGCGTAGCCTTCTTTGTATTTGTTGTCGATGTACTGGCGAATGTCGAGTACGGTCTTGCCGGACTGCTTCATCTGCGCCGACTCGAGCGTGATGTTCATACAGGTGTCGCAACGGGTGCCGTGATCGTCCCAGACGACGGTGCCGTCGGGCTTGACTTCATGGATGAAGCAGGACAAGTTGCTCATGTGTCCGGCGCTTTGACCACAGCCGCAGTAGCACGGCATTTGCTTTACGAGGTCTTTGTTCGCGGCGGCCGTTTTGTAGGCGGTCACGATCTTGGGATCGGCGTTGGTTAGAAAAGTCGGTAGGTCGGTTAGAGACTTGGTCTCCTCTTGGATATCACCGTTTGCGACTTGGTGTTGGTGTTGGGTCAGTTGTGCGACAGGCTGATCGGCCACGCCGCTTCCGTTGCTATTCGCGGAATTCGTTGCGGTACAACCGGCAAGCAGCATCATCGAGGCAGACAGCGCGCCGACGGCCAGGTGCGTAAATTTCATCGCAATAGGTCCTCCTCTAAGGTGAATACGTTTCATTGTACGTTAGTTGTCCTGCTTTTTAAACCTGTAGCGCATCAAACGCATGCCGTTGGCGATGACGATCAGCGCAGCTCCGGTGTCGGCGAAGACGGCCATCCAGAGATTGGAGAGACCGACGAGCGTCAGGGCGAGGAAAACGAGTTTGACGCCGAGCGAGAACCAGATGTTTTGTTTGATCACGCCGAGAGCGCGGCGGCTGAGGGCGAAGGCGTTGGGCAATTGGTGCAGATCGTCAGACATCAGCACGATGTCGGCGGTCTCAAGGGCGACGTCGGTGCCGGCGCCTCCCATTGCAATGCCGATGTCAGCTGCGGCAAGGGCCGGGGCGTCGTTGATCCCGTCGCCGACCATCGCGACGGAGCCGAAGCGTTTTTTCAGAGCTTGGATGCGACCGAGTTTGTCCTCGGGGAGCAGTTCGGCTTGCACATCGTCCAGCGAGAGGCGTGAGGCCATGCTGTTTGCAACACGCTGGTTGTCGCCGGTCAGCATCACCGTGTGTGAGACGCCGGCGGAGCGAAGTTGTTGCAGAGTGGATTCGCTCTCGTCACGGAGCACGTCTGCGATGGCGATCAAACCGTGAACCCCGTGTTCATCCGCGAGAAGGACGACCGTACGACCGAGGTCTTGGTGGGTAGATACGGCTCCTGCGGATCCTTGCTTTGCATAATAGGAAACTTTGGGTTCACTTGAAGCATTGGTTTCTCTTGAGGCATTGGTTTCTCTTGAGGCATTGGTTTCTCTTGAGGCATTGGTTTCTCTTGAAGCATTGGTTTCTCTTGAAGCATTGGTTTCTCTTGAGGCATTGGTTTCTCTTGAAGCATTGGCTTCACTTGAAGCATTGGTTTCTATTGAAGCAATGGCTTCACTTGAAGCATGGGCTTCATTCGATGCTTGGGTTTCTGCGATCCATGAGGGGCTTCCTATATAGTAGAGATTTCCGTCGACGATGCCTTGGGCTCCCTTGCCTGCGAGGGCTTGGAAGTTTTGGACGGTGGGCAACGGGTTTGGGTCGAGTTCTTGGAAATGGGCGACGATGGCTCGGGCCAGCGGGTGTTCCGAACGCGATTCGAGCGCCGCCGCCACAGGCAGTATGCGGTCGGGAGCCAAGCTGCCAAACGACTCGATCTGCACGACACGCGGCTTGCCTTGGGTGAGTGTGCCCGTTTTGTCAAACGCGATGGCTTTGACTCGACCTGTCTGTTCGAGAATGGCACCGCCCTTGATCAGCACGCCGTTTCGTGCCGCATTGCCGATGGCCGCCACGATGGAGACGGGGGTTGAGATGACCAGTGCGCACGGGCAGGCGATGACGAGCAAAACCAGCGCCCGATACAGCCACTCATGAAAATTGCCAAGTCCAACCAGCGGCGGTACGATCGCAATCAAGACCGCCAACAAAACGACGATCGGCGTGTAATACGTAGCAAAGCGGTCGACGAATTGTTGAGACGGCGCTTTTTGTGATTGCGCTTCTTCGACCATGTGAATCATGCGTTGAATCGTGGAGTCCTCCACCCGTTTGGTGACACGGAATTCAAAAGCGCCCTGTTCATTGAGCGAACCCGCATAGAGAGTGTCGCCCGGCTGTTTGAAAACGGGAATCGACTCCCCGGTGACAGCCGCTTGGTTGACGTGCGACGAGCCGTCGGTGAGGATGCCATCCATCGGGATTCGTTCTCCCGGACGAACGATCAAGATATCGCCGACACGCAGTTCCGTAAGTGGCAGAATCATTTCTTGGTTGTTGCGACGGACAAGCGCTTGCTTGGGTGTCAAGTTCATGAGGTCGCGAATCGAGCGGCGGGTGCGCTCCATCGTGCGAGCTTGCAACCAGTTGCCGACTGCGAACAAAAATACAACCGTGGCCCCCTCCGACCATTGTCCAATTGCAGCAGCCCCGATGGCGGCAACGGTCATGAGGAAGTTCATGTCGAGCGTAAACGATTTGAGTGCGAACAGTCCGGCACGAGCGGCGTAGAATCCGCCTGTTAGGATGGCGAGCACATACAGAAACAGAGCAACGGACGGGCTGACGTTGCTGTAGTCGAGAGCCATCCCACCTGCGAGAAGGACCCCGGAAATTCCGGTGAGAATCGCACGTAGATTGCGCGTCGGGGAACCTTGGGTGAGGGCGGCGCTTTTTTCCCCTTCGAGGGTGGTGTCGAGCAGGGTTGGTTGGTAGCCGACTTGGGTAACGGCTTTGGCGATGGTGTGGAGTTCCGTTGTGGTGGAGGTGTGGATGATGGTCATCTTGGTGGTGCTGAAATTGACGTCGACGTTGCGGACACCGTCGATTTTGCTGACAACGCGTTGCACCGTGCGGGCACATTCCCCGCAGTCCATGCCATCGACCTGAAAAATCGTGCGAGCCTCGCCCGCTTGCAAGTCCGACCCCGGGGCCGATGCAGTCTCCGAAAGCATCGTAAGTTCCTCAAAGCCCTGCGCAGGCTCACAGCAAGAACCAGAAGAACAGCATGAATCCCCAGAGAGAACCAAAAGCTCGTCGTCAGAAGCATGAGAATGCTCATGGTCGTGCGAATGGCCGTGGTCATGCGAATGCCCATGCTCATGTGAATGCCCATGCTCATGTGAATGTCCATGCTCGTGCGAATGTCCGTGGTCGTGTGAATTTCTTTGGTCGCTCAACTGCTTCCCCTCCTTTCTGACGGTTTGTTATCTATGAGAAACGTGGTGGAGTCCGGTTTCGAACAGGCTGAGGATATGATCGTCGTCTAAACTGTAATAATTCATGCGCCCTGCCTTGCGACGCTTGATGATTCGCATGTTGCGCAAGAGCCGCAATTGGTGGGAGACTGCCGATTGGGTCATTTCCAATGCCGCCGCAATGTCACATACGCACATCTCGCTGACACTGAGCGCCCGAAGGATGCGCACGCGCGTCGGATCGCCCAACGCGGCAAAAATCGCCGCCAAGTCGGTGACTTCCTGTTCCTCCAACCCGGCCGCTCGAACCTGAGCCACCGTTTCTTCATGAATCACGTTGCAACAGGTTTCCGTCGTCGTCTCCTTCGTCTGCATGCTCTCACGCCCCCTTCTTGATGTACCTATATGATAACATATGAGCAAGTGTTCATGTATTGGGTTCCCAAAAAAAGCTGACAGGCCTCCTGCGAGGCTGTCAGCTTTTCTGTGCGGCGATGGTGCGTTGAACCATGCCGTCCATCTGAATTTTGGTGAGTGCGCCCTCGCGACGTTCACGAACGACGCCCTTGCGATCAATCACAAACGTAGTGGGAACGGAATTCACTTTGTACGCAAGTTGAGCGGCACCGTCCACGTCCTTGAGCACAGGCACCGAAATCTGCAGTTCCTGCAAGAACTTGTTAGCGTTCTTGAGATCATCCTGCGACGTGAGATTAATCGCAAAGAAGTTCACTTGATCCCGATACTTCTCATACGTCGCCTGCAAATCGGGCGTCTCGCTCCGGCACGGCCCGCACCACGAAGCCCAAAAATTCACAACCACGGGCTTCCCCTGCAAATCGGCCAGTTTGACGACTTTGTCACTATCCAGCGCCCCCAAAGCAAAAGCCGGAGCCCGATAGCCTGATTGCGGCGCGGGATCAGCCATTGCCGGATCGGTGACCCCGTTGCTCTGCTTGGTATCGCCCTTGTACGTAGTCAGCCAAGCGGCCCCCGCCAGCACGATGAGAACGACGCCTCCGATGATGAGATTTTTGGTACGAGCCATCTCATTTCCCTCCCACGATTAGAAACCGATCCACCCGCCAAACAGACGTTGCAGCCATTGGGTGATCAGCGTCATCCCGTTCGTAATCAGCAAGATGCCCATCAGCACCATGCCGATGCCGCCGATTTTCGAGATGATCTCCGAATACTTCAGCAACCACCGCACAGACCCCAGCGTATACGCCAAGATAATGAACGGAACAGCAAAGCCCAGCGAGTAGAACAGCATCAAACTGCCACCCGAAACCGGATTCGTTGCAGCGATCAACAGAACGGAAGCCAAGATCGGACCCACACAAGGAGTCCACCCGGCCGCAAACGAGATACCGACCACGATTGCGCCGAGATAGCCCACCGGTTTGTTGCGAGTCTGAAACTTCTTGGTCTGCATGAGGAAATCAATCTTGACGACCCCCGCCATAAACAAACCCATCACCACAATGAAAATCCCGCCCACACGGCGAATCAACTCTTGATTGTTGAGAAAAAACGTCCCAATCGTACCCGACGTAAACCCGAGCGCCACGAAGATGATCGAGAAGCCGAGAATAAAAAACAACGAATGAGCCAGAGCTTTTCTCCGAACGAGACGCGTATCGCGTTCGGCCCCATACATCTGGTCATAGGAAACGCCGGTGATAAAAGACATATACGACGGAAACAACGGCAACACGCAGGGCGACACAAACGACAAGAGCCCTGCCAAAAAAGCAATGATAAACGTTGGATTCGAAGATGAGAACACGAAAGTCAGTCCTCCTTTTTGACTGTCTTCTATCATACAGGAGAACCCTTCCCCCTACAAATGAACGTCCTGTGACTAGACCGCTTCGCCTCTAGGCAACTTATAGAAGAGGTGATCCAAACATGCCAATGACCCTTCCACGCCTTGGCACCCAAGTCTGGGTGTTACTTGCGGGCGTGTTGTTCACACACTTAGGAACCTACATGCTCCTCCCTTATCTCTCCATCATCTTCTCCACCGAAAAAGGTCTCTCGCTTGCCCGCGTCGGCCTCGTCCTCGGAGCAGGTTCCGTCGCCTACCTCTCCGGGTCCCTCGCAGGCGGATTCATCGCCGACCGACTCGGTAAAAAAACGACGATGATCGCCGGCCTCCTCATGCGAGCCGCTGGGCTTGCTCTCTTCATCTGGATGGGCTCTTGGATTGCCCTCTTCGTGACCAACCTCCTCGCCGGAGTGGGTAGCGGGCTCTATATGCCCGGGGCGAAAGCCGGAATTGCATCCTCTGTCACCGAAGGCAACAAAACCACAGCTTTCTCCTACCGAGGCATCGCCGCCAACATCGGCGTCACGGTGGGTCCCTTGTTAGGAACCTTCCTACACAACCAATCCAGCGCATCACTTTTTGCGGGAGCAGCCTTCGTCTATCTCGGACTCGCGGTAGCGCATGTCTTTCTCCTAACGAAAGACTGCGTGGGTGCAAACTGTCCCGAAGCTCCCAAAACGAAATTCAGCGACATGTTCACCGACCGTCCGTTCCTCGTCTTCAGCTTCGCGACGATCTTCGTCTGGGCACTGTTCACTCAATTCTCACTAGCCTTGCCATTACGAGCCCAACAAATTCAAGCAGCGCATAACATCGGGATGATTTGGACCATCACATCCATCGTGCTCATCGCCACACAAAGCACCGCCACCAAACTCTTCACCAAGTACCTGCACCCGCTGTCTGCGATGGCCCTGGGCATGTTGATCCTCGGAGTGGCGCTGGGAACCGTGGCGTTCAGCCATTCATTCTGGCATTTGCTTGCCAGCGCCATCCTCTTCACCATCGGTGAAATGTTGATCATGCCGACTTCAGACGCCATCGTCTCTGATCTGTCCCGGCCCGAAACCATCTCGGCGTACTTTGGCGTAGCCTCTTTCGTGTTCGGGGCCGGTGAAGCCTTGGGCAATATCGGAGGTGGGCGTTTGATGCAAGTCGCCGTTGATCGAGACTTTCTCGCCATGCCATGGATTCTGTATGCCGTCGTGGGGATTGTCTTGGCGGTAGCCTATTTCTTCATGTCGCATTGGGCTCCGTTGGCGAAACCGTTAGCGCCTGTGTTGGAGGAGAGTGTGGGGACGGGGCGGTTGGTGGGGAAAAAGAAAAAGCAAAGGACGTAGGTGGGGGTCCGAGGTTGCGAGGGGGGCGGCATTTCCTTCTTGCTCCGGTAGATCAGAAAAGCGCTGATCTAAAGTCGCTCGCAGGAAACGCCGCCCCCCTCGTCCCACCCCAGGCTTCCTTAGGAAGCCTAGCCCGTTTTAAAAGATCTAAGATCAGCGTGGAATGGGGGTTTGTGCTGGGGAGGGAGGGGGTCTGTGGACGCTGCGACTTTAGAAGCTTTTTTCTCACCATATAACGACTTTACTAATTCAAAAGAACAAAAGTTCTACCGGAGCAGCTCCACAGACCCCCGACCTCCCCCACCACCAACCCCGCGCACATACACATCCCCGACTTCCACCTTCGCCACCCTCTTCATCTCGGCCGCCAGCTCTGCGACCCCCGTCGGGTCCATCCCACAATCCTCGGCCACATCAACCGCAGCAATGGACAGCGACAATCCAACCATCTGCTCAGGAGGAAGCAACTGCCGCAACCGTAACCTCACAGCCCGCCCGAACAGCTTCACCGTCTCCTCCCCCAGCAAATCACACCGCTCCAAAGAAGTGAACACCACAAAGTCATCCCCCCCAATATGCCCCAAGAAGTCACTCTCCCCCCCATATCGACTCAACTGCCGCCTCAACAACTGCGACAAAAACAAGATCATCTGATCCCCATGCTCAAACCCGCACCTATCATTAAACCGCTTAAAATGATCCAAATCCACATACAACACCGAAAAAGCCTCCCCACGCCTCACCCGCGTGCGAAGCTCCTCTTCGATGCGCAGATTCCCCGGCAACCCCGTCAAAGGATTGGCATACTTCGCAATCTCAATCTTCACCTTGGACATGACATCCAAAAGAGTCTGCACCGAAACCACCCCTCGGTACTCCCCTTCGTCGGTCACGATAATATCATCATACCGCTTCAAATTATTTCGCCCCGTCGCCAGCGAAGACACCTCGTCGATCATCACATGCTGTTCCACCATCAACGGATGCGTATCCATGACCTGCCGAACCGACCGCTTGTAATACAGAGGAACCCCATACTGCGACCCGAGCATTGCATACAAATGGTCCCTCGTAATCAACCCCAATGGCCGTCCCAACTCAGCCACGACCACCGAAGTAAGCTGCCTCCGGTTCTCCAACAACTCATGCACATCCTTCACCGTAGCGGTCGAAGGCATCACATAAGTCGGAGTCGCAATCGTCCCGATCTGCAACATCGACCCGCTGGACAACAGAACGCGCTCCACCCGCTTGCGTTCAATCTGCCCGAGCACCCCTTGAGGAACAGAGGAGGCGATGATCGCATGAGGACGTCCCAGCAAGAACCCTTGTCCAAAATCAATCCCCAGAGCAAGCAACGTCTTGACCTCTTCCTCCTTCTCGATCCCCTCCGCGATAATCTTGCAGCGAATCTTCCCCGCCAACGTCACAAACGCCTCCAACAGCGCCTGCTTCACAGGGTCGTTATGAACATCCCGCACCAACGACATGTCCATTTTGATGAAATCAGGACATAACTCAACAATCGACTGCAACGACGAATACCCCGCCCCCGCATCATCCACCGCAATCAAATACCCCTGCTGCCGATAATGCTCCAACGTCTTGCGAAACGCCGAGTAATCCTGAATCGAATGCCGCTCCGTAATCTCAAACACGATGTTCGAAGGCGACAACCCGTACAAATCCAACAGCCGCTTCGTCTCCCCCTTCGTAAATCGAGGATCATCCAACGTCCGCGGATTGATATTCAAAAAAAGCTTCGCCCCCCGAGGCAACTCCTGCGCCCGCTCAATCGCCCGCTCGCGGCAGACTTTCTCCAGCGCGAACAACTCCCCCGCCTCCTCCGCAAACGAAAACAGCGTATCCGGCCGCTCAAACCGACTCCCCTTGGGTCCGCGCGCCAACGCTTCCCACCCCAGAGGCTCGCCCGAATCAAACGAAATGATCGGTTGAAAATGCGCCTCAATCTGCCGGTTCATCAACAGATCGCGAAACTCGTACAGATTCTCATCGCCACCCACAGCCTTTTTCCTCGCCATGCGAACGGCCGACTTGATCGTCTGGTACAGCTGACGATCCAACGCCTTCCCCGAATTGTCCAGCGCTGCGTATCCAATATGCAAATCAATCGGAGAAGACAACAACACAGGTCGATTGGCATTGACTTCGCGCACGATCTCCAACCGAACATCTGTCGCCACCTCATACAACCTGCGGGTCTCCCCCGGACTCTGACTGAAACAAATCAAGAAATCGTCGCCCCAAAAATTCTCGACGTCGATCAACCTCTCCTCCGAAAACATTCGCAAACTCACTCGGCGGATGCACGATTCGACCAACTGCAACAAGTCCCCCGCCGTGCGCTCACCGACCCTCTTTTCCAACTCGGCGAACTGCACGATGTCGAGATAGAGGAACACGATCTGCTGTCGTTCTTGAAGTATTTTCTTCATGCGTTTGGCAAGCGGATGATGCTTCATCACCTCGCGCACCACACTACCACGCTCGCCCTCTGCGGAGCGTCCGCGCTCCAACCATTTTGCAAACCAACCGCGGCTTCCTTCCATATAGAAACCCTTCCTTCCCTTACCCTCCCTTCATTGTAAGAAGCCAATGTAAACTCCCAATCAAGTTTTGGTAAAGATTCCATGACCACCAAAACATATCCAACTTCTCCCTCTCCGTGGTACACTACAAGAAAACGATTTCACAAAAAGGAGATCGAACCATGAGTACCACTCCAAAGGTCCGTCCCTCTCAGATTCTGCTCTTGTTCCTTTTCATGAACATTATCAACTATGTCGACCGTCAAGTAGTCTCCGGCGTCCTCCCGCTTCTCAAGGACCACTTCTCCCTGACAGACGCCGCCCTCGGTTTACTCGGCACCGCCTTCATGATTACGTACTCCCTCACCGCCATCCCCTTCGGCGCTTGGTCGGACCGCTGGATGCCGCACAAAGTGGCGGCGATCGGAGTCGCGGTCTGGTCCGTCGCGACGGTGTCCTCCGCTCTTGCTTGGTCCTTCGCTTCGCTGTTCGTCTTCCGCGCACTCGTCGGGGTTGGGGAAGCGGCGTACGTCTCGACCGCGAGTACGATTCTCTCGGGAGCGTATCCGGAGGGCAAACGTTCCGGCATCCTCGGCCTCTTCAACCTCGGCATGCCGATCGGAGGAGCCATCGGGGTCATGCTCGGAGGTTGGATCGGAACGCAGTTCGGCTGGCAGTGGGCGTTCTTCCTCGTCGGGGTTCCGGGTCTCCTCCTCGCCTACTTCGCCTGGAAACTGCCTTTGCAAAAACCGGCCAACACGCCGACTCGTCCCAAATTCAAACTCAGCGAACTCGGCACGCTCCTGAAAAACAAAGCGTTCTTCTGGGTCGCACTCGGCTATGCAGGCATCTCCTTTGCATTCGGAGCGATTGTGCTGTTCGTCCCGACCTTCTTCCAACGAGAACTCGGTTACGAACTGGGTACGGCCACGATGCTCGCCGGAGCCCTCCAAGTCGGAGCCGGCCTGCTCGGAGCTCCCATCGGAGGCTGGGTGGCAGACTTCTGGCAGAAACGCGACAAAAGAGGCCGTGCCTACACGCTGGTTCTCTCCATGACCGCATCGGCCATCTGCTTGTGGATCGGCTTGATTTTCCACAGCCTGCCGCTGTTCTTCCTCTCCGCGTTCTTCATGCTCTGGCACGTCGGCGTCGCGGCCGCCTTGATTTTCGACGTGACCGATGCGAGCGTCTGGAACACCGCCAATGCACTCGCCATGTTCACCATGCACTTGCTCGGCGACATCCCCAGCCCGGTCATCGTCGGCTTCATCTCCGACAAGTTCTCCCTGACCACGGCGTTCGCAGTTATGCCGATCGCCCTGCTCCTCGCTTCCCTGTTCTTCTGGAAAGCGAGCACCTACCAATCTCGAGAAAGCAAAACCCCGCGTCTGCTGTAGACGCGGGGTTTTTTTATGCCTTCACCCAGTAGACGACCGCGAGGAACGCAATCGCCACAATCCAATACACAACCTTGATCATCGCTTGCTTTTCCTTGGACAGACGCTCCAAGTGAATCTCTTCTACCTTGTTCCCGATCTTCGGTTCGTTGCGCAAGTAGATGCGCTCCCAGTTCGGGAGATGGCGATAGAGAATCCCCGCCACCATCACCAGCAGCGCGAGCGAACTCCCCAGCGGCTGGTCGATCCAGAGAAAGAACGCAACCGCCCCGAAGATCACAATCGTCGTCGCGACGACGATGTAGCGAATCAACAAGACCAACAACACGTATGCTGCCACAACCACGATGATCGGAATCGGATACAGTGCCAACAAAGACCCGCCCGCCGTCGCCAGCGCTTTCCCGCCGCGGAATCCGGTGTAGAACGAGAAGGCGTGCCCGAGCACCGTCCCTGTTGCCGTCCAGAACGCCAATACTTGATCGTCCGTAATCAACAAGACGATCAGCGTCGGCAGGAAGCCCTTGAGGATGTCGCAAATCAGGACGGTGATCGCCGCACTCTTGCCGTACATCGCCAGCGTGTTCGCCGTACCCGGATTGCCGCTGCCTTGCTCAAAGATGTTCCCGCCTCGACTCTTAGACACCAAAAACGCAAACGGAGTCGAACCCACGATATAACCGATCAATAAAACCATCAACATAAAAAAGGTCATTTCGTCACCTCATGACGTAACATTCTGAATCCATTGTATCAAAAAGGGCTGTCGGGAGAAATCCCCCGACAGCCCCGGACGTTACTCGCGATCCCACAACCCCATCTCGCGCATCACGTTCACGACGCGATCCGGGTAGTCGCTGCAGATCCCGTCCACGCCCCACGAGAGCAACTTGCGAATCTCGTCCTCGTCGTTAATCGTCCAAACGTGGACCTTCACTCCATGCTCATGCGCAATCTGCACAGAGCGCGGTGTGACAACCGAGATTCCATACTGCGAAACCGGAACTTGAAACGCATCGACCGGCGGCTTGTAGAATTTCTGCATCCCGCAGCGCCAATAGCAGATGAACTCCACCATGTTGCGCGTATTGGCCGACGTCGCGACATGGCTCATCCCGAGCTTTCGGAAGCGGTTCATCGTCACGCTGTGAAACGACGTCACCAACACCCGTTCCTGCGCGCGAAAACGCTTGATCGTCTCCACCAGCGCCATCTCCATCGGCGGGGTCTTCTGCTTGATGTCCATGTTCACGCGGATGCCCGGAAACTCTTCCAACACTTCCTCAAGCGTCGGAATACTCACGCCCTTGCCTCGAAACGGGAACGTCCGCCCCCCGTCCAGCGTGAACTTGTAGCCGAAATCGATCTCCTTGAGCTCGGCCAGCGTTTTGTCACGAATCCACCCGCGAGCGTCGGTCAAACGGTCGACCGTCTCGTCATGACTGAGCACCACATGCCCGTCCTTCGTCATGTGAATGTCCGTTTCAAACGCATCGGACCCCATCTGCACCGCCAACTGAAACGCCTCGCGCGTGTTCGACGGCGCGTGGCCGGATGCGCCTTGGTGTGCAAGTACCATCGGACGCGGCAGGTCCAAGTAGGGCTTGATCTTGCTCTTGCGATCCCCCATGAGTCTCCCCCGTTTCTCTCTCCCGAAACATCCCTAGATCGTACGCGCGATCATCTGTGCGCGTTCTGGATGCGCTTTCACCGAAACTTCCGTGTCTGCTCCCCGAAGCGTCAACACGGCTTCGCGAGGGTCTGCCAGTTCCAGACCCGCCACTTCTGCACCTTCCAAAGCCAGCATTCGCTTCTGCGGCGAAACCAAGCAGACGACGCCGTCCAGCACAGACAGGTACAACCTCGCCCCCGCCTCCACGTCCTCCCAAGGACCGCGCAAGTACGTGACGGGCCCTTCGTAGCGGACGGCACGCTCTTCGTATGCAACGCGTGCGAGGGACAGCAGGCCGCTTTTTTTCGACTCGCGAACTTGGCCGATCACGATGCCGATCAAAATCAACGTCGCCAAGATGCCGATAAACATCCCGAGCCCCCCTCTCAGTGAGCGTCGTGCGCGTTGCGCGGGTCTTGTTCATGCCAAAGCCCGATGCTACGCAAGATCTCTTCTCGTTGGGCCTCGTACTGCGAAGTCGGAATCACCGGCTCCAAGTCGGTGTCCTGGATCGGATTCGCCAAAGTGAGCCACGACTTGCATCCGATGTACTCGTCCTCGACGTTGATCGTCTTCGGCTCCGTCAGACGGTACGCACGCAGGAGCAAGATGTGCAGAGGGCGGTCTCCTTGCCAGTTCAGACGCTCTTCTGCATAATTCTGCGTCATCACATGGTAAGCGTCGAACTTTTTGAGCAGTTCCACGTCGTCCTTGATCACGATATCGTCGGTCACATGTCCAACGTGCGTAATCGTCACGAGTTTGGGCGGCAGTTCGCGACCTTCGAGGGTTTTGGCGATCACGTCTTTATACGCGGGTTTGATCAGGTCGGCACGCTGATGCTCATACGTCGGATAGAGGTAGAACGACTGCTCCTCCAACCGGAATTCCCGCGTCTCTTCCGTGATGCCGCCCTTGCGAATCAAGACGATCTGATCGCCCGCGGCAATCGCTTCGATGCAGACAGCCCACTCCTTCAACGCCACTTCCTTGATCGGCAAGTGGGGGCTGTGTACGTTCACGGAGAAAGATCGGAAGCTCACTGACATGGAATTCACTCCTTCGGTTCGGGTGGTACACCTTGAGAGGTTAGTTTTGCCAAACGTCGCTTTCTTATCACGCGATAGAGAATCGGCGCCAACAGAGAAAGCAAAACGACCACGACGATCCAATAGCGGAACGGGTACACGATTCCTTCAATCTGCCGCCACCGATGCCCCACAAAGCTTCCGAGCAACAAAAAAGTCAGCGCCCACACCAGCGCGCCCAGGTACGCAAACGGAGCAAAAATTCGAAACTTCATCTGCGTCACACCGGCGGTCAACGCCGTCACATGACGGAACCCCGGCACGAAATAGCCAAAAAACAACATGACCCGCCCGTAGCGTTCCATGTAGCGCTCCACTTTGAGCAACCGCTCCTCCGTCAAATGCAGAAATCGTCCAAACTTGGTGACGACCCCGTACCCGACGAAACGACCGATCAGATAACTGAGCGTGATGCCGCAGATGCTGCCAAGCACCGCCGCGGCCAAAACACCCCAGAAATTCATATGCCCTTTATGAACAAGCACTCCGACGAACGAAAGCAACGTTTCATCCGGCAGAGGAATCCCTACAATCCCCAGCAACAACAAGATAAACAGCCCTAGGTACCCATAATGGTCGAGGAACTGCAACCAATGTTCGATCGAAATCACCCCATCGATATCAAAAAAGCAACTCGGCCGTCCTCAGTCCGGCAAGAGAGTATTGAACCATTCTCCCGCAAGATAGATCGCCAGCACAGATGAGACAGACAACAACATCATCCACATGAATTTACGCATCTCGGGACCCTCCTGGACAATCTATGTCGTGTACGCAAGAAAAAGCATGCATCACTGCATGCTTTTACTATGTCCAGAAGCGTGCCCCAAGCATTACTCTGTTGCCGCAGCCAATGCCGGGCCGCCGACCAACTTGGATTCCACGCCGTTTTCCTTCCACTCCTCGATGAGGGTGGCCACGGTATCCGGCGCAAGCGGGAAGACTTGGATCACGACGAGCATGTCGAGCATGGCTTTCTGCTCGTTTTTGCGCGCGCGTTGCAGCACGTCCGCCACGGTGTCCATCTCATCCGGCACGAGGCCGCCCTCAGCTGCACGGATGTAGATGATGTTCTGACCGAACGCCACTTCGTAGACATTGTCAGACTCGGCCGGAGCCGGGAATGCACGTTCTTTGAAACGGGAGGTCAAGCCCATTTTTTGTACCGGATTCAATTTGGTGCGCTTCAACAGCGCTTTGATATCGAAAGTTTCGCTCATGTGCGGAATCCCCTTCCAATCAATCAAACTACGATTCTAGTCTAGTATAGCTTCCTCGGGACACATGGGCAACCAAATCGAAATGCGCGTGCCCCGCCCAATCTCGCTCTCAATCTCCATGTCTCCTCCGTGCGCCTCAATGATCGCTTTGGAGTTGTGCAGACCGAGTCCGGTGCCCTTGCTTTTCGTCGTGTAAAACGGCTCGAAAATGTCTTGCAAACGGTCCTCCGGAATCCCTTGACCCGTGTCCCGAACTTCGATCACGACAAAGTCAGGCTCCTCCTCCGGGCGCTTGACCGTCAACTCGATCTCGCCGCCTGCAGGCGTTGCGTCGATGGCGTTTCTGAACAAGTTCAGGATGACTTGATGCAATTGATCGCAATCGGCACGAAGGAGGCCGACTTCCTCATAGTTCTCCACCAGCCGCAAGTTCGCTTCTCGGAACACACCTTGCATGAGATTGCACGTACTTCTCAAGAGTTCGATGATGTCGCACTCCTTGAAATCGGGATTCTGCGGGCGCGAGATGTCGAGGAAGTGGTTGACGAGACCTTCGATGCGGGAGATTTCCCGTAAGATCATCTGCCCTTTTTTCTCCGACTTTTCGGAAAAATCTTCCTGCCCCAGCATCAATTGCATCGCCAATTTGATCACGGCGACCGGATTGCGAATTTCGTGTGCAATCTGGGCGGCGAACATGCCCATCGTGGACAAGCGCTCCGATTGGCGCAAGTTATGCTCCATGCGGACATAGCGGGTCATGTCACGTCCGACCAGCAACAACGTCGTCTGCTGCACCATCGGGTCGATGACCCAGCGGGCATCCCAAAACAGATGACACTCCGCCCCCGTCACCGGGTGGAGGAGTTTTTCATGAAAGTCGGTCAGGTCGCACTGTTCCAGCAACGCGACCACCGGAGCGCTTTTTTCGGAAAAAAGGTCTTGCAGCCGTGGAGCTCCTGCGACCGGCATCATAAGCTCGGCCGCCTGGTTGCGGTGTACGATGTTGCCCTTCGCGTCTGTGATCAAGATGAGATGGTTGGACGTTTCGGTGATTTTCTCTTGCAAAAGCAACGTACGGTAATGTTGCGATTTCAAAATCATCGCTTTCTCGATGGCATGCGTGATCGAGAGGACGGTTCCCAGCATATACGGGCTGTGCTCCGTCTTGTACGCGGCAATCGCGAGCGCTCCGATGACAGTTCCATGCTCGTCATGGAGCGGAGACGCCGCGCAAGACATCCCGTGCAAGTCGGTCAGATAATGATCGGTGCCGACGATGTGGACCGAACGATTTTCGGCGATCGCCGTGCCCAGGGCATTGGCTCCGAAAATGGGCTCCGACCAGCACATGCCGGGCGTTGTATGCTGCTTCAAAATTTCATCAGGCAAGCGTTCTCCGCGCGTGGCAAGCAGAACGGAGTCAACGTCACAAACGGCGACGATGCACTCGCTTTCCACGGTACGGTAGAGGTGATCAATATAAGGAAGCGCCGATTCCAGCAAAAGTCGGTTCGCAAAGATGCGCTGTTGCAAGTCAGAAGCCGGGACGGGTAGAACGGAGGGAAATGCGTTCGGATCGATCCCATACGAACGGGAACGAGCCCACGCTTCCGCAAACTCGGGCGACGGGTTCAATTTTAGATCATTCATCGCGTGTAGGTCCCTTTCTGCTCATTTCGAACTTCCGTTATTATAGCAGATTTCAAAAGGGTTGTCGGTTCGGATGTCGAAGTACTGGTAAGACATGAACAATCTGGAGGCCATGCATGAAAGTAACAAAACACCGCCCTGACTTCGTACTGTTCCTCGTCGTAATCCTGTTGTCGTTAATCGGGTTGGTGGCCGTCTATAGTGCCAGTGCGATCTATGCGTACAAGACGCAAGACACGCCTGACTATTATTTTCTGCGCCAACTCATGTTTTTTGTCATGGGGCTGTTCGGGATGTTGTTTGCGATGAACACGCCGTACAAGTTGTGGTACAAGTTGTCGCGTCCCATGCTTTTGGTCACCTATCTCCTGCTGCTTCTGGTCTTGATTCCGGGAGTCGGCACGAACGTCAACGGAGCGAACCGTTGGATCGGCCTCGGGCCGTTCTCGTTCCAACCGACGGAGATTGCGATGATCACGATCAACCTCTACCTCGCCTACCTGCTCACGAAAAAAGGCGACCGGGTCGCCGACCCGAAAGCCTCTTTTTGGCCGTCGATTATCCTCGTGGTGGTCGGTTTCGTCCTGATCATCGCAGAGCCGGACATGGACACGGCGATCACGTTTGCAGGAGGTCCGTTCCTGATCATGTTCGTCGCGGGCGTGCCTTGGAAGCACTTGCGCAACACCGCCTTGCTCGCCGTCGTGACCTCGGTGCCGCTGGCGCTGATGGGCTATCGCGGGGAACGAATCTGGTCGTACATGGACCCGTTCAAGCATATGGACGGTGACGGCTACCAGATCGTGCAGTCTCTGTTTGCCATCTCGACCGGGGGTTGGATGGGACGCGGCTTGGGACACTCGATTGAGAAGTTCTCGTACTTGCCGGAAGCTCATACCGACTTTATCTTCGCGATTTTCTCGGAGGAGTGGGGCTTGTTCGGCGGACTGTTCCTGATCGTGCTCTACGGCGTCGTCATCTGGCGCGGCATTCACATCGCGCTGACGGTGCAGGACAAATTCGCCCAGTTGGTGGCAATCGGGATCACGTCCGTCATTGCGATGGCTGTTTTTTTCAACATCGGTTCGGTTACCGGACTGCTGCCGGTCATCGGGGTCCCGCTTCCGTTCATCTCGTACGGCGGGACGTCGTTGCTCTTAAAGCTGTTTATGATGGGCATCCTGTTGAACATCTCGCGCTACACGGCACGACCTGAGGAAGTGGACAATTCCTTGTTGCCCGCCAGTGCTCCGCGCATCAAGCACGGAGCCTCGATCGATATGACCAGTTCGCGTTTTGACGCATAATGAGGTGACTTCTATGACGAACACTCCGCAAGACTTGGGTTTTGGTGTCAGCCTGATCGACCTGCAAGAATCGGGTGAAAAAGGCCGCACCGGCGCGTACATCGTGCGCGGAGAGAGCAAAACCGCGCTGATCGAAGTCGGTTCTTCCCACGCAGCCCAGACGATTCTCGACAACATCGCGGCGATGGGGTTGCAACCGACCGACATCGACTATGTGATCGTGACGCACATCCACCTCGACCACTCCGGCGGTGTGGGCTACATCTTGCCGCAGTTTCCGAACGCGACGGTGGTCTGCCACCCGCGTGCGGCACGCCATCTGATCGACCCGACGCGGTTGATCGCCGGTGCGAGTGCCGTGTATGGAGAAGACTTGGAGCGCATCTTCGGCACGATCTTGCCGGTGCCGGAGGAACGAGTTCTGGCACTTGCGGACGGCGAGACGCTTGATCTCGGCGGACGGACGTTGACGTTCTATGACACGCCGGGCCACGCGAGACATCATTGCTCCATTCACGACAGCGGCTCAGAGGGGATCTTCACCGGCGACACGGTGAGCATCCGCTATGTGCCGGAGTTGACGGGCTGGGATTTCGCTTGCTTGTTCCCGTCCACGTCGCCGTCGGAGTTTGATCGTGACGCGGTGTTCCAGACGGTCGAGCGTTTGCAGAAGCTTCATGCGAAACGAATCTACCACACGCATTTCGGTGTGACGGAACCGGCAACGTATGCGTTTGAACGAACGCTCAAGACGGTCGCCGACTACGACGCTTTCTCCCGCGAGATGTTCCGACCGGGCCTTCCGTGGGAAGACTTGGCGGAACGAATTCGCGAGTACATCCGCGCAGATCTTGCCGAGCACGGGCACCACGTCCACGATCTCAGCGGGATCGAACTCGACATTCGCTTGAACGCGCAAGGCATGCTGTTCGTGCTGGAGAAGGAACACGCCAAGCAGAATCAATAAGGATTGCGAAAAAAAAACACCCTGTACGCCGACGCGTCAGGGTGTTTTTTTTTTCGTGGATCAGAACTTGAACTTGTCGACCAACATCGTCAACTCCTCGGCGAGCGAGGAGAGCGAGGAGGCGGAACCTGCGATTTCTTTCATAGAAGCGAGTTGTTCTTGGGCGACGGCGGAGACGTTGTGCGTCCCTGCGGCGGCGCTGGTCGAGACTTGGGAGATGCGTCCGAATTGCTGAACGACATGCGTGGTGCCGTCCGACATTTGGTCGGAGGCGGTGGAGACCGTTTGGATGCGTTCGGCAACTTGCGTGACCGCTTCCAAGATCTGCTGAAATTTCTCCCCCGCTTCGTTCACCACGCCGATCCCGACGGTGACTTCCTCCGTTCCCAACTCCATCGAAGAGATCGCCAGCGTCGTCTCCTCTTGAATGGCCTGAATCAAACCGGAGATCTCCTGCGCCGACCGACTTGATTGCTCCGCCAATTTGCGCACTTCATCTGCTACGACCGCGAATCCGCGTCCTTGCTCGCCGGCGCGTGCCGCTTCAATCGCAGCATTCAACGCCAACAGATTCGTCTGCGCTGAAATCGCCGTGATCGCCCCGAGGATGTTGCCAATCTGTTCGGAGCGCTCGCCCAGTTTCTGCACGACACCGGACAGCCCTTCAATCGTCGTGTGGATCGATGTCATCTGGTCAATCGCCGAACGGATCGACTCATTGCCCGCCCGCGCAATCTCCGACGTGTGTTGCGCCATCTCCGAGACACGGCCTGCGTTGCGGGCAATCTGCTTCGAAGAGATCGACATGAGCTCCATCTCTTGGGCACACGCCCCCACGCTCTCGACTTGGTGTTCCGCGCCATCGGCAATCTCTTGGATCGTCGACGAAATTTGCTCGGTCGCCGCCGTCGTCACCGATGCGGTCGTCGTCAACGCCTCCGACGAGACCGACACTTGATCGGCGCTGACCCGAATCTGGGAGATGAGGCCGCGAAGTTTTTCCGTCATTTTGTTATAAGAGCCGGCGAGATCGCCGATTTCGTCGTTGTGGTTGACGTTCAACTTGCGCGTCAAGTCGGCATCGCCCTCGGCGATCTCCACCAACTGCAAGTTGATCTCGCGCAACGGGCCCAGCACCGTGCGAATGAACACGAAGATCGCCAGCACCGCCGAAAGTACCGCACTTGCCCCTCCGTAGAAAATCCACCCCTTCGCATCGGCAATCGCTTGTTGCCCGTCCGCCCACGTCGCAGCGTTGATCTTGGCGAACTCCGCGAGCAACTTGTTGCTCTCCGTGCGAAGGCTCTCCACGTCCGCATCGACCGTCAAACTGTCAGCACGCGCCGCGTCGAGATGCCCGCCGCGGGCTTGTTGAACCTCAGCGTCCAACTTGCTTTGCAGAGCTGTGACTTTCGGGAGGAGGTTCGACTCCACCAGTTGTTGGATCCCCTCATGACCCAACTCCCCGGAGCGCACGACCTCCATGTCTTGGTGCAACTTGCCGACGGCCGCTTCATAACCTGCCAACGCATCCTCTCGACCGGACAGCAGATACCCGCGCACCGAGTTCTGCATCGCGGCGAGATCGACGACCAACCCCTCGGCCGCCTTGGACTTTGGCTGCAACTGCTCCACGACCGTTCCTTCCAGATGTTCCAGACTCGTGAAGTGCTGGTAACACCTCCACCCGATCAAGAGCAGCAACACCACGACAATGCCGTTCCAAATCACCATGCGCACGCGCAAGGAGTAACGCCGTTTTTTCTTGATGTTCATATCCCCAAGTACCCCCCAAAGTTTCAGGCCCAAAATTTCTAAATCTCCTTCGACATGGGTTAACTTGAAACCTTTTTAATTAAATACGATGTTTTGAGCCGTTCGTAAATGAGAAGGTTTAAAAAAAAGAACCATGCGCCCTCCGGCACACGGTTCTCCTGTTCTAGTATTTGAACTTTCCGACCAACTCTTGCAATTCGTCGGCGAGATGGGCCAGACTGGACGCCGAACTCGCAATTTCTTGCATCGACGCCAACTGCTCTTGCGCGACGGCGGAGGCATTCTGCGTGCCGGACGCAGCGCCCTCTGCCACTTGCGAAATCATCTCGAATTGCTGCACCACTTGCGAGGTCCCTGCCGACATCTGTTGCGACGCCGCAGAAACTTCGCGAATCTGGGACGCCACATCGTTGACCGCTTCGAAGATTTGCTCAAACGAGGCCCCCGCCGTGTTCACCACGTTGATCCCCACCGTGACTTCCTGCGTGCCTTTTTCCATCGAGGTCATCGCAAGTCCCGTCTCCTCTTGAATCGCACGGATCAGTTCCCCGATCTCTTGCGCCGACGCGCTGGACTGTTCGGCGAGTTTGCGAACTTCATCGGCGACGACCGCAAAACCGCGTCCTTGCTCCCCGGCCCGTGCCGCTTCAATGGCGGCGTTGAGTGCGAGGAGGTTGGTCTGTGCGGAGATCGCGGTGATCACTTCAATAATATTGCCGATCTGCTCCGAACGCTGACCGAGTTTCTGAACGACGCCGGAGAGGTCTTCAATCGTCGAATGAATGGAGTTCATCTGGTCAATCGCCGACCGAATCGCCCGATTGCCGACGGTGGCAATTTCCGAAGTCTGGTTCGCCATCTGCGAAACATGGTTCGCACTCGACGCGATCTGTTGCGCCCCCGACGACATCTGGTCCATCTCTTGCGCGCAATCCCCGACGCTGCGCACTTGGTGGTCCGCCCCTTCGGCAATTTCGAGAATCGTGCCGGAGATTTGCTCGGTCGCTTGCTTGGTCAAATCTGCAGAAGCGTTCAACTCTTCTGCGGAGGACGCCACCTGCTCGGCACTTTCGCTGATCTGCGCGACCAGTCCTCGCAAGTTGTCGACCATGCCGTTAAACGAAGCGGCGAGGTCCCCGATCTCGTCGTTGTTTTTGATCGAGATGTGCTTCGTGAGGTCCCCGTCACCCGATGCGATCTCTGCCAATTGCGCGTTGACGTCTCGAATCGGGGTGAGAATCGTGCGAATGAGCACGAAGGTGAGGATCAGCGCAAATGCGATCGCCAGCGGGCCAGCGGTCAAAATCCACATCCTCGCCGACTTTGTCGCGCCTTTGCTGTCGTTCCACGAATCTGCCGTCAATTTGTCGATGTCTGCATTGATCTGCGTGTACAGGGTGCGGAAACTGTCCATCGCCGCTTTGCCGTCGTTGATATGCGTGCGTGCGTCCTCTACTTTGCCCGCTTTGACGAGTTGAATTTGACCCGCAAAGTAGGTTTGCAGCTTCTGAATGTGCGGGAGTGCTTGGCTCTCGACGAGGTCCTTCATGATCGGATGGTCACCTTCATGCGTGCGGATCGTCTCCAAGTCCTTCTGCAACTGGTCTTGACCTGCTCTATACGGATCGAGGTATTCGTCCTTGCCGGTGATCACGTAGCCTCGAACGCCGGTCTCCATATTCACGAGGTCGGTCAGCAGATTGTGTGCCGCCGTTCCGGTCGGAATGGCGTCCGTCACAATCGTGTTCGATTGTTGTTCCAACTCCCCGAAAATCTGGTAACAAGTTACACAGATGAAGATGAGGAAAAAGACAACGATGCTGTTCGTTAACCCTGTGCGAAGACGCAACGGAACCCGAATTCTCTTTTTCATAAGAACAAAACACCCTCCCTCAATTGCTTAATAATACTTTATATACTTTTATCTCCTATCCTTTCCCGTTCGACAATTGCTTCAAAGAAACCTCCTTTCACCGCTTTATAAAAAAAAGCAGGCAGGGCTTGTGCCCGCCTGCTTTTTCCTACTTCTGCAGAGAAAACGTGTGTCGAATCGGATAGTCAGGACCCGTAGGTCCCGAGGAGACCGACTCATACAGATGCACGCCGTCCACGACCCAGCTCAATCCCGATGGGGGCGCCCCCACCGACTCCGGACGAAACTTGAGGTCGGCGCTGTACAACCGCCCGAGCGTAATGTGCGGACGGTACTCGCCGTGGTTGTGCGCTTCTACGTCAAATTCCGCCGAGAGCGCCGTCACGACGCTGTGTTGGAGACGTTGCAACGCCGACATGTCACGCCCGATGCCGCACCAGACCACTTTGGCACGCGGAAACCAACCGACGTTGCCAAGTTCCAATTCGAACGCTTGATGCGCCCGAACGGCAGGTTCGACCAAGTCAATCAGCGTCGCCACCTGTACCTCGTCGAGGTTGCCCATGAACTGCACGGTGAGATGCATCTGTTCCGGCCGGTACCAACGTTTGAGATCGAGATGCGGTTCCAGCCTTTTTTGCAACTCGATCAGTTCCGGGCCGCATACGGACGCCGGAACCTCCACCCCGAGAAAGTAACGTCCTGCCATTCACGTCTCCTCCCTTGCAGAGAGTTTCTTACGCGAAAAACTTCTGTGCCCGTTCCAAGTCGTTGTGATCGTCTACTTCAACCCAACGCAGGTCGCCGACATCGACGACGCCGAGCTTCCACCCTTCACGGATCAGTTCTTGGAACGCACGCTCGTAGTATTCGTTGAGTTCGCCCTGTTCAACCAGTTGCGCGAGGTGGCGGATGATGCCCGGCACGTCCTCGGCGTTCATCTTGCAGAGGCCGATCGATTCGCCCAAGCCGCGCTCGACGGTGATCTCCTTGCTCAGTTCCGTCACATGGCCGTTCTCATCGAGGACGAATTTCATCGCTTCTTCGTCCAGTTTCATTTGCATGTCCACCGCCAAGTGGCTCGCCGGATGAGCTGCGACGCGGGAGAGAATCTCGTTGTCGAGCAACAGGTCGCCGTCGGTGAGCACGAAACCGTCCGTCAGGAACTCCTGCGCGCAGAGCAACGTGTAGCCGTTGTTGGTCTCGTCATAGCGCTCGTTGTGAACGAGACGCACCGGCGTGCCGTGCGTTTTTTGCCATTCCTCTACGAAAGCGGCGATTTGATCCTGCAGATAGCCCGTGATCAGAACCACTTCGGAAAAAGCGCGAGTTTCCTCGGCTCCTTCTAAAAAGCGTTGCAAAATCGACTTGCCCCCGACTTCAACCAAGCACTTCGGCTTTGAATCGGTCAACGGACGCAGGCGAGAACCGACGCCCGCCACTAAGATTACCAGTTTCATGATTGTCTTCACTCCTAATTAACGGGTCGCGGCCACTTCGACGGCTGCGTCCTCCTGCTTGATCTGGAATCCGCGCTCCATCAGGTCGAGGAACGCCAGTACATGCTCTTCGCGAACATGTCCGATGTTGGCGATTTGGAACGCACGACCGAGCAGCGGGCCTTTGCCGCGGTAGATGACGTAGTTGTGTTGCTTGACCCACTCGTGGAACGCTTCGACATCGATGCCGTCCGGGTAGTAGACCGTGGTCAGGACGCGGGACATCTGGGATTCTTCGATCGGGAACGACATGCCGAGTTTCTTCAAACGGTTGCGAATCAAGCTCGTCAAGTAGCCATAGTGCTGCATGCGCTTTTCCAGCGTATCTTGGAGCAGTTCGTCCAGCGCCGTTTCCAACGCGTAGAACAGCGAAACCGCCGGGGTGTTCGGGGTCTGGTAGTGCAAATCCTCGAACTCGTAATGGCGGTAGAGATCGAGATAGCGGGTGTGTGCTTGCTGGCCTTTGAGGGCTTGGAACGCGTTGCGCTTGCCACAGACGAACGCGAGGCCCGGAAGCGAGGCGAGGGCTTTGTTGGCAGACGCGGTGCAGAAGGTGATGTTTGCTTTTTCCACGTTCAGCGCTTCGGCTCCGATGGACGAAACGGCGTCGACGAGGAAATCGACGTTGTACGGTTTGAGCAGAGCTCCGATTTCGTTGATCGGGTTGAGCATCCCCGTGGACGTTTCGTGGTGCACCATCATCAGCGCATCGAAGGAGCCGTTTGCGACGGTCTCTTCGATTTTTTCGAGATTCATCGGGTGGGTCCAACCGAATTCCAAAGCGGTGAAGTTCAGATCATGACAACGGGCGAGGTCGATCAAGCGGTTGCCGAACTCCCCGTTGGAGAGAATCAGCAGTTTCTTGCCCGGCCCGTAGGAGGACAGCAACGCTTCGTTCGCGGCGGTGCCGGAACCGGTGAGGATGACGTTGGTGTAGTCGTGGGTCGCGCCGTAGACTTTGTTCAGTTTGGCACGGCAGCGGGTCAAGATCTCGATGAACTCCGTCTCGCGGTGCCCGATGTCGGCGTGCAGGAGAGCCGATTTTACTTTTTTCGAGACCATGACCGGGCCCGGGCAGAGCAGGACTTGCTCGGAGACTTGCGGAGCGGGAACTTCTTCACGCTTTTCCGTAAACAAGCGAACGGCTTGCAGGTAGTCGGTTACGAAGTCGATTTCAATCCACGTGTTCTCCTCGACCGCCTGCAACGTGAAACCGTGCGAAGCAGCGAGGTCATTGAAAGCTTCCTCATAATAGCCGTCCTTGTGAAGCTCAAGCGCTGCAAAAAACGGCGCATTCGCATCCGCCGTCACATACGCAACGCCGATGAACTCGCCACGGGAGCGGTCGGAAGGAATCGTTTTGCTGAGGAAGATCTCACCGTTCTCTTCGGTGACTTTCATCTCTTCGGGAGAGGAGATCGACTTCGCTTCGAACAGCAACGTATTCTCGGTCAAACCGATCAAGGCGTCGAACACGGCGTCCTCGGCCACCACGTCGCCGTCGAGCAGGAAGAACGAGTCGTTCTGCACAAACTTGGACGCAAGCCATGTCGAGTAGGCGGTCGATGTGGTTTTGTACGAAGCGTTTTCCACGATGTTCACGAGAACTCGCGGGTTGGATGCCGCGAGATGGTCGCGGATCGCTTGGCCTTCATAGCCGATGACCACGGTAACTTCCGTGACGCCGACATGGGCCAATTGACGAATCTGGCGGGAGAGAATCGTTTCAGAACCGATCGGCAAGAGTGCCTTCGGGAGAGTTTGTGTAATCGGGGCGAGACGTTCGCCGTCGCCGGCGGCCAAGATGACTGCTTTCATGCCCGAGACCTCATTTCATTGAAAAATAATGTTTCCATGCTTTCAGCGGTTTGTAGATCGCAAACAAAGCGGAGATCGCCACGATGCCGACCAGCGTCCAGTACGCGCCGAGAATCGCAGCCGCGAGGACGACGAACGCGTATTGCTCGTCAATGGAGAAGTCGATGACGAATTTGCGACGACCGGCGGTCGGACGTCCGAGTGCCGGACCGGCAGAAGCTGCGGCTTGTTGTTCAGCCTGGGATTGCGGGATGGCACGGTTCATTTGACCGTAGTACTCCAAGAGGAACAGGAAGAACAAAGCTCCAAGCGCCCACAGATAGACGGTCGTATCGCCGCCGTGCGTGCGCGAGTAGCCCAGAGCAAGCGTCGTGACAAAAGCGAACTCCTTGATTCGGTCGCACATCTGGTCGAGCCAACCGCCAAACGGACTCATCTTGCCGGTGAAACGGGCGAGTTGTCCGTCGCACCAGTCGAGGACATAGGACACGTAGAGAATCAACGCGCCGAGGATCAGCGCCAGGGTGGAGCCTTGGTAGAAGAACCCGCAGGCCCCGAGGCCGAGAACGAGCGAGATCAACGTCATGTGATTGGGATGCAAGCCCATGCGGGCCGCGACGTCGGTGACCGGAATCGACAGCCAGGTGTAACACTTTCCTAAGTAGTAGTTGCTGTACTTCGTGACCGACTCGATCTGTCGGTATCTGTCCTGCAAACTCATGTGAATGCCATCCCCCTGTTATTTCAAAAGTCTTGCAGATTTTTTACAAGAAAAGACTTGTTTTTAGTAGATTCCACACTCAAGCATACATCCAAACGAGGGCAAAAACAACAACAAAAGCTTGGCATCTCACGACCGAAAAAACCATTTCTTCCGAGCCGATATCGAAAAAAATAAGCCGACCCCCTCGTCGAGGGATCGACTTATTTATTTCCTACGCAATATATTAAAACTTGCTCCAGTCCACATGCTTGTTCAAAATCGAAACGAACGTCTCCAGACCTTTGCGGTCTTCGTCGTCGAAGCGTTCGGCAACCGGAGCGTCGATGTCGAGGACCCCGATCAGGCGGTCGCCGTCGAGAATCGGGACGACGATTTCCGAACGAGAGGCCGCGTCGCAGGCGATGTGTCCGGGGAATGCATGCACATCCGGCACCACGATGGTCTCACGGTTGGTAGCACTCGTGCCGCAGACGCCCTTGCCAAGCGGGATGCGCACACAAGCCGGTTTGCCCATGAACGGGCCGAGGATCAGTTGCTCCTCGCGATAGAGGTAGAAGCCCGACCAGTTGATAGTCTCCAATTGCAAGTACAAAAGACTCGCTGCGTTCGCCAGATTCGCGATCCAATCCGGCTCGCCTTCGAGCAGATGATCCAATTGCGAATTCAGTTCTTGATAAAAGGCGACTTTGTCACCTGAAATTTTCGTCGTTTCAAACATGGATGAATCCACTCCTCTCCATCATCTCAAACTGTCCCCCATTGTATCACAATTTGCCAATCCGAAAAACTTGATCGCTTTAATGGTGGATTGAATTATGTTATGATTCTTGGAGATTCTAGAGATATTATCAGCTAAAGGGGTTTCGAACCAATATGGCTTTGCATCGGTATTCTCGTACGGAATTGGTCATCGGGCCGGAGGGTCTGGAGAAGTTGAAAGGCAGTACCGTCGTCGTGCTCGGCATGGGCGGCGTCGGGTCGTACACCGTCGAAGCACTCGCCCGTTGCGGCGTGGGTCGTCTGGTGCTTGTGGACAAGGACGACGTGGACATCACCAACATCAACCGCCAGATTCCCGCGCTGACGCACACCGTCGGCTTGGACAAAGTGGACGTCATGATGGAGCGCGTCAAACAGATCGACCCGGAGATCGACGTGGTTCCGCTCAAAATGTTCTATCTGGAAGAGTCGAAGGACTCGATTTTTGCATACGAACCGGATTACGTGGTCGATGCGATCGACACGATCTCGGCGAAGATCCTCGCTATCGTCGAATGCCACAAACGCGGCATCCCGATCGTCTCTTCGATGGGCGCCGCGAACAAGATCGACCCGACGCAATTCCGCGTCATGGACATCTCCAAGACCAAGATCGACCCCATCGCCAAGATCATCCGCCGCAAGTTGAAAGACTACGGCATCTACAAGGGCGTCAAAGTCGTCTGCTCTCTGGAAAACCCGCGCAAACCGCGCGAGGACGTCACCGACCAGATCGTCCCGCAAGCGGTCAAAGAGGGCGAAGCTCCGCGCAAAGCGAAGAACCCGCCCGCTTCGATCGCCTTCGTGCCGCCGGTCGCCGGCCTCACGCTCTCCTACGTCGTCGTCACAGACCTCGTCGGCATCAAGTAAACGCAACACATAAGCAAAAAAGGAACGCAGCCTCGTGGCAAGCGTTCCTTTTTTACGTTTATCAACAGACTTTTACGTTTATACACAGATTTTATCCACATTATCCACAGACGTTATCAACAATATCCACAGGTTGATTATTCATATCGTTTGTCATGATACAGCACATACCCGACCGGATGGTGCGTGAAATGCAACACCGGGTCGCCGGGGTTGTCCGGAGTGGCGTAGGCATGATTTTTGTCGATGTACTCCCCTTGCATCTCAATCGGTTGTCCCTCTTCCAGTCCGACAATCCGCTGCTTGAGCCCGAGGTTGTCCCCAAAGCGCACCGCGCAGAACGCTTCCGGCAACACGAGGGATTTGTCTGCGCCCTTGATCGTGACCACTTCGATGTGGTCGATCAAGAAGTGCATGTGTCCGACGTGACCGTCCAACTTGTCCGGTTCAACCCGTTTGACCACCGCTTTGACATGCACGAGCGGTCCCTTCAACGAAAGCGCGTACTTGTGGTGCGGCAATTCGCAGTTCGCAAGCGTGTGCCCGAAGATCGGGTGGCGAAGCACTTGTTGTTGGTCTTGGGACATGAGAGACACCTCCGATAGGGTTTGGGTCACTGCATACTTTTATTATAAGTCATAATTTTCAAAAATAATAGATAGTAAAAAAGAAAACCCCGGCTCAATAAGCCCGGGGTGTTTTGATACGCTTCGAGCGAAACAGGGTCAAACCGGCAAAAGCGAGGAACAACAGCGTCTGCACTTCATGCAGTTCCGTCTGATAGGCCAACGTGGATGTAATATCGGTCACCGCCAACGAGAGAAACAAAACGCCTCCCCAGAAGTAGGTGGACCGCATCCCCTCCTCCTGTCGTTTGTAAAAAGCAAACTTGACCAAGACCATCAACGCTGCAAATACGAACACACCGATCATCAGTCCGTTAAACAGAATCATAGACATGTGGACTCACACCTTTCTCACGAGACTTGTTACTAAGTTAGACGATTGAACTTGCAAATGGTTTCATAGATTCTGCGTATTTTTGATAGAAGTTCGAATACTGTGAAAGATTTGTGACCGTCCTGCCACCTTATGCCATTTCAACCCGGTTGCGACCGTTTGCTTTGGCACGATAGAGCGCGAGGTCCGCTTTTTCAAACAGGGTGAGAGCGGAGTCTCCCGCCCGGTACTCGGCCACGCCAAACGACGCCGTGATGCGGTACGATCCGAGCGACTCTCTTTCGATCACGGAGCGCAGGTATTCCGTCTGTTCCAGGCAATTTGCCCTCTCCAAATGAGGGATCAAGATGGCAAACTCCTCACCGCCGTAGCGGGCCAGCATGTCCAAGGGCAACAGGTTGTCTGTGAGCACCTGCGCGACATGGCGCAGGACGACGTCGCCTTCGAGATGGCCATAATTATCATTGAACGCCTTAAAATTATCGATATCCAATAAAACAAGGGCGAACGTTCCTCCCCCCTGCTTCGCTTGCTGCACGAGGTCCTCCAGCCTCGCATCATACGAGCGGCGGTTCGGCACCCCGGTCAACCCGTCGATGTCGGCGAGACGTTGCGTTTGCTGGAAGCGCTCCTTGAGTTCTTGGCGCATGAGGTCGACGCCTTGGATCAGTGCGCTCAGTTCGTTGACTCCGTCCGCGATTGGCACCGGCACATCAAAATTGCGGTTGGCGTACTCGCGAACGCCGCGTTCCAATTCTACAATCGGTCGGACGATTTTGCGGAACTTATGGTTGACGCAGAACAAAGCAACCAGTGCGATCAGCACCGAGATGACGGCGATCACAATCCAAATCGTATCGACCTGTCGCTCCAACTGGGAGTTGATGAGCGTTTTCACCGTTTCGATACGCATCATCGCGTCACGCGATGCTTCCCGAAACGAGTCGAACGCTTCCTTGCCCGCTTGAAAATCCTCTCTCGACAGGTCTTCTCCCATGCGTCTGGCTTGCACAACCGGTTCGCCGTAGAGATTGTGCCACAGGGTGCCCGCTTCAATCATCCGCTGAATCGGTTCGCGCAAGTCCGGATAGTCGCGCAGGGACTGATTCAACACCTCCGACTTCTGGTCAAAAGTCCGTGTCCCCACGACATACGGTTCTAAAAAAGAAGACTCGCCCGTCAACGCAAATCCGCGTTGCCCTGTCTCTTGGTCGATCATCGCTTCTTTGAGCGACTCCACATTCTGGTCCAAGAGGTTCAGTTGACGAACTGCGCTGTAGGAATCATCAAATTGCAAATCCTCATAGGAAAAGCATCCGACCATGAAGAGAGCAAACACGATGCCAATCGCGATCATGTTGGCCTTCAGCTGGCTGCCCAGTTTCGTCTGTTGTCGATTCAAGAATCGGCCGAACATGACACCCCTCCATGTACACCAATATTTAATGACTTCATTCTACATGTATCGCCAAAGTCCTTGTATGACAAAAAAAGGAACTGTACGCGCTGTGGCGTACAGTTCCTTTTTTCTTAGAGATTCGGGTGGTTTATGTTGTCAGACGGAAAGAACTTCATCACTTTGTTCTCGACGTAGCCTGCACGGGTGTTGGAGACGTAGATCGTCGTGTGCTTGTGGCCGAGGTTTGCGAACGTGAGGGTCGTGGTCGGGTCTGTAGCCGTCGCTTGCGCAATCAAGGTCACGCCGTCTTCGGCGTAAACTTTGATCTCATCACCCGCTTGGGTGTTCGAAACGGTGACGCTGTCTTCGGCATGCGGATGTTTGTTGTTGACCACGGTGATCGACGATTCGTCGAGCGGGGTGTACTCATACGCTTTGACCGTTACGTCGAATGCATGGTCTTGCGTGACGCCGTTGCGCGTGACGTGGGCCGTCAGAGTCGCCGTTTGGTCACCGACAGTCGGATGCGCACGGTGGACGGTGCCGTCTGCTTCGATCGCTTGTGCGTTTGAAGTGCTCCACGTAATCGTGGTCCCGAATTGCCCTTCGGACGGGAGCGTCAGGTTTTCGGTCGTCACTTGCGGCAGGGTCAATTGATTCGCGACGAATTGCGTCGCTTCTTGGTCGGTCGGCGGCAGCGGATCGACGGTGAGTTCGTACGTTTTGGTGTAGGTGGTGAAACCAAATTCAAGCGTTCCCTTCAGATGGATCGTCACCGGGCCGGTCGTGTAGGACGGTCGGTGCAAGCTGCGTTGAACCGCGTCAAAGATTTCCGGATGGTCAGAGGTCCAGGTAACGTAGCCGTTTCCACGAGATGTGAAGGAATCTACGCTCAAGTTCGTTACATGTTGCGAATCTTCGCCGAATTGAATGTTGATCGAGTTGATGGCGGCGATGTAGTTCACGCTCTGCGTGAGGGCTCCTTGCACGTCTTGTACCGTTTGGAACCCGGCGGTCGGACGGTATTGGATCATCGTCGCGAGTGCATCCGTTTGCTCCTGTTGACTCAAACCGTTGAAGTTTGCCAGAGTCAAGTTGAGGGCCGGGTCAACGACCAAGGTGCGCAAATCGGAGGACGTCGACGCGGAGTTGATCGCGTTCAGAAGTTGTACGGTCTTGCTGTCTTGCTTGAGAACGGTGACAAAAATCGACTTGGAGAGCGTCTGGTTCGAGCCAAAGTCAAGCACGGCCGAGAGCACCACAAACGCATCGCGGTCTGTCGAAGCCGGGCGGGTTACTTTGCCCGTTGCCGGATCGATGATGGACGGTTTGGTCGAGGTCCATTTGATCGGAGTACCTTTGGACGTGGTCGTCGGCAGGGTCAAATTTTGAGTGATGGCCGTTTCCTTATCACCCGTTGCATAAATCGGCTGTACAGAAGCGAGTTCTACGTCACGGCCTTGCACTTTTGCCACGGCTGCGTTGAGAGCAACCTGCACATCGGCGAGGGAAGCAAATCCAGTGCTCGGACGGCTCTGGTACAGATAGTCGCCTGCTTGGTTCGTCAGGGGGTACGGCAAAGCCAGGTAGGCCGACGTATCGAGACCGATGTTGCCGTTGTTGAAGAGGGCGTTGGTCAGCATGTACGAATTGGTGGCAGAGTTGATGTCTTGGAGCGCGGAGGTCTCTTTCGCGAGAACCGTCACGACGAAGGTTTTGCTTCCTCTGGCGGTCGTTGCGGTCAGAGTGACGGTCGCGTTGCCGTCTTGGTAGAACGGACGGTTGATGCGCCCCAGATAGCGGTTGACGTCGATGATGTCCGGGCGGTCGGTCGTCCAGCTTACTTCATAGCCGTCGGCCGTCATCGTATCCAAGAAGAGGTCTTGCGTGACATGGTCTGCAGAGTCGCCCCAACTGAATTGCACGTCGATGGCGATCGGCTTGACGTTGTCGATGGCGGTTTCCAGAGCGACGGTGACAGACCAAGCATCCACCCACCCGTTGCTCGGACGATGCGCCAACATATACTCGAACGCTTTTTGTTTGACATCTTCACTTTGATATTCGTACTCCCAAACGTAGACGTTCAGGTCCGGATTCTCAACCGCTTTGCGCAGTTCGTCGACAGTCTGCGCTTGGTTGGCTTGCTCCAACGGCGACAGGTACACGGCGCCTGCTTGCAAAACGGTCACCGTGATCGAACGGGTGAGGGTTTCCGAATCGTAGCTCAGCGTCCCAGTCAGCACGACATTGGCATCGCCGGCCGTCGGACGGACAACATGCCCGGTCGAGTCGATGATCGACGGATTGTCGGAACTCCACGTGATCGCAACGCCGCGGTCGGTCGTTGCGCGCAGGCTCAGGTCGGAAGAGACATTTTGCGGGCCTTCGCCTTCTTTGAAGTCCGGATAGACGTTGGCATAGTCTTGCGAGCGGTCGTTGATTTCATTGACGCCCGCTTGAACGGCTTGGCGAATTCCATCGAGGGACGTGAACGGCTGCTTGCGGTTTACGAGCACGTAGCCTGCGACTCTAGATTTGAATCCATTGTCCACCCAAGTGAACCCGTCGATGTTGAGATCGTACTGGATCGCGACCAGAGCGTTCAGCATCTGCGCGGCGGTCGTCGCGTTGTTCACCGCAGCGTACGGATCTGTTTGATCGGCCAGCGTGGCTTGCGCGGCGGTCGTATCGGCAAACGATGTCACCGGAACCAAGCTCGTCATCATGACAAGCGTGACGGCGAGACTTGTGGAAAGTTTGAATTTTTTCATTTTACGAACCCCTGTGTAAAGCGATTTTTTCCCCATTTGATCGTTCCCCTTCCCCAACTGTAAAAACATACAAATATTCCTGTAAAACCCAGATTAATGTTACCACAAAAAACCATAAATCATCAACAGTTTAATCAACAAAAAAAGAACAGCCCACCGAAGCGGGCTGCTCTTTTTTACAAATCCAATGCGGAGATAAATTTTTGATAATCGTTGGATCGGACACCGCCCGCCGGAACCAAGACTTCCAGCGAGTTGGTGTTTTTCAGTCCGAGCATCTGCGCCACATGGCCGATGTCGATGCCCTGCTCGATCATGTGGGCCGCCAAGGAGCGGCGCAACGAGGAGAGCGCAATATGGCCTTCGAGCTTGGCTTCTTTGGCCGTTTCGATGAACAGCACTTGCAGACGCGCCAGCTTCAACGGGCCTTTTTCGTCCACGAAGACATTGGGCAATTTGCTTTTGGTCGAACGAATGTATTTTTTCAAGAGGTCCTTGAGCTTGCGCGAGAAAAATACCAATCGGTCGCGCTCGCCCTGCTTGTTTTTGACCACCATGAACAAATCATCCCAAGAGATATCCTCTTGGGTCAGACGGCTCAATTCGTCGGGACGAAGCCCCGCTTCGTACATGGTCGTGAAAATCGCTCGGCGTTTCACGTCGTTGCACGCAATGATGAACCGCTTCATCTCGTCGATTGTCAACGGGCGCGGCAGAGACAAAATATACGAGCGGCTCTCGCTGATCAATTCGTCCATGTCTGCCGATTCCCCACGGTCAGCCAAGAACTTGTAGAAGGATTTCACCGCTTTATACTTGCGATGCACCAGTTTCTCGGACTTGCCGCCTTCTCTCAAATCGCGGCCGAAGTCATTGACGTCATCCTCAGTCAGGGCATTGAAGAGCGTGTCGCGCTTGGCAAGAAAATCGGCGAACTGCCCCAGATCCAGCAGCACCCCTTGCACCGTCCCCGGCGACTTCTTCTTATCCTCGAGGTACTTTCCGAACGCCTGAATCTGAGCTTCGTGTTCAGTTTTACCTGTCATTGGTTCCCCTCCACTTTCATACTCACCGTCATATTTTGAACCAATCTCAGCAGAGAATGCAAGCGTCTTTCTAAGATAGTCGGGAACTGGAAATTCTAGAACTAGTGACAAACTGATAATGACTTTGTTATATTGGAGGTTAGATTACATCGGGAAAGGTGTGCGATACTAATGACCCAAGTCCCTTACCATACTAAGGAAGTCGCGGTAACGAAAATTTTTACGTTCGATTCCGCGCATCGACTGGACGACTATATCGGCAAATGTGCAAATTTGCACGGCCATACTTATAAACTTGAAGTGACGATCAAGGGTCGTACCGACCATCGCGGCATCGTGGTGGATTTCGGTGATATCAAGTCCATTGTCAACGAACAGATCATCGGCAAGTATGACCATCGCTTCCTCAATGACCTCATGGAGTTTAACACGACGGCGGAGAACATGGTCGTTCACTTTTTTGAGATCATCGACACCTACCTCCAACAGATCGACAACGCGACTCCGGTGCGCTTGATGAAGTGCCGTCTGTGGGAGACGCCGTCGTGTTATGCGGAAGTTACGCGGGAGGATTTTTATGAAGCTCAATGAGTTGTTCCTCTCGATTCAAGGCGAGACGGCATCGGCCGGCTTGCCGACGATCTTTGTCCGCTTCACCGGCTGCAACCTGCGTTGCACCTATTGTGACACGAAATACTCCTACTTCGAAGGCGACTCGATCACGCCGGAGCAAGTGATGGAGCAAGTTCGCGCGCTGAAAGTCAAGCGCGTCTGCCTCACGGGCGGTGAACCGTTGATCCAACCGCGTCAAGAGATGCAACACCTGCTGGACATGCTGGGTGCAGAAGGCTACGAAGTCTCCATCGAGACGGACGGCTCCATCGACATCTCGAAGTACAACCTGCATGAGAAGCAACGCTTCATCGTGGACATGAAAGTTCCGTCCTCCGGCATGAGTGAAAAAATGCACTGGGAGAACTTGCGCCACATCATCCCGACCCGCGACGAAGTCAAATTCGTCGTCGGAGACCGCGCCGATTACGAGTGGTGCGTGAACTTGATTCGCGAATATGAACTGGACCCGGCGAAAGGCTACCAACTGCTGTTCTCGCCGATCTTCCGTCAGATCGACCTCGAACAACTGGTGAACTGGATTCTGGAAGACGAGCTCGACGCCCGCTTCCAAGTTCAATTGCACAAGATCGTCTGGGACCCGGACAAGCGAGGAGTGTAACCCCATGACCACAGCGAAAAAAGCAGTCATCATCCTCTCCGGTGGACTCGACTCCACCACCTGCATGGCGGTGGCGCAAAACGAAGGGTATGAGCTCTACCCGCTCTCCTTCTTCTACGGACAAAAAGCGGCCATCGAACTGGAATCCGCCAAAAAAGTCTCCGCCTTCTACGGCGTCGGCGACCGTCACTTCATCGCCGACCTCAACGGAATCATCCGCGGCTCGGCGCTGACCGACGCCGACAAAGAGATCCCGACGAACCGCGATGAAAACGCAATGGAGAAGGAAATTCCGGCGACCTACGTTCCGGCGCGCAACATCATCTTCCTCTCCATCGCGCTCTCCTACGCCGAATCGATCGGGGCGACGGCGATGTACATCGGCGTCAACGCGCTCGACTACTCGGGCTATCCGGATTGCCGCCACGAGTTCATCGAAGCGTTCCAAGACGTGATCAACAAAGGCACGGCGGCCGGTGCGCACGGCGAAGGCATCCGGATCGAGACCCCGTTGCAGTTCCTGAGCAAAGCGGGCATCGTCAAACTCGGAGCCGAGCTGGGAGCCCCGCTTCAATTCAGCCACTCCTGCTACTTCGGTACCGACCCGTCTTGCGGCGTTTGCGATTCTTGCTTGCTGCGGATCAAAGGTTTCCAAGAAGCCGGCGTGAAAGACCCGATTCCGTACGCTGTCGAAATTGAGTGGAATCAGCAGTAAAAACGTGGACAATCCCCGTCTCTTGGAGGCGGGGATTGTTTTTTTTGCGCACAAAAAAACTCATGATCCCGTATCACTATGGGTACACTCACCAGAAATGGAGGGATTCCGATGAGCCAACTGTCTACGCTGAGTGCGGGGGCGTGGGAAACGCTCTCCATCCTCGTCCTCGTGCTCCTCTTGCTTGTGACGAACAAAGTACGCATCGATTTCATCGGGATTTTTATTCTGCTTGCTCTGGGCATCGGCGGCCTCGTCAAAGAGGAGAAGCTGTTCGCCGGATTCGGCAGCGAAGCGGTGATCGTGATCGCCGCCATGCTTGCCATCGGGGAAGCGCTGGTTCGCACCGGCCTCGCCGACCGTTTGGCTTCGTGGATGACACGCCTCGGAGGTCGTACCGAGCGCCGTCTGCTTCCCGTGATGATGGTGATCGTCGGGGTCTTGTCCAGCTTCATCAGCGACTTGGCCATCGTCGCCGTGTTCTTGCCCGTCATGCTCGGCTTTGAACAACGCTTGAAAATTCCTGCCTCGCGCCTGCTTCTGCCGCTGGCTCTGGCTTCTACGCTCGGTCTGTTCACCGTTGTCGGCTCTTCGTCGATCATCGTCGCCAACCAAGCGTTGATCTCTTCGGGAGGGAAGTCTCTCTCGCTGTTCTCCGTCGCCCCGCTGGGCTTGGCTTTGCTGACGGTCGGGACGCTGTACGTGTGGCTGTTTCGCAAATGGATTCTGCCGAAAGCCACGGGCGAGACCGATACCACCCGTGCCGCAATCGGCGTACCGGAGTATCTGACCGAACTGCTCGTCTCCTCCGATTCGTCCTGGAACGGACTGTCCTTGAAAGACATCTCCTACTTCAAAGAAAACGGCATCAACATCGTTCGCATCTTGCGCGAAGAGCCTGTCGATTTCGTCAAACCGACCACGGTCTTGCACGAGGGCGACATCCTGTTGGTGACCGCCCGTCGTGAAGACTTGCTGAAACTGCGCAGCACCCCCGATTTCTCGGTGCAAAAAGAAGTTCACAAGAGCTTGGAGGAAGCGGACATCCACCTCGCCGGAGAAGCAATCGTCCGTCAAGGTTCCGTGTTCGTCGGACGGACGCTGCAACAACTGCGCTTTCGAGAGGAATACGACGTCACCGTGCTCGCGTTGTACCGGGACGGCCATTCGATCTCCCGCCAGTTGGCCACCACCCCGCTTCGCACAGGGGACATGCTGCTCCTGCAAGGGTCTCGGGACGCCATGTCGGAAATCAACGACGACACGGGGTTGCTGATGATCTCCCAGACCTCTCACAACCCCCAAGCGCGGAAAAAAGGACCGCTCGCCCTCGCGGTCCTCGCCTTGATGCTGACGCTCTCTGCGACCAACTGGATGCCGATCACGACCGCCGCCGTCCTTGGCGTCGGGTTGATGGTGATGGTTCGCATCATGAGCATGAACAACGTCTATCGGGCGATTGAATGGCACATCCTGGTCTTCGTCGCGGCGATGATTCCGCTGTCCACCGCGATGAAAGACACAGGGCTGATCGATCTCATGTCACACGCCATCGTCTCGGCCGTCGGAAGTCTGGGGCCGTATGCGTTGCTCGCGGTGACGTTCTGGATCGGAGCGCTGATTACGCAGGTTTTGAGCAACACGGCGACGGCGCTGTTGCTCGCCCCCGTGGTCATCGGAGCGGCGACCACGATGGGCGTCAACCCGGTGCCGTTTGTCATCGGCATCATCACCGCCGTCAACGCCGCCCCGATCACGTACATCGCGCACAAAGTCTACCTCGTCGTCATGGCACCCGGCGGCTACAAGTACAAAGACTATGTGAAATTCGGCTTGCCGATGACTCTGCTCTCCTTCGGGATCACGATGCTCCTCGTTCCGTTGATCTGGCCGTTTTAAGCAAAAAAAAGCCCTCGTCCGCAACACGTAGGACGAGGGCTTTTTTTCAATATCTACTTCGGCAACACCAGCGAAACCGAACGGCGGTCCGGCACGAGGTGGTCGCGCAGGCGTTGGTTGACCTGTTCCAGCGTGATCTCTTCAAGCACGGAGACGATGTCGAAGTACTCGGCGTCCTTGAATCGGTACGAGGTGAAGTTGCGGGCGATGCCGCGCGGGGAGTCGAGTTCCGCCATGCTGCGGCCGATCAACTTGGCGCGCGCACGCTTGAAGTCGGCTTCGGAGATGCCGTTTTTGACCACGTCGGCAAATGCTTTCTCAACTTCGCCGAGCAGTCGCTCCGGGTCCTTGCTGTCCCCGCCAAACACCGAGTGTGAGAAGTTCGGGGTCGAGTCGTAGGACCAGCCGAAGTTTTTGTCGACCACGCCGGCTTCGTACAGAGAGTTGAACAACGCCGAGCTGCGGCCGATGATCGACTCCAGACCAATCGCCGTCGAGTACTCGTTGACAAGCAGCTCACGACCGGTCAAACGGCTCGGGTCTTTGTACCCGAACTGCACTTTCGGGATCGAAACCGACATGTGCTGTTCCACACGCTGCTTGTCGGCACTCGGCTTCTCCTCGGGGAAGAAGCGCTGAATTTCCGGTTGGCGGGTGAAGTCCTTCGCCGCTTGGTTGTCGCGGACGAGGGTCATCATCTGCTCGGCGTTGACGTCGCCGACGAGCACGAAGTTCATGTTGCTCGGGTGGTAGAACGTGTTGTAGCACTGGTAGAGCGTGTCTTTCGTGATGTGCGAGATCGACTCCACAGTCCCGGCGATGTCAATTTTGATCGGGTGTTGCTCATACATCGCGGCGAGCAGGTTGAAATACACACGCCAGCCCGGATCGTCGTCGTACATGCGAATCTCTTGGCCGATGATGCCTTTTTCCTTCTCCACGGTCTGCTCCGTGAAGTACGGGGCTTGCACGAAGTTCAACAGCGTTTCGGTGTTCTCCGCGAGGTTGTCGGTGCAGGAGTACAGGTACGCCGTCATGTCAAACGAGGTGAACGCGTTCGCCGACCCGCCGTATCGAGCGAAGGTGTTGAACACGTCTTCGCCGTCCTCTTGCTCGAACATCTTGTGCTCCAAGAAGTGGGCGATCCCGTCCGGCACGACGATCGCGTTGTCCTCGCCCGGCACGACGAATTCACGGTCGATCGAGCCGTACTTGGTCGAGAACATGGCAAACGTTTGCTGGAAGCCCGGACGCGGAATCACGTAGACGTTCAGCCCGTTGCTCAGTTGTTCGTGAAAGACACTGATCTCCAATTTCTCATGGCGCATCTCACGCATGGGACTCTCCCTCCTTGTCTCGCAGCATGTACACGGTGTCGAGTTGGACGCCTTGGGCCACGCGGACGATATCGTCCTTGGTCACTTTCTGCAACTGCTCGATCAACTCTTCGTGGCTGCGCATCTTGCCGCCCACCAACCCGTTCAAGTGGCTGTCCGCGAGCGTCGTCGGCTGGTCGAGCGAGGTCTTGAAAGCGTTGATATAGCCTTTGAGCGTGAAATCGAGCTCTTGGTCTGTGATGTTGCCCTTCTTCATCTCTTCCAACTGCTCTACGATGATCGCGAGCGCTTTCTCCATGTTGGCGAATTCAACGCCCGATTGCACATAGAGAATTCCTTTCAAGCCGTCGTGACGAGACGACGCATAGTACGCGAGCGAGTTTTTCTCCCGCACGTTGAGAAACAGCTTCGAGTGCGGGAAGGTGCCGTAGATGCCGTTGAACATCAGCATCGCGCAGTAGTCGTCCGAATCGTAGTCCAAATTCGTCCAGAAGCCGACGTTCAGTTTGCCTTGCTTGACGTCCATATGGTCGACGACGCGCTTCACTTCGCGTTTCTCATGCGCTCTCTGCGACGGCGCGAACAGATCCTGCACCGTGCGCTCAAAGCCCAATGCGCGGAAGATCTGCTCAAACACTTGCTCCGGCTCTACATCGCCGATGACGTAGACCTGCGTCGGAGCGGTCTTGATGACCTTTTGGTAGAGGGAGTACAGCTCTTGCGGGGTGATCGTTTCCAGTTCGTTTTCAAAGCCCAGACGCGGGAGAGAGAACGGTTGGCCCTTCGTCATCTCTTCCAAGCATCGCTCTCGGGCGTACGAGTTTTTGTCGTCGATGATCGCAGCCATGCGTTTTTTCTGCTGTTCTTTCTCCGCGTTGACGTACTCCGGTGAGAAGCCTCCGTTTTCGGTCACGGGGTCGATGAACACACCTGCGATGATCTCCAACGCTTTCTCGAACAAGTTCTCTTCGGTGTTGAGGAACTTTTCATTGGGGACGGACATCGTGAAATCGATGACCTGACGATCGCCTTTTTTGAGGATGGCCGTATGTAGAGTGGCGCCGTAGAGATCATCCAGTGCAAGTTGGAGTTTCTCCGCTGTCGGATGTTGCTTGGTGCCGCGCATGAGCACGTACGGGATCAATGCCATGCCCGTCACGGTCTCCGCTCGAATCTCCTGAACGAGGTCTACCACGATGGTGGTCATCTTGTATTTCTTGGTCGGCAGGACGTGGACGTGCATGCCATGTCCCTCGCGCGTAACGAACTGACTCATCCTGGTTCATCCTTTCTGCCTTGTGCCTTCGCCTGATGCCGGGTCTTGGCATATTATATTCCTAGTAGTACCATATCAGCCGTGCAAAAGCAAAAAACCCCCTGAACCGTAACAGAGGGGTTTCAATTCACTCCTGAGTCTAACTGCGCTTGACCAGCGTGCGCGCGGCAGCCTGAGCTACATCGAAGTCTACCTTCGAGATGATCGAGGATTCCTTGATCCATTTCTGAACATCTCGACTCATCGTCGGAGAGACGTACTTCGGAGCGCCATAGTGGTTGATTAGTTCCTTTTTCGACAAACCATGCTGGGACAGACAGTGAAAGTTGGTGAGGATCTCCATCAACTCTCCGCAAGCAGGGCACTGAAACATGGACACAACCTCCTGTAGTCAGGATTCGGCCATTCGCAGACCGTGAACTTCCTACACGCCGTTTTCAGAAAACATATTCTATTTTACTATCCAGTTTACACGGCTTGGCCCCAACTCTCATGAGTCTGCAGTCCCATTCTTTGTAAAAAAGCTCCCTCCAATTGTGGAGGGAGCTTTTTGAACAAGTTAAAGCAGTTTGTTTTTCAGGTTGCTGAGCTGTTTCCAAACGACGCCGAGCCCTGTGAGGTAATACCCGATGAGCACGATCCAACCCGTCGAGTCAACCCCCATCGCCCAAGCGAGAACCAGCATCGGCAGTACCGTCGTCATCATGTCGCCAAGCACGCCGGACAACGTGTCAGCCGAGAATGTTTTGCCGACAAGCGAACGATACATATCAACCAACCAGTTCAAACCGATCAAGCCGAGAACCGCCCACATTGTGTACAGCATCCACCCGGTAAGCATTTTTGCTTCCCCTCCGTTACGGATTTAGATGAAAAGATCTTGTACTGTACAATATGAGAGGAATGGCGTTCTCGGCGATAGGCAACTGCGGAATTTTGAGCTTATGCCTTCTTGAATTTGCTGAGGATTTCCAAGCGTTCCTCTTCGGTGCCGGAGAAGTTCGCCGGGGTGAAGCGATGCTCCGCCCAACGGATCATCTCTTGGCGCGACGTGAAGTCATATGTGTGCTCGCCTTCGATGGAGGAAATCTCCGAAACGACGAAGCGTCGGCCGTGTGCGTGGATGTTCATCTGGTTCCAGTTGTCTTCCTTGTACACGTTCAGACGTTTCCCGTCATTGTTGTTGTTGTGACCCATCTTATGTACACCTCCTGATGTTGGAAAAAAGTCCTTCCACGCAGGCGAGGAAGGACTTTTGATTGTTGGTGGAGATTACTTCTTGAAGAGAGCGCCGATCGTGCTCAAGTACCGCAGTTTGGATGCGTCCTTGATGCGATATGCGACCCAGCCCTTCGGCTTGAACTTCGGCGAGAGGTTCGCGACCGCTTCCTTGCGTCCCAGAGATGCGACTGCGCCGTAGAGGTGCGGATCGAACTTCTCCAGTTTGATGTGCTTCATCGTCGCGTAGATGTTGACGGCAGCGTTGGCGCCCATCTGCGTGGAGATCTGTGCGGTCGGCGGGTACGGACGGCCTTCCGGAGTCAGAACGAAGCAAGCATCGCCGATGATCCAGACGTTTTTGTGACCGAGAGCGCGCATGTGCTCGTCCACTTTTGCACGGCCGCGCGGTTCGGTTTCAAAACCGGCGTCGATGACTTGTTGCACGCCGCGTACGCCGCCGGTCCAGATCATGGTGTCGGTTTCGATGATGTCGCCGCCCTTGAGGTGGACTTTGCCCGGCTCAACTTGAACGACCGGAGTCCCGATCGAGAACTTGACGCCGCGCTGTTCGAGCGATTGCTTCGCAAAGTCGACAAGTTCCGGATCGAAGCCCGGCATGATCGACGGAGCTGCTTCGACGGAGAAGACTTTGACTTTGTCCTTCGGGACGTTGTACTTCGCGGTCAATTCCGGCAGCTTGTCCGCCAGTTCGCCGACGAGTTCGATCCCGGAGAAGCCCGCGCCGCCGACTACGAAGGTCAGCATGGAGTCGCGCTTTTCCTTGCTGTAGTTTTCGAAGCACTTCTCGATGTGCTCACGGATGCGGTTCGCTTGGTTGACCGACTTCATGGTGAAGGAGTACTCCTTGAGACCCGGGATGCCGAAGAATTCGGTTTCGGAGCCCAGTGCCACCACGAGGTAGTCGTACGCGATCGTCGAGTGTTCCAGTTCCACGGACTGCTGTTCTTTGTTGATCGAGACGACGGTGTCTTTGATGAACTTGATCGGCTTGGAGCCCAAGACCGAGTTCAGCGAGACCGTGATGTCTTCCTGCTTTTTCGCACCGACAGCCGGTTCGTGCAATTGCGTGATCAGTTGGTGATAATCATGTTTATTGACAAGGACAATTTCAGCATCTTGCGAGGTGGCCAGCTTGTTCAGTTCCAATGCGCAAACCAAGCCAGCGTAACCGGCGCCCAGAATCACAACTTTTTTCGCCATAATTCCCCACCCTAATTGTGTCGAATTTCACATACTACAGTAATTCTATCAAAAATGTGACAAACGTCAATCGAAACTGTTACTTTTTTATGACTTGTATTGTCTGACAACTTGAAGTCAGACTTCTTCGTGTGCTACAATAGATGAGGTTGATTCCAACTTGACGTAAATTGTCAGACATTGTCGATTTTGAACGAGACAGACGGAGCGAGGAAGTGGCTCCGTCTTTTTTTGTTGAACTGTCGGTGTCAGTAGCTTGTACGGAGCACCACTCTGTTAGTCACAATTCACGAGATTGAGGGCGTAGACAAGTTTTGGAATGGAACTTTCTTCTACGGTTGCCCCGTATTGGTTTTTGAAACTCGACACGATTTGGTAGAGGCGTTCTTCGCTTCCGTCCACCAATTCGAACTCGATTTCATAGAGTTTGTATTCGCGGCAGGTGCCGACGATGGAGACGTCGTCGAAGCAGACTTCCGCTTTCACGCCTTGTTCTTCGATTTCGTAGATGAACCGCTCGGTACGCAACATGACGAGCGGCGCGATGTCGTCGTATTGGATGCCGACTTCGGTCATCAGCTCTTGCAACGCCGGGCTGTGGGGCGGCAACGACTCGGGCGCGTCCTCGTAGGTTTCTTCGATCTCGATTCGCTTGTGTGCTTCGTCTGTGGAGCGCTTGACGGCGAGGATGGAGCGGTCTTCCAGCACCCGCAGTCGCAACCCGATTTCCTTCGCTCCCAGACGCCGGTCCGAGGTGTCGTAGTATTGATTCGATTGGCGTTCGATGTGATGCAGGTCCCGCTCGCGATCGTAGTCGGACTTGATCTTGGCCCACGTGTCCGCATCCATGCGGAATTTGACTTCCATTTCAATAGCCATGAGGTTGCCCCTCTCCTTTTTCCCCCATTGTACCAAAAAGTGTGAAAAAAAAGCCGCCGGGTCACCCCCCGGCGGCTTTTTCCTATTGGCGAATGAACTCCTGCGTCCAGTAGTAGCCGTATTGGCCGCCGACCGCGACGCCGCAGCCGATTTGGGTGTATTCTTTCTTGAGGATGTTCGCGCGGTGACCCGGCGATTTCATCCACGCATCGACGACCGATTCCGGCGTTTGCTGGCCGGCCGCGATGTTCTCCCCTGCGTACGAGAAGTGGACGCCGAACGACTTCATCATGTCAAACGGCGACCCGTATGTCGGGCTCTGGTGGTCGAAGTAGTTTCTGTTGCGCATGTCCTCCGATTTCACGCGGGCCATGCGTTGCAGTTCCCAGTTCATCTTGAGCGGCGCGAGACCGTACTTGGCGCGCTGGGCGTTGGTGAGCGAGACGACTTTGTTTTGGAACGACGTGACTTTCGGGTTGAGCGTCGGGATGATCAGATGTTGACCCGGATAGATCATGCTCGGGTTTTTGAGGTTGTTGGCTTGGACGATTTCCGTCACGCCGATTTGGTACTTGGTGGCAATCTTCCAGACGCTGTCCCCGCTCTTGACGGTATAAGCGACGGAGGACTCGGCGTGCGCCGGAGCCGGGGTTATTGCGTTTGCAGGCAGGAGCACGGCGGCGGCCAAGGTCAGAGCGGCGAGAGCTTTGAATGGTTTTGCAAAGCGTTTGTGCATGGTGGCACCCCTTTTCGTTGAACTTCGTTCGTAGTTTGTGTCCCCGTTGCCACTCTGCATCATGGAAGTTCTGGTACAATAGGAGTACAACTGCCAACTGCTCAGGAGGTGCATGCCATGATCACCGCCCATCTGCTCGTGTTCGTCACGGTCGCGGAGAAAAAAAACTTCTCGCGAGCGGCAGAGGCGCTGTCTTTGACTCAACCCGCGATCTCACAGCAGATTCAATCACTCGAAGACTATTACGGCACCAAGCTGTTTGAACGCACCAGCAAACGCGTCGAGCTCACCCGCGCCGGCGAAGTGCTGTTGCCTTTTGCCAAGGAAATTCTCAACGTTTCCGCCGTCGCCAAGGGCGCTCTCGACGACCTCGTCGGGAAAGTCACGGGCAAGTTGACGATCGGCGCAACGTTCACGATTGGCGAATACATCCTGCCTTTGGTCCTTGCTCAGTACACGAAGAGTTTTCCCGACGTGGAGGTCAGCGTCCTGATCGCCAACACCGAAGAAATCGGGGAAAAAGCGCTCGATCACTCCATCGACATCGGACTGGTCGAAGGTCGGCTCGTCCATCGCAACTTGAACTTGACGCCGCTCATGGAAGATGAGATGGTATTGTTCGCACCCGCAGGACATCGTCTTGCAGGACAGGCTGTGACACGTGAAGAATTGAGCCGAGAACCCTACATCTTGCGAGAGCCCGGTTCCGGAACGCGCGTGATCGCCGAGGAAGTCTTGGTGAAACTCGGCGTTGTGCCCGCGAAAGTATTTTCCATGGGCAGCACCCAGTCGATCAAGGAAGCTGTCGAAGCAGGGATGGGTCTCGCGATTCTCTCCAAGTGGTGCATTCGCAAAGAACTGCTCTACGGCACGCTCGTACAACTGACGCCGGACGGCTTCTCCTTTACTCGTCCGCTCCAAGTGTTGGAGCGCAGCGGTCACTTTCAAACCAAAGCGGTGGAGGAGTTCCTGACCCTCGTCCGCGCATTTCCCCCCACTCACAACGCATCCTAACTCTATATTCAATCAAGGAGGACGTTCTCAATGCTTTCCAACATCGGCGTACCCGGCCTGATTCTCATCCTCGTGCTCGCCTTGATCATCTTCGGCCCGAACAAACTCCCGGAACTGGGCAGATCGTTTGGCAAAGGTCTCAAGGAATTCAAGAACTCCGTCAAGGACATCACGGACGACCACGACGACGCACCGAAAAAATAGACCGCTCGCATTTGCGAGGCGGTCTTTTTTTTACTCTTCTCCGCCCGTGATGGCCGACAGCGGCGGGATGAACTTCTCGATGGGGTCTGTCGGGCTTGGCAACCGAACGCCGAGAAAAAACAGCGTGCCCACGACCGTCACGGTGCCGAGGATCGCGAGGTAGATGTAGTAGTCCCGCTTGCCGTTTTCCTGTTTGACCCGTTTGCCGTCGAGCCACGCCACGCACCCGATCACGAAGAAAAAGAGCAGCAGCGTCACGACTTTCATCGGACCACCTCCGAGGAGGGCAGTTCCAATTGCGGGCCGAGCATCCCGATTTGGCGGACTTGCGCTTCGACGGTGACGGCAAACTTTTGCTTGGCGAACACGTCCGGCCAATTCTTTTTCAACTTCTCCCATTCATCGGGATAATGGCGGTAGATCTCCGTACCGGAGGCGATGCCGTCGCTTTTGTATTTTTGCAGTTGGTGAATGGCGTCTTGGATGTCGAGGACGATCTTGTCGGAGAGCGCACGGTTGAGTTCCTCGATGTACTTGGGATTCATGAGGTCGAGGCGTGTGGTGTTGTGTACGACGACTCCCTCCGCTTTGATGTGGTAGGAGACGACCGGCTTGCCGCGTTGCAGCTCAACTTTGGCGGTGGGATGGACTTTTTTGAGCTGAACGGTGAGAAAGTGTTCGCCGCCGGATGGAATCTTGAGCGTGACGGTGCCCTGCTTGAATTTATCCTTGAGCATCAACAGCCCTTGCACTCCATCTCCCTCGACGAACCCCACCAATTTCAGATCGCGAAACACCGCGATGCCCTCTGTCTGGAAAAGTCTCGGCTTTTTATCCGACAGTTTGTAGGACGTGACGACCGGTTGCGAGCCCGGTTGTGTCGCTTCGATGAAAAAGTCACGCAACGTGCTGCCTGTGCCAAGGCCCATTTTTTCCATCTCGCGAATGGCCTCCGACGGGTACGCTTCAATCGGGTAAGTGATGTTCAGGAGATCGCGTGCCTGTCGCCCGCGTGCAACGATGAGATACGTTCGCAGGCGGTTGGCGGGACTGCGGCTGAGTTCATCGAGCAAATCTTGCAGCCCGTACTTCGCCATGTCCTCGCCGACAGCCAGCACCCGGCGATGTGACGTGTTCAATTGCCGACTCATTTGCTTTTGAAGGTCCCACGTCAGATTGGTAAAGTCTTCGCCCTCCGCTTGCACCATCATGACCGGCTCCGTGCCTTGGTTGCTCATGCCGCGCGCCGATTGGGACAGTGCGGTCGGCACGGCGACTTGGACGGTGAACAGGAACTTGCCGTTGGACTGGCGATCCATCGCCGTTGCCATCGCAAACCCGACGTCGTTGATTTCTCGGCGGTCCCAGCAGCCGGTGAGCAGGACGACGGAGAGCAGCGTCATCAACCCAAGTCGTTTCCTCTTCATGCGTTCGACCCCCCGGGCGGTTGCGAGTTCGTGTCCGGTTCTGCCTCTTGCGGTTGGAGACGCTTGCGCATCATCCAGTGCGGCACCCGGACCAGCGTGTCTTTGACCCCTTGGAGTGAAAACGGGGAGACGGGCGAGAGATAGGGCACGCCAAAGGAACGCAGGCCGCTTAAATGAATCAGCAACGTCATCACCGCAAGCACGATCCCGAACAGCCCGAGCGTCCCCGCCAGACAGATGATCGGAAATCGGAAGAGACGCATCGCAATTCCGAAGTTGTAGCGTGGGATCGTGAACGACGCAATGCCGGTGATCGAAACGACGATGACCATTGGAGCTGAGATAATCCCCGCTTCCACCGCCGCTTGTCCGATGACCAACGCCCCGACGATGGAGACCGCTTGGCCCACCGATTTCGGCAACCGAACGCCCGCCTCGCGCAACGCTTCGAATGTGACTTCCATCAGCAACGCTTCCACAATCGCCGGAAACGGGGAGCCTTCCCGCGCAGACGCAACAGAAAGCAAGAGGTTGGTCGGCAACATCTCTTGGTGATACGTCGTGATCGCGACGTAGATCGAAGGGAACAACAACGCCATCGCTAAAAAAATAAACCTCAACCAGCGCAGAGCCGTTGCAATCGTGAAGTGGCTGTAATAATCCTCCGGCGACTGCAACGCCCCCCAAAACGTCAGCGGTGCCACCAAAGCAAACGGCGTGCCGTCCACCAAAATGGCGAACCGTCCCTCCGTCAACCCGCCCGCTACGACATCGGGGCGCTCCGTGTTTTGAATCGTCGGGAACAGACCGAACGGGGAGTCCTCGATCAACTCTTCGATGTAGTTGGATTCCAAGACGGAATTCACTTCGATCTTCTGAATTCGCTCCCGTGCCTCGCGCAACCGCTCCTCCGGCGTCACACCGTCGAGGGAGAGCAGTTGCACCGTGGTCTTGGTGAACTCGCCCAGATGAAACTCTTCCACACGCAGGCTCGGCGTTTTCATCCGGCGGCGAACCAGCGAGAGATTCAGTTCAATGTCTTCGGTGAACCCGTCGCGAGGACCGCGAATGACCGCTTCGGTCTGCGGTTCTTCGATGGAGCGATGGCGAGCGTTGTTCATGCGGACGGAGAACACTTCGTCCGCTTTTTGCTGCAAGATCAGAGCAGACCCTTCCAGCATCTCGTGAACGGCTTGCCCGAGGTTGTGGACACGTACGATTTCAGCAGCCGCCAACTTGTCCAAGCGCAGACCCTCTTGCAGCGTGGCGAGCACCGTCTCTTCCAGACGCTGCATATCGACGATGGTCCGCAAGCAGACGAGGTGTCCGGAAGGGAACGGTCGGGTGATGAAGTCGGGCGAGTTTCCGAAGATCTCTTTGAGTGCGTCGAGGTTCTGTTGAATCGAAGAACTGAGCGGGCGCTGTTGCAAGTCTTGTGTGCGGAGAGTCGGGGCGCGCTTAGACGACATCCGCATTCTCGGCGTTTTTCGTTTGGACATGCTCCCCCTCCTCTCTGCGACGAAACTTCGCCAACAGCCATACCAGCAACGGCACGAGAATGAACAGCGGCACCCAGAGCAACCACGGAACCCATCGCAGTCCAACGAAGACATGCTCGGGCAAATTGTCAGACATGAAAAAGGAGAGCAACAGGACGACCAGCGACAACGGAGCCGCTACGGAGCGGTACTCTTGCAAACGAAACAGAGAAGCCGTCCCGACGGCCGCCGCGTACAGAAACACCGAAACTTTGAAAAAAGCGGCGATCCCGATGTACACGACGATCATCGAATCCAAATTCTCAATAAAATCGGCGAGCGACACCTGCTGAACCGCGGTGATCATCGGGTAGATGTTGCGGGCAAAAAGTTCCGGCCCGAGCACGGAGACGGCAACCAAATTCAACAACGTCAACACCAATCCCGCTCCAAGCACGGAGAAAAACAGCAGGAACCGCAACAACTCCTGACGTTTGACTTGCTTGTAGAACATCACAAACGCGATGGTCTCTCCAAAAGGAACGGTCAGCCCCAACGGAATCCAATTCTCCAGCAACTTTTTTTTGTCATGCGCAATCGGCAAGAGGAACTCAAAGTTGCTCATCTTCGACCCCATCATCAGCACCGATTGAACCAGCAAAAACAAACAGAACAGGAAAAACATCAACTCCGCCATCCGCCCCACCACTTCAAGCCCGCTGCGCAACCCGTAATACACGAGGAGCAACATGCACACGAGCACGACCAGCATCGGCGTCCTCGGCAAGATGAACGAAGTCACCAGTTCCCCGAAGTCGCGCAAGACGCGCCCCGCCACGTAGAGAAACGCGAGCAGATACAAACTCGCCATCAAACGGCCGAGCCAAACGCCCAGCGTCGCTTGCAAGATCTCGACATACTCACGCCCCGGAAACTTGGCATACAAGCTGTGATAGAGCAACGTCAGAAAAAGTCCGCTTCCCGTGCTGAGCAGAGCGACAATCCAAGCATCCTGTTTCGCCGAAGCTGCGAACCCGAAGATCACATAGCTCCCGATCTGAAACAGAATTAAGAGCGCAACGAATTGAATCGAGCTGATTCTCTCCATACTATCTATGGCAACCTTCCCCAAGTAAGTGAATTCCTGTGTTTGATGTTTAGAATTGCTATAGAGTCTCTCCGCTATGCAAATTCGCCCGAACGGAGGTGCACGTGTGAGCCGCAAGCAGATCAGCTCCGGTGGGTTTACATCTCTCTTGGCCTTGGTCGTGGAAGCGACTCCCAACGCGTACGGCATCACTCCGATCGTCCAACTGGCTCACGAAGACGCCTGGATGTCTCCGCCGCTTGCCATGGCGTTTGCATTGGTGCTGATGTTTCCCCTGTTCCATCTGTTTTCCGCATTCGGAGAGGCATTGTCCCGCGAAGAGCAAGTGCTCCCGAGTTGGACAAAAACGTTGCTGGTCCTGCCGTTGATCCTCGTCTTGCTCTATTGGTTGACGTTCAACGTTCGGGTGTTCTCCGACATCATTCGCATGGCCTATCTCCCGCTCACACCGGAATGGGTGATCTACGCCGGATTCCTCGCCGTCTGCGCGTTCGCCGCCTATCACGGTCTGGAAGTGTTGACGCGCGTCGCCGTTCTCGTGGTGGCGTTGCGAGTGGCTTTCGTGGGATTCGCCCCCTTCACCGCCTACCAAGAAGGCCATTTTGCTCACTTGCTTCCTCTGCTCGCCCGCGGGCCTCTGCCTGTGCTTCAATCCACCCTCCCCCAAGTGGGTTGGTTTCTCGAAAGCGCTGTGCTCGCCCTGTTCTATCCCATGATCAAAAAACCTCGCTACCGCTCGGTGGTCTCCGGATTCGGGCTGACATTCATCACGTACTACACCCAGTTCCTGCTCACCCTGCTGGTCTTCACGGCTCCCCTGGTCTCCCGCATGATCTATCCGGCGCTGGAACTGGTCGAGATGGTGACGATTGGAGAATTTTTCGAACGGGTAGACCCGGTGATGGTCGCCGTCTGGTCGTTTGCGATGCTTTGCAAGTCGTCCGCGTTTTTGTTGATCATCACCGCTTTGCTCAACCGACTCCTGCGGGTGAACATTCGCACGCGGCTCACGTGGGTAACGGCCTTGCTGGCGTTTTTTGTGACGGCACTCGTCATCCAAGATGTCGTGGATGAGATTCGGCTCTACAGAGATTGGTGGCTGTGGACGTCGTTGTACGTGCTGCTCGACCTCTACCTGTTGGCGTGGGCCTTGCACACGCATGCGAAGAAATCTCGCGGGGAAACTAACAACGAGTCGTGGAATGTGACCGAGGGGAGTGTGACAGATGGATCAACGTGAGATGCAAGCGAACATCGAGACGTATGTCCGTCAACAGGTGGAAGCGGGACAGACGATCGAGTCGGTCGTAGACGTCGCCCGCCAGTTGGACGTGCCGGTCACGATGGTGGACCGTGCGATGCGCAACCTGTCCGTACAGGGCGTGCCCGGATTGCCATACACAAACGCAACGGAGTTCTAGCCTCAAAAAAGGGCATGAAAAAAAGCGGCTGCCATGGCCGCTTTTTTTATTTCCAGATGTCTTGGATATGTTCGGCGAGCGCTTGCGTGTTCATCGAACCTGCGCCCCCTTTGGAAATCTGGTTGGCGTAACGGTTGAAGCTCTCCGCATGCGAGGGGTTGTCGGTGATGTAGACCGTGTTGACGAGCGGGTCCATCTTGCGCAGACTTTTGGAGATGGATTCTTGCTTTTTTTTCGTGATATCGCCTTCGGTTTGCACACGCAGTTTCTCGTTGGTCTCCTTGGGCGCGTCGCGGTCGTACTTTTGCTTCTCCCCCGTGTAGATCGCCACGTAGGCGTTGTGCTCTTCGTCAAGCAGGACGGTACTGCTGACGATGCCTTCCAGTTGGGACACTTCGGAGGACAGCGTTTGACTGTAGAGCAAGTGCGGGTTTTTGTCGTCGTTTTTCTCTTGCAAGATCGCGAGCGGGTCGTTTTGCTTGCGGGGGGTTGATTCTATTTTCGCTTTGTCCTTTTTCTCTTGTTTGCTTTGTGTCGTAGCGGTGTCGCCGCCGCTTTCGCCCTTGCCGCCGCTTTGTTTCTTGTCTTCGCCGCCGCTTGATTGGTCAGAGCCTTGACCTTCTTGCTTTTTCTTGACTTGACCGCCGTTCTCGGCGATTTTCTGCTTCTCATACGGGGTGCGCAAGACCGTGCAACCGCTGGTGGTACCGGCGACCAGCAGAGCCGCGAGGGTCAGCGCAATCCATGATTTCTTCATCTCAGGGCCACCTCCGACGCTAGTATCCCCTGGCAAAAAAAGAAGCATTCGCCACAGGGCGAACGCTTCTACTTTTCAATTACCGCTTGTTGAGGTTGGAACGTTTGCGCGAGTAGCCGAAGTAGACCACGAGGCCGACGACCAGCCAGATCACGAACGCCAACCAGGTTTGCCATTTCAGTTGCACCATGAGGAACAGGCAGAACAGCACGGCGAGAATCGGGAGCACCGGCACGAACGGCACGCGGAACGAGCGCTTGAGGTTCGGTTGCTTCTTGCGCAAGACCATGACGGCGATGGAGACCAAAGTGAACGCTGCGAGCGTCCCGATGTTGGTCAACTCGGCGAGCGTGTCGAGCGGAACCAAACCGGCAATCAACGCGCAGATGATCCCGACCAACCACGTGGAGCCGTACGGAGTCTGGTACTTCGGATGAACTTTGGAGAACATCTTCGGCAGCAGTCCGTCGCGGGACATTGCAAACGAGATGCGGGTCTGTCCATACGTCATGACGATCAGGACGGTGGTGATCCCGAGAATCGCGCCCAAGTCCACGAAACCGGCGAACCAGTCTTGGCCTGCCACTTGCAGAGCCAACGAAATCGGATGCGCGATGCCTTCAAACTGCGGGTACGGCACGATCCCGGTCATGATCAGCGTGACGATGATGTAGAGCGCGGTGCAGATCAACAGGGAGAAAATGATCCCGCGCGGCAAGTCGCGCGCCGGGTTCTTAGCTTCCTCCGCCGCAGACGAGACCGCGTCAAACCCGATGTAAGCGAAGAACACGAGCGCTGCGGCTTGGAACACACCGGAGAAACCGAACGGCATGAACGGATGCCAGTTGCCCGGCTTGACGAAACGGAACCCGACGATGATGAAGAGCAGAACGACGATGACTTTGACGACAACCATGATGTTGTTGACGCGGGTCGATTCCTTGACACCGCGCGAGAGCAAGAACGCAACCAACAACACGATCAGAAACGCCGGCAAGTTGAACGCGGTGCTCACTCCCGGAACGGCGCCCGGCGCTGCAGTGAGCGCGGTGGGGAGTTCATAGCCTGTGATACCTTTGAGTAAGGATTGGAAGTATCCTGACCACCCGACGGCAACCGCGCAGATGGCCAGCGCGTATTCGAGCATTAAGTCCCACCCGATGATCCAAGCGATGAACTCGCCGAGGGTGGCGTAGCTATAGGTGTAAACCGAACCTGAGACCGGAATCATCGACGCAAACTCTGCGTAACAGAGCGCGGCGAATGCACAAGCGAGACCGGCGAGGATGAACGAGAGAACCAGTGCGGGACCTGCGGTCAGCGCACCTTTTCCCGTTAGAACGAAAATCCCCGTGCCGATGATCGCCCCAATGCCAAGCATGGTGAGGTCGAACGTACCAAGTGATTTCTTGAGCGTCTGCCCAGATTGCGATGTGCGGATTAAGTCGTCAATGCTTTTCGTGCGAAATAAGCTCATCTCGTTGCCTCCTTGATCGCTGTGTAGTAGCTAGATAGTTTAGTAGTAGGAAGATGGCATACAAGTCATTGTAGGGAGTAGTTCGAATTTTGTCAAATACCCGAAAAAACGTGATCCCTCTGTCTATGGTACACTAAAGTAAGAAGGTACCAGAAAGGAAGAGTGTACAAATGAGTGCAGGAATGCTTGCCGATATCGCGCAGATTTTCATAGATCAAGTGTCGTCCGAGTGGGGACTTGATTATTCGGAAGAAAGTTTGAAACAGGTGGACCGCTTGCTGAATTTGGTCTCAAAGCCGGGACACGCTCCCGACCCGACGCTGGTGCTGTCGGTCGGAGCCTACTTAGGGGAAACGACCGTTCGCCTGTTGGACGGTGAGTGGAAACTGGACGAGGCCGATATCGCAGACTCAAGCGTCGTTGTCAACGACTGCGAGATGTGGCCGTTCCGCCGTGCCCGCCAACGACTCTACTACGGCACGGATCGTCCGCTCTACGCCTGGTTTGAGATGGCAAAGTCCGCCAAAACCGATGAAATAAAAAAGCTCCTGCAAGGGCAGGAGCAAGTGACCATGATCCGCCCGACCGGGCAAGACCCTCTGATCATCAAAGTCGAGAAAACGAAAAAGTAGTTATAAGATCTCTTCGCAGCCGGTGATCATCAAGTTCAAGTGTTGCGACAAGTCGATCTCGCGGGTCGGAATGTCCTCGCCGTCCTCGTTCTGCAACACGCGCAGGATGGGGCGGTGAGGGAATTTCGTGTTGATGTCCACGACGACCGCACGTTCGCCGGTGTTGAGCACGACGGTGAGACCGATCGGGTAGAGCGCAACGTTGTCACGGAATTTGCGAATCAATTCGTGATCGAACCCGTTGCTCGACGCAAACAGCATCTCCAACGCTTCATGAGGCAGGAACGCTTTGCGGTACACACGGTGCGACGTCAACGCATCGTACACGTCTGCAATGCCGACGATCTGCCCGTAGAGGTGGATCTCGTCCGCTTTGAGACCGCGCGGGTATCCGCTGCCGTCGAGACGTTCATGATGCTGAAGCGCGCAATGAGCCGCAATCAGAGGAATATCAGGATGCTCACGGAGCATGTTATAACCGATGGTGGTATGCTCCTTCATGATGGCGAACTCCTCCGGGGTGAGCTTGCCCGGCTTCATGAGGATCTCCATCGGAATCTGCGTTTTGCCGATGTCGTGCAACATCGCGCCGATCCCGAGGTCAAGCAGTTGATCGTGCTTGAGACCCAAAGCCAACCCTAAAGCCGCCGAGTAGATCCCGACGTTGACCGAATGGCTGTACAGATAGTTGTCTGTCGTGTAGATCTGGGTCAAGTTGATCATGACATTCCGATGAGTTCGCAGTTCTCCCAGAATGTCCTCGAACGCGCGACGGAACTCACGTCCAAGACGCGGATTGGCAACCGTTCGCGTCCACTTGCGCGCTTCGATCATTTCGTTAAAGGATTTGTACACGGCACGGACGGCACGGTTGCGAGTCTCTTCGGAGACCGCTTCCTGAATCTGCAGGTCGTCCGTGCGTGGATCTTGGATATAGACCTGCGAAATTCCGAGATCGAGTAGGCGTTGAATCATCGCTTGGCTCAACTCCTTCCCTTCCGCCAACAGCACGTTGCCATTGCTCATGTAGATGTTCTTGCCGAGCTTGGCACCTGGCTGCAGTGATTGGGTTGTCGTGATATGCATCTATGACATCACCCTCGCTGGATGGAAATATGGATCGAAAAATGATGTACTCTCGATGTTTTTCGACATCGACCCCCCTTTCACCTGCTGGATTTACGAACTGCTTAAAAGAATTAGACGGCTCTTGCTAAACAGAGTTTCATCCTTACAGGAGGAGATGTCGACGATGTACATACAGGAATTGTTTGAGCTCGACGCGCACCTCCCCATCTTGGACGAGTTGGAGGATGTGGTCATGAAATCGGGCGGGCACTTTGAACTGGTCGCCCACAAGCCTCTGCGCTTTCTCGTCTACAGCGAACCCGAGCAGGTGGAAGTGCTCGCCGATCTCTTGATCCGCAAAGGTTGCACACGGTTGCACTCGACAGACTTGGACGTACAGCCCGCCCCCAAAGACGGCGTCGTGCCAAACGACTTTCACTCGACTTCCAACTTCCCGACCTATGTATTTCATGAAGGGTCATGGCAACGGGTCGAGCAATTGCGCATGGACGGCTGTGTGATTCTCGCAAACGGCAAACCGGTCTGCACCCTCATGCGCAATGTCAAAGGAGGCGACCTCGTCGTCTGCGGCGAATCGGGCGTCCGCATCTCCGTGCTGTCCCTGCCCAACAACGAAGAAAAAGAATTCGCCTTCATGACCTCCGAAGTCTCCTCCGAGCGACAAGTGCCCGTCCTCATCCGCAAGATCGCCCGCGAGATGAAAGACATCCGCGACGCCGGTGGCCGCATCGTTTTCGTCGCAGGTCCGGGCGTCGTGCATACAGGCGGGATGAGCGCATTCTGCGGCTTGATTGAAAAAGGCTACATCTCCGCCGTCCTCTCCGGCAACGCATTGGCCACACACGACATCGAAAACGCGTTTTTCGGCACTTCCCTCGGGGTGAACACCGCCACGGCTGTCGGCGTCCCCGGCGGACATCGCCACCATCTGGTCGCCATCAACAGAATTCGCTACCACGGCTCGATTGCGCAAGCGGTGGCAGCCGGAGAGTTGACGTCGGGCATTATGTACACGCTGGTCAAACACAACGTCCCCTACGTGCTGGCCGGTTCGATTCGCGATGACGGGCCGCTGCCGGACACGCAAATGGATTTGATTCAAGCGCAGAACGACTATGCCAAGCTCGTCCAAGGTGCGAACATGGTCATCATGATCTCGACGATGTTGCATGCCATCGGTACGGGCAACATGATTCCGGCGACTTGCAAGACGATCTGTGTGGACATCAACCCCGCCGTCGTCTCCAAACTTGTCGACCGCGGCTCCACCCAAGCAACGGGTGTCGTCACCGACGCCGGCTTGTTCGTCGAAGGTCTCAACCGCGAACTGCAAGCCCTCGAAAGATCCTCGTAAAAAAACCCGGCGATACCGCTCGGGTTTCTTTTTTGCGATCTATTGTTGGTATTTCCCAAATGTTTTCGTGATTCGTTCCATCGCGTCGGCTTGCTTCGTGATTCCGCCCCCATAGAGGATCACGTTGCCGTGTTGGAACAAAGGCAACGGCGCACTCTCTTCGAGTTTGCGACCTTGCAGTTTCGCGATCTTCTGGTCGTAGCGCTGTTGGTCTTCGAATTCCTGGCGCACTGTCAACGCCTCTTCGTAGGCCGTTTGCGCATCCGAATAGACGTAGACCTCCGTCCAGCCGTTGTTGACTTCATACTGATCGATATAATCGATCTGCAAAAGATAATGAGTCCCCGTTGCGTTGGGCAGCAACTGTCCGTTGCCCTGATCAATCGGATAGTGAGCCGTAATGCCGAACTGCTTCAAGGTCTGGAGCAATGAGTCCGTCGTATATTGCGGTCCCTGTACATTCAGGTCACACCCGCTCAGCACCACCATCATGATCCCCACGATCAGATACAGGCACATCCGTTTGAATTTCCCCTGATTCAATCTGAAAATGCCCCCTTTCCCCATACCCACATTCTATGCATAGCTTACACTAAAAGACAGACAATTCACAAGAGATAATTTATTTGTACAATTTTAAATAAGTGCTCAAATGGAGGCAGAACCTGCTTATGATTCTAGGAGTTCCGGCGATTTTACGTTATACTGAATGGGCTACTTAGGAAAAAGGAGGAACTCACTTCGTGCTATCCTTACTTCGGGCTTTGTTGATCCGCCCTCATGCCATCCTCGCTCACATCTTGAAGAATCCGAGCCCGGAAGCTTCCTCGCGACTGAGCTTCGTCATCATCGTCATGACGATGATCGACACCGCCATCGTCGTCGGACAGAGTTCGGAACTCGACAAATACTTTGGCACCGAGACTTCTTGGCTCAAGTGGTTGCTCGTGCTCATCGCGCCGCCTGTGCAATTCGCGTTGCAACGCTTCTTCTACCTGTTGTCAGCCCGCCTCGGACTGCTGATGTTCGCGTCCGACAAGCTGCCGAAAACTCCGGAGGAGCGCCGTCAGAAACACCACTTGCTCCGACTCGCTTTTCCGTACATCATCTACCCGATGACGTTCTTCTCGTTGATCTCGTCTCCGTTCTTGGATTTCGCATTTGTACAGAATTGGTTTTTTATTCTAGGCTTAGTATATTTTTTCCTGCTTTCTGTTTACTCGTTGATCACACTTTTTGGAGTTTCTTCGAATGTCGCGTTCTGGGGCCCGCTGTTGGTGCAGTTTTTGATCTTCCTCGCCCTGGTCATCGTCGTGATGATCGTGCTGATGTTCTTGCTTCTCGGCGGTGTCATCAACCTCCCGGACTTGCCCTCTATGTAAAAGTAAAAAAGGTAGTCGCCCGCACATGCGGACGACTACCTTTTTTCATGGACCGGCTCTTACATGTTGCGGCGGTATTGACCGCCGACTTGGTACAGGGCACGGGTGATCTGGCCGAGCGAGCAGTGTCGGACCGTTTCCATCAGCTCCGCGAACACGTTGCCGCCCGAGACGGCAACTTCCTGGAGGTTCTGCAGTTTCTGGGCCGAGGTGTCGGCATGCGCTGCGTGGAACTCGCGTAGGTTGTTGATTTGCAGTTCTTTCTCTTCCTTGGTTGCACGAGCGAGTTCGATCTTCGGCGCTTCGTAGTCGTCGGCGAGGGTCGCCGGGTTGAGGTACGTGTTGACGCCGATGATCGGGAGGTCGCCGTTGTGCTTGAGGGTTTCGTAGTACATCGACTCTTCTTGGATCTTGCCGCGTTGGTATTGGGTCTCCATCGCGCCAAGCACGCCGCCGCGGTCGTTGATGCGGGAGAACTCGGCGAGCACCGCTTCTTCGACGAGGTCGGTCAGCTCTTCAATGATGAACGCGCCTTGGTAGGCGTTCTCGTTTTTCATGAGGCCGAATTCTTTGGTGATGATCATCTGGATCGCCATCGCACGGCGTACCGATTCTTCGGTCGGCGTGGTGATCGCTTCGTCGTACGCGTTGGTGTGCAACGAGTTGCAGTTGTCATGCAGAGCGATCAGCGCTTGCAACGTCGTGCGGATGTCGTTGAAGTCGATCTCTTGAGCATGCAGCGAACGGCCGGACGTCTGTACATGGTACTTGAGCTTCTGCGAACGATCGTTGCCGTTGTACTTGTTCTTGATCGCGGTCGCCCAGATGCGGCGCGCAACACGGCCGATGACGGTGTACTCCGGGTCCATGCCGTTGGAGAAGAAGAACGACAGGTTCGGCGCGAAATCGTCGATGTTCATGCCGCGGCTCAAGTAGTACTCCACGTAGGTGAACGCGTTCGACAGCGTGAAAGCGAGCTGCGAGATCGGGTTCGCTCCCGCTTCGGCGATGTGGTAGCCGGAGATGGAGACGGAGTAGTAGTTGCGGACTTTTTTGTCGATGAAGTATTGCTGGATGTCGCCCATCATGCGCAACGCGAACTCGGTGGAGAAGATACAGGTGTTCTGCCCTTGGTCTTCCTTGAGGATGTCCGCTTGCACGGTGCCGCGCACGGTTGCGAGGGTGTACGCTTGAATTTGCTTGTACTCCTCTGCATCCGGTTGGCGGCCGTTTTTGGCGACGAAGAGTTCCAGTTGCTGGTCGATCGCCGTGTTCATGAACATCGCGAGGATGATCGGGGCCGGGCCGTTGATCGTCATCGAGACGGACGTGGACGGTGCGCAGAGATCGAAGCCCGCGTAGAGTTTTTTCATGTCGTCCAGCGTACAGATGGAAACGCCGGATTCGCCGATCTTGCCGTAGATGTCCGGGCGGTAGTCCGGGTCTTCGCCGTAGAGCGTAACCGAGTCGAACGCGGTGGAGAGGCGCTTGGCGTCATCGTTTTTGGACAAGTAGTGGAAGCGGCGGTTGGTGCGGTCCGGGGTGCCTTCGCCCGCGAACTGACGCTTCGGGTCTTCGCCTTCGCGCTTGAACGGGAACACGCCGGCGGTGTACGGGAACTCGCCCGGCACGTTCTCGGTCATCAGCCAACGCAGCAGGTCGCCCCAGTCTTCGTACTTCGGCAGCGCGATTTTCGGAATGCGGGTGCCGGAGAGCGATTCGGTGAAGAGTTGGGTGCGAATTTCTTTGTCACGAATTTTGGTGACAAACTCGTCGGCGGTGTAAAGTTCCTTGAGCTTCGGCCAGGAGTCCAGCAGTTGCTTCGATTGCGGATGCAGGTTGAGTTCCTGTGCGGCAATCTGCGCGTCGATCGCGGCCAGAGTCTCCGGCTGTGCTTCGAACAGGGAACGCACGCCTTTGAGTTGGAAAATTTTACGAGCGATCTCGACTTGCTGGTTCACGAATTTTTTGTACGAGTGAACGGTCGAGACGATCTCGCCGAGGTATTGCACGCGCTCGGTCGGGATGATGTAGTTTTTCTTGGAAGTGCCGTCGGTGACGACGACCGAAGATTCCCAGTTCAGGCCGAGCTTCTCGTTGATGGTGTCGACGAGCGCACGGTAGAGCACGTTGGTGCCCGGGTCGTTGAACTGCGAAGCGATTGTGCCGTAGACCGGCATCTCGTCGGTGTTCTGCTCCCAGAGGTTGTGGTTGCGTTGGAACTGCTTTTTGACATCGCGCAGGGCGTCTGCCGAGCCTTTGCGTTCGAATTTGTTGATCGCGATGAGGTCGGCGAAGTCGAGCATGTCGATTTTCTCCAACTGCGACGGGGCACCGAATTCGGACGTCATCACGTACAGCGAGAGGTCGACGACTTTGGTGATTTCCGCGTCGCCTTGGCCGATCCCGGAGGTCTCGACGATGACGAGGTCATAGCCCGCCGTCTTGACGACGTCGATCGCTTCCTTGATCGCCGCCGAGAGTTCGGAGCGGGAGTCGCGGGTTGCCAGCGAACGCATGTAGACGCGCGGGTTGTGGATGGCGTTCATACGGATGCGGTCACCCAGCAGGGCGCCGCCCGTTTTTTGCTTCGACGGGTCGACGGAGAGGATCGCGATCGTCTTGTCGGTGAAGTCGTTCAAGAAACGACGGACGAGTTCGTCGGTCAGCGACGATTTCCCCGCACCGCCGGTTCCGGTAATGCCGAGCACCGGCACGGTTTGCGCTTTTTCGGTCAGTTCATGGAGCAGTTGTTTTTGCTGCTCGTCGTTCGTGGTGACCGTTTCTTCGGCGAGGGTGATCAACTTGGAGATGGCGAGGACGTTTTTCTCCTGCACTTGGCTCACCAGTTGGTCGAGTTGCTTCGGCGTCGCGTAGTCGGAGTTCTCCAACATGTGGTTGATCATCCCTTGCAGGCCCAAACGGCGGCCGTCGTCCGGGGAGTAGATCTTGACGACTCCGTACGCTTCCAGTTCGCGGATCTCGTCCGGGACGATGACACCGCCGCCGCCGCCGAACAGCTTGATGTGGCCGGCGCCGCGCTCGTTGAGCAGATCGTACATGTATTTGAAGAATTCTACGTGGCCGCCTTGGTACGACGTGATGGCGATGCCTTGCGCGTCTTCTTGGATCGCTGCGTTGACGATTTCCTCAGCTGCACGGTTGTGGCCGAGGTGGATGACTTCCGCTCCGGAGCTTTGCAGGATGCGGCGCATGATGTTGATGGTTGCGTCGTGCCCGTCAAACAGAGCAGACGCGGTGACGAAGCGAATCTTATGTTTGGGTTTGTACAAGGTGGTTTGCATTTCACCTGTCCCCTTTCTCAATGGGAATGGATCTCGTGAAGCAAGAGCGTGACTTGACGCTCGGTGTACTCTTCCAGCGAATAATGACGGTGCAGGGCCCAGCGGCGGAATGTCCACATCTGGCCGAGCACGATGATGTTGTGCGCCGTCAACTTCACATGTTGGGGCGCGAGTTGGATCGAGCCGTCTCTGCGGCCACTCTCCAAGATGTCGGCGAACAGTTGGGTAATCTCTTCTTCCTTCTGCAACACCAACTTCAACGTCTCCGGCGGAAGCGACTTGGTCTCTTGATAGATCAAGAGCACATAATCTTGCAGTTCATCGACACAGGCGAAAAACCGCCGGATCGACATCACGAGCAGGTCGCGCCCGTTCTCTGCTTGAAGCCGTGCTTCCGTCAAACGCTTCTCGACTTCGGAGTGGATGTACGCACAGACGAGATAGAGCACGTCTTCCTTGGACTGTAGGTATTCATAGAGCGTCCCGATACCGATCCCGCTCGCCTTGGCGATCTCCCGCGTGGTGGTTTTGTGAAACCCTTTGTCCACAAACAGCTCGACAGCCGCTTGCACGATCTGCAAACGGCGCGCTTCCACCAACTGCGGGTCGAGTACGCGCGAGGGAATCGGTTTCTTGGCATCCTTCGACATGTGCCGTCACCTCCCGACCGAGCGCTCGTTCGGTTCATCTATATGTTCAGTGTATTCGCTTACGTTGTGTTTCGTCAAGGACTGAAAAAGCGCAGACACGGGGTCTGCGCTTCGAAAAAACCGTATGAGGACGAGTACGAAATTACTTCGTGAGCGTGCCTTCTTTGGAGGTCACTTTGAAAGTGGTGCCGGACTTCTCCAAGGTGTATTTCAGGCCTTTGTACTCGAGGGTGTATTTGTTGTCTTTGCCATCGATCTTCGCGTCTGCAAATTGTGCTTTCGCGCCTGCGAGGTTGTTCGCCGAGAGCTTCTTGGAGTCAGCAACAGCGGTGAGGGGAGTGAATTTCTTTTTGTCCTCTTCCTTTTTCACTGCAGCGTTGTCCTTGGTGACTTTCGCTTCGATTTGCTTGTTCGCAGTTGCGAGGTAGGTTGCGTCGCCGAGAAGCGCGTCGTATTCCTTGCCTGCTGCGTCCTTGCCCCAGTACGGGTCGAGGAAGGTCAATGCATCGTCTTTGGAACGGGACGGAGCGGAGTAGGTAACGTCTGCGCCTTTGTCGTCGATCCCTTTGACAGCTTTGCTGAATTGAGAAGTCATTTTCTCATCTGCAATCAGAGCTGCTGCAAAGACTGCGCGGTTTACTTTTTCGGTATCCACTTTCGTATCGGTCGTCGTGGTGCCGGACTTGGCGGTGTCATCGGTTTTGGAGCAACCAACGCCTGCTGCAGCGGTCAGAACGAGCATAGCAGCCAGTGCAAGTTTGGTGAAGTTTTTCATGCTGGTAATTCCCCCTTTTCAGGCTAGAGTTTATCACATACATTTTAGAATTGGAATTGATCTGGCAATTTTCGGAATATTCATTGAAACTTTTGAATAAAGGAAACACTTGGTGTTACACAACATTTACACGAAAAAAAACCGATTTCTCGCCAGCACGGCTTGCTCTGAGAAAAATCGGCCTGGTACGAAACCCTTATTCTTCGTTCCCGCCCAATTCGCGATACGCGCGGCGCAAGGCGAGTTTGGAGTTGCGGAACTCGTCATCCTCGACGGTTTTGGATTCGAAGAGGTCGTCCAATTCGAGGTCCATCAACACGATGTCATCGAGTTGGTTGCCGGTGTAGATGAGGATGTTGAAGCGCTTTAACACGGTGCGCACATACATGATGCCGTCGTGCGCTTCTTTGCTCAACAGGTTCAAGGTCTGCGTCCTCCTTGGATCAGGGTGTGGAGTTCATCGTAAAAGGGGGCCCCGTACAACTCCGTCAACAACTGCCGCCCTTCCACATAAGCCGGACGGTACGAGTCCGGCGCGAACACGTCGGGCGGCAGATTCTCTCGGATGTTCGGAGAGTCTGCCGATGCGAGGTTCTCGCGCAATTCGACGTTGGCGCAGAGATAGTCAAGCCGATAGTCCGGACCCCAGCGGGAGAACGCTGCGGTGCGTTCGGTCAGAGCGGTCAGCAGCGTGCGACCGTCCTCTTCGCTGTAGATCAAGTCGAGCGGGTAGAGCAGGCACGAGAGCGGCTTGACCGACATCGGGTTGAGGTCGGACTGCAACGCGTACCGGTGCGCCATGCAGGCAGGGCCGTTTTTTTCCACGATACAGAAATTGCAGTTGCCGTCAAACGTGCCGATCGTGCGATGACCCGCCGTTTCCAAGTGCCGTTCGTACAGCCCTTTGCGCAAGAGATGGCGGATGACATCGAGAGGCAACAGTGCGGCGATGCCGTCGAGGTGTTCGTCGAGGACGGGAAGCAGCTCCGCAGCCGGGGGAAAGGGAAACCCGCCCTCGCAACACGAGGCGACGTGCGCGAGATGGCAGTTGGCGCAGTCGAGTTGGACGAGGGTGCGCAGCGCGTCGAGATCGACGTCCACGTCAAATGCGGCAAGCGACTGAATGCTGTGCGCTTGCCGCCCTTTTTTCCAATATTTGCGGAGGTGGTAGGCTTCTCCGTCGGTCAACTCCAAGGGAGTGCCGGTGAAGAGGAAGCCGGGCTGCGTCATTCCGGTTGCGGGACCGGGAACAAGGTTTGGCCGACGTCGCGCAGGGCGAGCATCTCTTCGACCGATTCGTTCGAGCCCATGAGGATCGTGCGGAAGACGATGCAGTTGCGGCCTTGAAGTTCGACTGCGTAGAGGTCCATGCAACGCCCGATCAACACCATCGACTCGTCTCCGATGTAGACGGAGTTGATCAGTTCGAGAATCGTCTCGATGATTTTCTCCGCGCCTTGGTCGCGCAGCTCCGGCGTGAGCTCATCGAGTTGGCACAGCAAATCGACGATGCCATAGGTTTTGCCTTTGTGTGTAAATGAATAGACGTCGTTGACCGGATACGGCACCAAGCGCGTCGGTTCCCACATCGCCACCATCAGCGATTGTCCGAACTGAACCTGCCCGTTCTCCATCATGACTTCCACTTCGATTTGATTCTGGTTGTCGCTCATTGCAATTCACTCCGTTTTCGGCAAGGTGTTCCTATTATAGCATACCGAAGCGAGACGGCGTGGGAACGCGCTTACGGTTTCGGTTTTGCAAAATTGCCTGCGACTTTGGCGACGACTTTGCGCGGGAGGATGCGCGGCAACGTGGACGAGATGGCGTTCGAAGCGCCGTCCACGACGAAACTGCGACCTTGTTGGAGAGCCCGCAGCGCGGTGCTCACGACTTGCTCCGGCGAACGCAATTTGCCAAACGACGGTGCCTTCGCCACTTCGAAGAAGTTCGTCGCCGTCGCTCCCGGACAGAGGCCGAGCACTTTGACTCCGTACTTGCGATTCTCTTCCCACAACGCTTCGGACAACGACAGCACGAACGCTTTGGTCGCGCCGTACACCGCCATATGCGGCACCGGTTGGAACGCAACGAGAGACGCCACGTTGATGATCGTGCCGCTGCGCTTCTCCACCATCGCGGGCAAGTATTCGTGGATCATGTCCACGACCGTCGTGACGTTGACCATGACTTGCTGATGCTCTTGCTCGGCGTCATTGTGTACAAACTCCCCCGCCGAACCAAATCCCGCGTTGTTGATCAAAAAGTCGACGTGCAAGCCCTTCTCCCGCGTCTGGCGCGACACTTCCTTCGCCGCACGCTCCGCACTCAGGTCTGCCGTGATGACATGCGCGGTGATCCCGAACTGGCTGCTGAGTGTTGCCGCCATCTCTTCCAACTTCGCCCGCGAGCGAGCCACCAAAATCAAATCCATCCCCTGCCCTGCCAAGCGGCGAGCAAACTCCTCCCCAATCCCCGAAGAAGCTCCCGTAATCAATGCGGTTTGCTTTGCCATCTCTTTCGACACCCCTTATGTTTATTGGTTCAAACTTATAAACCAATGATTCTAAAAAAAGACTGTCTTCACAGACAGGCCTTCTCTACCGTTTCCACAAGTTGTTTGATCGTGACAAGCGCGTCGCCCAACTCCAAGCTGTAGTTGTTCTCCGTGCCTTTGCGGTCCACCGACACGAGACCGACGTCACGCAGGATCTTCAAATGATGAGAAATCGCCGGTCGTGACAACTCGATGTGCTCGGCAATCTGGTTGACGTTCAAGGGCTCATGCTCCGCCAGCAACAAGATGATATCTTGCCGCTTGGCATCGCCCAATGCGCTGAAGATCGGGATGCAGTTGCGAAACGTGCTCACTGCGAAGTCGTTGTCATCTGGGGTGTTTTTCATGTCCCTCACCTCACAATACTTATTGGTTTAAACATACGAACCATTACGTTCATCGTACAAAAAAATCGGCCCGCCTGTCAACAGGCGAGCCGCTTTCTCACACTCACACTCACACCACAACGTCGAGCAACAGGATCAGCACCAACGCGACCAGAGAGAGAATCGTCTCCATCGCCGTCCACGTCATCAGCGTCTCTTTGACCGTCATGCCGAAATACTCCTTGATCATCCAGAACCCCGAGTCATTAACGTGCGAGAGAATCAGCGAACCCGCGCCGGTTGCGAGAACGAGCAGTTCGATGTTGACCCCGGTCATCGTGTGCGCAATCGGCGCGACAATCCCGGCCGCCGTCAGCATCGCCACCGTGGCGGAACCTGTCGCGACGCGAATCAGAGCGGCAACCGACCACGCCAGCAAAACAGGGGACATGTTGGAATGTGCGGAGATTTCCGCGATGTATTTGCCGACGCCGGAGTTTTGCAAGACTTTGTTAAACGCCCCGCCCGCTCCGATCGTCAGCAGAATTCCCGCAATCGGCCCGAAGCTCTCATTGGTAAACTTCAACACCGCGTCGCGGTTGAATCCTTGGAAGTACCCCAGCGAGAAAAACGCATAGATCGTCCCGATCAACAGTGCCGTCACCGGATCGCCGAAAAAGTCGAGATAGTTGCGCGTCCAACTGTCTTTCGGATACGCGATGTCCGCCCACGACCCCATCAGCATGAGCAGAACCGGGATTAAGATCGTGAACATAACGTTTGCAAAGCTCGGCGTTTTGCGATTCGGGTTGTGACTTTGCATGTCGGCAAACTCGGCGGGAACCGTCTTGTGGATACGCTTGCCAATCCACGAGCCGTACAACGGCCCGGCGATGATCGCCGTGGGAATCCCGACGATCAACGCGTAGAGAATCGTCCGGCCTGTATCTGCACTGTACAACCCGATCGCAGTCATCGGCGCGGGATGCGGCGGTACGAGACCGTGAACGGTGGAAAGACCCGCCACGAGCGGAATCCCGATTTTCACAAGCGACATGCCGGTTTCCTTGGCAATCGTGAACACCAAGGGCACCAACAAGACGAACCCGACTTGAAAGAACACGGGGAGACCGACCAGAAACGCAACGACCATCATCGCCCAGTGGACGTTGCGTTTTCCGAAGCGGTTGATCAACGTGTGGGCAATCCGATCGGCCCCGCCGGACTCGCCCATCATTTTCCCAAGCATCGTGCCAAGCGGCAGGACGAGCGCGAGCAAGTTGAGCGTTCCGCCGATCCCGTCTTTGATCGACAGGACGATGTCGGTCGGCCTCATGCCACTGGCGAATCCGACCCCCACCGCCGTGATCAGCAAGGCGATGAACGGATTGAGTTTCCACAACGTGATCATGAGCAAAAGTGCGACGACAGCAATCACGACTATGACGAGCGGCACTGTTGATTCCTCCTTTGACTGCTCTGACTACGGTTTCGAGAACTGCCCTTTGCGTTGAAAGGCGGAGATGAGGTCGAACTCCTCCGCCACTTTTTCATAGAGGCGTTCGTAGAGGTAGTACAGTTCGAGATAGGTTTCGGTGTTTCGGGGATTCGGTTCATGGCGTTCGGAGATCTGAATCCACGATTTCACGATGTTCAGGTCGTCGATGTCTCCGATGCCTTTCAAGGCGAGCACCGCCGCCCCCAGCGCCGACGCTTCATGACTTTGCGGCACCATCACTTCCCGTCCCAGCACGTCGGAGAGAATCTGCCGCCACAGCGGAGACCGCGCAAAACCGCCCGATGCGCGCACGTCTTTGGCGTGTCCCGCCAGATCGCGCAGGGCGATGCCCACGGAGAACACACCCAAAATGACGCCTTCGAGCGCCGCCCGGACGAGATGCTCCCGTTTGTGATGCAACGACAAACCGAAAAACACGCCCCGCGCATTGGCATTCCAATACGGAGCCCGCTCCCCCGAAAGCAACGGGAGAAAAATCAACCCCTCCGCCCCCGGCGGGATGCGTTCCGCCGATCCGATCATGAGATCGTACGGATCGACGCCCAGCCGTTTGGCGACTTCCGTTTCGGCCATGCCCATCTCATCGCGCAACCAACGCAACACGATGCCCCCGTTGTTGGTCGGCCCTCCGATGACCCAATGCTGCTCCGACAGCGCGTAGCAAAACGTCCGCGCGCGCGGGTCGGTCAAGGGACGATCGACGACCGTCCGAATCGCACCGCTCGTGCCGATCGTCACGGCGACTTCGCCCGGGCCAATCGCTCCCACGCCGAGGTTGGCGAGCACGCCGTCACTCGCTCCGACGATGAACGGCAAGTCGGTCCGCACGCCCATACGCTCTGCGAGGTCGGGTTTCATCCCCGTCAACACGTGCGTCGTCGACACAGGCTCTGCCAGTTGTTCGGGAGAAATTCCGAGCAGTTGCAGAGCTTCCTCGTCCCATTGCAAGCGTTCGAGGTTGAACATCCCCGTGGCCGAGGCGATGGAGTAGTCCACGACGAACTTCCCAAACAGACGATACAGGACGTACTCTTTGATCGAGACAAACTTCGCGGTCTGCTTGAACAACTCCGGCTGCTCCTCGCGCATCCAGAGAATCTTCGCGAGCGGAGACATCGGGTGAATCGGGGTGCCGGTTCGCTGGTAGATCGCGTGGCCGCCCAATTCGGTTTTGATCCGCCGCGCTTGTTCCACGCTGCGGTTGTCCGCCCAGATGATCGTGCGGGTGAGCGGCGTGCCGTCCGCTTTCAAAGCGATCAGCGAGTGCATCGCACAACTGAACCCGATGGCCCGCACCTGGGAAGCTTCCGTGTTTGCTTTGATCAGCGCTTGTTTCACACTGTCGAGCACCGCTTGCAAAATCTGTTCAGGGTCTTGTTCAGCCCATGACGGGTGTGGTTGCAAAATCGGATAATCAACAGCATGCGCCGCGATGACTTTACCCTCTGGGCCGAATACGACCGCTTTCGTAGAGGTCGTTCCGATGTCGAGTCCCAACACGACTTGGTTGTCTATCATGTCATTCCCACCTTTTTGTACCTGTCTGGCATAGTGTTGCGTGCAAGTCCATGATTTATGAAAAAAAAGCTCTCCCCGCACCGAAGTACGGGGAGAGCTTTTTTGGGTACCAGATTCTATCGCAGGGACCTCAACCGCCAAGGTATGCTTTCTTGATCTCGTCGGAAGCTGCCAGTTCCTGTGCCGCACCTGCGAGCACGATCTTGCCGGTCTCGATGACGTACGCACGATGTGCAATCGAGAGCGCCATGTTCGCGTTCTGCTCGACGAGCAGAACGGTGGTGCCGGACTGGTTGATCTCTTCGACGATGTTGAAAATCTCGCGGACGAGCAGCGGAGCCAGACCCATCGACGGCTCGTCGAGCAGAAGCAACTTCGGGCGCGCCATCAGCGCACGGCCCATCGCAAGCATCTGCTGTTCACCGCCGGAGAGAGTGCCTGCCATCTGCTTGGAGCGTTCGCGCAGACGAGAGAAGCGCTTGTAGACGCCTTCCAAGTCTTCGGCGATGCCCTTTTTGTCCTTGCGCAGAAACGCGCCGAGTTCGAGGTTCTCTTCGACCGACATGTTCGCAAATACGCGACGGCCTTCCGGGCAGTGCGACATGCCGCGCTTCACGATCTCTTGCGCCACTTTGCCGTGAATCGCGTCGCCCGAGAACTCGATGGTGCCCGACTTCGGCTTCAACAGGCCGGAGATCGTTTTCAAGATCGTCGATTTGCCGGCGCCGTTGGCACCGATCAGCGTGACGATCTCGCCCTCCTTGATCTCGAAGGAGACCCCTTTGAGCGCATGGATCGCGCCGTAGTACACGTTGATGTCCTTAACTGCTAACATCGGGCTACACCTCCTGGCCCAGATAGGCTTCGATGACTTTCGGGTTGGTACGAATCTGTTCCGGGGTCCCGGAGGCAATCATCTGTCCGCGGTCGAGCACATAGATGCGCTCGCACACGCCCATGACCAGACCCATGTCGTGCTCAATCAAGAGAATCGTAATCTTGAACTCATCGCGAATCCAACGGATCAAGTTCATCAGATCAACCGTCTCTTGCGGGTTCATCCCCGCCGCCGGCTCATCGAGCAACAGGAGCTTCGGCTTGGCTGCGAGTGCACGGGCGATCTCCAGACGGCGTTGTTCGCCGTACGGGAGATTTTTTGCAATCTCGTCCTTTTTGCCTTCGAGCTTGAAGATTTTCAGGAACTCGATCGCTTTCTCCGCCATGTCCGCTTCCCCTTTGAAGTGCTTCGGCAAGCGGAAAATCGAAGAGAACAGACCGTGCGACGCGTGCATGTTGTACGCAACCATGACGTTTTCCAAAACGGTCATGTCTCCGAAGAGGCGGATGTTCTGGAACGTCCGTGCCGCACCGCGCTTGGTGATTTGATACGGTTTGAGTCCGTTGACGCGGGAACCGCCGAAGAGAATCTCGCCTTCGGACGGCTCGTAGACGCCGGTCAGCAAGTTGAACAGGGTGGTTTTGCCCGCCCCGTTCGGGCCGATCAGCCCGACCAGTTCGCCGTCTGCGACTTCCAAGTTTACATCGGAGACTGCCTTCAGACCGCCAAAGATACGGGAGACTTTCTCCGCTTTAAGGAGTTGTTGTTGTGCCGCCATTTTTGGTCGCCCCCCCTCTCTTCTTGAAGAGCTTCATCACGTCTACGTTGCCAAGCAAACCCTTCGGACGGAAGATCATCGTCAGGATGAGGATCAGCGAGTAGATAATCATGCGCCACTCCGGAATGTCCTGCAAGAAGGTGAAGAGCAACGTCAGCAACACCGTACCGACCACGACGCCCAGCGTACTGCCGAGGCCGCCGAGTACGACGAAGACGAGAATTTCGAAAGACTTCATGAAGTTGTAGCTGCCCGGTGCGATTCCGTAGAAGTAATGAGCGGAGATGGCACCCGCCATGCCGGCGAAGAACGCGCCGACAACGAAGGCGATGACTTTGTAGCGAGTGACGTTGATCCCCATCGCTTCTGCGGCGATTTCGTTTTCACGAACGGAGATCATCGCACGGCCGTGCGTGGACTTGACGATGTTCTGAATCACGATGACCGTGATCAAAACGAGGAAGAAGACCCACGACCAGTTCGTGACGCGCTCGATGCCGTTGAGGCCCGCCGCGCCGCCGACGTAATCGTTGTTCAACCAGACGATGCGGATGATCTCCCCGAAACCGAGCGTTGCGATGGCGAGGTAGTCGCCTTTCAAACGAAGGGTCGGGAAGCCGATGATCAGACCGGCAACCGCCGCAGCCAGACAGCCGCAGATCAAAGCGAGCGGGAACGAGTAGCCCAAGTTGGTCGTCATGATCGCCGAGACGTACGCCCCGATCGACATGAAGCCCGCATGGCCGATGGAGAACTGACCGGTGAAGCCGTTGATCAAGTTCAAGGAAACCGCCAAGATGATGTTGATCCCGAGCATGACGAGAGTATCAACATAGAAGTCATTGAGGATCTCGCCCGAGATCAGTGCTTGGACCACCCCATAGAACACAAGGCTGATCGCAATTCCTAAGAAAAACCGCTTGTTCATTGAGTCTCCACCTACACTTTCTCGCGGACGTTTTTACCGAACAGGCCGGTCGGTTTGAAGATGAGGATCAAGATCAAGATGCCGAACGCAACGCCGTCGCGCCACAGCGACATGCCCGGAATCGATTGAACGCCGGTTTCGACGACGCCAAGCAGCAAGCCGCCGACCAATGCGCCCGGGATGATCCCGATGCCGCCGAGAACCGCTGCAACGAACGCTTTCAGACCCGGAATGATGCCCATCAGCGGGTCAACGGACGGATACATGACGGCGAAGACGACACCCGCCGCACCTGCCAGAGCCGAACCGATGGCAAACGTGGCCGAGATCGTCGAGTCAACATTGATCCCCATGAGGCGTGCAGCTTCCATATCGAAGGAAACGGCGCGCATCGCTTTGCCGATTTTGGTGCGGTGTACGACGAATTGCAGAACGGCCATCAAGATGACGGTAACTGCGAGGACGATGATCTGGATGGAATCGATGGTCACATCGCCCCACAGGGTGTAGGTCGATTTCGTGACGATTTCCGGGAAGCCCTGCGCTTGTGCGCCGAGGGTGATGATCCCGAGGTTTTCCAAGAGGAACGAGACGCCGATTGCCGTGATCAAAATGACGATGCGGGCCGCGTTGCGCAAGGGCTTGTACGCCAAACGCTCGATGAGGACACCGAGAATGCCGCAGACCACCATCGCAAGAATCAGCGAGAGAATCAGTCCGAGACCCGCTTTCGCCGCGAAGTACCCGGTGTACGCACCGACGAAGAAGACGTCGCCGTGTGCAAAGTTGATCAGTTTGATGATGCCGTAGACCATTGTGTACCCCAACGCGATCAAGGCGTAGATCGAGCCGATGGAGATCCCGTTGATGAGCTGTTGGACGAGATAATCGAAAGTCATGAGTACAACACCTCTCTTCGTTCAAGTCTGTATTGAATTATTCATTTCATGAAAAAAGGGGAGCTGTCGTGTCGCTCGACACCGGCTCCCCTCCAAAAAACGCAACCTACGGTTGGACTTTGGTATTGAAAGTTTGCTTGCCGTCCTTGTATTCGAGGACAACGGCTGCCTTGACCGGGTCGTGGTTTTTATCGAGTGCAATTTTACCGGTTACGCCTTCAAAGTCTTTGGTGTTTGCGAGTGCTTCTTTTACTTTTTCCTTGTCCGTGGAGCCTGCGCGCTTGACTGCGTCAGCTACCATGAAGGTCGCATCGTAGCCGAGAACGGCCATTGCATCCGGAACGGTGTTGTACTTCGCTTTGAATGCGTCGATGAACTTCTTGACTTTCGGGTCCGGATCTTCAGCGGTGTAGTGGTTGGAGATGAAGGTGTTGTTCAGGTTGTCTTTACCTGCAATCTCCACGAGTTGCGGAGCATCCCAGCCGTCGCCGCCTTCGATTGCTGCGGTGATGCCCATTTCGCGGGCTTGCTTGACGATCTTGCCGACTTCTTCGTAGTAGCCCGGTACCCAGATGACATCCGGGTTCAAGGTCTTGATGCGGGTCAGGACCGCTTTGAAGTCGGTGTCTTTGGTTTGGTAGGACTCGGACGCTACGATCTTGCCGCCCTTGGATTCGAATTCGGACTTGAAGGACTTCGCCAGACCTTTGGAGTAGTCGGAGGAGTTGTCGATATAGATAACTGCGTTCTTCGCTTTGAGGTTGCCTGCGGAGAAGTCCGCCATGACTTTCCCTTGGAAGGAGTCGATGAAGCAAGCGCGGAACACGTAGTCGTTGAGTTTGTTTTTCTTGCTGTCGAACGTGATGTCATCGTTCGTGGCCGACGGGGTCAGCATCGGGATTTTCTTGTTGTTCGCCACTTCAACTGCAGCGAAGGTGTCGCCGGAGATCGCAGCGCCCATCAGCACGTCGACTTTGTCTTCGGTGATCAGTTTGGTTGCGGTACGGGTGGACTCTTCCTTTTTGGACGCGTTGTCCGCGGAGACGATCTCGATTTTCTTGCCGTTTACGCCGCCTGCTTTGTTGATTTCTTCGACTGCGAGGTTGATCCCGTTCAACTGGGATTGGCCAAACGCAGCGACCGCACCGGTCAACTCCAAGTTGGTACCGATCTTAATGGTGTCGCTGTTGGAGGAAGAGGTGGTTGCCTTGGAACCGCAACCTACCAGTGCAGTCGTCACAGTCAGTGCTGCCGTTACGGCGATAAACTTTTTGCCCATCATCATCGAAAAAAGCCCCCTTTTTCTTGGTCAAACCGTTATTGTGTCTGTCTATGAACAATAACGTTGTAGATTGTTACATGAGTGTAAAAGTTCAGAATTATTTATGGATTCATAGTACACGAAATATTTTGAGCCTTCACCTGCCATATCTCTTAATTTTCGACTATTTTCGCCTGAAATGAGATATTAGGATTGAATTGCGCTTGTTTTCGCGCTCCCACCTCGATTCTATGCAGGACAAGATCAAGAGATGCTAGGAAAACATAGAATCTCGTAGTATATTAACCAGAGAGACCTGAACCATGAGGTGAAAGAAAACATGAGGATCGTCTATGATACGCCTTGGTTGGATGACGGATATTGGTTGTTGATTGTCGGACTTCCGGTCTTGTTGTTCATCGGCTTTTTCTTGGCCAAGATTCTGTTCAAGGACCGGGAGTACGATGTGCCGCAGAACGTGGTGGTCATGCCGCACGATCTTTTGTGGCGGACCTATACCAATGATTACCGTATCATTATGGAAATCTCGCGAGCGGTCGTCCAAGTGCAATCGTTTCCACCCGTTACTTATCACCAGATCTACCTCCATCTGCAATCAGAAGAAGCACACCGCGTGGCGTCAACCATCGGCACGTTCCACGTCTATCGCGAGCATGACATTCGCTCGTATTTAGACGAAGTGGATGCCCTCCGCCAAAGCCAGTTCCGCGGCTGATCCCGCCGGGAGAAAGGAACGACCTCGATGCCTGCCTCTTCGTCTACCAAACAACCTTCACTTCTACAAAAATGGGTACGGGCCGTTCGACCGCCGTCCCTGATCGCGGCGATTCTTCCGGTGTTGCTCGGCGGCGGTTTGGCACTGCTTGACCGTGGCTTTGACGGCTGGACTTTCCTGCTGACGATGATCGCAGTGCTGCTGATTCAAGCGGGCAGCAACCTGCTCAACGAATACTACGACGATCTCAAAGGGGCCGACGCCCACGGCGTTTCCGACGGCGTTCTGCACAAAGGCTGGCTGCTGCCGCAACAGCTCTGGGTCAGCGCCTGGACCTGCTACATACTGGCCCTTCTGCTGGGCGGATATCTCGTCTCCGTCGGCGGCTGGCTGGTTCTCGTGCTTGGCATCGTCGGACTGCTCGGCAGCATCTTGTACTCCGCCACTTCATGGGCGCTTTCGTATCATGCCCTCGGCGAAGTGACGATGTTCCTGCTCAGCGGGCCGTTGGTGACGCTCGGCACGTACTATGTCATGGTCAAGATCGCCTACACCTACGTCTTGCTCTCCGGCGTGCCGTACGGATTGCTTGCGATGGCGGTCACGCACGTTCACAACCTGCGCGACATTCGCCACGACAAAGCGATCGGCAAGCGCACTCTCGCGTCTGTCTTGCCACAACGTCCGGCGAATCGTCTGTTCTACATCTTGCTCCTGTTCGTTTATGTGATTCCCGTCGTGCTCTGGGCGATGGAAGTCATCCCGACGCTGTCTCTGCTCCCCCTGCTCACGTTTCCGCTGGCGGTGCGCATCATCCGCACCGTTCGCCCGACGACCGATCCGGTGGAGTTGAACATGGCGTTTGGGCTGACCGCTCTGCTTGAGCTCTTGTTCGGGATCTTGCAAGTCTTCGGCGTCTTTTTGTACTACTTCACGCACCTATAGCACGCATAGAAAAAAGCCAACGTCCTCCTCGCGGGAGAACGTTGGCTTTTTTTGTTAGACCCATACGATATGCAGAAGCCACGCGACGGCAGAGCCGATGAGAGCTCCGGCTGTCACGTCAAAGGGATAGTGGACGCCGACGTAGAGGCGGGCGTACGCCATGAGCGCGGCAAGCACCAGCATCCCTGCACCCCAAATCGGCGCACCCAAAAAAACCGCGACGGCGAGCGCAAATCCGCAAGCGCTGTGGTTGCTCGGGAACGAGAAACTCGGCTCGTGCTCCAGCAGCGGTTGAAAACTCTCTTGCACGAACGGACGGTCTCGATGTTTCAAGCGTCCGATGCCTTCGTTGATCCCCCGTGTCAGAACCGCCGCTGCAACCGCTTGCAGGACGAGCCACGCGCCTGAGGTGCCCGAATACACCACCACCAACCCCATGACGAGAAACAGCCAGAGCGGGCCCTTGGAGGCCATGTGGACCATCATGCGGTCCACGGAGCGTCGACGCCCGACTACACTGCGAATTTTTTGAAGGATGATCTTGTCCATATCCCCATGATACCACAGGCTGTAGGACTAGTTCCGCTTGTCGAGGATGCGAACCGCTTTGCCTTCACTGCGTGCAATCGATTGCGGCGGGTGAATCTTCAAGCCGATGGAGACGCCGAGCGCATCTTTGAGCATATGTCCGACTCGCTTGGAGAGAGTCTCCGTTTCCGAGGCAATGGCGAGCTCTTGGAGAACTTCGACGTGCAGTTCCACTTGGTCGAGCGCCCCGTCTCGGGACAACACGACTTGGTAATGCGGAGCGAGTTCCTGTACGGTCAGCAAGATGGCTTCCAACTCGCTCGGGAAAACGTTCACACCGCGGATGATCATCATGTCGTCGATGCGGCCCTTGATCCGCGCCATCCGACGCGTGGTCCGCCCGCAAGAGCATGGCTGTGAAGTCAACGCCGAAATGTCGCCCGTGCGATAACGGATCACCGGGAACGCTTCCTTGGTCAACGAGGTGAACACCAACTCGCCAAATTCCCCCTCCGGCAGCGGTTGCAGGGTCTCCGGGTCGATGATCTCCGCATAGAAATGGTCTTCGGCAATATGCAGGCCGTTCTGCTCTTCGTGACATTCACAAGCAACACCCGGTCCCATCACTTCGCTGAGGCCGTAGATGTCGATCGCCTTCAAGCCCCAGACGCGTTCCAATGCTTGACGCATCTCATCCGTCCACGGTTCCGCACCGAAGATGCCGTATTGAATCGAGCTTTGCGCCGGGTCAAAGCCTTGGCGTTGCATCTCTTCGGCAATGTTCAACGCGTAGGAAGGCGTGCAGCAGATGCCGCGCGGTTCAAAGTCTTGGATCAACGTAATTTGGCGGGACGTCTGTCCACCCGAAACAGGCACGACCGTCGCGCCCATCGCTTCAGCGCCGGCATGCAAGCCGAGTCCGCCTGTGAACAACCCATAGCCGTATGCATTATGGAACATATCTCCCGGACGTCCGCCCGCGAGGCAAATGGAACGGGCGACGATCTCCGCCCAATTTTCAAGATCGCGTTTGGTATAGCCGACAACGGTCGGTTTCCCCTTGGTACCCGAGGAACCGTGGATGCGCGCCACTTCGTCGCGGTCGCACGCAAACAGACCGAAGGGATAATTGTCCCGCAGGTCTTTTTTTACGGTAAACGGCAGAGAAGCTACATCATCCAAAGAGTGAATCTCCAGTGGATTCACACCCATCGCTTCAAACTTCTCCCGATAAAAAGGCACGCGCTCCGCGACGCGCTTGACCGTCGCACGCAGACGCTCCATCTGCAATTCCTGTAAGCGCTTTCGCTCCAGCGTTTCCATTCGCTCGTTGAAGATCATCGCAGTTCTCCTCCTCAAACTTTGAAACTACTAAAAAGCAAAGTCGTTCGATAGGTACGAATATTCTATTTCTTGATTGTCGTTGAAATTCCTCTACGTAACCAAAAAACCCCCTCTCAAAATCGGAGGGGGTTGCTGGAATTATCGGTTGGCTTCGACGCGGCCCGAGTTCGAGGCGAGGTCGATGGAGATCGAGATGTTCGACGCGCCGGAGTAGACGTTCGACCAAGTGGAGGTCGAACCGCTGCGCGACGTCGCGTTCGCTTGGCTCATCCCCGCCATGCCCAACATGTAGGTTTCGTAGTAGGCACGGTCTTGACCCGGCGGGTTGAAGCGATCGAAGCGAAGCGTGACGTGCGTGGCAATGCCGCCGGAAATCGTCACGTCAACCGACATCGAACCTCGGTAGTAGGACAGCACGTTGCCGTTCTCACCGAGCGATTGGTTGTAGCGGAAGAAGTTCTGTACGTCCGATTTGCTGGAACCGAGCACCGATTTCAACAAACCACCGTCTACCAACGTGCCCGCTGCCGGCGGTTGCTGGACAGGCGGAGTCGGAGTTGGGGTCGGTGTGGGAGTCGGCTGAGGTGTCGGTTTCGGAGTGGGATTCGGTGTCGGGGTGGGCGTCGGCGTCGGATTCACCGGCACCTGTTGCTCCTGTGTCGGCGTGCCGCTGTTCGACGGTGCAGGTGCCGGGCTCGTACCGTTTCCGGTCGTCGAAGTTGCTGCGCCGCTGCCCCCGCTGTATGGAGACTGCGGAACATAGTTCGAGGCGGTCGCACGAGGCGATGCCTTGCCTTGGTCGCGGGCGATGGCGGTCAATTGAGTCGCCAACGGTTTGGAGATGCCCTGCGTTTGCCCCGATGCCGCCTGTTGCGTCGCGAGGCTTTTGCCGCCGTCGGGCAGCATCGCCATGTACTCCTGTGGGATCGGTTGCCCGTCTTTGAGCGCTTGCATGACGGTCAGAAGCCAACCGAGGTCTTCGCCCTCTGCGTTGCCTTGGCCCTTGAACTCGCCAATGCCTTGCGTATTGCCGGTCTCGCCGCCCTGGGCGGTCGAGGACGTTTTTTCCGGTTCAGCAGTTGTGGTCGTAGGGTTCGTTTGGGACGCGGTGTGTTGCGGTTCTTCGGACTTGGCCAATGCGGTGGGCGCGAACTTGTTGAGCAGCAAGAGACCTCCGGCCAACACGATGCAAACGCCGCCCAATGCAGCCCAAGCACCTCCGTACTTGCCCTTGCGCAAGACATTGCCCATCATCATCACCACAGAAAGTGCGGAGAAAATTCCGAGGACAATCATACCAATGACCGTCAAACTGATTTTGTCGAGAATCGAGGCTAAATCCATGGGACATCTACACCCCCAAATCTACGCTTGTTATTCGAACATCTTCGACAGATCTCCCGAAAATCCTCTTTGTGTTATTTTCTATACATAAGCGTTTACAAAGTATCCGTAATGCCATATACTGGTGCCAAGAAAGAAATTCTTGGAAAACAAGGGGGTGACCCTCATGCTTAGCGGAATGTTTGGCGGATTTGACAGAAGCATTTGGATACGGTTCTGGGGCATGACGTTGCTCAATGTCGGGACCTTTATGATACGGCCTTTTTTGGCACTGTACTTGGCAAACGGTTTAGGGGCGGGGCTGACGATCATCGGATTTGTGTTGACGGTGCGCCCGCTGGGAGCTTTTTTCGGAAACATGCTCGGCGGGTATTTCGCCGACAAGATCGGCCGCAAGCCGGTGATGATTGCAGGTATGCTGCTCGATGCGGCGGCGCTGGGCGGGTATGCATTGACCGACAGCGTGCTGTGGTTCGCGCTTCTCTCGTTCTTGCAAGGATTCGGTTCCTCGTTCGCCGAACCAGCGGTCAGCGCGATGGTGGCAGACGTCACGAGTGAACAAAACCGCGCCCGCGCATTTTCCCTGATGTACATGGGCAACAACGTCGGTTGCGCCGTCGGCCCGTTGCTCGGCGTCTCGTTGCTCCTTGCGCATCCGGCCACGTTGTTTGGCATCATGGCGACGGCGACGGTGGCCTTCGCGGTCGTGATTGCCCTCTTCATTCCCGAATCGAAGCCGGAGAACATTGTCTGTGAATCGGACGCGTGCAAACGGTCGCAGAACAAGATCGGCTACGGGTTCATCTTGCAAGATGTGAAGCTCATCCTCTTCCTGCTCGGTTCGTTTGCCATCACGCTCGGTTACAACCAGATGTCGTCGTACTTGCCTCTGCATCTGGAAAACATCCTCCCGGACGCCTCTTGGCTCTACGGGGTGATGCAATCGCTCAACGGCATCCTCTGCGTCGTGCTCTCCATGCCTGTTGCACGCTTTCTGTCGCGCTTCAACCCCTATCATGTCATGAAAGCGAGCGGCGGGGTGTATACGCTGGGAATCTTGATCCTCGCGCTCAACCACAGTTCCTCGCTGATGCTGATCGGGTTCACGGTGTTTACGCTCGGTGAGATCATCTCGGCGTCCGTTTCGAAAAAGTTGCTCGCCGACTTCGCGCCGGACGACATGCGTGCCCGTTATATGGGGGCCAGCGGCTTCTCGTGGATCGTCGCCGCCACGATCGGTCCTCTGCTTGGCGGGCAGTTGATGCAGCAATTCGGCGGGCATGTGATGCTCTTGGTCTTCACGTTGATCATGGCGCTGAGCGTGCCGGTCTACCGAATGCTCTGGATCAAGCGCAAAGCCGAGTTGCAACCTGCCTTGGAAGTAAAAAAAGCCGTTCCCCTCGCTTGAGGGGGACGGCTTCTTTTTCGTAAAAAGGACTAGCAGATGTAGGATTCTTGCTCGACGATCTTCGCCGCGAGTTCACGCTTGACTTTGACAGCGTTGATCGGGGTGGAACGAGCGAGTTTCTTGAGGACGGAGAGTTGGGTTTTGAGGACGTCGCCCCCTTCCATCGCAGCAAGGGTTTCCTTGGCAATCGCTTCGATGCGACCGAAGGATTCGTTGACGAAGACGCGGGACATGGCGATCTTGGTCGCCGCTTTTGCTTCGCCGTCGCGTGCGATTTGCTTTTGCGCACGCAGGAGTGCAGATTCAGCCGCGAAGATTTCGATCGCGATGTCTGCGACGTTCGCGAGGATTTCTTGTTGAGCTTCCAGCGCCAGTTGGTACTTCTGCACGCCGTAGCCTGCCACCATCAGGAAGATTTTCTTCGCACGGTCGATGAGGTCTTCTTCGACTGCGAGCGGGATGTCTTCGTCAACCATGCCCGGCATCAGGGACATCAGTTCTGCTTGCAGACCTTGTGCCGCTTGCAGCAGAGCGATTTCGCCTTTCATCGCTTTTTTGACGAGCGTGCCCGGGATCAGGAGACGGTTGACTTCGTTGGTGCCTTCGAAGATGCGGTTGATGCGGGAGTCGCGGTACATTTGCTCAATCGGGTATTCCTGAATGAAGCCGTAGCCGCCGTGGATTTGCACGCCTTCGTCTACGACGAAGTCGAACGCTTCGGAAGCGAAGACTTTGGAGATCGAGCATTCGATTGCGTATTCGGCAATCGCCGCGGTCACGTCACGGCCGTTGGAGGTATCCACGTCCGCCAGACCCGCTTCGATCATTCCGCCGATGCGGTAGATCATCGATTCGGTTGCGTACGCTGCGATGTTCATGTCTGCGAACTTCTCGCGAAGCAGCGGGAAGGAGGAGATCTCTTTGTTGAACTGTTTGCGTTGGTTTGCGTATTTGACGGAGTGCTCGATCGCCAGTTTGTTGGAACCGACGCAACCTGCAGCCAACTTGTAACGGCCGATGTTCAAGATGTTGAAGGCGATGTGGTGGCCTTTGCCTACTTCGTAGAGCAGGTTTTCAACCGGCACGGCTACATCTTCGAGGATGAGCGGACGGGTCGAGGAGCCTTTGATCCCCATTTTCTTTTCTTCCGGGCCGGTGGAAACGCCCGGGTAGTCTTTTTCCACGATGAACGCGGAGAACTTGTCGCCGTCGACTTTTGCGTAGACGACGAATACGTCTGCAAAACCTGCGTTGGTGATGAACTGCTTCGTGCCGTTGAGCACGTAGTGGGTGCCTTCCGCGTTCAGGATCGCGGTGGTTTTCGCGCCCAGTGCGTCAGAGCCGGAGCCCGGCTCGGTCAGGCAGTACGCTGCGAACTTCGCGCCCGATGCGAGGTCCGGCAGGTAGCGTTTCTTTTGATCGTCGTTGCCGAAGTAGACGATCGGCAGGGTCCCGATCCCGACGTGCGCGCCGTGGGACAGGCCGAAGGAGCCTGCGCGGGTGATGTTTTCGGTGATCAGGGTGGAGGAGATTTTGTCGAGGCCAAGGCCGTCGTACTCTTCCGGAACGTCTGCTGCCAGCAGGCCGAGTTCGCCCGCTTGCTTGAGCAGATCGATGGTCAGTTCGAGGTCGAGTTTCTCGATCTCTTCACGGCGCGGTTCGACTTCGCCCTTGGCAAAGTCGGCCGTGGTTTTCGCGATCATCAGTTGCTCGTTGTTGAAGTCTTCCGGAGTGAAGACGTCAGCCGGAGAGGTCTTCTCGATCAGGAACGCGCCTCCGCGTTTTTTGGTTTTTACTTCGCTCATGGTAGTTGCCTCCTCAAATGTGTGGAATTAGTTCAACAGTTCGAATACGCCTGCTGCGCCCATGCCGCCGCCGATGCACATCGAGACCACGCCGTACTTGCCGTTGCGGCGACGGAGCTCGTTGAGAATCTGGACGGTCAGCTTCGCGCCGGAGCAGCCCAGCGGGTGACCGAGCGCAATGGCGCCGCCGTTGACGTTGACTTTTTCTTCGTCGAGACCGAGTTCGCGCACGACGTGGAACGCTTGCGACGCGAACGCTTCGTTGACTTCGAACAGGTCGATGTCGTCGACCGACAGACCTGCTTTTTGCAACGCTTTCGGGATTGCGACGACCGGGCCGACACCCATGATGTCCGGGTCCACGCCGCCGATGGCGAACGACAGGAATTTCGCAAGCGGCTTCAAGCCGAGTTCTTGCGCTTTTTCAGCAGACATGACGACGACTGCCGCTGCGCCGTCTGACGTTTGCGACGAGTTGCCCGCCGTGACGGAGCCTTGGACGTGGAATGCCGGGCGAAGTTTCGCAAGACCTTCCATCGAAGTGTCCGGGCGCACGCCTTCGTCGGTGTCGAAGAGGTACTCGTGAACTTTCACTTTGCCCTTCTCATCGACCGTTTGGAACTTGACCGGGACCGGAACGATCTCGTCTTTGAACTTGCCGGATGCAATGGCAGCGGCTGCACGTTGGTGCGAGCGAACGGCGAAACCGTCTTGCATTTCGCGGGAGACGCCGAAGCGTTGCGCGACTTGCTCTGCGGTGTGACCCATGCCCATGTAGATTTCCGGCATGTTGTCGACCAACCACGGGTTCGGAGCGAGTTTGTTGCCAACCATCGGAACCATCGACATCGATTCGACGCCGCCTGCGATCATGACGTCCGCTTGGCCGGTGAGAATGGCTTGTGCAGCCAGCGCGATGGTTTGCAGACCCGAGGAGCAGAAACGGTTGACGCTCATGCCTGCGACGTTCGTCGGGAGCCCGGCGCGCATCGCTACGATGCGGCCGAGGTTCATGCCTTGTTCGCCTTCCGGAATCGCGCAGCCGATGATGACATCTTCGACTTCACGCGGATCGAGTTCCGGAACGCGGTTCAGTGCTTCGCGCACAACCAGAGCCCCGAGGTCCTCCGGGCGGGTGTGGCGCAGGGAGCCTTTATGAGAACGACCTACGGCTGTACGGACAGCCGATACGATCACTGCTTCACGCATGATTCTGTACCTCCTTCAATCGCCTCGCAAACTAGTTGCGCAGCGGTTTGCCTTTCGTCAGCATGTATTGCATGCGTTGTTGCGAGAGCGGTTCGCCGCACAGCGAGAGGAACGCTTCACGCTCAAGGTCGAGCAAGTATTGCTCGCTGACCACGGAGCCGCCGATCACTTGACCGCCTGCGAGAACGTTTGCCACTTTAGATGCGATCTTCACATCATGATCGGATGCGAAGCCGTGGAGCTTCATGGTTTGCGCGCCGAGTTTGAGCAGCGCGTAGCCGTTTTCACCGACGACTTTGATTTTCTTCGGCGTCGGGGCTACGTAGTTCGGAGCCATCGCGAGCACCGCTTGCTTCGCGTCGTGCAGCAGGTAGTCTTGGTTTACGGTCATCTCGTCAGACTTGCGGAAGTAGCCGAGTTTTTGACCGTCGCGGAACGAGGTGGACACTTTCGCCATGGCAATCGTCTCGAACGCACGGGTGACGTACGGTTGGAGGTCGATGCCCTCCGGCACGTTCTCGATGTTGCGCAGGAGAATTTCCTTGTTCCCACCGCCGCCCGGAAGCAGACCGACGCCCACTTCGACGAGACCGAAGTACGATTCTGCCGCACCGACGATTTTGTCGGCCGGGAAGCAAACTTCTGCGCCGCCGCCAAGGGTCATGTTGAACGGAGCTGCGACCACCGGACGATCCATATATTTGAGAGCCATCGTCGCATTTTGGAACATGCGAACGGTCAGATCGAGTTCATCCCAATCGTCGTCTTGCGCCGCCATGAGAATCATCATGAGGTTGGCGCCCACGCAGAAGTTGTTCGCTTGGTTGCCGATGACGAGGCCCTTGTAGTTTTGAGAAACTTCTTGTGCCGCGTAGTTCATCATCGCGACGATGTCGTTGCCGATCGCTTGGTTCGGAGAGTGGAATTCAAGAGCTGCAACGCCGTCGCCGAGGTCGATCAGAGACGCGCCGGAGTTTTTCTTGATCACGCGGCCTTGCTCTTTGAGAGCGGCGAGCGAGATGATTTCCTTTTTCTCTTCCAGACCTTTGAACTCGCCTGTGAGGGTGTAGAACGACTTGACGCCGGCTTCTTCTTCGTAGAACGATTTCTTGCCGGATGCCAGCAAGTTTTTCACCAGTTCCGGGATGGTTTCGCCTTCTGCTTCCATACGAGCGACCGATTTCTCGACGCCCAGCAGGTCCCAGGTTTCGAACGGGCCGGTCTGCCAGTTGAAGCCCCACTTCATCGCGCGGTCGATGTTGACGATGTCGTCCGCGATTTCGGATGCGTGATTGGCGGAGTAGATCAAGGTGCGTTTCAAGACGTTCCACATGAAGAGGGACGCTTGGTCTTGGCCGTAGACGAGGGTGCGCAGTTTTTCCTTCAGAGACTTCTGCTGTTTCGCCATTTCCAGAGACGCGGACTTGATCTTGGTGCGCGGACGGTACTCCATGGTGTTGTAGTCCAGCGCATGGATGTCCTTGCCGATTTTTTGGAAGAAGCCTTTTTTGACTTTCTCCCCGATCCAGCCGTTCTCGACCATTTTTTGCAGGAAGGACGGGATGACGAAGGTCGATTTTTCCTCCCCGTCTTCTACGGAATCGTGGACGTTGTTCGCTACATGAACGAACGTATCGAGACCGACGATGTCGAGCGTGCGGAACGTGGCAGACTTCGGACGGCCGATTACCGGGCCGGTCAGCGCATCGACTTCATCGACGCCAAGGCCCGCTTTCTCCATCTCTTGAACCGAGACCATCAGACCGTAGGTGCCGATGCGGTTGGCGATGAAGTTGACGGTGTCTTTGGCAAACACGACGCCTTTGCCGAGGTTTTTCTCTGCGTAGTTCGCCATGAATTCGATGACACTCGGGTCGGTATCCGGACCCGGAATGATTTCGAGAAGTTTCATATAACGCGGCGGATTGAAGAAGTGCGTGCCGAGGAAGTGCTTGCGGAACGATTCTCCGCGACCTTCTGCCATCGCAGCGATCGACATGCCGGACGTGTTGGACGAAACGATCGTGCCCGGACGAACGGCTGCTTCAATTTTTTCATACACTTGACGCTTGATGTTGAGGTTCTCGACGACAACCTCGATCACCCAGTCGCACTCTTGCAGACGATGCAGATCGTCTTCGAAATTGCCGATCTCGATGAGATCAATCACTTCCGGTGCGTACAACGCAGCCGGTTTTTGCTTCAACAGACCGTCGCGACCGCGCTTGGCAAACAAGTTGCGGTCTTGCTCCGGATCTTTGGGCACGATGTCGAGCAGCAGGGACTTCACCCCTACGTTGGCGAGATGTGCGGCAATGCCGGCACCCATGACGCCGGCGCCGAGCACCGCGACTTTGCGAATCTTGCGTTCCATGTGTCCGTGACCTCCTTCAATGGTCCCCTCTATCCCTCAACCGAACAGTCGGTCGAAGATCGATATAGAAAAGTACAAAGCGTCAGAAACAACATTGACTGTTCAGTCTAACTTTCTGATATATCGTATTCTTCACGGCCTGAAAATATCCTTCTCCGATATTCGAAAAATTCCCCCACGACGAAATTTTTTTCTGACTTCCGAGTTTTCCGGCACTGGTAGGTTTATAGACTCCCAAAACTGGCAAGTCTAGTGACAGGAAAACGTAACCAAACGGAGGTAGAAACCACATGAAAAAAACCCTGCTGGCATTCGTCTTTTCTCTTGCTTTGCTGTTCTCTCTGCTTGCAACACCAAGCTACGCGATGTACGAACTGCCCGCGCCCTACGGCGCTCCGCATACTTATGATCTCGGCGGCGTTGTGTACGGTCCGCCGCTCCCGAGCAATCTCCCGCCGGTCATCGCCCGCTCCGGCACCGATCTTTTGAAAAAAGTCGAAGAGGCCGTCCCGGAAACGCTCACCTACAAAGTGAAGCAAGGCGACTCGCTCTCGTCCATCGCCGCTTCGTTCAACACCAAGACGGAGACGCTCGCACAGTTGAACAACTTGCCCAACGCAAACGTGTTGAAAATCGACCAAGAACTGCAAATTCCGAACTTGGAACGCAAACTGCTCCAACCGGGACTCGCGGTCAAAAACGTTCTCAACGCCGACCTGACCGCCTACACCGCCGGTTTTGAGTCGACCGGCAAACATCCGGGTGATCCGGGCTATGGGGTCACTGCGTCCGGCAAAGTCGTGCAAGACCACCAAACCATCGCCGTGGACCCGTCTGTCATCCCGATCGGCACCAAAGTCTATATTGAAGGAATCGGTGTGCGCGTCGCCGAAGACACCGGCGGGGCCATCGTCGGGAACCGCATTGACGTCTATATGAGCGACCTCTCGGCCGCCATTCAATTCGGCTACAAGAAAAACATCAAAGTCTACGTCCTCGACGCTTCTCAACAATCCGCATAACCCAAAGTAGGAAAAAGGCGATGGGACCCCTGTCCCCTCGCCTATCTGAATATTCCCTCATCATGTCAACAAGAGCCGAACCAACGCAATTCCGCCCATTCCGGTAATCACCGTCAAAAACAAATTGCGCGTCTTCCACGCCACCGCAATCGTCGGCAAACTGACCCAGAAATACAAATTCGACCAGGAAAAGTCGAGATGCCCTTCCTGAAGCACGAGCGACGGAGCCAGCATCGCAGCAAGCACGGCGACGGGCACATAGCGCAGCCACGTTACGACCAGCGGCGGCAACGTTCGCCCCGCAAGCAACCAGACGGGAAGCAGGCGCGGGATCACAGTCACGAGCGACATTCCGAGAATCGTCAACCAGATTGTTTGTTCGTCCACGACTCCAACACCACCCCAAGCGTCGCGCCGAGTACAGTCGCAAGCATGACCGACCACGTCGCAAAGCCCAATAATTGAAACACAACCGCTACGATCCCGCTGAACAAAGCGACTCCCACCGCTTTCACATGATGAATCTGCAAGAGCAGCAGCGCGACGAACATCGCGGGCAACGCGTAATCCAGACCGAACGGCTTCACGTCGGTCAACATCGTGTTCGCGACGAAGCCCAACCACGAACCGAGGACCCACGAGAGATGCGACGTCACGTTGACGGCGAAGACTTGTCTGGCCCCCGGCACCCGTTCTGCAAATTGCAGGCTGTGCAGAGCGAACGTCTCATCGGTGAGTTCGGTCGCAAACAAAAGCCGTTTGGCTTGCGGCCACCGCGACAAGTACGGCGAGACCGCCGCCGCCATCAACAGATGCCGCAAGTTGACGATGAACGTGGTGAAGAGGATCGACAGCATCGGCTGCCCGCTGGCAAACAACCCGGCTGCGATCAACTGCGACGAACCTGCATAGACAATGAACGACATCAACAGCGTGGAGAACAGCGACAAGTGCGCTTGCCCGGCTAACACTCCGTAGGCGAACCCGATCGGAATGTAGCCCATCACCACAGGCAAAGCTTGCAACACGCCGCGTGTGATCGGGGAGGAACTTGGCCGCTCCTCCGAATTGACAACGCTCTGTGACATGAAAGGAAGTTCCTCCAAGGAAGTAGTCCGATTTTTTGTACATCTTGGTATATAGTCTATACAAAAACAGACTTGCACACAACTTCGCGCAAGCCTGAAAGTTAGAGCCGTTCGACACGAATGGCAAACAGATCGTGCGTGCGCAGTCGAATGCGTTCGTGAGGAGAAACGTCTTGCAAAAGTTTACCGGGGCAATAAAAACGGACTTGTTCGCCCGCGACGCCGAGCGTGACTTGGTACAGCATGCCGATGTAGGGCATTCTGACTCGAGAGACACTTTCCAACGTGCCGGTGACGAGGTCGAGGTCCTCGGGAGCTTCCAGCATTTGCGCATACGCGGCGTAATACATCGCGACCAGCATCGTGTTGGTGTACGCGGTGAGCGACCCGACGCAGACGACCAGCGCCAAGGCGAAGAGACTGATCACAACCGTCCAGCGAATGTCTTGGTGGGCGTAGAGTTTATAAAGCACAACAGACAGCACCGCTGCGACGGTGAGAGCGGCGACCGTTACCGTGCGCTTCAAGCGCAGGCGTTTGCCTTGCCACTGCGCGGCACGTTTTTTCATTTCATATGCGTTCTTCATGGAACCTATTCACCCTCTCTCCTCTACTATCATTCTACTACGCCCGCCGCGCGTTAGGAGCTGAAAAATGGTGGGAACCCCGTCTTGACCTTGCTTTTCTGCAGGGCTATATTGGGAGGAGTGGTATTTGTACTACATAGTCTAATTCAGTTTCTTTGGAGGTCCCGCAATGAGCGCAGAATTTCTAGATGGGTTTCGCTTTTATTCGCTTGTCAAAGTCCGCTTTGCAGAAACGGACATGAACGGCCACATGAGCCACGTCTCCCCGATCATCTACATGGAGCAAGCCCGCGCCGAGTTTATGGAGTCCCTGGACGTCTTCACGCCGGAGTTGCTCATCAAGGAGCGCAAAACGTTCGTGCTCGCCGGTCAATCGATCGACTACAAAGCACAGGCCTATTACAACGACCGCCTGCGCATCTACTTGCGCGTCTCACGCATCGGATCCTCGTCGCTTGACATGGAGTACGCCATCGTCAACGAGGACAAGCAACTGCTCTGTTGCACCGCTCGTTCCACGGTCGTCTTTTTCGACGCCAACATGCAAAAAAGCACTCCCTTGCCAGACGATCTGGCGGAGCGCATCGAAGAGTTGGAATCCAAGTTTGCGACCGTCTGACACGGTCGCTTTTTTATGTAGCGGGAGGGTCTTGAAAAAAGAAAAAGCCCCTTTCGTCACGTCTCTTGGCGAAAGGGACCACCTCCCATAGTGAGAATCCGCGATACGGTCGCGTGTAGATTCTCAAAAAATATTTACTTGTCAGAACAAGTTCAGAACGAACAGGCTCTGGTCGTGGACAGCTTATCGAATGATCTCGATCGGCCCTTCCCCACGCTTGAGGAGTTTCGGGTATGCTGTCTCCGGTTTGAGGATCGAAAGCAAGTAGTTAATTGCCACTTCCGGATCAACGGTATCGCCACAGGTGTAGCAATCCATAGCTGCAAAGCCTTTCTCCGGGTACGTGTGGATCGACAGATGCGACTCAGACAACAATACAAGAACGGTAGCGCCTTGCGGTTCGAATTGCTTGTACTGCACAGACAGAACGTGTGCTCCCGATTTCTCAGCTGCTTCGACCATGCGGGACTTGAGGAACTCCGCATTGTTGATCAATTCAAAATCGATACCCCACGCGTCTACAGCACAATGTCTCCCGAAAGTAGAGTATTCTTCCATCATCTACCTCTCGGCCCCCTTCCTATCAAACAATTTTTCGTCATTGTTCGCTAGGACCTACGTCATTCACTAGGGGGGAAGGTTAGTCCAAAGAGGTCCCAACCCTTTTCAGTGAATCCTGGTTCCTATTGTTCTTGACTCAACAGCAAAGAGAATATCATGTTTCCAAGGGAACTTCAATAGGTTTCTCAAAAGTTTTTCCGGAGAAATTTCTGAGAGGTATATCGAGTGCATGAAAGGGCTTTCTTGTCGATAAATGACGAATATTTATTCAATATGTCGAGATTTCGTTGTATGAGCCAAATCCACGCTTCCACGCGTATCTTATGTGCGTGAAACTTCTTTTGCCATCCGCGTTTGTAAAGATTTTGTGGAAATTAGCGAACCAGATTTCGAGCATACTACGAGCAAAGGGAGGAGGATGCACAATGGAACATGGAGAGTTGCATGAGGGCGAGTTGCACGGCGAAGTCGGTGCTCACCTCGACGAGTTGTGCCAGTCGATCTGGGATCACTACGAAGAGAACCCGAAGTCGGGTCCGGTGGAAGTGACGATCAACAGCGTCGGCACCGGCATTCTGGCCAAGAAGGACGAAGACGGGTTGTTTTTTGAAGCCAACGGAGACGAGTTTGACATCGAGGAGTTCTTTATGGAGAACAACTTGACGTCCGACACGGTGAGTTTCCAACACAAGCACTAGAAAAAAGAACCCCAGGGAGCTCTCGGCCCTGGGGTTCTTCCTCCTGCAACTTAGGTGAGGCGGTTCAATTTCATGAACAGCGCCGGACCGGCTTGTTTGACGGTCTCGATCAGCGCTTCGGTGATTTCGGTGCCACGGGTCGCAAGAACGTTGCCCCCGTCGTCGGTCAAGTCTTCACGCAACTGCTTGCCGATCAAGTAGGCGTACTGGCCACCGGGAGTCGGTGCTTCGGCTCCTTGCGGGCTTGCAGCGTCCGTACGGGTCGCTGCCGTTTCTTGGGCTGCGTGCGTGACTTCAAGCGATGCTGTGAGCGGGATGACGTTGTCTTGCGGGGCCGGCTCGTCTTGGAGCGAATCGAAGATGCGAGACTCGTCCTTGATGACGAGGACGTCGCGTCCGAAGGTCATGATGTTGTCACGGTGAAACACGCGGACCGACTCGGTGTTGCTGTGCTCTGCGAACGTGCAGGCGGTGACGGAGCCGGTTTCCTCTTCTACATAGTATTCTTGGACGACGCCCATCAGTTGACCCTTGCGAGAGAGCACGCGGGTGCCGATGATCTTGTAGCCGAGCAGAACGAGTTCGCGTGCTCCGGCGACGTCGTGCAGGTCGCGGATAGACTCGCTTGATTCAACGGTCACGGCAAAATCGCCGACACCGATGACAGATTCATACGGGAGAACGTGAACCCCGATGGCATCTTGGTCGTTGTCGACTTGGAGGAGTCGGACGGAACCGGAGGACGGTTCGAGTACCAGTTGTTTGACGCGGCCGATCTCGGCGCCTTCGGTGAGGGAGAAGATCGGGAGACCTTGAATTTGTTCAGTGCTTTTCATAGACACATTACGCCCCTTGCTTCAATTCTTCGGATGCATCCTGTAGATAACAATCGGCAATTTCCTCATCCAGCATCGCGGACAAGCTCGCCTCGGAACAATACATACGAGCTTCTTGGAACGCCAGCACAGCCTGGCAAAACTCCCCCGTCGCCTTCGCCATGTACCCCTCCGTGATTTTTTCATTCAACCACTCAGGAGACACAGCCTCCACAACAGGTGCCTCAACAGGAACTACTTCTACTTCCACCTCAGGCTCTGCTTCTACCTCAGGTTCTGCTTCTACCTCAAGTTCTGCTTCCACCTCAGGTTCTGCTTCCACCTCAGGTTCTGCTTCCACCTCAGGTTCTGCTTCCACCTCAGGTTCTGCTTCCACCTCAGGTTCTGCTTCCACCTCAGGTTCTGCTTCTACCTCAGGTTCTGCTTCTACCTCAGGTTCTGCTTCTACCTCAGGTTCTGCTTCTACTTCTGGTTCTTGTCCTATAAGTACAGGTGCTTGTTCTTGATCTTCATATGTAGTATTGCGGCAGAGGCTTAGCGCGAGGATGGCACAGGAGCATGTCGCGGCCAGCGCGAGGTGTGACACTTGCGGGGCCAGCAGCGGAACCAGTGCGAACGTCACCAGCGCGACGACCAAACTCCCCAACCAACGCATCGCCACCGACCAATTTCGGTAATACGATACCTCCTGATACAACCCCGTACACGCCAGAGACAAGCCAACAGCCAATGCATAGGTCACAAACATTGCAAGTCGCGGCCTCCCAACACACAAGTTAAAGAAACGGTGCGCCTCATGATTAACTTCTATCTTAATCTCCCCCACAAGTTTGCGCGTGAGACAAAAGGATTATTTTAAAACAACCCCCACACACCTTTAGTCCTACCTTCAATCCATAAAAAAACACCCCGGACTCCTGAGAGTCCGGGGTGTTTTTTGCAAGGAAGAAACCCTCGCTTACGCCATGCCAGCTTTCTTTTTCCATTCAAGAAGCTGATCTTCCATGGTGTTGAACGGTTCGTTAGAACCTTCGGTCTTGTAGGACATCGGTGCGGAAGAACCCTTCTTACCTGCGCCCTTCGGACCTTTGTTGTTGGTACCGCCGCCACGGCGCGGACGGTCGTTAGAACCTTCCGGCTTCGGTTGGGTTTCTTTGATCGAAAGGGAGATCTTGCCGCCCTCTACGTTCAAAACCTTAACTTGAACAACATCGCCGACTTTGAGAACGTCGTTGATATCATTGACGAAGGTATGAGAAACTTGGGAGATGTGGACGAGACCGGTTTGGCCCTCGGCAACTTCCACAAATGCACCAAACGATTTAATACCCGTGACTTTACCTTCAACGACAGAACCGACTGTGATAGACAAATTGCAACGCTCCTTTTTTGACAAACAAAAGATGTTTCCTATTATACAATTTCTTTCGCACAAACACCACAAAAAAATGATTTGAAATCAACATGTCTTTTTTGCTACAATTTAGTGTATCAACCTGTCCTAAGGCAGGTTTCGAGGAGGTAGCATTACATGCAAGGTACTGTTAAATGGTTCAACGCAGAAAAAGGGTACGGTTTTATCGAGCAAGAAGGCGGCGAAGACGTGTTCGTTCACTTCTCCGCAATCCAAACCGAAGGCTTCAAAACCCTCGACGAAGGCCAAAAAGTTGAGTTCGAAATCATCGACGGCCCGCGCGGCAAGCAAGCTGCGAACGTAACCAAGCACGCTTAATTCCCACGCACTCCACGAGAACGTTTCGTTTACTATAAAGGAACTGGACGTTTTCTACTGCGAAGAGGAACACACAGCAAAAAAGTCTCCGGCGACTCACCTCGCCGGAGACTTTTTATTAGAACGTGTAGCTCACAAAGTGCCTTCTTGTTGCTCCGCCCACCACAAATACGCGTCATGCAGGGTCGGCGAAACATGGCTGACTTCACCCTCGGGCACACATTTCGCAATCTCGCGCACGCAGACATGCGTCTCGTCTTGCTTCAACGCGAGCACCAAGCGACCGTCTTCGGACGGCACTTCCTCGGTCAAGTAGACGAAAACTTTGCCCTCGACCCACTCATACGCCGTGTGGGTGTCGACGACGACCGCGTCCTTGCCGGGATGGAGGAGGCAGACTTTGTCGAGCAGTCCTTCTACAGCATGGTCCGGTGCGTCGGCAACGACGACGACGCGGTCCTTGGCAAGCTCGCGCAGGAAGTGACCGATGAACAAGCGTTCCGACTCGCTCAAGCCGTTGAGCACTTCATCGAGCAACAGAAGCTTCGGATCGTGCAACAGTGCGCGCGCGACCAACGCTTGGGCCTTCGCCAACTTCGGCAGATTTCCAACCGTTCGCTCGGCATACGCGGTCAAGCGCATCCGACTCATCGCGTCCAACACGAGATCCGGCGTAACTCCTGTCTCCAGCAGATAATCCAACACGGTATATGTTTCAAAAGCCTCCAACTCCTGCGTGACGTAACACACCTCGCCCGACGCGTGAGCAGCGTCCGACTCGATGATCTGCTTCAAAAGCCGTGTCTTCCCCGCACCACGCGGACCCAACACTGCGTTGAAACCCGTCTCGAATTGCAGACCGTTAACTTCGATCATCATTGCAACAACACCCCCGTTTTCTAGCTCTTCCCCTTCATGACTGCGTAGACCGTACATATAAATACAGTTGGCTATGTACTCAAGTTTAGCGTCATTGACTATTTAGACGCTTGAGACCCCCATTCGGTTTCACTTTTCCGCAAACATTTTGCAAAAAAGCCTCCTCCTATTAGTCAATATGTATTATAGACTAGATTCATATTGCCAACAATCGACTTTTTTGACCCTTTACGTGTCGAAAAAATTTTGTTTACAAGGTAAAGGGTTTCCAATCATTCCATCGAACTATATGGACAATCCCCCGTCCCTCTTTTCGAATACTTTGTCGAAGGGAGGCATGAGAGATGACACAACTAAGCAGCGCGTTTCTCCGCAAACGCGATTTGGATCAATTGAAGGACGAGGAACTGGAGGACCTGGACTACCACCTGCAGAACCGTCGCAAAGGTCTGTTGCAGAAGCTGGATCAGATCAACCGCGACCTCCTCGACATTGAGGCCGATCAACAAAAAGTCAACGACACGATGTCCAAACGACAACATCTCGCCTAAATTTCAAGGGAAGACGCAACAAACTTTGTGGCGTCTTCCCTTGACTATGATTAAATTCTTGTAAATAATAATACATATAAAAATAAGAATAAGACCAAAGAAAAAGTGATTCCGATATCGAGAGTTTTTGGGGAGGGGATATCGTGTATGCTTCCAGAGGTTGGACGCGGTTTGGCCTCTTCGTTTTGCTGGTAGCCGGGACAGGCTCCTTGGTGTTGAAAGCCAAGGCGTGCGTTCACCTGCTGCGGAATTCGTCCGAAACGCCTTGGGGGGCGCTTACGGAATGGGGATTCACCTCGGTTTTTGTGCTCACCACGCTTTTGTTTTTCATCAACGCCGCACGTCGCAAATCGAAAAATCTCGACTCCGACACGCTCGTGCAATTGATCACGCCCTTTATGGACGAAGGGGTCGAGCACGTGCATGGCGAACCGAGAAAAGTCCCCCCCTCTGTCTACCATTTGTTGCAATCGCTCGATGTTCAGCGCAACATCATGCGCCAGTGCTTTGAGCATGCGCCGTTTGGCGTGTTGTTTCTCGCCCGCCGTCAGTCGATCGTCTACGCCAATCCCGTTTTTTTGCAAATGGCCAAACGATCTGCTCAAGAGCTCTACAACAAGCAGGAGGAAGCGTTTCAATCGTTGTTCGTCCAAGACGGGGCGGAGACTTGGTTCTCCACGCACGGAACGGCGCAAGGGACGCTGAAACGCAATTCCGGCTTCTTGCGCACCGTTGACGATGCGCTGCTTCCCGTGCTGGTCACCGGATTTCCGCTAACGGGCAACCAGCTCACAGAACCGGCCGGCTTCATCCTGTTCATCGAAGACATCTCACCTTCCCATCAATTACGCATCTTGCAGCAACAACATTCCTTCGTTTTGAACTCCCTGCACCACGGAGTCGTCGTCACCGACCTCGACTTTGAGGTCTCCTACACCAACGACTCGTTCGCCGAGATGTTTGGTTTGGAGAATTCCACGATGGTCGGGCAGAGACTTGGGCAGATCGTACCGCTTGAAGCAGGCCTTTCTTGCCAACTGGCTCGACAAGCTCTGGCCGCTGACGAGAGCAGGTTCGCCCAGTTCGAGTTCCCCATGAAGGAGGGCGGCGTGCGCCATCTCCAAATCACAGCGACCCCGCTTCGGGACGCGACGTCTGCCCACATGGGCATGCTCTTGCTCTACCAAGACCGTTCCGCAGAAGTGGAGTTGCAAGAAACGATGCGGCGCAACGACCAGTTGGAGACCGTCTCCCAGATGGCCGCCTCCATCGCGCATGAAGTGCGCAACCCGATGACCAGCGTCCAAGGTTTCTTGCAATTGATGGCCCGGGAGATCGACCCCAAGCACACGCACTCCATGTACTTGTCGGTCATGGAAGAAGACCTCAAGCGCATCAACGGCATCATCACCGAATACTTGAACTTCTCCCGCATGGACAACGGCGCCAAGGAACCCATTCAGATCGGCACACTCCTTCATAATACATACACGCTGTTGCAAAGCGAGGCCAATCTCAAGGGAATTCAGATTGAGCTTCGTCTGCCGGACACCGATCCGTTTTTGACCGCCAACACGAATTCGCTGAAGCAAGTCTTGATCAACCTCGCCCGCAACGCCATGGAAGCGATGAGCGAAGTGGGCGGCGGCCTGCTGACGCTCAGTCTCGAAGAGACGCCCGACGGCGTCTGTCTGCTCGTGCAAGATACGGGACCAGGCATCCAGCCTGAACATCTCGCGCGAATCTTCTCTCCGTTCTACACCACGAAGCACACGGGGACGGGTCTCGGACTTTTTATCTCCAAGAAGATCATCGAGGAGCACAACGGCACCTTGCAAGTCACCACCGAACTCGGCGTCGGCACCGCGTTTCGCATCTTGCTCCCGAGCTGAGTGAAAAAAGGAACCAAACCGCAACGGCGGTCCGGTTCCTTTTTTTATTCCAACCCCGCTCGCAGAGAGTTGATGTGCATGCGCAGCCAGATGTTGTCCGGGTCACGCTCCGCCACTTTCATCAGACATTCCAACGCTTGCTGAGGACGTCCGTCGAGGTGGTAGAGTTCGGAGAGCACGACGCACGAACTCTGGTGCTCGGGAAGCGTTTCAAGAAGCGATTCCAAGAGGCCGATCAGCCAACTGCGGCCTTTTTTTTGCACATCGGGCGGCGGCGCTTGTTCGCCAAGCCAGCCATGCACCCCATCGACGAGGCGTGTGGCGAGGTCGATCCGCTCATCCGGTCGCTCGACGAGCGCTCGAACTCCTTCAAATAACACCTGCACCCACTCCAGCGGTCGTCCCGACTCCGCCAAGAGCTCGGCGTAATTCACATAGACATTCCAGTGCGGGTCGAGGGCCCGCATCCCGTTTTGAAACGCCGTTTCCGCTTCTTCCAACCGGCCCAGCCTCTGCAACGTGACGGCGAGATTGGCATGAAACGCTCCCGAGATCGGGGAGAGTTCGACCAAACGACGGAAGAGGGTCGCCGATTCCTCATGGCGGTCGCATTCGCCGAGTACGACACCCAGTTCGTTGAGCAACGGGATGTTGTCGGGGTCGCTGACCAAGCCAAGTCGCAGTTGGGCTTCCGCTTCTGCAAATCGCCGAGACTCTCGATAGGCGGAACTCAAACGATGATGCGAGTTGAACGCAAGCGGCGCGAGTTCGCGGGCTTGCTCCATGACACGAATGACGTCTTGCACTCGTCCGTCCGCATGGTACAGCCATCCGAGTGCTTCCCATGCTTTGTGCATCTGCGGTCTGACGCCCACCAAGCGTTCCAACGTCCGCACGCCAAACGCCAACTCTTCCTCAAGTCCGACATCGAGCGCAGCCCCGATCAATTGTTCCGCGCCTTCCTCCCACGTCGGGTCTTGCTCGACCGCTTCGAAAAAATCCTCGAACACGTCCTCGCGCTGGATCTCCTCCCCCACTTCGGATGCCAGCATCCGATCCAAGGCTCCAAAAAACGCCGCATTCGCTTCCCAACGCGGCGAGAGGTCCTCGCATCCGGGAGCCAAGTGCGCTCGCTGCGGCTCGATCTCCGCCAGCATCTCTTGCAAGACCGTTGCAAAAAACGCTCGGCATTCGCCAAGCGATCCAATCACCGTGCGCGACGTTTCGCGTCCGCTCCTCACTTCAACCACTTGCAATCCGATCCGTGCGTCCTCATCGGCCAACACCAATTCCCCGCCGACCACGAAATCCGCCTCGTACTGCTCGCCAATTTCACAAAGCTCTGCCACCTGCTGCGTCTGCCCGGAGATCACCAACTGCGGGCCGTCATCCCCATCCAAACAGAACGGGGCAAAAACGGCCTCGAGCTTCTCCATCGCTTCCAGTCGTAAACTTAAATAGCGGGGAATTTGGCGCGCATAGGCGCACATTCTCTCCCCTTGTGAGTCCGGCAAACTCCACGGCAACATCAGCACACGCAACACACGCAACATCCCCCTTTCCAGAAAAAACCGACCAAAAACCCTAACATCTGACAGGATTCAACCCGCTCATTGACGAAGTACGTACAGGTAATTTAGAAATTTAATACCAAAGGAGGAAACCGTGTTGGCTCAGCACCGTCGCACATCGCGTCTCGCGATCGCCCTGCTGACCGTTCTCACCCTGCTCTTAGGCCTGCTCCCCGGGTTTGCGGAACGTGTCTCAGCCGCCGAACTGATCTCTTTGTCCAGAAGTGACTTTGTGATCGGATATCCGCCGACCACCGTCACGCTGACCGGGACCGATCTGTACAAATTCAGAAGCGATACGCGTGTCTATCTGTTTGATTCCAGAAACCAAGACACAAATGCGATCGCAGGGGTCCAAGTGGTGGACAGCAAACATCTGAACTTTACGTTGCAACCGGGGCTTGCGTCCGGAAAGTACACGATGCTGATCGTCTCGTACACCCAAACGACGGTCAACCTCAACGTCCTGACCAGCTACGATCCGACCAACATCACCGTCACACCGGGGGCCAATGACGATATTCGTGTCGATTGGAACGATCCAAGCGCCCTCGAAATCAACGACATTGTCATTCAGTATAGTCTTATCGATCAGAATTCTTACGTGTCGCCGGTTCACGTTCCTCGTGGCGTGGGCACCTACACGATCAAGAATTTACCGAACAACAAAACCTACAAGATCATGATCTATGCCACAAAAACGAACGGCTCCCGCACAGACGGAGTGGAGTTGACCAACGGCGGCCTCGGCTACAAAGCGGTCGATACCACGCCGCCGGGCGACATCACCAATTTGAACGTCTCCACGATTCCGAACGGATTCGTGCTGAACTGGCGCGATCCGATCAACCCGGACTACCCGACCAACCCGGCGCTCTCCGACTTGAGCCTCATCACCGTCCAGTATGCGGAGCACGGCACAACCAATTGGTCGGACGGCTTCGTAGTCGCCAAAGGGGTCCAGACTGCCACGCTCTCGCCGATGAACACGGCGAAACGCTATGACTTCCGCTTCACCAAGCTCGATGTAAACGGCAACTGGAACTACCAGGTGGACAATCACAACGGATACGGCTATACGGCAGATATTGTCCCGCCAAGCGATGTGTCCCAGTTGAGAGTCTCTGTCGCGTCTGACACCAGTGCGTATATCACATGGTATGACCCGACGGCGACAGACTTTCACCACGTCAACTTTTACTTGAAAAGCCCGTTGTCCCCAGACTGGATCTTGGTCGGACGTGCGGACAAAGGCTTGCAGAACTTCCAATTGAACGGCCTCACACCGGGAATCGACTACACGCTGAAAGCGACGTCCGTCGACCAACTCGGCTACGAGACCTCCGGCACGCAAGCCAACACGTTCCGCACGAATTCGCTGAGCGACATCTCCGATTTGACCAACGTAAGCATTGCGCAAGAAGTCAGTGGCGGGCTTCAGATGACTTGGCTCTCTGACGCCGTCTCTTCCGTCAACTTCAACCGCTTCAAGATGTACTACGCACCGGTCAACTCGACCAATTCTGCAGACTACAAACCGACCAGCCTCTCGAACTTGGGCACCAAGACCGCTTCGCTTCGCGACATGCCGCGCGGTCTCTACCAACTCGACATGCGCGTTGTGGATTCGTTCGGTCTGATGCAGAGCCTCAAAACCTACAACAACAACAGTTCCGGCTACTACGTCTCCGGCACCGGCAGCTCGCTCCCGACTGAAGTCGGCAACGTCAAAGTGCTCGCCACGGACGGCTCCAACCTCGACGTGACATGGGACGCTGCGACGAGCAACGGCTCGCACGTCGAAGTCTTCCTCGCCGAACGCTCTCAATTCCCGTCCTGGCGCCTCTTGGGCAAAGTCGACAAGCGCAACCAGCGCTTTACGGCGACGGGCCTGTCTTCGTCGAAGGATTACTTTTTCAAACTCGTCGTGTTCGATTCCGCCCGCAATGTAGAATCTCCTGGCGTAATCTATGACAACAGCGGATACGGCTACAACATCATCGGCGGCGACCGCTATGCGCCGCACGAAGTGACGGAAGCAGGAGCCAACGTCTACATGAACTCGCTGGTGATCTCGTACACCGAACCGACGGATACCGATTTCAACCTCGCCAACGTCTATGTACAGAAAATGAACTCCACCGATTCGATCAACCCGGTTGCCGTCGTGCGCGGCAGCAACGGCACGACGATTCGTGACTTGGTTCCGGGGGCCCTCTATACGGTTCGCATCACGACCGTGGACAACTATGGCAACGAATCAACCGGGATCAATTTGAACAACAACGGCGCAGGCTATTTGATCGGTTCCGGAAGCAACCAACCTTCCAATGAAGTTCGCAACGCCATCGCCATTCCGAACACCACGTCGATGACCGTTCGTTTCTCCGATCCGGTCAACAACGACTACGCGAAAACGTTGGTGGCGATCAAGAAAGTCGGCGACACCTCCTACTCGTCTGAACGATTTGTCAACAAAGGCACCAACGAGACGATCTTCACGGGTCTGGATTCAAATCAATCGTACCAAGTGCGACTGATCACGATGACGAGCTCCGGCAAAGCGTCAACCGGCCTCGATCTCGGCGGCGCCAACGGAATTTCGATGATCCCGATCTCGAACGTGTTCCTTGCAAACGTAACGCCGGGCGTCAACCGCCTGAACGTCTCTTGGTCCGACCCGACCACGACGACACCGACCGCCATCGCGGTCGAAGTGATGGCGAACGGCAAAACTTCATGGAGCGAACCGCAGTACGCAGATCCGGGCACCGGATTCTTGGTCCTCAACGGCCTCTCCGATTCGCAATCGTACAAAGTCCGCATCACCGCTCTGCGCAATGAAATCGGCTCGCCGAGTATCCTCCTCGACGCAAGCAACAACACGGGCAGCGGTCCGGGCTTCACACCTCGTGACGTGGGAATCGCAGCGGCACCGTCTCATCTGCAACAAGGTTCGTCCAACGACACGCAAGTTGTGACCGTCGTCGGTCGCAACACCCAGATGAGCGGAATTCTCCAAAGCGACGTCACGCTCTACGATCAAAACAACGGCATCCTCCCGAACGCCGTCAAGCAAACGACGCTGTACAGTTCCACTCGTCTCGATGTTCGTTTGACCCGCAACCTCAATCCGGGTGTCTACACGCTGAAAGTACACACCGGATCGAACGGAGACTTGACGACACAGATCACGGTGCAAAGCGATGCTCCGAAGTCGGAAATCTCCTCGTTGAGCACACCGGAAGTCACTTACTCGAGTTCTTCCTTCACCATGACTCTCAAGGGTAGCGGCTTCACGAGCAACTCGCGCATCATTGTCGACAACCGTTCGCCGCTTGCACCGTCGAGCTATGATGACAAAACTTTGACGTTCATGATGCCGTCCGGTCTGTTGCCCGGCGTTCACAAAGTCGCCGTCTCCACAGACGGCATCACCACCGTGCCGATGAATTTCACCGTCCATCCGTTCAAGAGTTCGATCGGCTTCCTGAACGTGCCGGCGATGCGCAACGGCACGTACCACGGCGAATGGAACATCTCCAACATGGACCCGAATGCACGCACGGCAAAAGTGATCTTGATCATCCGACGCAACGGAGAATTTGTGGAACAGCAAGAGCAATCCCTCTCCTTCATCGGCTATGAAAGCAAGAAAATCAAACTCGACTTCGGCGGGGCCAACACCCCGTACGCCAACGGACCGACCCAGTCGATCTCGGTGCAAGCGTTTATCGTAGACGCAAACACCCAGACTCCGCTGTCTATTCCGTCGGTGTACCGCACCGAGCTCAACCTGTAAGTAGGAGGACTCGCGATGAACTTAAAACGGATGACTCTGACCGGATGCCTGACCGCGGGACTCCTGCTCTCCGGCATTCCGTGGAGCACCGCTGCCCACGCAGACACCACCCTGAGCCTGCAAAAGCAAGGCTCAGGGGTCCTTGCGAGCGGCGTCTACACGCTTAATGGTCTTGCGCTTGGCGGCACGCCGGCGTTTCTCACCGTCAAGGATGGAAACGGCCGCCTCTACTATGCGGACCAGACCCTGACCGACAACTATGGACGCTACCAATTTCAATGGTCCATGCCAAACGCAGCACCCGACGGTACCTACAACGCGGAAATCCACATCCAAGGCGATATCGAGATCTCCACGTTCAAGTACACCGCAAGCCAGAACCACGGCGGCGCCGTCCTGCCGGTCGGCGACGGTGCGTATCGCTTCACAGGCGAGTTGAACGCCGGAGCGAAGCAAGCGGTGCTCTATGACACCAAGACCGGTCTGAGCTATGCCACGCCGATCAACAACGCCGTAAACGTCACGCTCGACACGACCAAAGCGAACTACCAAATCATGTCGAACCAAAGCTCCACGACCTACCTGACGATCTCGGTCCCGACCGACACGACCAAGAACACGGTCAACGTGCCGTCGGCCGTCCTTCGTCAGTTGGTCAGTTCCTATGGCAACAATGCACACATCCTCGTCGCAACGTCGGTCGGCTCCTTCGACCTTCCGCTGGCCGCCGTGCCGAGCGTCCTGCTCGACAACGTGAAATCCAACGGCGACGGCGCGCTGGTCTTCACCATTGACCGCGTAGACGCCACCCGCTCCAACTCGCTGCTGGGCGAGTACCAAGCGCTCGGCACGTCTCCGTTGCTGTTGCCCGTAGAGTTCGGCCTCAACGCCTACTACGGCGGCCGTAGCCTGCCGATCAAAGACTTCGGCAACTCCTACGTCCGTTGCTCGCTCGACATGACCGGCGCCAAACTCACAAGCGGCTATGTAACGAGCGCCCAGTTCTTGCAACCGTACACCGGACACCTCGTTCCGACGCCGTCTACGATGTTCCGTGACGCAGTCGGCCACGGCAAGCTCGTGATCTCCCGCACCGGACCCGGCCTGTATGTCCCGATTCAGAACGTGAAGTCGTTCGATGACACTTCGTACACCGCGCTCAAAGGCCGCATCCACGAACTCGCCGCCAAAGCGATCGTCAGCGGCAAGAGCTCGACCAAATTCGATCCGTACGGCCCGATCACCCGCGCTGAATTCTCGACGCTGATGGTCCGTGCGCTCGGTCTTTCGGACAAGACCGGCAGTTCGAATTTCTACGACATTCCGAACGGCCAATGGTTCACCGAGTACGTGAACATCGGGTCGAGCCTCGGCCTGATCGCCGGGTACACGCCCATCCAGTTCGCACCGGAAGATTCGATCACCCGCGAACAGATGGCCGCCCTGCTCGCCCGCAGTCTCAACTACGTTCAGACCCGCCCGTTCGTCGATACCACCCGCGTCCTTGGCAGTATCAACGACGCAAGCGACATTTCGGGCTGGGCACGCGAGGACGTGGCGTTGGCGATCCAGACCGGCATCTTGCCAAGCACAGGCAAGATCGAACCGCAACGCAACGCCACCCGCGCGGAGAGCGTGGACATGTTGTACAATTTGCTGAACTACCTGAAATTCATTTAATCCATACAAAAAAGTACCATTCGCCTGCGGGCGGTGGTACTTTTTTTACCCCGTGAAAAAACAGCCCCATATGCAAAAAGGGTACCTTCGCTCCTTGGCGATGGTACCCTTTTTAATCACTGGTTCGTATCATAGACCTGTTACCACAGATCCGTCCGATGCAGGTTCGACTCGACTCTCACGCTCCCTCTTTTTACAGGTTGGAAGTGATTGGGCTGGTCTCTGCTTGAGGCGCTCCTTTCATCTCGTGTTGAAAATTCACACCATGTAGAACGCGAGTATCGGACATATTCGGTGGTCGTTGCCTCCTCTCTCCCCTCACCGCTTTGCCGTGGGGGATTTCTTGTGTTTAGTATATCCAAACATTCAGATAATTCAAACACCGTTATTTCGACTCCTTTCGCAGTCTCCCCCGATCTTCGTGACTTATCTCCCTCTGACGACAAATTCCTTACGAAATCTTCACATTACAGAAAAAAAGGCCGGATGCGCTCGTGCGCGTTCCGGCCTCTTTTTTCACGAGGCTTACTTGCCTTGGATGTAGGTGGTTTTGAGTTCGTAATCGACGCCAAACGGGAACGAGATCAGGCCCTTGACGTACGGCTTGGTTGCATACGCTTTGCCACGGAAGAAGATCGGACCGATCGGCATGTCTTTCATGAGCAGCTTCTCTGCGTCCACAAGTTCTTGTGCGCGTTGCTTCGGATCTGCCGTGATCTTCGCTTCGTTGATCAACTTGTCGTACTCCGGGTTGGAGTAGTTGACGGAGTTGAACTCGTTTTTGGTGACGAACATGTCGAGGAAGGTCATCGGGTCGTTGTAGTCCGCGCCCCAGAGGGTGGACGAGATGATGTAGTCGCCCTTGCGTTCACGTTCCAGACGCAGTTTGAACGGTACGTTTTCGATCTCGACATCAACGCCGATCTTCGTGCGCCATTGTTCTTTGAGGAATTCGCCCGCTTTTTTGGCAACGTCAGTATCGTCGATCAGCAATTTCAGCTTGAGGTCGGAAGCGGACATCCCCGCTTCTTTCAGACCGTCTTGCAGCATTTGCTTCGCTTCTGCGTCGGTGTGCTTGGTCAGGGTGTCGCCTGCCGTCTTGCGGAAGTCGCCGCCTGCGGAGTCCGAGGTGCCGTTCGGAACGAAGCCGGTCGCGCCCTTGGTGCCGTTGTGGTAGATGATGTCCGCGTACATGTCACGGTCGACCGCCCACGTCAGCGCGGTGCGGATCTTGCTGTTTTCAAGGCCCTTGATCGCCGGGTTGAAGATCAAGTAGCCGTTGGTCAGTTCGTTCTCCACGGAGTACTCGTCCGCTTTGTCCTTGTATTGGTCGATGAAGTCACGGACGAGGCCCACGCGGTCGATTTGACCGGATTCGTACATGTTGACCATCGCGGAGGTGTCCTTGACGACGTCAAACGTGACTTTCTGGAGCTTCACGTTGCCGACATCCCAGTAGTCTGCGTTTTTCTCGATGTTGACGTTCGTTTCATGCTTCCAGTCCGTGATCTTGAACGGACCGTTGGACAGCGAAGTTTCCACCGAGGTTCCGAAGTCTTTGCCTTTGGATTCGACGAACTTCTGGTCGAGCGGGAAGAAGGTCGGGAACGCCATTTGGTTCAGGAAGTACGGAGTCGGGTTGTTCAGGGTGACTTCGACCGTTTTGTCGTCGACAGCCTTGATGCCGATCTCGTCGGCAGAGCCCTTGCCGGAGTTGTATTCCTTCGCGCCTTTGACCGAGGAGAGCATGAACGCGTATTGCGATGCGGTCTTCGGGTCGAGGGTGCGCTTCCAGGAGTAGACGAAATCGTTGGCGGTTACAGCGTCGCCGTTCGACCATTTCGCGTCACGCAGGTGGAACGTGTAGGTTTTGCCGTCTTGGGAGATGTCCCAGTTGGTGGCGAGACCCGGAACTGCTTTGCCGTCCTTGTCGAGACGCACGAAGCCTTCCATGGTGTTGGACAGGATGTTGAACGAATACTGGTCCGTTGCCAGCGCGATGTCTGCAGACGGCAGGTCATCCCCCATCGTGAGGTGCAATTCTTGGGCGCTGTTGTCGCTTTGCCCGGACGCGTCGTTGTTTCCGCAACCGACCAGTACGGTCCCCATGACGACAGCCACCATTGCGGTGCCAAACCATTTTTTGTTCATAGTGCTACTCCTCCTACAATCTATCGTATTCTCATCATTTCTAGCGTTAGGTATACGAAGTATGATAGGGGAGTCTGGATTTTTAGTCAACGAATGTACCAAATGTCCCAACCTTGCGAACCTTGCCAACAATAAAAAAAGACCCATTAGCGGGTCTCTTCGAAAAACTTCAATACCTCCACCGCCACTTCGTTTGAATGGCAACTAATAAAAAAAAGAGCCACTTTGGACAGTGGCTCTTTTTCCAAGACCGAATTAGCCGCGGGTTTTGCGGAATTCCGGGTTGTGCTCCGCTTTGACTTTGGTGTAGATGCCGCCGCGGACGTTGAAGTCGCCTTCCACTTCCATCCAACGCGGGTCGAGTGCTTCGACGAGATCGTTGAGGATCAAGTTGGTCACATCTTCGTGGAAGTGACCTTCTTCACGGAACGTCCAGAGGTAGAGTTTCAGGGATTTCAGCTCGATGAGCTTCGGGCCCGGTACGTAACGGACGATGATGGTTGCGAAATCCGGTTGGCCGGTGACCGGGCAGAGCGCGGTGAATTCCGGGCAGCGAATTTCCACTTCGTAGTCGCGGTTCGGATGCGGATTCGGAACCGGATGCAATTCTTTGGACGGTTTAGTAGTCATATGTAAGGACCTCCAAGCAGGTGTAAAAGTCTAAATTCCAATATATATCAGAGCACGGATGCGGTCAAGGCAAAAACAGCCTGCACGAGGCAGGCTTAGAATTGTTGTTGCATCGGATCGTTGTTCATCGGGTTCATGCCGGTGCCTTTTTGCGGTTGGTGTTGGTTGAGTTGGTAGGTCGGAGCGGCTTGGCTGAGTTGGCTGTACATGCGGTCTGCCGATTGTTGCAGTTGGCGCAATTGAGACTCTTCTTGGCGTTGGTCGAAGTACATTTGTTGCGGGAATCCTTGGCTGCCCAACTGAGTGGACATCATGCGGGTGGTGTTTTGCTCGTGGCGGATCAGGGAACCGATCATCTGGCGGACTTGGCGCAGTTCCACTTGCAGGCGTGCGATCTCCGATTCGAGTTGATGCATTTGTTGTTGCATGGGTGTTGTTCCTCCTGACGCGGGTTCGAGTTTACGTTCCTTCACTACGATGCCCGTATTGGATGAGTTTTAGTAAAAGGCGATGCATATTTGTTCCATGATGCGGGTCAGGATAGGGTAGGAAGATTTTTTTGAACCGAGGAGGCAGATGTCTGATGCAAGAGAGCATTATGCGCATGTCGGGACAGGTGCAAGCGATGCAACAAGAAGTGATGGAGTTGCAACACCTCGCCCAACAATTGACGCAGTCGAACATGAGTCGGTTCCAGCAATTGCAAGGGATGAGCCAGCAGAGCAACGACTTCTACCAACTGGCGGGCAATGAGCAAGCGTCCGTGCAGATGTTGTACAACTTGACGCGGGTGTGTGAAGAGATGAACCAACATCTGCGCAATATTTCGACGCAGATGAACAGTGGCGGGCAGCAGCAGAGCATGAGCCAAGGCGGTGTGCAAGGGTCGAACCGAACGTTTGCGATGCAGCAATCCTCGCAAGGGCAGATGATGCAACAGCAAGCTCCGGAAGGACCGATTGCCACCGACACGACGCATATTCGTCGGATGACTTCGGCGACCGATCTCAACAACCAACTGGATTCGACGATGACGTCTTCGTCGGATACGAACCAAGGCGGTTCGATGCAGAGTCAAGGCCAAGGTCAAAGTCAGAGCCAAGGTGGTTCCTCCTCCCTGTCGCAACTGGCGATGATGCAGCCCCTGCTGAGCACCTCGCAAATTCAACAGCAGCTACAAGGCGGAAGCACGAACCAAACCTCCATGAGCCAAGGCGGGGGCATGGGTCAAGCCTCCATGAGCCAAAGCGGTGGTATGGGTCAAACCTCTATGAGCCAAGGCGGTGGTATGGGTCAAACCTCCATGAGCCAAGGCGGTGGTATGGGTCAAGCCTCCATGAGCCAAGGCGGTGGTATGGGTCAAGCCTCCACTATGAACCAAAGCGGAGGTATGGGTCAAACCTCTATGAGCCAAGGCGGGGGTATGGGTCAAACCTCCATGAGCCAAGGTGGTGGTACGAGCCAAACCTCCTCTATGAACCAAAGTGGTGGTATCGGTCAAACCTCTATGGGCCAAGGTGGTGGTACGAGCCAAGCCTCCTCTATGAGTCAAGGCGGGGGCATGGGTCAAACCTCCTCTATGAACCAAAGTGGTGGTATGGGTCAAACCTCCATGAGCCAAGGTGGTGGCACGAGCCAAGCTTCCTCTATGAACCAAGGCAATGGCATGGGTCAAACCTCTATGAGCCAAGGTGGTGGTATGGGTCAAACCTCCTCTATGAACCAAAGTGGTGGTATGGGTCAAACCTCCATGAGCCAAGGTGGTGGTACGAGCCAAGCCTCCTCTATGAACCAAGGCGGTGGCATGGGTCAAGCGTCCATGACCCAAGGCGGGGGCTCGAACAACTCTTCTGTGGGGAAAGGCTTCGTTAGCACGCAAGGCACTACGAAGGGCTCTATGAGCCAAGACAGCATGAATCAAGGCAGCATGGGTCAAACCTCGATGGGTTCCATGAGCCAAGGCAGCATGGGGTCGCAATCGAGCCAGATGAAGTCCGGCCAACAAGGGCTCATGAGCATGCAACAGATCGGTCAGCAGATCGAATCCGATCTCAAAGGCAACTCCAACGAAAATCGCGAAGAACCGCACCACCAACTCTACCCGTACAACCGCTTCACCACCTGATCCCCTTTTTACCGAGTAACGAAAAAAGACCCTGCTCCCTCACGGAGTCGGGTCTTTTTTTATGTACCTAATGAACCTGCCCTTGACGCTTCTTCAGCGCCTCTTGGTAATGCTCGTACAGCATCTTCTGCCGCTCGCCGTCCTTGATCGTGGACAGGTAGGCATCCCGCAAATCCATTCGCTCATCCGGCGTCATGATCGCCTCAAAGTCGGCCGCGATCAACGCCACGACCTGCTGCCGCTCCGTGGCGGTCCACGTCAAAAACTGCTCATACGGCAGCATCATCATATCGCTCCGAAACTGCGCCAACTGCTCCTTGGGAAATTCTTCGTACTTGATGCCCACGACGTTGTCCCCCTTATACGTTTCCGTTATCGTATCACAAATTCCCGAGCCAACTCCAGAAAAAAGCTCCCCGTCCCGCTGCTCTGCCGACTTTTGTACCTCACTTTTCGTTGGCGAGACTTCCGCCTTGGTAGACGACATGGTCAATGAGCCAGCCCGTTGCGTACTTTCGCAACGTCAACGTGGCGGTAGAAGGGTCGGAGCCCGGCATAGTCAGTTCGAGATCGTAGACCGACTCGGAATCGTTGGTGTGCGAGATGTGCAAAATTTTGAACCCGCTCGGGTTGGGTTTGGACACGCCGATGGACCATCCTGCTTCGCGGTAGAGTGAGCGGACGCGTTTTTTCAAGGCGGGTGAGAACAGGCGGAACTCTTCGACCCCGTTGCGTTTCTGCAGGGCTTGCACCCAGAGGCTCAGCAGTCCGTCCGGCACCGTCTGTTTCAAACTGAACTCATTGCGGTCGTACACCACGCCAAACCCTCCGTCTACGTGCGAGAGCTCCACGACCGCTTCCTGCCTGCCTTGCGTGTAGTTTGTCGCTACTCCCGGTTGCAGGTCGACGTCGAGTGTCGCCGTACCGACGATGTCTTCGCTGTACGTGCCGTCCTGTTGAAAGTCCACAATTGTGACGCGGCGCACTTCCTCCCGATTCAAGGTTTCGGTCAAAAACTTCGCAATCGCTTGCGTCTCGGGCGTTTTCAATTGAACGTCTACCCAAGTGCTTCCCATCTCTTGCAACGGAGCCGCACACTTGCACTCTCCACCTCCCGTTCTCAAAAAAGCTCCCATGTCTGCGCGATGCAATCCGTACCCAACACCCGCGCCGAGCAAGATCGTGATCCCCACAGCGACCGACGAAGAGCGCAACGTGCGACGGAGGCGGTTTTTTCGAACGGTGCTGCGGATGAGGGCTTTGGAGGGCTGCAGAGGGCGTGTCGACAGCGGAGCCTCCTCCAGCGCTCGGATGCCGCCCAGGCGCGCATCCGCCGCGTCTTCCCACGACGTGGACGGGATGTCTGCTTTCAACGCCTCCGCTTGGCGGAGTTTTTTCTTGCGCAGTGGGTCGCGATGGGTGTTGACGACCATCGTGTACACCCACGTTTGCAACGTGCTGTCTCCGCGAAACGACGTCAACCGCACGCAAATTTTCGCCAGCACCTCTTGCGCCAAATCTTCGGCGTCGTGTTGATGGAGGGTCAAATGAAACGACAGGCGAAACACGAACGGCTCCAAGTCCACGAGCAACCGCGCCATCTCCGCCTCGTCCACCATTGCGCGCCTCACGATCTCATGTACCACATCATCGCCCCCTCTCTGTCTCGTCTCTTCTAAAGCGTTCGACGTCGTGCAACTTCCTTCGGTTACATCCGTATATAAAAAAAGACTGAATGATCGATAGAAGGAGAACTCTCCATGAACTTTTTGGGACGTGTCGGCTTTTGGTTTGATGTGATCCGCACGTGGTGGCTGGACCGTCCGTTCCGTCCGGGGCGGGTGCTCGGCAGGCGTTATGAAATCGAGCGGTGCTTGGGGATGGGCAGTTACGGCATTTCCTACCTCTGTCGGGATCGGGAGAGCGGGCAACGCGTGGTGTTGAAGCAAGTGCGCCCTACGAGACGGCACGGGGCAAAAGGCTATCCGATTTTTGAATATGAGACGACGATCTTGGAGTCGTTGCAACATCCGGCGATCCCTCGGTTGTTTGAAAAGTTTCGCCATCGGGGGCATTGGTTTTTCGCGATGGAATATATGGAGGGCCTGAATGTAGAAGACGCGATCTTCGCCGAGGGCTTGAAGTTTGGCGAGCGGGAGTCGTTGCAGATGATTCGCGACTTGCTGGAGATCGTGGCGTACGTGCATGAACAGCGCATCGTACACCGCGATGTGCGGATTCCCAATGTCATTTTGCAAGACGGCCGCCTGAAACTGATCGACTTCGGCCTCGCCCGCCGATTGGGTGACCACCCGACACAGGTGGCGGAGGACTTGCGCGACTATCAGATCGAAAAGCAGATCAAGCGCGAAGTGGAGTTTCGCAGTGACTTTTACTCGATGGGTCACTTTTTGCTGTTCTTGCTGTATACGAGCTTTGAGCCCGCGACGGAAGAGGAGCGCAGTTGGGAGGAAGAGTTGGACCTCCACCCGCTCACCAAGTCGTTGCTCAAGCGGATGTTGCAGTTGGAAACGCCCCACTTCGTCCATGCGAACGAACTGGCGGCGGCGTTGGAAGAGGCCATTCGAGAGACGGAGGCGTCGTCGTGATCTCCCCGCAGAACGAAGAGCGTTTCATCCAACTGCTTCTCGAACAGAACCCCAAGATCGTCATGAAATAAAAAAACCTCCGCCCGTCTGTTGCCGGGTGGAGGTTTTTTCGCCTCATTAGGAGGAAAAGATGCTGAAGCTCAAGCTGTGGTGCTTTTTCTTGTAGTGATGGTGGCCGTGGTTGGAATGGCCGTGGTGACCATGGTGGTGGTCGCTGGAGCTATAGTGATGCACCGGGCGATGGTGGTGATGATCGCTGCTGCTGTAGGAACGATGGTGGTGCGTGCGATGACGATGGTGGCTGGAGCTATAGTGATGGGTGGCTTCATGAACGACTTTTTTAATGAATTTGCCAAACAACGACATTGCGGGTTCCCCCTCAAAAGGTTTTATACCTCTATGTACGGAGCAACTCCCGAAAAGTTTCAAGTCGGTCCGTTTTTATTCCGGCCATTGGAATTGCGGGATGGTCATCTTGCCGTCGGTCAGCGTATACTGGGAAAGGCTCCCTTCTTTGGCTTGAATCACGATGTAGTGCAGGTCTTCAGAGGAGTTGTTCCGCCAGCAGCGTACACCGTTTGGAGCCACGCGAACGGTGGAACCCTCGCCGACTTCGAGCACTTGGCCGTCGATGTAAAATTGGCCTTTGCCTTTGACGAAGATGTAGAGTTCTTCGTTTTGCTTGTGCTCGTGTGCGTACGGCACTTGCGTTCCCGGTTTCATGACGCCCAGCGAAACTTCCATCCCGTTGAGACCCAGCGCTTCGTTGAGAAACACTTTGCCCGGGAATTTGAATTGCGGGGCCGGGGAAAATACATAGTCCATCATCTCATCCCACGGACCGGCATGCGCCGCCGTGAAGTTCTCTCCTTGTACGATTCCGCCTTTCATTTCCATCTAAAATCCCTCTTTTCATTTGTAGTTGTACTTAGAATAGTACAGGGCTCGCTTCCAGTAAAATGTTTTTTGATTGGAGAAGGGAACTGCAGGCTGATTGACGTATTTATATATTGATTTACTTGGTGAGACGAAAGGAAACAGGCCATGGTATGGATCGATAAATTTTTCATTAACTTATGTATTCTCGTAACGTGCTTGTTTTTTTTACATCAGGTCTTCAAAGACCGCAACGTTACCCCTACAGACAAACTGTATAAACGAATCAACTTCGGACTGGTACAGGGTGTGCTCGGCTGGTTGCTGATGCACTACTCCCTGCAACTTGGCGGGGGCGTGGTGTTCGACTTGCGCATGATCCCGATCTTCCTCGCTGCGGCTACCGGTGGTTGGGCTGCGGCACTTGCCGCCGCGTTCGCAGAAGCGCTCGGGCGCATCATCCTGTTCTCGTGGACTCCGGCGACGATGGTGGCGACCGTAACCCTCACCCTCACCGCGATTGTGTCGGGTTCGATCACACGGTGGGTCTCAAACGCTCCCCGTAGTTGGATGTATATGGTCTTCGCGAACTTGATCGTGGTCTGCGTCGGGTCGATCTATGCGGTGCCCGACTCGCATCTGCGCTTGCTGATCATGTTGCAGTACGCGCTCGTGCTCTCCATCGCGAGTTTGTTCACCTACCTGCTCGTTCATCGTTTGACGAGTTCCCATGAGATGTTTGTGAAAATTCGCGACTCCGCCCGCGTTGACTTCCTCACGGGGCTGAACAACGTCCGCTCCTTCGACGAAGCGATCAACTCGCTGTTGCAGAAAAACATGGACTACGGAGAAAACCTCTCCTTCCTCATGATCGACATCGACCATTTCAAAAAAGTCAACGACACCTACGGCCATCCGGCCGGTGACGAAGTGCTCAAGCAGTTGGGCGAACTTTTGACGCACACCTCCCGTGGACGTGATATCGTGTCGCGCAACGGCGGCGAGGAATTCTCGGTCATCTTGCCCGGCTGTTCGCGGGAGAATGCCCTGCACGTCGCGGAACGTCTGCGCGCCGTCATTGCACGCCATCCCTTCCAATTGCCCGATGACCAAGTGATCAAAGTGACCGTGTCGCTTGGATTGGCCGTTTCGACGCCCGACGTTCCCTTGACGGTCGATGAGTTGGTCCACCTCGCCGACGAAGGTCTCTACCGGGCGAAACGGACCGGACGCAACCGAGTCTGCGAGTTTCAACCGCTCGAAGGCTAACCAGTTTGGAAAAAGAAGACCCAACCGCGCGGGCGGTTGGGTCTTTTTTTTCGTGGGAATTACTTGCCGGCGAGGATTTGGTCCCAGAGGGCGCCGTCTTGGTAGAGGTCTTTGCGAACTTGGTCCCAGCCGCCGAGGTATTTGATGTCGTAGAGGCCGGCCGGGGTTTTGTATTGGGCTTCGTATTGCTTGGCGACGGTCGGATCGACGGAACGGAATCCTTTTTCGGCGAATGCTTTCTGGGCTTCGGCGCTCCAGAGGAACTCGACGAACGCGTCGGCGACTTTGCGCACGCCGTGTTTGTCGGCGTTTTTGTCCACGACGGCCGCCGGGTTCTCGATGAGGATCGTGTAGTTCGGGACGACGATGTTATAATGCTGGCCTTCGAGGTTGCGCCCGATCAGTTCGTTTTCGTAGGTGACGACGACGTCGCCGGTGCCGTTTTCAAACGTGGTCATCGAGGCGCGGCCCGATTTGTCGAGGGCTTTGACGTTTTTCTGGATGCGTTTGAGCAGGTCGGCGGCGTAGGCGGGGTCTTTTTTGCCTTTTTCTTCGGAGATTTTCAGGCCGGAGCCGTAGATGGCGTTGACGTCCCATTGGGCGCCGCCAGACGTTTTCGGGTTCGGGTAGAGCACGCCGATGCCCGGTTTCGCGAGGTCTTCCCAGTCTTTGATGTGTTTCGGGTTGCCTTCGCGGGTGCCCAGAGCTGCGACCGAATCGGTGATCATGCCTCCGTGCGGTTTGGTGCGCCAGTCGGTCGTGATCAGGCCGGCTTTTTGAATCGTGTCGATGTCCGCTTCGAGCGAGAGGGCTGCGATGTCCGCTTCAAAACCGCCCGCAATCGCACGCGCTTGGGTGCCGGATGCTTCGTAAGACTCTTGGAAGTTGACGGTCTGCCCTGTTTTTTCCTTCCATTGTTTTTGGAAGGCGGGGATGATGACTTTGAACGCTTCTTGCGGGGTCGAGTAGGCGCCGAGGATGAGGGTGACGTCCCGGGCGTCGTCCATCGTTGCGGCGGTGGTTTCTGTGGAAGAAGAGCCGCACGCGGTCAAGACGGTCATCGATGCGAGCAAGAGGCTGGTCAGGGCGAGCTTGGTTTTGTTTTTCATGAGGTGGAGTCTCTCCTTCTAGATCGCGCGGGTGTTGGCGCGTTTGAGTTCGTTTTCGAGGAACAGGCTTTCGTCGTTTTGGAAGAGGTGCAGGGAGTGGATGAGCACGGCGACTTTTTCGCCGGTCAACAGCGTTTCTTTTTCAAGCGAGCGGTGGGCGATCAAGCGGTGCTCGCCGACTTCGACTTCCACTTGCCAGAGCGTGCCGCGGAACTGGACGCTTTTGACGATGCCCTTGGTGGCGGCGGCGAGGTTGGAAATCTCGTGCTCGCGTCCGACTTCGATCGACTCGGGGCGGATCAGCACGCGGGTTTTGGCGAGGCGTTTCTGAAGGACCGATTCAAAGCCGACGAGCTGTGCGGTGTCGGACAGGAGGTTCGATTCACCGAGGAATCCGGCGACGAACGGAGTTTGCGGTTCTTTGTAGACTTGCCACGGTGTGCCCTTCTGTTCGAGACGGCCCTTGTTGATGATCATGATTTCGTCGGCGACTTCGACGGCTTCCTCTTGGTCGTGGGTGACGAAGATCGACGTGACCCCCACGCGGGAGATCATCTCGCGCAGCCACGTGCGCAGTTCTTTGCGAACTTTGGCGTCGATGGCGGCGAACGGTTCGTCGAGCAGGAGCAGTTGCGGCGACGGTGCCAAGGCGCGGGCAAACGCCACGCGTTGGCGCTGACCTCCGGATAATTGGTGGGGGTAGCGGTCGTGGAGCCCTTGCAAGCCGATCAATTCGATCAGTTCGAGAACGCGGTTGTGGATCTCACGCTTGCTTTTTTTCTGTACGGTGAGCCCGAACGCGATGTTGTCGAACACGGTCATGTGTTTGAAGAGCGCGTAATTTTGAAAAACGAAGCCGATGCCCCGCTCCTGCGGCGGCAGATGGTTGACTTTGCTCCCTTGGAAGAGGATGTCGCCACATGTGGGGGTCTCAAGCCCTGCCAACATGCGCAAGATCGTGGTCTTGCCTCCTCCCGAGGGGCCCAGCAGACCGATCAGTTTGCCTTCTTGAATTTCAAAATTGACGTTCTCGACGGCGGAGAATTGCCCGAATTGCTTGGTCAGATTGCGCACTTCGATCTGCATCGTCAGCACACTTCCTTTCTTTTCTTGGCCCATTCGAGGAGCAGAAGCACGACGATGGAGAACGCCGCGAGTACCAGCGCGATGGAGTTGGCGGCGACGAAGTTGAAGTTCTCGACTTGTTGGTAGACGAGCGTCGTGGCGGATTGGGTTTTGTTGATGATGTTGCCGGAGACGACGAGCACCGCTCCGAATTCACCGAGAGCGCGGGCGATGGTGAGCACGACGCCGTAGAGCACGCCCCAGCGAATCGCCGGCCACGTGACGCGCCAGAACGTCAGCCACGACCCGGCACCGAGCGTGTAGGCGGCCTCCTCTTGCTGCGTGCCGACTTCCTGCAGCACCGGCATCACTTCGCGCACCATCAGCGGGAACGTCACGAACAGCGTCGCGAGGATCATCCCCGGCATGGCGAAGACGATTTTCAGACCGTGAGCTTCAAAAAAAGTGCCCAGCGCCGTGTGCGGGCCCATCAGCAAGACGATCATGAGCCCGCCGATGATCGGAGAGACGGCGAACGGCAAGTCGACGACGGAGTTCAAAAACTGGCGGATGCGACGCGAGATTCTCGTCTCGCGCACCAGCAACACGGCGAGCAAGACGCCGAACAGCGTGTTCACCACGGTGACGGTGCCGACGATCAGACCGGAGACGAGAAACGCGTGCAAAGCTTCCGGAGTGGAGAGCGCGTGCCAGAAGCCTGAGCCCCCCGTGGAAACGGCGCTGGTGAAAATCTTGCCAAGCGGGATGATCAACAGCACGAGAAACACCAAGTACGTGATGGAAATGGACAGTCGTCTCATCGTGCATCCCTCCCGGCGGTCAAGAGATTGACGCTCCACAACACGACGAACGAAAGCGTGAGGAGCAGGACGGAAACAGCGGCGGCTCCAGTCGAGTTGGCACTTTCGACGTTGCCGTAGATTTGAACGGAAGCGGTCAGCGTTTTCCCCGGAATGTTCCCGGCGACGAGTACGACGGCACCGAATTCAGCGAGCGCTCGGGAAAAAGCGAGCATCGCGCCGCCGACCACACCGGAGCGCATCGCGGGGAAAATCACGCGCCAGAACGTGCCGGAGCGCGAGGCTCCCAACGTGAAGGACGCCTCCTCTTCCGTTGGGTCGAGTTCTTCGAGCAGGGGCTGGATCGTGCGGATTACAAACGGGAACGTAACGAAGATCATGGCGATGACGATGGCGGTTGGCTGGTAGACGATTTCAATGTCATACCCCTTCAAAAAACTGCCGAGCCAACTCTGCGGCCCGAGCAGGAGCAAGATCATCAACCCGCCGACGGCTGTCGGCAAAGCAAACGGCAGATCGACCAACGAGTTGAGGAGACGGCGTCCGGGAAATTTGTACCGAACGAGCACCCAGGCGATCAGCGTGCCGACGGCGGTGTTGATGACGGTGGCGATCAACGCCAATTTGATGGTGCGGTACACGGCATCCCACGCAATCGGCTGCGTGATGCTCTCGACGAACTTCGCCCAGCCGCCGGACAGTCCTTGGACGTAGACCCCGACGATCGGCACGACGATCAACAGCAGGAAATAGACGAGCACGGTGCTTTGTACACTGCGCTTCAGCCAGGAGTTTTTGACAACCATGACTTGGGATTGGCCCCCCTATTCATAAGATTTTCTAATGGGCGGTATTAGGATTTCTTATCCTGACGATACACAGCGTATTACAGACACCTGTCCTGTGTGACTTCATTCGACCGTTTTTTTTGAGAACAAGAAAAGGCTCCACCGCAACTCAAATCAGCCACGGCTCACGTTGTCGCTTGTCGCGTGGGTTGATGTAAGTGCTGGTGGAGCCTTCGGTGGTCCGATCGGCTCGTGTCGCATCTACGATTTTTCAAGTTCATTCAAGACTTTGCGGCCAGTTTGATGGGAGCCTTTGAGCTTTCGAGCGGGAAGCGGTGCTTTTCGGTGCGCTCGATTTGTGTGATTTGCGCACTGTGGACGGTGATGAGCACCGTTCCGTACTGCATGCCTTCCAACGCGTGCAAGATCTGTTGGACTTGCGGGGAGTTCGGGTCGGGTTTCAAAACGTTCTCCAACTGGATCACCTCTTGTATCAGTTTTTCTAATGGTTGTGATAAGATTTTGTTTTTCCTACAAAATCACTATGAATTATTGGTTTTACTATAAAATGGGCGACCGCCTTTTGTCAATCTTGTTCGAAAAAAAAGATCCCGACGCTATTGGCGCGGGATCACATGGTTTGCGACGATCTCGCCAACGGCGTGGGCGTCGCTTTTTTTCGCGGTGAGGTCTTCGTCGTGGTCGAGCGGGAGCAACGGGAAAAGCAACTCGGCCACTCGGTACGCTTCTTCCAGATGCGGGTAGCCGGAGAGGATGAACGTCTCGATCCCGAGGTCGGCGTACTCTTGCATGCGGGCAGCGACTGTTTGCGGGTCCCCGACGAGGGCACAGCCTGCACCGCTGCGCACGAGTCCGACGCCTGCCCAGAGGTTCGGGGAGACTTCGAGCGCGGCACGGCTGCGGTCTTTTTTGCCGCCGTGCAATTCTCCTTGGCGGCGCATGCCGACCGAGTCGTACTTGGCGAAGATCGCTTGGGCTTTCTCGATGGTCTCGTCGTCGACATAGGTCAGCAAGTCTTCGGCAGCCTCCCACGCGGCTTCCTCGGTTTCGCGCACGATGACGTGCAAGCGAATGCCGAAGCGAACGGTGCGGCCCTGCTCGGCGGCGAGGGCGCGGACGCGCTCGATTTTTTCCTTGACTTGGGCAGGCGGTTCGCCCCATGTGAGATACACGTCGATGTGCTTGGCGGCGACGGGCAGAGCGGCCGGTGACGAGCCTCCGAAGAACAACGGCGGGTACGGCGATTGCACGGGCGGGAGCATCTGCTGCCCGTCTTGAATCTTGAGATGGTCGCCGTCGAAGTCGATTTTTTCACCGCTGCACAGCGCACGCCAGACTGTCAGGAATTCGTCGGTTACGTCATAGCGCGCGTCATGGTCGAGGAACAGACCCTCTGCCGCAAGTTCGACAGGGTCGCCGCCGGTGACGACGTTGATCAAGCAACGGCCGTTTGAGAGACGGTCGAGGGAATTCGCCATGCGGGCGGCGGTGGCGGGCATCATCAGGCCGGGACGCATCGCAACGAGAAATCGCAGGCGTTCGGTGGAGGAAAGTAGAGACGCGGCGGTGACCCATGCGTCCTCGCAGGAGCGTCCGGTGGGGAGCAAGACCCCGTAATAGCCGAGATCGTCCGCCGCCTGGGCGATTTGGCGCAAGTAGTTGAACGTCGTCGCACGACCGCCGACAGACGTCGCGAGATACCGTCCGTCGCCGCCCGTGGGGATGAACCAGAACACTTTCATTTCTATCTCTCCTTAATGGCTTGTATTCGGGTTGATTTACTCTGAGAGTACCACGAATTCCGAAAACGTTCTACCTCCTCTCCCCCCGCTCATACCCTAAAAGGTACTCTACACATCGGACAAGGGAGGGCTTGCCTGTGGCGTTGCCGATTCGAGAGTCGGGGATTTTGAGCATGGCGGATTTGGTGGCGCGGATTCTGGGCTTGTTGTTTCTCTCGCGGTTTTTGACAGAGATGGGCTTGGGCGCGAGTGCGTCGTTTCGAATACTACTGCCGTTGATCGGCGTGGCGGCGAGTTTCGGGAGCATCGGGGTGCCGCAAGCGTTGACGAGGCTGTTTGCCGGGGGTCATGGAAATTGGCGAACCGCTTGGTGGAGCACCGTCGCGGCGGCGGGCGTGTCGGTCGCGGGACTTGGCGCTCTCGCTTGGGTCGCCGTTTGGCAAAGCGGGCACAACGTCGAGGGCATCGTGCGCGTGACGATCGCCGCCGTTCCGCTGTTGGTGCTGACTTGTGTGAACGGCAGTCTGCGCGGAATTCTGTTTGGACTGGGCCGGACGATGGCGCCGGCGTTGGCGCAAGTTTTGGAGATCGGCACGCGACTTTGGGTGCTCACCTACATCTGGCCTCTATTAAAAAGCGACCTGCCCACCTCCGGTGCGCAAGTCGGTCTCTATGTGCTGACCACGGGCGAAGTGGCGGCGATGGTGTTTTTGGGGCTGGCGTTGTGGACAGCGGCACGCCGCGCGAGGGGTCGGGTCGCTTTTTTGCAAGAGGCGTCACCCTATCGCCTGCGTTCCGTGTTGCGCATGGCGTGTGCTCCGGCGGGACAGGCGTTGTTTGCGAGTTTGGGGTATGCGATGGAATTGCCGCTGGCCGAGGCGTGGATTGCACAGACGCATGGTGTGGAGACGGCAAAGCACTTGATTGCCGATTACTCGGCGGTCGCTCTGCCTCTGCTCTGTGCGCCGATGGTGCTGACGGACGGACTGGCGACGGCGTTGTTGCCTGCAGAATCGGCAGGGCGCGGGAGGACCGAGCGCGAGGAATCCCGTACCCTCGCCGCTCGTCGAGCTTCCCTGCAATTGCGCCGTGTGATTGGGGCAGTCGCCCTCATCGCGGTGCCCGCTACGGCAGCTCTGCTCGTGTTGGCACCCGTTCTCACGCAGACGTTCGGCTCCTCCACCGCCGCAGACTTGCTTGTCAAACTAGCACCTCTCACTCTCCCGCTCTACTTGCAAGCGCCTCTCGCTTCTCTCCTTCAAGCGCACGGACGCAGCCGGTCGCTGCTGTTCGCGGGGATGTTGGGCGACGGAGCACGACTTGGCGCGTTGTACTTCGCGATTCAGAGTTTGCATCTCACACGCGCCGCTCTCCCCTTGGCTTTTGCGGCATCTGTCTGCGTCCAGACGGGACTTTTGTTGCTCGGAGCGATCAAGCTGACCTCCAAACGAACTCGCACACGACTCCCGTGGCGAACGTTGATCCACTCCGCAGGTGCCGCTCTGCCCTTGACGGCCCTGCTCCTGCTCGGCTTGCACGGCCCTCATCCGTTTCTCTGGTGCCTCCCTGCCGTCGCAGCCGCTTTTCTCCATCTACGCTGGGCAGGAGAAGTTCCGCCGTTGCCGCATCTCTTACGTCGTTTTACAGAAAAAGAACACCCCTGAGCTCCGGCTCAGGGGTGTTCCTTTTTTCCACATCCTACATGGCAGCTTGCTTCGTTACCTCTCGATGAGACCGCCAGCGCAAATACGCGAGGCAGGCCACCGTCACCAGCACCGGCACGAGGAGATATCCCTGTGCGAACGGCGCGACGCCCAGACAGAACAGCGCCGACAGCATCGACGTCCACCGCCCGACTTTGTCGTTCCACAGCAGTTTCACACAGGCAAACGTCGTGATGATGTACACGAGGATGCCGAGCGTCACCGGCACGAGGATCAGTTTGTCGACGGACAGGTCGAACACGTAGCAGATCAACAGCGTCACCGTATTGGTCACGAACAAAAACCACACGGCGCGGTTCGGGACATCCCGGCCGCTTTTTTTCTCAAACCAGCGCGGAAACACGCCATCGCGGGCGAGTGCAAACGCCAACCGCGACGACGATGCGAGATAGACGTTGACCGTGCCGAGGCAGACGATGCACGTGATGACCGCCGTTACAACTCCGGCCCCGACGCCGAGCGCTTGGCTCATCAGCACGGCAAGCGGTGCGCTCGATTCGCTTCCATCTCCCGACGTGCCCGTTCCGATCGTGACAAACGCAAGCAGCGTGTACACCGCTCCGACCAACACGACCGAAACCCACGTCGCTTTCATGACATCGCGATGAGGATTCTTGAATTCCGGCACCAAGTGCGTGATCGATTCCCAGCCGAAAAACGCCCAGAAAATCAACACGCAAGCAGAGCCCACTCCCGACAACCCATGCGGCGCAAACGGTGTAAAATTCACGCTCTCCACATGCGGCATCGAGAAGAGAATCGTCGAGACCAGCAGGAGCAACACCACGCCGCTGAGCAAAAGCGACAGGTTGCCGCTCATCTTCATCCCGATCAGCGCCGTCACGAGCGCCACGACCAGAAAGGAAAACGCAAACCCGTACATCGCGTCACGCCCCAGATGAAACGCCGACGTGATGTAACTTGATCCGGTCACACCGACGACCGCTTCGCCCACCGAGACCCAGACCATGAAGTACCAGCCGACGATGGCACCCATCGTGCGGCCGAATGCGTTTTTCACAATGACGGAAATTCCGCCGAGGTCTTGGTAGCGCAACGCAAGTCGAGCAAACGTGTACGCCAGCGGAAAACTGAGCAGGGACAACAACAACCAGGACACCACGGCGGCGGGTCCTGCGGCATGAACCGTGTAGCTTGGCAAGATCAAAATGCCCGACCCGAGCACCGCTCCCATGTAGAGGGCGATGCCTTGGGCGAACGTGATCGTGGGACGAGGAGAGGAACTCAAATTTCTACTCCTGTACCAGTTCGCTTTGGAGGTACGCCGTGATCAAGCGCACCGAATTGTCGAGTGCGTCCTTGTGGCAACGCTCGTTGGCGTGAGAAGCGTCGATGCCCGGCCCGATTAGGCCGTGCTTGACGTCAACACCTGCACGCAGGGCTGCCGAAGCGTCAGAGCCGTAGTGCGGGTAGAGGTCCACTTGGTAGTAGATGTCGTTTTTCTTCGCGAGTTCCACGAGGTGTTTGCGCAGAGCGTAATGGTACGGGCCGGAAGAGTCTTTCGCACAGATCGAGACACAGTATTCGTCGGTGGTTTGACCGCGACCAATCGCGCCCATGTCGATGGCGAGCATCTCGACCGTCTCCGGGGTGATGTTCGAGTTCGCGCCGTAGCCGATCTCTTCGTTGTTGGACACGAGGAAATGCGTGGTGTACGGCAGTTCTTCCCCTGCTTCGCGAATCGCTTTGATCGCACCGAACATGCAAGCGACCGACGCTTTGTCATCGAGGTGGCGGGTTTTGATGAAGCCGGTCGGAGTGACTTCACAACGCGGAGCAAACGAAACGAAATCGCCGACGTCGATGCCGAGTTTTTTGACATCGTCCGCGTTTTTCACAACGGCGTCGAGGCGGACTTCCATCGTGTCTTGGCTGCGCTCGATGGAACCTGCGTCCTTGTAGACGTGAACCGACGCGTTCGTGGAGAGGATCGTACCGGTGAAGATGTCGCCGGCAGACGTTTCGATTTCGCAGTATTCGCCTTCGATGGAGTTGAACGTAAAGCCGCCGATCAGCGAGAGTTTCAGACGGCCGTTGCCTTTGACTTCCTTTACCATCGCGCCGAGGGTGTCGACGTGCGCCGTCAGGGTACGGTGGATGGAGTTGTTCTTGCCGGGCACGGTCATGAGCAACGCGCCTTTGTTGTTGCGCTTGTGGGAGATGCCCAATTTGGACGCTTCCTCCTCGACGAAGCGGATGACGCGCTCCGTGTTCCCAGACGGACTCGGGATGTTGACGAGGTTTACGAGCAGGTCGAGCACATAGTCGACATTGGCTTTTACGGTCATGAGAGCAGCACTCCTCTTGGTATGTATCTTCTCAGATTCTACCATAAAAAAAGCCCCCCCGGCGCATGTCGGGGAGGCTTTTTCTCATCTCAGGGACCGCTGGAAACGTTGTCGATCTGCCAAGGTCCGTCCTGGTTCTCTTGCACGACGGTGAAGAACATCGCGTTGGGACCGCCGTCCACTTCGTAGGTTTTCATCGCGGCGTACCGTCGATTTTTGACCAAATACCCGGCGGTGACGTCCACCTGACCCGGCGTGTTGTCTTCGCGGAATTTGACGGTGTATTTCACGCCCGTCTGAATCTGCGGCCCGTAGTAGTTGTCGGTCACAATCGGCGTCGGAGTGCCGCGGTCCACACCGTTGGTCTGCAAGTAGAACTGGTACGACAAACTGAGCAACGAGGACATCGTGGCACGGTCTTGTCGGTCGTTGGCTTGGAGGTACTTGGTAATCACTTGATCCGGCGTCCACTTCACCCTGTCGCTCGTGTACGATTCCAACTTCTCCGCTTTCGTCCACTCGCCCCATGTCTGCTTCGTGATCTCGCCGAACAGTTTGTTGTCCAGCGAAGCCATCGCACTTCCGCCAAGCGACCGCATCCAAGCGCCGACCAACCGCTTCCCGGAGAACACCCCAATCACTTCGCTGTCTTGGTAGCCCTCGATCCGACCTCCTGCGAACGTCTCTTTCAACGGGAGGATGTACACGGTGACCGACTGTCCCAGATACGGCGTCAAATCATAGCCGATCTGCTTTGAGAGCACGTTGGCGTAGTCATAGTACAACCCGAACGGCGGAGTCCCCGGCACCGGTTGGAACGAAGCCGGCAGATCGGTGGTGACAATCGTCGGACCGGTCGAACTCAACGAGTAGTGATACTGGCCCAGCAAGTCTTGTATCTGTTGCACAGGCTCTTTCAATTGCGTGACCGTCTGCGGCGGCTGTTTCTGGTTCGGTTGCGTGACGACATCGCTCTGGCTCTTGCCCGAGCCGAACAACGCCGGGACTTGGGTCGCCGCCAACACCACACAGGCCGCGACCGCTCCGGCCGACAACCACTTGGTGTAGCGACGGCGTTTGTGTGAAGTAATCACCGCTTCAATCTCGGCAGGTGAGGGCAGCAACGAACGAGTCGGCCGAGGAATCGCCACCCCTTCGACCGCAATCCCCAACTCGGCGAGCGACGCTTGTTCGGAGCGGCAGCGGGCACAGCTTTGCAGATGCTCTTGCACCTCCGGCGTGATCTCGCCACACCACATCAACTCTTGGATTTCTTTGCAGTTCACAACGCTTCACCTCCCGTCGGACTTAATTGTTCGCGCAGTCGGTCCCGCAAACGGAACAACCGCGTCTTGACCGTCGCTTCCTTCATCTCCAACATCTGCGCCACTTCCTTGACGGACAGGTCCTGCTCAAAACGCAGGATAAAAATCTGCCGGTCCAACTCAGGCAAGTCCTTCAACAGCTTCTGCACCGACAATTTCAACGACAACGTCCCTTCAAAACCTTCGGACGTTGAGGACGACTCTTGAATCTCCACGAGCGAGACGTTTTTTTTCTTGCGCACGGCATCGCGCTGCGTGTTGAGACAGATGCGATACACCCACGATTGAAACGCACAATCACCGCGATAGGAATGCAGATTGCGACAAACTTTCAACAGCGAGTCTTGCGCGAGGTCTTCCGCATCTTGTCGGTGCCCCGTCAGGTGGTAACTCACCCGATAGACGAACGGTTCGAGTTCCCGCAGAAACTCCGTCATCGCCTCGGCACTCTGCAAGGCGCGCTGAATCTGGTGCTCCATCTGCTCACCCCCTTCTCCACGTACTCTCTTACCACGTAAGACGCACAATTTCGACGTCAGGATTCAACATTTCGAAAAAAAAAAGCACCAAACCGTCACCCGGTCTGATGCTTTCTCGCTTATGATTCGTTGGCTCGCTGTGCTTCCGGCGAACTCTGCATCTCCAGCGGTGTCGGCAAGTCTGTCTCGCCCGGAGTCGGCATGATGTCGAGGTCGTCCTCGTCCAAATCCTCCGGCTCCTCCGCCATCGACTGGTCCACGTCGCTGTCTTCCCAATGAAGTTTCAACGTCAGCGAGTGGTCACGGCCTTCCTTTTTGTAGTCCTGTCGTACAAACACCACGTTGGCGAGCGGAATCGGAATGGCGTCCAGCGTGACGATGCTCTCCGCGTCGATTTGGTTCGCCCAATGGCGCAACAGGTCGGCCACCTCACGCGTAGACATCACTTCGCGGCGCTTGATTTTGATCTCCGAACTTCTCATCGGGCATCCCTCCCTCTCGTTAGTCTACCCGAACCAAGCCGGCTGTAGAATTACGAGTACGGCAGTTGAATCGTAAACGTACTGCCTTCGCCGATTGTCGACGTCACGTGAATCGTGCCGTTGTGACCCTCGATGATGCGGTGCGAAACGGCGAGTCCAAGGCCCGTGCCGTTCTGCTTGCGGGTGTAGAACGGCTCGAAGACGCGCTCGATGGTTTCTTTGTCCATCCCGACGCCGGTGTCTCTGAAGTGGACGGCGACGTGCGAGATGCAATTCTGCATCTCCAACTCCAAACGTCCGCCCTCGCTCATCGCATCGATGGCGTTGTTGGTCAAGTTCAAGAACACCTGCAACATCTGGTCGCGATCCAACGCCACACGTCCGCTCAAATGCTCCGCTTTGATCACCGAGAGCTCGACGTTCTGCATGATCGCTTGCGGTTGAATCAACGCCGCAAGATCGTCGATCAGATTCGGCAGCGAGTCGATCTTCAATTTCGGTGCGCTCGGTTTGGCGATCATCAGGAAATCGGTGATGATCTCGTTGGCGCGGTCGATCTCCGGGATGACGACTTCCTTCAGTTGGCGAATCTTCGGGTCGGGCGAATCGCTTGGCAACAGTTGCAAGAAGCCTTTCGCCGTCGTCAACGGGTTGCGAATCTCATGCGCAATCCCCGCGGCAAACTTGCCCAGCACGGAGAACTTCTCCGCTCGGCGCACTTGCTCTTCCAGGAACAAACGGTCTGTCAAATCCTCGAATATCCCGATGGCGCCGAGAATTTCGCCGTCCTCGCCCATCAGCGAACGCGTCGAGGTCTTCAAGATGCGCTCCACTCCGTCGGACGACGAAATCGTCTGTTGAATGTCTGTAAAATGACTCCCCGTACGCAACGTCTCATGCAACAGACTGAGATGATCGTCCATCTGCAACTTCTCCAAGAACAGCGAACCTTTGTGGTTGACCATCTCATTGCGCGAGATGCCAAACAACTGCTCGGCGCGCGAGTTGAACGTGGTGATGATGTTGTCCTTGTCGAGAATGACCAAGCCTTCGGTCATCGCGTTGAAGATAAACTCCGTCTGCGCTTGCAAGATGCGGTAGTATTCCAACTCCCGCACGATCGGATAGCCGATCAGAATCGAACCGCGTCCGTCGGAGAGCGGGATCAGCTCTTGCGTAATCCAGATCTTTTTCCCCGAACGGGAGTAGCCTGGGAACGGCAACAAATTGTCGAAGTGACGGCCGATGATGTCGTCCTCGTCCACTTCCATCAATTCGAGCGCCGTGTGGTTGGCATACGTAAGCAAACCGTTCTCGTCGTAGGTCAAGATCGAGTTCGGAATGGAGTCGAGGACGATCTCCAAGTTCTGCAGATGCGTCTCTTCCATTTTGCGTTCGCGGTTGATCACATAACGTTCCAACAATTCGGAGTGGTTCACTTCGAGCAATTTCATCGAAGCGTCCATGATCTCAAACGGATCGCCCGCGTCCTCCGACAAGCGGGAGACTTCGCGGATGACGATAAACAAAATCCGGCGCGTGCCTTCCAAAATCTCGCGGATCTGCTGAAGAGAGGCTCCGTGATCGCCAAGCACGTCTCCAAGCTCCACAAATTCCGGGTGGACCACCACACCGACTCCCTCTAATAGACAATCCATCAACCAGTGCGTAAATTCACGTATCGGAGCGGCCAATAATTTGGTCTGCGCAAATGTCTCTGTGTTCGCTGCGCAATCAATAATCTCTTCCAACTGGTCGCGTACAAATGAGTTCAACTCGATGTGGCTCACGATCCCACCAACCTTGTTTTGTATAAGTCGTCCCTACTCCTTCTCCTTCACAATTCGTCATATGGGTGCATTTTCCTCCTTGATCATTAAAATTAATACTTACTTTCGACCCACCAAAAAAAGACCCACGGCACTTGGCCTGTGGGTCTTTTTTCTCTACTTCGCGAACGTCTGGGCCAATTGGATCAGCGTTCGGGTGGAGAACGCCGTGCCGCCGGTAACGGTGTAGCCCTTGGTGGAGTTTGCACGAGACATGTTCGCCATGTCGATGTGGCAGAACGGAACGTCGTCTGCAAACGCCGCGATGAACACCCCGCCGGCAATCGCGCCTGCGTTGCGACCGGAGTAGTTGATGTAGTCCGCGACTTTGGAGTCGATCAAGTCTTGGTACTCTTCGAAGTTCGGCAGCGTCCAGAGCTTTTCGCCGACTTCTGCGCCCGCCAGACGCACTTGCTCGACGAACGCGTCGTCGTTGCCGTACAGCGAAGCCGATACATAGCCGAGTGCCGAAACGACAGCCCCCGTAAGCGTTGCCGTATCCACAATCGCCGTTGCGCCGAGATGTTTCGCATAAGCAACGCCGTCCGCGAGAACGAGACGCCCTTCGCAGTCGGTGTCGATCATTTCGACCGTCTTGCCGTTGAACGCCACCGCCACATCGCCCGGTTTGAACGCACGACCGGAGATCATGTTCTCCGCGAGGCAGAGGATGCCGATGACGTTGACTTTCAATTTCTTGCGTGCGATCGCTTGCATCGCAAACAGCACGCAGGCGGCACCGCCCATGTCGGTATGCATGTTCGGCATGCCGGCTTCCGGTTTAATGATGTACCCGCCCGTGTCGAACGTTACGCCTTTGCCGACCATGCCGAGAGTTTCTTGGCTGTCCGGTGCGCCAACGTATTTCAAAACGACGAGGCGCGGCGGAATGTCAGACCCAACCCCGACGGCGTGCAAGAGGTTCAGACCTTGCTCCTTGAGTTGGTTTTCGTCGAGAATTTCGACGGTCAAGCCTTCCGCTTCGCCGACTGCCTTGGCTTTGTCCCCAAAAATCACCGGGTCGAGCAGGTTCGCCGGCATGTTCACGTAGTCGCGGGCCACATTGACCGCCTCTGCGTGAATTTGTGCAGCTTCAACGACAGACGCGATGTCGCCGTTGGAGAGCACGAGCAATTCGGAGAAGCGCTTGTCTTCCTCCGGCTTCGATTTGTGAGCCGAATAGACATAGCGACCCATCAACAGACCTTCCACCGTCGCCAGCGCGAATTCATCGGTGAACGGAGCCACCGCCACGGTGCGGCCCTTGAGCGAGCGAGCGGCGCTGCCGGCGGCCTCTCGCACTTTTTCCGCATCGAGTTTGTCCGATTCGCCCAAGCCGACGAGGAACAGATGCGTCGCTTGCAGACGTCCGGACGTGCGGATGTGCGCGACCGAGCCGTTCTTGCCGGACAATTCGCGGTCTGCAAACATCGCTTTCAACTCGCCGCCAAGCTCCGTATCCAGTTCGAGCAGTTCCGGCGAGAGTGCATCGCTTTTCGTGTAGAACACAAGCAGGGAGTCGGCTGTAACCGCTTCCAAGCTCGTAAAAGTATGTACGTGTACGTTCATAAAAAAGTTCCTCCTTGGTGCTAGTCCTTCTCAGTATACAATACCCATCGGGTTTTTACGATTCATCCCGGTCCGTCTTCATGCTATACTGAGAAAAATAACAAAGAGAGCCGAGCATTCGGCTCTCTCTTGTTTTTTTTCAAAAAGGCAGTCATACACTAGCCGTAGGAGGTGAGCGACATGGATCAGAATCCTTACAAGACAGACGGCAAGGAAGCGTGGCAAGCGTTTGGGCTGGTTTCCGCAATCGGGGTTGATCTGGCGTCGTGTGTGGTCGCCGGGGTCTTTCTGGGCAAATGGTTGGATGGATTGTGGGGTACAACTCCGTGGATGTTGTTGCTGGGGATCTTGCTCGGTCTCACCGGCGGCGTCTTGGGTGTGGTGAAATTGCTTCAGAAGTACGGCCCGGAAGCCCGCTCCAAAAAGCAGTAAGCAGGGGATGGGGTTAGGTTTCTTTGTTGAAGCGGTTGTTTTTCAAGATCTCGTCGACTTTCTGGACCTCTTCTGCAAACGACCGCAGCCGCTCCGAAGCTTCTGCTTCGAGATCGGTCAGCCCCAGCCGCTTGGCATTGGCGTACTCATCGAGCACGATGTAGATGTGGCCCAGCAAGATTTCGCGGCTCAACCGCAGATCAAAATCGGGCGCGAGTTTGCGCTCCGCGAACGGGCCGTCATCCATGATCAATCCATTCAAGTAGAGCGTTCGATACAGCTCGCCCCGTATCGTCTGGTACTTTTCCCCTCGCAATTGCAGGTCGGTGATCAGCGCATCGATCACTTTGACCATCCTGCCATCGCTTTTCTTCACTCGCATGTACTCAATCAACACATGCAACGACTTCCCGTTCTCATACATGTAAAAAATCACTTCGTCGTCCTTCACGTAGAGGTGAAAGATCAACGTCTTGCCCTTTCCCTTCTCTTCCATCTGAATCCCGGAACGAGCAACCCGCGTCTTCCATTGGTCTACTTGGGCACGGGTCGTCTCGCCTGAAATGTTCCGATAGATGACAATCTGGTTCTCCATCTAGCGACACCTCCCCTTCGTGCCCGCCGCGTGTAGTACCATCACTATATGCGTGGAGAGGTCGGTTTTGTTCAAACAAAAAAAGCCCTCGGCCGAAGCCAAGGGCTTTTCTTATTGAAGTTTGACGAGCGCGGACGTCACGTAGCCGTACATGCCGGTCGAGGTCTGTACATAGTACCAGTCGTTGACTTGTTCCTCGACGGTCAGCACATCGCCTTGGAACACTTGCCCGATCACTTGGTACTCGGTGCCCGGCTTTGCGCGCAAGTTCACCGTTTCTCCGGTGACCACGGCGGTCTGGCCGGAGCCCGACTGAGCGGTGGAGCTGCTGCCGGTGCCGCCGGTTCCGTTTTTGCCTGAACCTGTGCTGGTGCCGCCAGTGCCGTTTTGACCCTGGCCTGTGCCGGAACTCCCGGTCCCATTTTTCCCGGAGCCCGTGCCCGAACTCCCGGTTCCATTTTTCCCGGAGCCCGTGCCGTTCGCATCTTGCGCGGCACCGGCGTTCGGATCGTTGAGTATCCCCTGCACATAATCCCGCACTTGACCGACGTTTGGCATCAGCACCGCTTCGTCGCCCACGTACGTCTCCGTCAGCGCTTCCACCGGCGGAATCTGCTCGGTCTTCATATTCGACGAATCCAACGACATCGCCAACGTCCCCAGCGAGAACAAGTTGTCTCCGAGATTGGACTGCGTATAAGGCTCAATCGTTTTGAGAATCTGCGGAGCTTTCATCAACATGCTCGGCGACTTCATTTTCTCCGCAACCAGTTTGACGACTTCGCGCTGGCGCTCCGTGCGGTCAAAGTCTGCACGCGGCGTCCCACGGAAGCGCACGTATTCGAGTGCCTGCTGCCCGTTGAGGTGCTGCTGGCCTTTTTTCAAATTGATGTCGTAGATCCCGTCGTCGGCGTGTACGAAGTCCTCCGGCACGTTGACGTCAATTCCGCCAATCGAATCGATGATCTTCGCAAACCCTTCAAAGTCGGTCGCCACGTAGTAGTGAATCGGGATCTTCAAGAAATTCTGGATCGTATCGATCAACAACTCCGGACCTCCGTCGGCAAACGCCGCGTTGATCTTGGACCTGCCGACTCCCGGGATGTCCACATACGTATCCCGCATAATCGAGAACACCGAAACCTGCTTCGTGTCCGGGTTGAGGCTCGCCAACAGCATCGTGTCCGAGCGCGGACGGTCATTCGGATCGCGACGGTCCACCCCCATGAACAGGATGTTGACCGCACCCTTGCCCTCCCATTTCGCCGTGTTCAACGGCTGGTCTCCGGTCGAGAACGGTTTGTTCGCCGAAACCGTATGGAAGAACGAAAACATCGAATACACATTGTATCCGGCAAACAGCACCACAACCACCAGCACGAAGCCAATGAGGCGCCACCATACTTTTTTCTTCACTGGAATCTCCTCCACATCATCTTCTATTCCACGCGTCGGCGACTTTTCCCTTCGAATCTGGTACTCTACATACAGGACAACCATATCGTGCCAAGGAGGAATTGTTTCATGGATTGCATCTTCTGCAAAATCGTCGCAGGTGAAATTCCGTCGAAAAAAATCTACGAGGACGACCACGTTTTCGCCTTCCACGACATCAACCCGATCGCCCCGGTCCACGCCCTCGTCATCCCGAAAAAACACATCCAAAACGTGCTGGAAATCACGCCGGACGACAGCGAGACCCTGCTCAAACTGCACCAAGGCATCCAACACGTCGCGCGCGAGCTCGGGGTGGCCGAATCCGGCTTCCGCGTCATCACGAACACCAACGAGCACGGCCAACAGACCGTCTTCCATCTCCACTACCATGTGGTCGGCGGACGACAATTGGAATGGAAGATGTAAAACTCTTCTACTTTTTTCAACAAAATGGTACACTGGATGTAACTTGATGTAGAGAAGAGGGGATTGTTTCGTGGCGAAGTTCGCTCCATTTTTCAACACGTTGCTGTTCACATTGGTTGCGACGCTCGGCGTTTCTCGTATTCTGGCCCATACACCAGTTTCCCCGTATCTTCCCTATATCAACGTCCTCATCTCCGCCTTGATCGTGCTGTTCTTCTACCGCAAGATGAAGATCAGCATCGAACGCTATTACCAGGCGAGCGCCCGTCGGCGCCGTTCCTCCAATTCATGAAAAAAGACCGCGCCCGTCACTCGGCCGCGGTCTTTCTTTGTACTTTCGCCCGAATTTTGCGGAGCAGCGAGCGGTACTGGGCCACTTCGTCCGGTTGCAGGTAGAACAGTTTGCGCACAGGATAGCCGGTCAAACGTCCAAAGCTGTACACCGTAACGAGGAACATCGTCATATACGCGAGCGTCTTCGCCCACGCACTGCCCATCATCCCCAAGTGCGGAATCAGCAACACGGAAACCACGACGTTGGTGAGAATCGAAACGAACTGCAACATCGTCGTCACACGCGGACGTCCGAGTTGGTTGTTGAAAAACGTCGTCAGCACCGTCGTCAGTCCGTACAGGGCAATCCCCGGAATTACGACGTGGAAGATCGGTGTCGCCGCCATAAACTTCGCCCCATACGCCAACTGCATCACCCACGTCATGATCGTGTACATCCCGATCACCGAGAGAATGACGACAACCGCCGTATGGCGGAAGATCCTCGCCGTCAATTGCGTGGAGTCTTTCTCTTCGAGCGTCGACATCCGCGTCAGCACGACTTGCAGAATCGACGAGGAGAGCACGTTCAACAGTTCCGCCGTGATGATCGCCGTCGAGTACACGCCCATGTTGGTCGGTCCGAGCAGCCAGAACACCAGCGTCATGTCGATGCGCGCATTCAGAATCCAGAGCAAGTTTGCGCCGACCAAATTCAAGCCGAAATTCATCGTCTCGCGGCGGATCGTTTTGTCCCCACGAAGCGTAATGCGGAAGTTGGTCTTGCGCCGGACCACATAGAGCGAGAACATCGAGGTCAGCACGTAGGAGCCGAACCACGCCCCGATCACATAGATCGTCTGGCTGGCTTCAATCGGTCTGAATCCGAACACCACGAGGAGCATCAGCAGAAGGAACACGACCGCCTGCACGGTGTTCAAGCGGTTCAACCATTCCAATTCGTTCATGCCCCACATCAGACGCGTCACATAGACGTGGAACATCGCAAACGGTGCCATGATGCCCACAATCCAAGCGCCGCGGGTCGCCAATGGGTCGATGCCCCAGAAGCCGCCCCACAGCCATTTCGTCCCCAAAAGCGCCAAAGCAAACAGTGTGCCTGCGAGCACCGCGTAATATTGAAGCGATGTCGAGAAGACCGCCTGTGGATCGCGCTTCTGCTTGTTGATCCCGTATGGAATGTATTCACTGAACGTTCCGATTACCGGCGAATAATAGCTGAAATAGTTTTGCGTGTTCGTCAGATACCCTCGCCCCGTCGGGCCCAGATAGCGAGCGGTGATGATCGAGGTCACAAACGACACCCCGGAGAGGAAAAACTTATAGAACAATGCCCAAAAGATCCGCATCAACGGAGTCATTCTCTTACACCTTCATTCGACTTGACTTTGTTACACTCCTCACATTGTAGCATAGAGCAGAAAAAAGGGCATCGTCCGCAAGCGCGGAGATGCCCTTTTTTAGCCAATCATCAGGCTCTCATCATCTTCTCGACATCTACGCCGCTTCCGTATTGGGAGCTCCGACGCCGTTCTCACGGCGAATCACACGGCTGAAGATCGCGAACAAAACCACGCCCGAAAGCGCTGCCAATCCGCCGCTGAGCAAGATGACCGGCCGGATCGTGAACGCTTTGAGCAACCAGCCGGACGACAGCATCGTCATCACCATAAACCCGTTGAAAACCGTCGAGGCCGACATTTGCGTGCGTCCTTGGAACGTAAAGTCCACTTTGGTTTGCAGAATCGTCGTGATTCCGACATTGACCATCATCAGTCCAAACGAGAACACCACAAGCGACGCCGCCGTCATGTAGAAGTTGTTGACGGCGACCATCCCGGCGAGAAAAGCTCCCGCAATGAGCATCCCCATCGAAACCATACGATGCAGCGGTACTTTCAATTTGCCGATGATCAGTGAGGACACGAACATCCCCGCCCCCTGCACCGAAGCCAGAATCGCCATCATTTCCTTGGGCAAGCCGAGGAAATCGGTGACGATGAACACTTCCAGCACGTTGATGATGCCGGCAGCCATCCCGTACATCATGTACACGAACAGCACCGGACGAACGTACGAATTGCCCCACGAATACTGGAATCCGGCTTTGACATCCACCCAAATTCCACTGAATGTCCGCACCTTGCTCGATTCCGGTTGATCGACACGGATGGTCGAAAGCAGCCAGACCGCCACGAGAAACAGCGTAACCGTCACAGCCAGCCCGCCGCTCGCCCCGATGAGCAAATAAAACGCCGCCCCCGCCGTCGGCCCCAGCAGTTGGACCGCCGAGCTGGATGCTTGACGCAAACTCGTTGCATATTTGCGGTCCTCCGCGTCCACGAACAGCATGAAAAATCCCATGTTCGAAGAGCGGAAAAACAACGTGCCAATCGCGGAGACGAAGGCACAAGCATAGATCATGTACAACGATCCGTTCAGATAGGCAACGACCAACAACGCCATAATGAGTGCTCGGAATAAGATCGCTCCCATAACCGTTCGCTGGCGATTCCATCGATCCGCCAACGCGCCCACAAACAACCCGAAGAGGAAGATTGGAGCGTACTCACAGAACAAATTGAATGAAAGTGACAGCGCAGAGCCCTTTGAGAGGTCCAGCACCAAGAACATCATCGTGATGTTTCGCACCCAGTCCCCGAGATCGGAAGCCCATGTGGCCAACCAAAACCGGAAGAATCTGGGGTTGCGTTTCATGAAAGCAATCATTCTGACACCCCTCCCCTTGTCCATTTTATCTTACCTCTTGCAAATTCCCAAAGAGTATAGTCAAAAATTTTTTGTATGCTTCGATTGTATTCTTAACTTATCCCTCGTGTAAAGTACAAATTCTCTGAAAACACAAAAAACCCCAGCCCCCATTCCCTTTCGCATGTCCGCGTTTTGCACCGCATAGAATCCCAAAGAGGGACAACTGTGGACAGGGGGGAGATCGCGAATGCCCTTTTTCAGTACGGTCGTGTTGGACTTTTTCGTGGCGCTCGGGATCGTCCTCGGCGGTTCGATCATTGGCGCCCTCGGCGCTTTTCTCATGCATCACCCGCCCATGAATTCCATGCTCAAACTCGCCGAGCAGTTGAAAATCTGGGCGTTGGTCGCAGCCCTTGGCGGCACGTATGACACGCTCAAACTGATCGACACCGGCGTGTTCGATCTGCAGTTCAACGGGATCGTCAAACAGTTTTGCTACCTGCTCGCAGCCTTTTTGGGCTGCAACGCCGGATTCTATATCGTGAAGTGGTTGGTGGGAGACATCCGATGAAGAACCGCCAATTTTTTGCCACCCTTGCGGTCGGGACGCTGTTTGGCGCGGCCGCCCTGCTTGCGATGCGCGGGCATGACCTCGACTTGCTCTATCTCAAATACCTGCAGTGCCGGGAGACCGCCCAACAATTGCTGGAAGACAAGCAAAAACTCGAAGACGAACTCTCGCACGCACAGAAGTACAAAGACCGCCGCCTGCGCAAATTGAACATCGTCGTCGAACAGGCCCCCGACGAATTCGCCAAAGTCGCCGTCCAGCGGGAAGTCAAACGCCAGCTCAACACCATGCTCGACAAAGAACTTTCCCTGCTGGAGAACGACCCCAACTTGTTCAAAAGCCTCCTCGAAGGCAGAAGCCTCGAAATCGGCGGGCAGACCCTGCACCTGCAAATTACATCCGTCATCATCGGCGAAACCACCACGGTCTACGTCAACGCCCTCAAGGAACAAAAAACCATCAAACACGAAAGCGAGCCCCCAACGGTGCTTCCCTAATAAAAAGAGACCCTCGCGGCCGAGCCGCATCGGGTCTCCTTTTGCTTACTCGGCCAGGAATTGCGCTTGTGCATTCATGCGGATCATCTGAATGCGCAGACGGTGCAACTCCTGTTCCTCCAATTGGCAGACAAACGTCGGGACGTTGGACAGATAGGCGACCAGTTGTTCACGTTCGGCGAACTTCGGCGGTACTTCATCGCTCAAGACGAGGATGCCCAGTTCGGCGACCGATTCGAGCATCGCTTTGTCCGCTTTCCATTCCAAACGGAACAGCGCGGTGTGCTCCGCTTCACGCAGCGCATAGTCGACACGTCCGATCAAATGGAACGTCTCTTCGAATACGACGAGGCCCGTCACCATGCCATACGTCAATTCCTGCTCGTCGCCTTGGTGTAGACGAATCTGCACACCACCCTGTGGCACCAACATCGGCCACGTCAACTCCTGGTCGGGGATATGTAGAATGCCTGTGCCGACAGGCAAGGGATAGTTGCGAAGCTCCGCCAACGCGTCCTGCCCGGAGAGCAGGCCGAGATAGGGTTGTTTCTCCATGTGCGGTCATTCCTCACTTCTACTCTAGGTTCACTTTCTACTATTAAAATGCTATTGCAGTTTGATCTTCAAACTGAGCATGTCTGTGCGGGAGCCGTCCTTGGCGCTTTTGGTGTAAAAGTCCACGGTCAGCGTCTGCCCTTTGTACTCGGGAGGAAGCGAAAGATCGGCTTTGATCGTGCCCCATTCCGGTGCGCCGGCGCTGGCTTTGATCCCGCTTTCCGATTCGATGACCACCTTGTTCTGATCACGAACACGGAAGTACCCCACCGCTTCGAAAGCGCGCATCTTGCCGATGAACGAAAGCGTCTTGCTCGATTCGCTCCAATCGATGCGTTCGAGTTGGAAGGAGTTGTTCGAGAACGCCGCCCCCTTCAAGGGATACGAACCGCTTCCCGAATACGCGGAGAGTGTGATGACATCGGACGTACTCGGTGTGGGCGTGGTCGTCCCTCCCTCGGAGGGTGACGGATCGTTGGTGCCGTTGCTTGGGGTCGTGCTGTTGTCTTGAGGAACAGGGGCCGGTTGCGCTGGTTTCGTGGAGTCGGAAGGTTGCGACGGAGTGGAGTCGACCGGTGCCGTGACGAGTTTGTCACCTTGGGTGTACTGGTACGCCGTGAATCCGCCGCCGCCGAGCACGATCACAACGGCTCCGGCTGTTGCCCATTTCTTGAAGCTCATTCTAACGCCCCCTTGCCTTGTTAAGAATCGTATTAGTTCCTAGTCTATACCATATAGCCTCTCGGAGACAACGTCTGGAGATGTGGTATACTGGATTCATCTTACTTTTGATGGCAAGGAGTCTTCTAAGATGGCGAAATTGTACCGAGACATGACCCACGAAGAACTAGAAGCAGAAATGACCCGCCTGCAAGACGAAGGGCACCGGGCCCTCTCCGACGAGCGGTATGAAGAACTGGACGTCTTGGAGCGCAAGTACTACGTCGCGAAATCGTACCTGCTTCCGCTCGATGCCGTGGAAATTGGCAAGACGTACACCGTGATTGACACCACCGACCGTTTTGAGATCACGCGCATGGACGGCGTGATGGCATGGGGCTATCGCAACGGGGTGCGTTTGGAAGAAGCGTACCCGATGGCGATGCTGGTATAAGCACATGGCCAAGAAACACCGTCACCGCGAAAACGGCGTGACCAAAATGCACACGATCATCGGCGGCTACGAAGCTGTTCTGGACGACCTCGCGAAAATTCCCGGCGTGCAGTCTGTCATCACCGGGGTCATTTCGCCGAACAAGTCGGAGCACGAAGAGCTGACCTTCCAATACTTCACCGACAGCGGCCTCAAGTTGCTGGCCAAAACGACCGTGGCTGTCCAAGAAGTCTTTCTCGTCACCAAGGACAAACAGGGTGTCCTCGCCGAGCTTCGAGGACGTGGACACTTGAATGAAAGGGTGAAATCCACGATGAGCACCAACAAGAAAAAATCCGGCAAGAAGCCGGCCACCGGCGTGGCGGGCAATACCCCGCGTCACGACCAACGCTACAACCAAGGCGACCTGCCCAAGGACAAACCGACCACGCTCAAAGACCTCCTCTCCCCCGAACAACTCGCCAAACTGACAGAACAGTCCAATGAGTTGAAGGAGCAGGAAAAAACCGCCCAAGAAACCAAACGCAAAGCCGAACTCGACCGCCGTGAGAAAGAGAAAAAGGAATTGGAGAACAACTTCGAGTACCTTCTGAACAACACCAAGATGGACTGGAAGAACTACAAATAAGTAAGTCGAAAAGTGTCGATCATACTCACGTGATCGACACTTTTTTTATGTGAAGAATATCCTTCTCTCCCCTTGCTCATTCTATCATCGTTGAACGGAGGTGATAAACCCATGACTGTTTCTCAACAGGTAAAAACCACACTGGCTTCCTTGAAAGGCGCCCAAGCGAGCTTGGAAACATTCGCACTGGGCACGCAGAACCAAAAAGCCAAACAGATGTACACCCAAGCCGCACAGCAAACCCAATCGATCGTCAACACCATGCAGCAACGAGTCAACGAATTGGAAAAAGAAGAGCCGACCTACAAAGGCTTCTAATCATGTTTTTGGAAAAGGAGAGGTCTCTGCCTCTCCTTTTTTTGAGGAGGAATGGAGATGCCGGAATGGGTGACGATTGTCATTCGGTCCATGGTTTCGATCGTAGCCGTGTTTATTTTCACCAAAATGATCGGCAAACGCCAACTGTCGCAGATGACATTTTTCGAATATACAGTAGGGATTGCCATCGGGGACATGGCTGCGATCATCGCGGACGATGTCAACGGGCCGATGTACAAAGGCCTCCTCGCGATGTCGATCTACGCCCTCTTCCCGATCTTGCTCGGCTGGTTGGCTTTGAAGAGCAAGATCATCCGCAACTTTGTGGAAGGCAAAGGCCGCGTCTTGATCAAAAACGGCAAAGTCATGGAAGAAAACCTCAAAAAAGAACGCATCTCCACCGACGAACTGCTGGAGCAACTGCGCCTAAAAAGCGCGTTCAAAGTGGCCGATGTCGAGTTCGCGTTGATGGAGACCAACGGACAGGTCTCCGTGCTGCTCAAAGCCGAGAACCAACCGATCACTCCCAAGAAAATGAACTGGCAAGTCGCACCGGAGAAAGAACCGCAAGCGGTCATCATGGACGGCACCATCATGGACGAATCGCTCGCCACCTTGGGCATGAACCGCCGGTGGTTGAAAAGCGAATTGGACATGCAGGGCATCGCTTTGGAGAACGTATTTCTCGCGCAAGTCGATTCGAACGGCGAGATGTCTGTCGATCTCTACGACGACAAACTGCAAGTCCCCAGTCCCCAACCGCGCCCCTTGGTCTACGCAACGCTCAAAAAATGCCAAGCCGACTTCGAACTCTACGCGCTCTCCACCCAAAACGAGCAAGCCAAATTGCTCTATGAAACCGGCGCCCAACAACTGCAAGAAATCCTTGACGAACTCACCCCGTACCTCATGCGCTGAAAGGTGTGATCCCCTTTGGCAACAGCAAACAAGAAAAAACTCACCCTCGTCCAACAGCAATACCAACAACTGGCGAAGTCTCACGAACCGCCTCGCCCGCTCGCCAAAAACTTCGTCCGCGCGTTTTGGGTCGGCGGGTTGATATCGGTGCTCGGACAAGGGATTCAGATGTTTTTCATCCACTACTTCAACTTTACGCAAAAAACGGCCGGCAACCCGACCGTCGCCGTGCTGATCTTGCTCGCAACACTGCTGACAGGATTTGGTGTGTTCGACCGCATCGCCCAATGGGCCGGTGCAGGAACTTCCGTCCCCGTGACGGGTTTCGCGAACTCCATCGTATCAGCCGCGTTGGAGCACAAAAGCGAAGGCTATGTCCTCGGAGTCGGCGGGAACATGTTCAAACTGGCAGGCTCCGTCATCGTATTTGGCGTCGTGGCGGCATTTGTGATCGGCTTGCTCCGCACGATCATCGGAATGGGAGGGTAACATCGCATGCTCAAAGGACACCAAACGTGGGAGTTTGCAAGCAAACCTGTGATCTTGGCCTCGGCCGCCGTCGGCGGGCCCTTTGAAGCAAACGGGCCGCTCGCCAATGACTTTGACTTGTTGCACGGCGACATGCTGTTGCAACAAAAAAGCTGGGAGCAAGCTGAAAAAGTGCTTCTCGAAGAAGCCTGCGACAAAGCGTTGGAAAAAGCGGGCGTCCTCAAAGAACACGTAAACTTTTTCCTCGGCGGTGATCTGATGAACCAGATCATCTCTTCTTCGTTTGCCGCACGTTCCTTGGCAGCTCCCTACCTCGGGTTGTTCGGAGCCTGCTCGACCTCTATGGAAGGCTTGGCGTTGGCTTCATTGCTCGTCGACAAACAATCGGCCGACTACGCATTGGCGGCGACGTGCTCGCACAACGCATCCGCAGAGAAGCAGTTCCGCTATCCCACCGAGTACGGATCGCAAAAACCGCCGACCGCTCAATGGACGGTCACGGCAGGCGGTGCAGCGGTCGTTGCCCGAAACGACGGAACCCGCAATCGCGTGCATGTCACGTCGGCGACGATCGGCCGTGTCGTCGACATGGGTCTGACAGACCCCTTCAACATGGGAGCGGCGATGGCACCTGCTGCATTTGATACGATCGAGGCGCACTTTCGCGACCGTAAGTTGCCGTACGATACATATGACTTGATCGTGACCGGCGACCTCGGACGCGTCGGGCACAGTATTTTGTGCGACTTGTTCGAGAGGCACGGGATCACCATTCCCTTGCAGACCTATCAAGACGCCGGCATCATGATCTACGGCGACAACCCCGACGTTTGGTCCGGCGGAAGCGGATGCGGATGCTCGGCGGCCGTTACATACGGACATCTCTTGAACCGAATGCGACAAGGCGCATGGCAAAAAATCTTGGTCGTCGCCACGGGTGCGCTGCTCTCTCCGCTGTCGTTTCAACAAGGAGAAAGCATTCCTGGCGTCGCGCATGCCGTTTCGATTGAGATGTAGAAAAGGAGGATGTCCTCATGATGATTTTCGTTTGGGCCTTTTTGGTCGGGGGGGTCATCTGTCTGATCGGCCAATTTCTCATGGACGTAGGCAAACTCACCCCCGCGCACACGATGTCCACGCTGGTCGTCGTCGGAGCCGTGCTTGGGGGATTGAATCTGTATGAACCGCTGATTCAATTCGCCGGAGCCGGAGCCACGGTGCCGATTACCTCCTTCGGCAACGCACTGGTACAAGGGGCGATCGCCGAAGGGAAACTGCATGGCGTCGTCGGCGTGCTGACGGGGATCTTTGAAGTGACGAGCGCCGGAATCTCTGCGGCAATCGTGTTTGGATTTCTGGCATCGCTCGTCTTTCGGGCGCGCGGGTAGAAAAAAAGCTTCTGAATCCCCGCGGGGTCCAGAAGCTTTTTTTGTCTCAACGACTTTATAAAAACGTGTCCGTAACATTGTTGATCAGTGCGTACAGCGCGTAGAACGGAGCGATCGCAACAGCAGCGAAAGGCAGAACGATTCCCAATAGAAAACCACCGAGTTTCTTCATGGCTAAATCATCTCCTTCATATGAAATTGCAAGCTCAGACAAGTTCCTTCGATGCACGAAATTATCTGGTTTGAAACCCATTATACGCCTCTTGCGATATTTGTCAAACTTTTCAAAAAAGAGCCTGACTTCGCGGGATGCGGAGTCAGGCTCTTTTTTTATGCAAGGCGAGCGAACAGTGCATCGCGGAATTCCGCTTCCACGTCGGCGAGCTCACGGATTGTGGTTACCAACGCTTGAATCTGTTCGGAGAGAAGCACCGTATGCGCTTGGCCAAACAGTCGGGCTTGGCGTTTTTTGATCGAGGCAAGTTCCGGATCGCGGGTTTGGAAGTACGCGGTGTAGTCGAGGGCGCGCTTGGCTCCAAGGCTGAAGAGGTAGTGCGCGAGATGCCCGCGCATTTCCGGAGAGACTCCCTCTGTGGCGATCGTCTCCGCCAATGCGAGGATCGCGTCGCGGCCTTGTGGCACGCCGTTTTGGTCCGCGTAGGCAGAAGCGTCGTCATAAGTGGATTTGAAATAGCGCAGGGCTCCCTCGTAAGTCTCTTCCTCACTTGGCGTTTTCACACGCGCCGGTGCCATCCAGCATTGGTACGCCTCAGGACGGTAAGAGAAGCAATCTGTACGCCACGCCGGAATCAACTGCTGAAGCGTCAGTCCCACATGAGGAAACCCTGCCGGATCGTGGAGGTAGAGATACTCGTCGTCCATGTCGTACGCGAACACGTAATGGTCAGTGCCGAACAGCCCTTGCGCGTTCGGGTTGTAGCTGAGATAGCCCATGTCGAGCGGCCCGAGCACGACGGGGCCTTTTTTCAAATCGGCACGCAGTTCAGCGAGTACGGCGGACGGGTCGGCGTCGCGAGTTCGGACTTTCTCGGTGTAGGTGAAGCCGAGCATCTCCAACGCTTTGCCAATTCCCGTGTACGGCGCGCAGTCCCAGTTTCCGAAATACAGCATGGAGTATTCTTCAAGCCACAGCCCGCCAAGCCCCACGCCCGTGAGCACTTCGATCAGCGACGGCGAAACCTCCTCGCCGATGCTCTGCAACAACATCGCAGTTGAATCGGCGTAGCTGTACGCCCCGTTTCCTATGTAAGGAGTCATACTAGGCACGCAACCAATTCTCGAAAAAGTCGCGGTAGCCTTGCTTCATCACCGTCGCCGAGAATTTCTCGAACCCGTACTGACGGTTGTCCATCGAGAACTTCTGCGAGGACGCCACCGCCATGTTGACCAGTTCGAACCAGTTCTTCTCATTGCCCGCAAACGAATGCGTCGACGAGATGTGATCATAGCAAGGGTGCTCCGGCTTGACCACGATCTTGCCCATCGCCAACGCTTCTGTGAGCGGCATCGCGAACGTGTCGAACTTCGAGCAGCTCCAATACACTTTGGCCGAGTTCATCAGCGCGAAAATTTCATCTTGCGTCAGCGCGAATCGAAGTTTCACGTTGAGCGGGATGTCGTACTTTTTCATGCTCTCTTCGTAGCGGCGACCGCCGAAGACCATGTAGACTTCCTTGTCCGGGTTCTGTCTCGCGTACTCCAAGACGAGGTCGGGACGGCGGTTCTCTTCGTCACGTCCGATCCACAACACGCGGTTGTCCACGATCTGCGAAGGATCGAAGTGCCGTTCGGCGAGGTCTTCGTTGAACCCGATCGGGATGACGTTCACATCGGTGACGCCAAAATTGCGGTGAAGTTCACGTTTGAGGAACTCCGTCTGCACCACCGCCTTGTCCACAATCGAGTAGAACGGTTTCATCATCTCATAGCCGGTCAACGCCGGGTCCGGGAAACTGTGCGGGAACAACACGCTGTTTTTGACAAACATCTTGAGGAACGTGAAGCCGGACACCGTGTAGATGACATGCTCGATGTTCTGCGAATGAATCTGGTCGAGGATGATGTCGTAATTGACCAGATCGCCTTTCTCGTGTTCGAAGCCGGGCAGCCAGTCATAGCCGCTGACATTTCGCTCCGGAGACAGGAATACGATTTCCACGCCGAGTTCGCGGGAGATGTCCTTCAACCGATCTGCAAATACACGCGGGCCCTGTGCTTCTGTAAACTGGATCTTGCGCATCACCAAACCGACTTTTTTCATAGAGTCCCCTCTCTCTGCTTCCTTGCGCGTTTCGCCGCCGGACGAATCAAATACAAATGTCGGTCATAGAATCCCTGACGAGCCAAAAAGGTATGCAGCGGGTCTTCCACGAACATGCGCCACAGCACGCGGCGGGTGCCCTGTTCCGGGAAGATCACATACCGACGAATGATCTCCGTCCGATGGTCGGCCAGCCACAGCGACGTCGTGTCGCCGAAATCGCAGATTCGCTTGAACAGCACCGCTTGGCGACAGCGCGGGCACACCCCCGCTTGCCACAGCACGTCTTCAAACGCTCCCTCCGACACCGGAATCTCATCAAAATACGCACCCTTCGCTTCACAATGCGGGCACGTCACCCGATCTCCGTATCGCTCTTCATAGACCATCATCTGACGGACACTCCTCTCCTCATCAGCTCCGGCAAACAAATACAAAACCGCCTGAGCTCGGTCGAATTCCTTCGTCCCTTTGTGCCCAGGCGGTCCGGCTTATCTACATTCGCACTCCCTCGTGGTTGCTTCCACGTTTCCGCCAGTCATGCGAATTGACTCTTGCGTCTACATTAGGTATTTCCATTCTACCGCAGGGTTCGGCTGGGGTGCAAGACCCGCTTGGTTTTCATCTCGAACAGCCCTTGGGACGACAACCGCACTTCCGGCAAGTGAGCCGAAGAGAGGAACAACAACGTGTAGATCGGGTCGTAATGCGGATGACCCAGCTCTTTGAGCACAGCCAAGAGCTCTCTCGATGCTTTTACCAACTCTTCCACGGTCTGGTCGCCCATCGAACCGCCGATGATCAGCGGAAGTTCGTAGATCACGTTGTGGTTCTCGTCGACGATGACAATTCCCCCGCCGATTTCTTGGACGCGTTCCAACGCGGCGGCCATCGCTTTTTTATCACGACCCAGCACGAGATATTCGCGCGCGCCCGTGTAGCTCGACGCTAGCCCCGCAAGACTCGTTGCGAAGTGCTGAATGACGCCGTTGCACACCCACTCGGCTTCGCGTTGCAGAAGCGAGACATAGCAGAGGTCTTCCGAATTCTCCACCAGTCCCACGACACGCCCGCTTGCGTCTTTCTCCACGGGCATTTCTTCGCGGCGGGTAATCGCCGGATTGCTCAGGCGCATGACGGGGAACGTGTCTCCGTCCGTATAGACATCAAACCAGTTCGGCTGAATCGGCGATCCCAGTTTTTTCACAGGCGGCATGCCGATTTCGGCCCACGACGGGCCTTTCAAAGGCTCGACCAATTCACCGTCTCGCGCCACGATGCGGCCTTCGGCGATGACGAGCTCCGGCGTCGGATTCAGCAAATTCGACAGCACATTGATGTCGGCGATACGGCCCGGTGCCAAACCGCCGATCTCTGCATCGACTCCGTAATACGTCGCCGGGTTGATCGTGACGAGTTGATACGCCGTAATCGGATCCATGCCCAATTCAATGGCATGACGAATCAAAAAGTCGGTATAGCCGTTCTGCAGGTATTCCGGTGTCGGGCCGTCTGTCGTCATCATCACACGGCTCCAATTTTTCACTTGCGGGATCAGTTCGGGCAGAATCTGCGGAAAGTCCGGACGCAACGAAGAATGACGCAAAGTCGTCCACACTCCAAGTCGCAAACGGCGCAAGGCTTCCTCTGCGTTGATCGCTTCATGGTCGGCGGTGACCCCCGCCGCCGTCAACACGTTCAGCGTATCCCACGAAACGCCCGCTGCATGGCCTTCGACCCGCTTGTGCATCGCTCGGGCGGTCAGTGCGTTGTCGCGCATCTCTTCGTCGCCGTCGATCCATGATTTCCAGTCTGTCACTTCTCCGACTTGCCATACGTACGGGTTTTTCAACAGGCGCGAAACCGGGATGTGTCCGAACTTGTGTTTTTTCTCCGGCAGATGCGCCTGCGGGTCGAGTCGCAAGCCCCAGATCATCTTGATCGGCAACTGCGCCATCAGTTCAAAAAAGCGCCCGACCTGTGCAAATTCCATCCCCAGCACCAACATCAAGTTGTCGTTGACGCTGAGCGTCGTCCCCCGCGCGAGAATCGTCTCGGCATAGCGCATCGGGTTGTACAATTGGAACGGGTGCGCATGCGGTTCAATGTAGCCGGGCGACACCACTTTGCCTCTTGCGTCGATCACTTGCGCTTGCGTGCCTTCGTAGACGCGCGGTCCCAGATACGCGATGCGATTTCCCACGACCCACAGGTTGGCTTCCATCAACTCTCCGCTGTAGACGTTTAGGATCGTGCCGCCTTGGACGACCAAATCCGGCTCCGTTTGACCTTTGGCACAAGCCACCAGTCTGCCCCATTCTTGCTCCGTGATGCTGCGCACTGTATTTGCCGCCATGCCGAACCCTCCTACCTCGTTCAAACTCTATCTCTCAACAACTACGACAAAACGCCGTCGGCCTCCTCTGAGGGCAACGGCGTTTTTATGAACTTTATCGCAAAATTTGGGCTGTTAGGTAAAAAACAAGCGCATACGCCACGCCGATCGCCAGCCAAAGCCATGCTTGCGTCTTGCCGGAGCGGGCGTGATAGCGGTACGGCAACAGAGCGCCAAGCAAACCGGCTTCCACGACTGTAATCGCGGAGATCGTCGACGCGAGGCCCGATTGCGGGGTCCCGATGCTCTTCAGGACGGAGATTCCGAGGTAAAAAGCAAACATAATCGTCAAGATCACGCCTGCGAGGTAGATGACGAACATCGCCCCGCCTTGAAACGAAATCAAGTTGTCGTTTTGCAAAGCGCGTCTACGGATGACGGCAAACAAAATGACCGCCATCGCGGCCCCGAAAATCAACGTAAACAACAGCGGGCCCCAATGGGTCGCCGTCGCGACGACAGGTTGGTTCATAGGGTTCATGTCGTGCTCTCTCCTTTTGTATCGCGATCATCCGATTCAGACCACTTCCCGGCAAAACGCTCGACATATTGGCGGAACACCTGCTCCGTGATCGGGCCGAGATTCACTTTGTACATCCCAAGCGAAATCTCGAATCCGTCGCGGTTGTCCCGACTCTCAAACGAGGCATGCAACGTGCGGCCATCTTCGACTCTGTATGTAGTGTGATAAGACATGGGTTGATACGCTCCTCTCTCCCTTCTTACTATACTTCATTTGCGGGGAAAAGAAAAAATCATTCCCTTCGTTTTACGGTAGGCAAAGCTTGTCTAAAACACTATAATGTAGTGGAACCTCTCAATTGAAAAAAAATCACAAAACCATATCCACAGAAACGAGGTCAGACATGATCCTTCTTCCCACGCTGAACCCGCGCTTGGAACAACGCTTGATCGAACTGTACCAAGATCATCTCACCCGCGCAGCGGCGATCGACTGGAGCTACCACGAGTTTGTACCGTGGGGCCAGGGCCAATGCTTCAAAGAGAATCCTTGGTCGCTCGAACAGCGCAAACTGCCCCCGGCGATCTATACGGCGATTGAAACTGCCCTTTTGACCGAAATCAATCTGCCGTGGTTCACCACGTATCTGAGCTCGACGTTTATCGGCTCGCTGAACGTAATGAGGGAGTTTATCCATACTTGGGTAGCGGAGGAAGACCAACACAGCAACCTCTTGGAGAATTACCTGATCCTCACTCGCAATTCCAATCCGACCGAACTGCACCACCTGCGCAAAACCGTTGTGCAAGGCGGATTCGAATCGAACTTCACCACCCCGATCGAAGCGATCACCTACGCTTCGTTCCAAGAGCTTTCCACCTTGGTCTTCTACAACAATGTCGCCAAGGCCGCAGCGCCTTATGATCGCACGCTGAGCACCCTCCTGCGCCGTCTGGCGAAGGACGAGTCTCTGCACTATGCGTTCTACCGCGACGCTGTCAAAGCACATCTCGACTTGGAACCGAACTACATCCTCTACGTGCGCAACGTCCTGCTCGGCTTCTTCATGCCGGGTGAGCACATGCCGGACTTCGAAGACCGCATGAAGACCATCGCCCGTGAAGCCAGTTACGGTCCGCAGAATTACTACCAACAAGTCGTGCAAGTCTTGGTCGACTATTGGGACCTCGCGAACCTCAAACCGAGCGCTCCCGAAGCCGAATTGGCACGCCTTGAGATCCTCAAATACTGCAACCGCTTGGAGCGAATCGCCAAACGTTACGCATAAAAAAAACCGCTGGAAGCCCTGTGCTTCAGCGGTTTTTTATCTATATGATTACTGAGCCGCCGTGTCGGAAACGCCAAATGCGGCCGTGATCAATTTGTCGTTGTCGGCGGTGAGCTTCCACGAATTCCCCGACTTCTCCAAGTTCACCGTCACATCGGTGGTTTTCTTCGGCGTGTTCGGGTCTTTGATGGCTTTGCTCAGGGCGTCTTGCGCTTTTTTCTCCATCTCGGCTTGATCCGGAGTCTTGGTCGGGTCAGCCAATGCCGCGCTCATCGCTTCGCCCATCATGTCTTGCATCATCTTCGTCATCAGGTCGGTGAAATCGACCGCGTTGACTTTCACTTGGACGGTCGCTTTGTTGCCGTCCACTTTTTCTTCCCCGATTTCGTAGGTCATCGAGCCGAGCATGTCGGTGAGAACTTGTTGCGATTCCTTGGTTTCTTCGCTGTTGAACAGATCGGGATTGTCACCGGTGGTGAACTTCGCCGCTGCGTCGAGGTCTGCTTTTTGCAGCGTGGTCAGGAAGTCTTTGACGACGTCCTTCGGTGCCGTAGCGGCTGCTTCCTTGGTGGCCGTGGTGCCTCCGTTCGACGACGTGGTCGTCGAAGAACCGCCACACCCGATCATCATCGCACTGACGACCGCCAACAAACCGATTGCAATTGCTTTTTTCACTTTTAAACCCCCACCTCTCTATTTGCTTGAAGAATAACATACTTTTCCAATTGTCGCATCAGAAAGGACATGACAAAAAAAGCGCAGGAGGCTTCCCTCCCGCGCTTTTCCTTTGTTTTCTATGAAATTCAAGGGTGATCCGTTACTTTCGAACCATTTCAAATGTGTCCGTGACACGCACATAATCGTTCGCGGCGAGACGACCGATCGGTTGGAGACCTTGCACGTCGATCTTGCCGCCGGGTAGGTGGATGTCGTCGTCGACGTGAATCTGCACGACTTCCCCGATGATCAGAGCAGACGCGCCCGCTTCGTCACCGCCGACTTCGACGATCTGGTGCAGTTTGCATTCGAAATTGATTTTGGACTCGGCGACGCGCGGCGGTTTGACGACCGTGCTCGGAGCCGGCGTGAGACCTGACATGTCAAACTCCGAAACGTCCGGCGGGAACTCGGTTGCGGTGACGTTCATCGGTCCTGCGAACGATTCGCTGACGATGTTGACGACGAATTCCTTGGTGGCTTCGATGTTGCGCAGCGTGTCTTTTTTCGCTCCGTCTGTACCGCGACGCATGACGGAGATGCAAATCGTCAGCGGTTTGGCGGCAACGGCGGTGAAGAACGAAAACGGCGCGAGATTGAGCGTGCCTCCCTCGTCAACAGAGGAAACGAAAGCGATCGGGCGCGGAAGAATTGCGCCGTTGAGGTATTTGTAAGCGTCTCTCCACGGGAGGGACTGCGGATCGATTTGCATCGCGTGGTGCCTCCCTTAGCCCTGCGGGTTCCAGGACATCATGTACTTCGGATCTTCCACGTTCGCCGCTTGCTTTGCAATTTTGAGCGGGCGGAACGTATCGACCATGACGGCGAGTTCTTGCGTGTCTTTTTTTCCCAGCGAGGCTTCAATCGTGCCCGGATGCGGACCGTGCGGGATGCCCATCGGGTGCAGGGTGATCGAGCCTTCCTCAATCCCTTTGCGGCTCATGAAGTTGCCGTCCACGTAGTAGAGCACTTCGTCCGACTCGATGTTCGAATGGAAGTACGGCGCCGGAATCGACTCCGGATGGTAGTCATAGAGACGCGGTACAAACGAGCAGATGACGAAGTTGTGCGCTTGGAACGTCTGATGAACCGGCGGCGGCTGGTGCAGACGTCCGGTGATCGGCTCGAAGTCCTCGATGTTGAACGCATACGGGAACAGATAGCCGTCCCACCCAATGACATCGAGCGGATGGAAGTCAAAAAAGTACGCGGTCAACATGCCGCGAGCTTTGACACGGACTTCAAACTCGCCCTGCTCCGTGTGCGTTTCCAACGCGGACGGCGGACGAATGTCGCGCTCGCAGAACGGAGAGTGTTCGAGCAGTTGTCCAAATTCGTTGCGATAGCGCTTCGGCGTCTCGACGGCGCTTGCCGATTCGATGACGAGAAACTTCGACGGGAGTTCGGTGACGACACGGTATGTTGTTCCCATCGGGATGACGAGATAGTCGCCCTTGCGATACGGAATCGTGCCAAATACAGTCTCCAGCTTCCCTTCCCCATCGTGTACAAAAAGGACTTCGTCCTCTTCGCCGTTGCGATAGAAATACTTCATCGGCTCCATCGGTTGGCAGAGGCCGATGGTAACGTCGTCGTTGAAGAGGAGCGTGCGGCGTCCGTCAATCGGGTCGCCGCCTTTTTCCAAACGGGAGGTGAAAAAGTGGCGATGTGCCAGCGGGACTTGTGCTTCAGCTTCCAACACGATGTCGCGGACTTTCTCCACGCGCTTCACCTGCGTCGGCGGGTTGGAGTGGTAGAGCAGCGACGAGATGCCGGAAAAACCCTTGGTGCCCATCAGTTGTTCACGATACAGCGTACCGTCCGGTTTGCGGAACTGCGTATGGCGCTTGTGCGGAATCTCGCCAAGAGAATGGTAGAAAGGCATGGGACGATGCCTCCTTTTTTAGATGATGGAATTGCGGAGGATGCCGAGGCGTTCCACTTCGAGCTCGACGACATCTCCCGGTTCCAGCCAACGATGAACGTTGGTGGTCAATTCGAGGATGCAGCCGGTGCCGACGGTGCCCGTGCCGAGCACATCGCCCGGATAGAGCGTGACGCCGTCCGATGCGCGGGCGATCAATTCGCCAAGCGAGAAGTAGATGCCTTTGAAGTTGCCGCGCGAAAGTTCAAGGCCGTTGACGCGGGCGGTCATTTCCAGTGCCCAGCGATTCCCGTCGCGCACGTCTTCCAACTCGTCCAGCGTGAGCAAGTACGGGCCCATCGACGTGGCAAAGTCCTTGCCTTTGGCGGGGCCGAGTCCGACTTTGACTTCCTGCATCTGAATGTCGCGGGCACTCCAATCGTTCAGGACCATCAAACCGGCGACGTACTCGTGCGCATCTTCCGGTGCGATGTCACGGCCTTGCTTGCCGATGACGATGCCGATTTCCAGTTCATAGTCGAGCGCTTGGGTGTAGCGCGGACGCTCCACTTGAGCTTCCGGCCCGACGACAGCTTGGTGGTTGGAGAAGTAAAACACCGGGAAGTCGTACCATTCAGGGACCATGTCCGCCCCGCGATTGCCACGCGCGGTCTTGACATGCTCTTCAAACGCGTAGAAGTCTCGGAAGGAACGCGGATTTGGGAGCGGAGCGAGCAAGTTCGCTTTTTCAAGAGGTGTGGCAAAATCCTCTGCCGTCCACGTGGTTTCTTCTCGGAAAAACGCGGCCAATTCACGCGCGTCACAGCCCAATTCCAGAAAACGGAGAAGAGACGCGGGGTAGGAACGCTGCTCGAGGCAACGTCCCTTCTCCTGCGCCCATTGAAGTCCCCGTTCCAAGTCGGCGATGTGCCCGCCGATCAACAGACCGGCGCGGGCATCGCCTGCGGTATCGAGGTAGGTGACGTATTTCATTAGAGGGTTCCGCGCAGCTCTTGTTCTTTTTCAATCGCTTCAAACAGCGCTCGGAAGTTCCCTTTGCCAAAGGAAGTTGCGCCTTTGCGCTGGATGATTTCAAAGAAGAACGTCGGACGGTCCATGACCGGCTTGGAGAAGATCTGGAGCAAGTAGCCGTCTTCGTCACGGTCGACGAGGATGTTCAGTTCCTTGATTTTCTCGATTTCTTCGTCGATGCTGCCGACGCGTTCTTTCAGTTCTTCGTAGTAGGAGTCCGGTGCTTGGAGGAATTCCACGCCGTTGGCACGCAGTTTCGCCACGGTGTCGATGATGTCGTGCGTCATCAGCGCCATGTGCTGGGCACCCGGAGATTTATAGAAGTCGAGGTATTCCTCGATTTGCGATTTCTTCTTGCCTTGCGCCGGTTCGTTGAGCGGGAACTTGATGCGGCCGGTGCCGTTTTGCATGACTTTGGACATCAGAGCGGTGTATTCGGTGGAGATGTCCTTGTCATCGAAGGAGAGCAATTGAGAGAAGCCGAGGATGTTGGCATAGAAATTGACCCATTCGTCCATTTTGCCTTCTTCGACGTTGCCGACGATGTGGTCGCAAGCGACGAGACCTGCGTTGTTGACTTTCATGTTGCCTTTGTACGGCATGAAGCCCGGGAGGAAGATCCCGTTGTAGTCATCGCGTTCCACGAACGTATGCAAGGTTTCGCCGTAGGTGTAGATGGCAGCGGTTTTGACCGTGCCGTGCTCATCGGTGTGCGTTTGCGGAGCTACCGCAGAGACTGCACCGCGCTTGATCGCTTCGTTGTACGCAAGTTCTGCGTCGTCCACGCGCATTGCGATGTCCTTGACGCCGTCGCCGTGCAGTTTTACGTGTGCTGCAATGTCGGTGTTGTCATCCAACGTGCCCGTCAGGACGACGTGGATATCGCCGGAGACCATATAATAGGAAACGCGATCGCGGCTTCCGGTTTCCAAACCTTTGAATGCGACCGGGCGGAACCCGAACGCAGATGCAAAGTAGAACGCCGCTTGCTTGGCGTTGCCCACCCAGAATTCTACAAAATCAACGTGACGAATCGGCAAGAAATCGTATTGGTCTGCCATGTTTATGAACCTCCCCAAATTGTCAGAGAAACCGTTTTCAGATAGTTGTCAAAGTTAGAGTATCAACCGAATGGTTGGTCACGCAAGCATGCACGTTGCAACGAAAAGGTTTTCAAGCGTTAAAGCATCATAGTCTTCGGGTAGGATTTGCAAAGAGAGGTCATACTACGCCTAGACCCAATTTGAAAGGAGTGCATGTGGATGCCGGAAGTACGTTGTTCTGTTTCGAACTGCAGTTACTGGGCAGAAGGCGGTGCGTGTGCAGCGAACGCAATCCTCGTAGACATCGATGCTCACGCCAACCGCGATTTCCAAACCGAGTTCGGCAACGACCTCGGGGAGAACGTGCACGAAGATACGGCAGCCAACAGCCGTTGCACCATGTGCCATACTTTCAAAGCGAAAGAGTAGTGAGGGTTTATGGAGAGAGCAACCACTTTTGGTTGCTCTTTTCGTTTTGAAAAGGATACACTGGGGAGTAAGAATACAGATTCGGAGTTGATCGCATGAAGATCGAGTGGATGAAACTCGAAAATTTTCATGGTTTTCGGGAAAAAGAGATCACGTTCCACCCCCAGTTTACCGTGCTCGTTGGAGACAATGCCTCCGGGAAGACGGCGGTTCTTGAAGGGGTTTCGGTGGCGATTGGGGAGTATGCAAATCAACTCATACAAAACTACAATGATAAGAGAGAGATAGAGCTGGAAGAAGTACGCTTACAAAAATATCAGCATGATGAAATACCGACCCTTGAGCCGCAGTTTCCTGTTTACGTGAAATACGGATTCAAGATCCATGACAGACACATCGATTCACTTCTGATTAAAGAAAAGGCCTACGGTCATGCTAAAACTTTCATCGATAAAATGGATCTGTATCTTGCAGCAAACGAACTCTTAGCCAAAGTTAGTACGGGCGAACAGATCGAAATTCCTATTTTCTCCTTTTTTAAAACGTCACGGCTTTGGAGTCAAGAGGAGTCCACGAGCAAGGATCATCACTCACCCGGTTCCAGATTCGAAGGCTACCGCAATTACCTGAACCCGAACGCCAACGAATCTTATTTCACAAAGTGGTTCATTCAGATGTCGATTGCCGAAATCAGAAGACGTGAACCACTTAAGGTGCTTGAATCCGTCCGTAGAGCCATTGTCAGTTGTATGTGCAAACTTGGCGTTCAAAAAATCGACTACGATCCACTGCGTAATGAAATCCAAGTCTTTCTTGAGAACGGCGAACAGATTCCCTTCCGTCTCCTCAGCGACGGTTATCGCAACACGATGGGCCTCGTCGCAGACATCGCACATCGCATGGCAGTTCTAAATCCTTTTTTAGAAGACCATCTCCAAACTCCGGGCATCGTCCTCATCGACGAACTAGACTTGCACTTACATCCAAAATGGCAACGCCACATCGTAGAGGACTTGAAAACTACGTTCCCCAACGTTCAATTTATTGTAACCACCCACTCCCCTTTTGTTGTGCAATCCTTGGAAGAAGGGGAACTTCGAGTGCTCGACGAGGACATCGTAGTCAAAGACGTCCCCCCTTCCACCTACGTCAACAAAAGCGTCGAAGACGTCAGCGAACATGTCATGGGCGTTGATCTCCCTCAACGGAGTGAAAAACTACAAGAGTTATACGAGTCTACCAAGCATTACTACCTCTTACTAGACCGCCTGAACGACACGCAAGAACCCGAACTGCGTGAACAACTTAATGCCGAAATCTCAAAAACCAAACATAGAATCGACGAACTTGATTCCCTTTTCAGTGACAACGTCGCATTTCACGCCATTCTAGAGCTGGAACGTTTACGGTTGCTTAGAGGAGCAAACAATGAGACCGATTGAAAAAGGTAGTCACCCCAAGGATGATTCCAACCAAGACGTTCTTTTTCAGAAGTACCAACAAGCACACCCAGAACTTATCTCCCGACTCGGTGAGTTCTGCTCCTACTGCGAAATGCGGCTGGAGGCTGGTCTTGCTGTCGAGCATGTTCAACCCAAAACGTTATATCCCCAATTGGCCCTGCACTGGGACAATTTCTTATTAGCCTGCCCTCATTGCAACCCGACAAAAGGACACAAAGACGTACAACTGGCGGACTACGTTTGGCCAGATTTGGATGACACGCACATGATCTTCGCCTATCTTGAAGATGGTCGAGTGAAAGCCGTCGATTCTCCCTATCACGCCAGAGCCACCAATTTGATCAACCTCGTCGGACTCAACAAAAACCCCACGCCCTCGGAAAGCAATGACCGAAGGCTACATAACCGTAGGCTCAATTTTGAGTTAGCGAAACGCTATCGGGACTCATTTGCCTCCCGCCCTACTGACGACCTGCACGTGGATTTGCTCGTAACAGCAGCTCAAAAGAGCGGCTACTGGTCCATCTGGTACACGGTCTTCCGTGACTACCCGGAAATTATCCGCCGCTTCAACGAATCCTTCCCAGGCACCAGTCCGCATTGCTTCGAAACCGATACCTACCAAGCTAAATCACGACACAACAGACCCTAGCACCACACGGAGGCACGCCATGTCAAACCAACCATCCCCGACCCGTCGCTGGGTCGAACACACCATAACCGACGCGGAAGTCGGCAGATCGGTCGAGGAAGTTCTCATCGGCACCCTCTCCATCTCCCGTCGCATGATCCAAAAACTCACGCGCAGCAAAGGCATTCTGCTCAACGACAAGCCCGCTTTTCTCAGCAAAAAAGTCCGCGTGGGCGACGTCCTCCGAGCGGCGTTGTCTTTCACGGAGGAAACGGGTCTTGAAGCGGTCAAGATGCAGCTTCACATCGTGTTCGAAGATGCCGACCTGATCATTTTGAACAAACCGCCGTTCCTGCTCGTTCACCCGACTTCCCCGCAGCAGACCGGCACGCTTTCCCACGGCCTCGCTTATCATTTTCAAGAGCAAGGTCTGTCCACCAAGATTCGCCCCGTCCACCGAATCGACCGCGACACTTCCGGACTGCTCGTCGTCGCGAAAACGGCATTCGCCCACCAGCACCTCGACCGCCAATTGCGCGACCGAGAACTAAAGCGCGAATACCTCGCCTTCGTGGACGGCACGTTCTCTGAAGACAGCGGCGTCATCGACGCCCCCATCGGCAAAAACAAAAACGATCCCAACCTGCGCGCCGTCCGCCCGAACGCAGGTGAATTCGCGCTGACTCGGTACAAAGTCGTCGAACGCTACGACGATGCCACCCTCGTCCACCTCGAACTCGAAACGGGCCGCACCCACCAAATTCGCGTACACATGGCCCATCTCGGACACCCGTTGCTCGGCGACCGCCAGTACGGAAGCGCCGGCCTGACGCTGTTGAAACGCCAAGGTCTGCACGCCTCCCGCCTGTCGCTCACGCATCCGACAACAGGTGAAGCCATGACGTTCGAAGCCCCGCTTCCCTTAGACTTAGCCTCTCTGCAGGCCCATTTGAAAGAAGGAACACAGGCATGAAAAAAAAGCAACGCCTCCTGCTCCAAAACCTCCTCACCTTCGTCTCCTTTCTCGTCGCCGTCTCCGGCACGGTGATCTGGTGGCGATTTAAATCAGCCGGGACCCCCGCTCCGCTCTGGTTGCTCGGCGTCATCGGGTACGGCTGGACCTTCCTCGCCCTGCTCGGCATGAACCGAATCGGCAAGTTCTACTCCCGCAAACGCCGCTACTAAAAAAAGGCAAGGCCCCGAAGAGGTGCCTTGCTTTTTTTTCATGCATCAGCGGTAGATCTTGCCTCCTGATTGGAGAAACTCTTCCGATTTCTCTCTCAGACCCAGTTGAACTTCGGCAGATTCGCGAATGTCATGCGAGATGCGCATCGAGCAGAACTTCGGCCCGCACATCGAGCAGAAATGCGCAGTCTTGGCAGGTTCCGCGGGCAACGTCTCGTCGTGGAACTCGCGTGCGCGCTCAGGATCGAGCGAGAGGTTAAACTGGTCGTGCCATCGGAATTCAAAGCGGGCTTTCGACAGCGCATCGTCCCGATACTGAGCGGAGGGATGTCCCTTGGCCAGATCGGCGGCGTGGGCGGCGATTTTGTACGCAATGACACCGTCGCGGACGTCTTGTTTGTTCGGGAGCCCGAGATGTTCCTTGGGCGTGACATAGCAGAGCATCGCCGTTCCGTACCAGCCGATCATCGCCGCACCGATCGCAGACGTAATATGGTCGTACCCCGGTGCGATGTCGGTCGTCAACGGACCCAGCGTGTAGAACGGTGCTTCGTGACAGATCTCCATCTGGAGGTCGACGTTTTCCTTGATTTTGTGCATCGGCACGTGGCCCGGCCCTTCGATCATGACCTGCACGTCGTACTCCCACGCGATCTTGGTCAGTTCGCCCAACGTCTGCAGCTCGGCAAATTGCGCCTCATCGTTGGCATCCGCGATACTCCCCGGACGCAATCCGTCCCCCAGCGAAAACGCAATGTCATAGCGGGCGCAGATCTCGCAAATCTCGCGGAAGTGCGTGTAGAGGAAGTTCTCCTCATGATGCGCCAGACACCACGCCGCCAGGATCGAACCTCCGCGGGACACGATGCCTGTCACACGGTTCACCGTCAGCGGAATGTAGCGCAAAAGCACGCCCGCATGAATGGTAAAATAGTCGACGCCCTGCTCCGCCTGTTCGATCAACGTATCCCGGTAGACTTCCCAGCTCAGATTTTCGACGATGCCGTTCACTTTTTCAAGAGCTTGGTAGATCGGCACGGTGCCCACGGGAACCGGCGAGTTGCGGAGAATCCATTCGCGCGTGGTGTGGATGTCCTTGCCTGTAGACAGGTCCATGATCGTATCTGCACCCCAGCGGATTGCCCACGTCATTTTTTCCACCTCTTCGGAAATGGACGACGTCACGGCGGAGTTGCCGATGTTGGCGTTGATCTTGGTGTGAAAATGACGACCGATGATCATCGGTTCGCTTTCCTGATGGTTCACGCAGTTCGGGAGAATGGCACGTCCGCTTGCAATCTCCGATCGCACAAACTCCGGGCTCAACCCTTCACGGATGGCGACGAACTCCATCTCCGGTGTGATCATCCCCTGCTTGGCGTAGTGCATTTGCGTCACGATCCGGCCGGGCTTCGCTCGAAGCGGTCGAACCTTCTGCCCGGAAAAAGCCTCGTACTCCTCGACATCGCCCCGCTCAAGAATCCATCGACGACGCAACGCGTCCAACCCTTGCTCGATATCCGTCTCCACTTGCGAATCCGTGTACGGCCCGCTCGTGTCGTACACGCGGATCGGAGCGTTGTCACCGCTTTGCTCGATCTCGCGCATTGGCACACGCACATCGGCGCGCGACCCTTCGACGTAGACCTTGCGGCTGTTGGGGAACTTCTGAATTTCGGTGGACATGAAACATACCTCCCAGTCTGAGGATCTGCTCAACTTCATGCCTTCCCGGAGGACAATAAAAAAACGCAAAGGGAGGTCCCTTCGCGTTCTACACACGTGCGATCCCTCCGCTGGAATTACCCAGATCAGGTTAAACGGTCGATGGTAGACTTCCCATCCTCTCAGCCTGGTTCAACCAAGCTCCCGTGTCTCTGAAGTTGTCTTTGTCAATGTATCTTAAAATGAAAAAAACCGCAAGACTTTTGTCCGCGGTTTTGTTTTTTACTCGTGCATGTTCATGTTCATGTGGCCTTGTGCATCATGAGCGGCCATGTTGCCACCGCAACCGGTGAACGTCAAGGAGACGACGACCAGCAGACCTACCATCATCAATTGGCGCAGTTTCATAGTTCCGAAACACCTCCATGTCCTTATTGTATCACGAAAGCGGAGGTTTCCATGCCAACAGCGCCAAAAAATCTTGAGCCGCTCTTGGCAATTCCTTGTTGCGCGGCGTGATGATATACGTGCTTACCCTTGGCAAACGCAGATCAGGCGTCGGCAATTCCACCAGCCGCCCCTCTCGCAGATCCTCCTCAATCGCCATGCGCGGCAAAAACGACACCCCTAAACCCTCGATGATTAATTTGCGCGTGATATGCGTCTGGTTGACCGGCATCGGGCGGATCGGCGCTTGTGTTTCATGCAGTTGATGCAGAATCTGCTCCCAATACTCGGGATGATTCTCTGTCAAAAGCGGATGATCCAACAGCACCTCGCGATAATCGGTACGCGCAGGGTCAATCGAACGCGGTGCCACCAACACGACTTCGCCTTCGGTAAAAATGCTGGTCTCCGTATCCGGATGCTGGGACGGCAACAAGCCGATGCCCACATGGGAACGCCCGGCTGCAATGCCCGGCCCGACAGAAGGGGAACGCGTCGTGTAGATTCGAACTTCTACATTTGGATGCACCGTGGCAAATTGCTTCCACAGCGGCGGCAAGAGATGCTCGGCACAAACGGGAGAAAGCAAGAGATCGAGCCGGTCGTCATACCCTGCCTTCCAACGAGCCAAGTCTGACAAAGCCTCGTCATGCGCTTGCAAGATTCGTTGGGCATGCAGACGAAAACGTTCACCGGCAGCGGTCAAGCGAACTTTGCGCCCCGATCGCTCGAACAGCGGATAGCCCACCTGCTCCTCCAATTGACGGATGTGAACCGAGACGGTCGGCTGAGCCAGAAACAACCGTTCTGCCGTGCGATGGAAGTTCAATTCTTTCGCCATCATCTCAAACGTGCGGAGCAGTTTGACATCCATGCTCTCACCCCCTGTGTTATTTTCTCGAAACCAAGAACACGCTCATGAGGATCAAGAGCATCCCCACGAAGACCTGCCCCGTAATCGCTTCCGCCAAGAACAGAGCCCCCCAGATCGTGCCAAACACCGGAACGATAAACGTCACCGTCAACGCCTTGACCGGTCCGACACTTTTCATCAACCCGAAATACAACAAGTACCCGATCGCCGTGCAAAAAACGGCCAGAACCAAGACCGACCAGACCACATCCATCGACGGAAACTCACTTGGCAGCACGAACAACGAAACCGGCAACAAGACCAGCGCAGCCGCCAACTGCTGCCCGATCGCCATGTCCATCGAAGTCTCTCCCTTGAACGCTCGGGACGAGAAAACGCCCGCGACGGCGTAGAGCAACGCAGCCAGCAAAGAACAGACCACCGACCAGAGAATGGACTCTCCGCTGTTCTGCGGGTCCCAACCGACGAGCACCACAACGCCGAAGATACCGAAGAAGATGCCGAGCAGTTTTTTGAACGTGAACGGTTCCTTCAACCATCCCCACGCCACAACCGCTGTAAAAAGCGGCGTCGTTGCGTTCAAGATCGCCGCCAGAGAAGCAGACAGATGCAACTCCGCCGTCGCGATGAAGCAAAACGGCAACGCGGCGTTCAACGTGCCGAGCAACAAGTATTTTTTCCACAGGTGAAGAATCCGGATCTTGTGCTTGAGCACCGCTGCAAACCCGAGCAACGTAATCCCCGCCAACAACACGCGAAGTTCAATCAAGACCACCGGCCCCAGAGCCGGAGCTCCCACGCGCATGAACAAAAACGAAGAGCCCCACATGGCGGCTAGTGAAAACAGCATGAGATAATCTTTCGGTTTCACAAAAATCCCTCCCGGAAATACGCTCTAGTACAGTTATAGAGGATTTTTGCGCGCCTTGCTTTGGTATTCTTGGGTTCTCATCCCGAACAAGGTCCACAGATCCAATGATGTTTTACCTCTATTTCGATTATAAACGATTAAGAAACGTAATCGAAGCCCCTAAAAACCTCTATTTCCCCTTTCGAAATTGTGTCGATATACTGAAGATAGAAGAAAGGGGATGGAAACTATGGCAGATACTCTCGTTTCCCTCGGTCTGGAAAATGTAGTGGTAGCAGAGACCGATCTCAGCCTTGTAGACGGGCAGAACGGTCATCTCGTATATCGTAACAATTGGGCGCGCGACCTCGCGATCCATCATACGTTCGAAGAAGTTGCACATCTGTTGTGGTACGGGCACCTCCCGAATGCGGAGGAATTGAAAGCGCTTGTAGACGCTCTGGCGGCTCAACGTGAACTGCCGGCTTACATTCAAGCTTTGATCGATTCGATTCCGGCGGATGTGGAGATGATGTCGGTGTTGCGTACGGCCGTTTCGGCTGTACACGTTTCGGGCGAAGCATTCCCGCCGACACTTGCTCAAATACTTGAATTGACGGCGAAATTGCCGACGATCATCGCACATCGATACGCTCGTTTGAACGGTCGTGAACCGATTGCACCGCGTGCCGATCTGAATCATACGGCCAACTACCTGTACATGCTCAAAGGAGAAGTACCGTCTGCGGCGCATGTTCGTGCTCTGGATGCGTACTTGATTTTGACGCAAGAACACGGTCTGAACGCTTCGACGTTTGCAGCACGAGTTGTTGCCTCTACGCAATCCGACTTGGTTTCGTCGATCACGGCGGCGATCGGTGCCTTGAAAGGCCCGCGTCACGGCGGAGCTCCGTCGGAAGTCACGGAGATGATTGAAGCGATTGGAACCAAGGAAAATGCAGAGCCGTGGATGCGCAAACGTCTGGAGAGCGGCAATGTCCTGATGGGCTTTGGGCATCGCGTATACCGCACCCGCGATCCGCGTGCAACGGCACTGAGCGTGGTGGCACAGGAATTGGCCAAGGACGATCCGTGGTTTGACCTCGCTCTTCATGTGGAGAACACTGGGTTGAAGTTGTTGCAAGAATTCAAGCCGGGCCGTCAGTTGAACGTGAACGTGGAGTTCTATGCGGCGATTGTGATGCGATCGATTGGATTGCCGGATTCGCTGTTTACGCCGACCTTCGCCGTGTCCCGCACAGTCGGTTGGAGCGCGCACATCCTCGAAGCGGCGCAGATGCGCATCATTCGTCCGCAATCCACTTATACCGGGATCATGCCGGACTAACAAATTGTCAGAACCAGCAAGAGCGAAAGTGCTTGCTGGTTCATTTTTTTATGTTGCAAGGAGCTCTTGACCCTTAACAGAAATCCAAGCTAGGATATGATTATCCTATTGGAGAAGGGACGTCCCAAACTCATGACAGATTCCCAAAAAATCGACCTCCTCGTCACCGCCGTCACAGGCATGCAACATCAAATCACAGGCATACAACATCAAATGACAGGCATGCAACAACAAATCGACAGCCTCCAAGACGAAATGCGCACCGAATTCGCCAACGTCCGTTCGGAGATGCGTACCGAATTCGCCAACGTCCGCTCAGAAATGCGAGCCATGCACGACAAACTAGACAGCAAGATCGACTCAGTCAAACACGAACTGGACAGCAAGATCGACTCCGTCAAACACGAACTGCAAGAGGAGATCTTCCTCAATCGCCAGGCGATTTTTGAGTTGAACGAGCACGTCAGGGAACGTGACACCCACAAAGGCCTCGACATCGAACAACTCAAACAAGCCCACGAAGACTTCCGCCGCCGTTTCGCTCACTTGTACAAGCAGCAACGCCCGCCCTTCACAGAGTAACCCCCACCCATCGCCAAAAAAAAGACCTGGCCTCCGTCGCCAGGTCTTTCACTTTCTACACGCGAAACTTCCCGATCTCTGCACGTAATTGGTTGGACATCTCAGCGAGCGACTCCGCCGAAGCCGCGACTTCCTCGATGGAAGCCGACTGCTCTTCGGACGTGGCCGCCACCGTTTGCGCCGAGGTGGACGACTGCTGTGCAATCTCCATCATCTCATTGACCGTATCCAAAACCTGCTGCGAATTCGCCGTCATCTCTTGCGAAGACGCCGAAACATCTTGAATCTGATCGGAAACCAAACGACCGGCCGTCAGAATGCGCGTAAACGCATCCCCCGCTTCCGAAACCGCGTGCGTGCCCGACTTCACTTCGCCGATCACGCCGTCCATCGAATACACCGCTTTCGAGGTCTCCTCTTGGATCGAACGAATCAACTCGGAAATCTGTCCCGCCGACATGCTGGACTGCTCCGCCAATTTGCGCACTTCGTCTGCAACCACGGCAAACCCTCGCCCTTGCTCTCCCGCACGCGACGCTTCAATCGCAGCGTTCAACGCGAGCAAATTGGTCTGCGCGGCAATTCCCGTGATCACTTCGACAATCTGTCCGATTTCCAGCGACCTCGTCTCCAATTGCTTCACACCGGTCGCCGTCGTGTTCACAGAGACCGCGATGGTTTCCATCTGACGAACCGCCTGCTGCACCGCATCGTTCCCGACTTCCGCTTCACGCGTTGCTTCCAAGGAAGTCTCGGCAACCGCCACTGCAGTCTCGGCGATTTTTTCGATGCCCATCGACATGTCTTCCAACGCCCGCGCCGCTTTGGATGCGCTGTATACTTGGTGCTCGGCACCCGTTGCCACATGCTGAATGCTGTGCGTAATCTGCTCGGTCGCAGCGGCGGTCTGGTCGGTCGTCGCCGAGAGCTCCTGTGACGAACTGGCCACTTGCTCCGCCGTTTCGCCGACATGCCCGATCAGGCCCCGCAAATTCGCGACCATCTCGTTGACGGAGTTGCCCAATTCGCCAAACTCATCCTTGCGGGTGGAGTTCAACGCTTCCACCGTCAAGTCTCCCGCCGCCACACGCTTCGTGATCGCCGTCAAACGACGAAGTGGACGGGCATTGAATTCCGCCACCAGAGCGGCCACCAAAATTCCCACGAGCAAACCCACGATCCCAAAGATCCAAACTTTGTTCTGGAACCGGCCGATGATCGTGTCAAAAGCCGTGCTCGGCACGCCGACAAACCAAATTCCGATGATCTCGCCCTTGACGTTTTTGATCGGCTCATAAGCCGTTTGGTTCGATTTGTTCACAACGGTCGCTTCCCCGACATACGTCTCGCCGTTTTTGAGCACTGCAGTCGCTACCGTTTCGCTGACTTTGGTCCCGACTGCGCGAGAGCCGTCGTCTTTTTTCACCGTCGTTGCGACACGGGTGTCGTTCATGAAGATCGTTACATTATCCCCCGTCGCTTTTGAAATCTCATCCACGACTGTGAAATTGTCATTCATCGCCGTGGTCCCTTTGTAGAGTTTGCCGTCCTTGAGTTCCCAATCTCCGCTGTACTTCTCCTCAATCAACGTCCGACCCATCGCCAAGTCCGACTTCAGCTTCTCCTGTGACGCGCTGACGATGTCACTTTTGATCGAGTAGCCGGCAAACGTCCCCATCGAAGCCGTTCCAACGGTAATCACAGCCGAAAACATCAGAATAATCTTCGTGCGAAGTTTCATGGTCTCACTCCCAACTATAAGTCCATAGACACACATATTATGACACGTAACCGGAATGTTGTCATCGCTTCTTCAAACGAAATTCCCACAACACATTAATAAACTACAAAAACTTAATCACACAGAATTTTCGTAAAAAAACACCCCGCACGCCGAGGCGAACAGGGTGCTTTCTTTTTCGATATACGTCTTACTTGCTCTTCTCTTTCGCACGCGGGAGAATTTTCTCCACGTTGACTTTAAACGTCGTATCCCACGTGGACTCCTCTTCCGGGTCATACTGTTCGAGGAAGTCGATCACTTCCTTGGTCACTTGCGTAGGCGTGGAGGCACCGGAGGTGACGGCGACTTTTTTCACACCTTGCAGCCAGTCGCGTTGCAGTTCGGAGAGGTCGGCGATGCGGTACGACTTGGTGTTCGCAATCTCTTCGGAAACTTGTGCGAGACGGTTGGAGTTGTTCGAAGCCGGGTCGCCGACGACGATCGTCAGGTCAGCTTCTCCCGCTTGCTCCGCCACCGCTTCTTGGCGAACTTGGGTCGCGAGGCAGATCTCGTTGTGAATTTCGACGTGCGGGTAGCGTTTGAGCACTTCGTTCATCAGCGCTTTGGTGTCCCACTGGCTCATCGTGGTCTGGTTGGTGACGAGAATGCGCGACGCTTCAATGGACAGCGATTCCACGTCCGACACTTTCTCCACGAGATGGACTTTGTCCGGGGCCACGCCCATTGCGCCCTCCGGTTCGGGGTGTCCCTTTTTGCCGATGTAGACGATTTCGTAGCCTTTGGCTACTTTTTCACGAATCAGGTCGTGCGTTTTGGTCACGTCCGGGCAGGTGGCGTCGACGGTGGTCAGGCCCTTGGCGATGGCTTTCTCCTTGACTTGCGGCGAAACGCCGTGCGCGGTAAAAATCACCGTGCCCGTTTCAATCTCATCGAGCAGCGCGAGACGGTCTGCGCCGTCGAGGGTGATGATGCCTTGCTTGTCGAACGCGTCCACGACGTGCGAGTTGTGGACGATCTTGCCAAGTATATAGATCGGACGGGGCAGGTCGAGGTCCTTGGCCGCTTGTTGAGCCAACACCATCGCATCCACCACGCCGTAACAGTACCCACGGGGCGAAATCTTAATGACTTCCATGTGCGTTCCTCCTCTGTATATCCTCAAAATTTAGTATAGCACAGTCATTGACAAAGGAAGGGGTTGTCGCGCATAATCGAGAGCAAGAGTAAATTCTAGGAAATGAGGGATGTGCCATGGCAAAAGTTCTGATGAACGCTTTCGACGTTTACGGGATCACTATGTCCATTTTTGGCGCATCACTTACCCCGCCGGCTCCCTGAGTCGGTTTGCAACGTGCTGAGGAGTACAGCCGTGGGTGGTGTAGCCGCCCGCGGCTTTTTTTGTTGCCTTTTTTGAGAGGAGTGTGTTTGGAATGTGGAAGGATTTGCTTTTGTATCGCGATTTGATGCGCAATCGGAACTTCGGGTTCTATGCGTTCAGCTATTATTTGGCGTCGATCGGCGGGGCGATGACCTTGTTCGCCATTTGGTCCCAAGCGGCGACCTTGACGGAGAACAACCCGATGGCCATCGGCTTGTCGGGCATCCTCGACACCCTGCCGTCGATTCTGTTCGCTCCTTGGGCGGGGTTGCTTGCCGACCGTTATAACAAACGGACGCTTCTAATCGCGTCTCGCATTCTACAAGCGGCTGCTGTGCTTGGCATGGTGTTCACCACCGAGCTCTGGCAGTTGTATGTCCTGGCCGCGTTGCACTCGACGTTCACCGCTTTTGAAACGCCGCCGCATCGGGCGTTGTTGCCAACCTTGGTTCGCGAAGACCAATATGTGACGATGAACTCGTTTATGGTCACGATGAATTCGCTGACCCAGTTCTTCCGCCCGGCCCTCGCAGGGCTTGTCGTCTCGACATTTGGCTATCACGCGGGGTTCTCCGTGAATGTCGTCGTGCAACTGCTCGCAGCGGCCGCGTTGCTGTTCGTCACCGTCAAACCGTCCACCCAACCGGCGGCCGATGAATCGGGAGAAAAAACCGGCATGTGGGGCGGCGTGCGCGAAGGGATGGCGTACATCCGCACCGAGCCAATCCTCATGTATCTGTTTTTCTTCTCCGTGATCATGACGTTCTGCTTCTCCACTCAAGGCCCTCTGACGCAGGTCTTCGTCGGACAGTACCTCGCCGACTCCCCCGATCAAGTCAGCGCCCGCGTGGGATGGTTGTTTTCCAGCATCGGGGTCGGCGGCGTGCTCGGGGCGTTGGTGACGCCGAAGCTGATCTCCCGCCTGCCTGTGTTTCTGCTGTTGATCGCGTCGTTTGCGTTCGACGGACTCGTGGTCATCGTGTTCTCCCAGAGCAACACCCTGTGGCTTGCGATGGTCTGCTACTCGCTGTTTGGCATCATCGGTTCGGTGAACATGATCGTCACCGATACGCTGATTCAACGCATCGTCCCGGAAAACTTGCGCGGTCGGGTCTACGGTGCATTCGGCCCGATCAACGGGCCGTTCTCGATGCTGTCGATTGCGTGCGGCACCTCTCTGGCGACGGTGATTGGCGTGCGCGGCGTCTTTCTGCTCTGCGGATTGCTTGAAATTCTGGCACCGATCGTCTGTCGTTTGCTTCCCTCGTACGGAAACGTCCGTTCAAAACTTCAAGAAAAAAGTGGATAAATGCAAAAAAACCGGGGTTGCCCACCCGGTTTTTTTCATACACTTTTTGTACTTAGGAGTCGAACGAAAGGAGGGGGACGTCGAATGAACATGCCGGAGATTTCCGAAGGCGAAGCGCGAGGTCGCTTGCGTCAGTTGTATCACACCATCAAAGCGACGATGCGCGTCCCGCTCGTCAGTGAACCCTTGCGTGCGTTGGCGTTGTATCCAAATTTCCTGCATCTGGTGTTTGAGGCGAGCCGACCGAATTTGCTCTCCGTCCATGTGGAACGAATGGTCTCCGAACTCACCACGTACCGCAAACCACCTCTGCAACCTCCGCCTATGTCCACTTCCGTATTGCCTCGCGACCGCCGGGGCGCGCTTGCACTGCTGCCTGTGTTTCGCTATGAGACGGCCAAACTTCTCCTGTTGCTCACCGCCTGGCAAGAAACACTCGCAGAGCGTCCGATCTCCGGTCAGAACCACGAGGACGCATTCTGGCCACCGGGCATTTTGCCGCACTTCCCTCGCAACATCCCACTCCTGCGCATCGAACACGCAACGCACACCCAACGACACGTTTTCCAAAACATCCTCGCCGCTCACGACCTCTTCACTCTGCCCGATGTCTATCGAGCCCTCGCTCATCACCCGACATTTCTCACCGGCGCTTGGGAGCCGCTGCACCCGCTGGTGCAAACGGACGCCTACGAAGACGCCGCCCGACACATCCGCCGTCGCGCCAAACAACTCGTCCACGCCTTGCCCCATCCCCTGCCGCTGACTCCCAACCGCTTGCTGCTGCAAGTAAGCGAACGCGAAGTCACCGCCGGAATCGGGCTGATCACCGCTTACCGTCACACTCTGCCGCGCCTCCTGCTCGACGTGGAGATGATGACGCAGATGTTGCAAGTGTAAAATTACGTCGCTTTTTTCACAGCCAGCGTGACCCACTCGTCGCCTTGCAAGCGGGATGTGACGTGCCAACCGAGTTCGGAATAGGTGCTGACGACTTGCTCTTCGATCCATTCGACGATGCCGGAGAGCAACAGAGTTCCGTCCGTTCTCACGATGCGCAGGCAGAGCGCGGCGAGATCGATCACTTCCTGACCTCCGATGTTGACCGCGACCACGTCGAAGTGATCTACAGTCTCTGCAAATTCGGCAAAAACGTCCGCAATGCGCACGTCAATTCCCGAAACGCCGTTGAGTTCCATCAGATACTCCACGGCACTCTTCGCCGATGGATTCAGATCAATCGCCACCACTTCGCTTGCACCCTTCATGCGCGCAAACAAACTCAAAATCCCCGAGCCCGCCCCAAAGTCAGCAAACGCTTCTCCCTCTTGCAAGAGCTCGTCCAGCAATTCCAGACAGTGCCGCGTCGTCGGATGTTCCCCCGTGCCAAACGCAGCTCCCGGCTCGATCACAATCGTTCGTTCCCCCTCGCGACGCTCTTCGTCCCACGGGGGACGGATGACGAGATCGGGCTTGATCTCGATCGCGTTGAATTGGTACACGGGGTCTTCCGTGACGGCTTGCGGAATTCTTGCTTCTATAGAATACGCGAGATTCCCCATCCACTCGGTCATCTCGATACGCAGTCGTTCCAGAACCTCCGGAGTCAGTTCCTCCTGCGTCTCTTCATAGGCGCGGACGACGACTTGCTCGACCTCAGCTTCTTGGAACCCGTAGCCGTCCGGCGTTACAAACGTCTCGATGGGAGCTTCCTCCCAGACGTATTCAATGCCTCGTCCCTGTAATCGCGCGATGACGTCCTCGGTTCGATCTGCCTCGACAGTCAACGCATATTCGACATAGCGTGGTTCGTGCTCGTTCATGGTGTCGAATCCTCCTGCGAAGCGCTGCTTTTGTGTCGATGGTGATGGCGGCGGGCTTTCTCCCGATTTCCGCAGACCTCCATCCGGCACCAGCGGCGCGTGTTGTTTTTGGATGTGTCATAATAATATTGGATGCAGAGGTGGTTGCCGCATTTTTTCAACCGAGCAACCTGCCCCACGGTGAGAAAATCAAGCAAGGAGCGCAGCAACAGCCAGCTCATTTTTTCCAAATAGCATCCATATGGGAGGAACTCTGCAAGGCCGTCTCGGTACGTCCAAGTACCGGGCAACGCGGCGAGTTGGTCGTTCAACCACGCGAGATGCCCGTCGGACAAGCCTCCCTCCTCCGCGATGTGACGCAATTGCGCGCGCAGGACCTTGAGTTTGGAAAAAGCGTCCTCGTCGAGGACGAGCTCTCCCACTCCCGCCCCCTGTATCCAAGTATGTAGGTCCTTCAGGTCGGCGAGCCCGTCGCGGACTTCTCCCGCCTCCAAAAATTGCGTGTTCACGAAGTCCAGCCATAATGTTCCGCCATGATAGGAAAACATCTCCACCTTCACCCCTATTTGAGTATACACCAATTTATTTTGTGTTCGCAGGAAAACAACAGTCGCAAATAGGTAAATTCTTCCGTATACTCTTACCATGCAAGTGAGTGAAATCATAAAGGAGGCGTTGACTCATGGCAACGACCAACGAAAAGGTAACACGTATCGAGTTCATGGAAGAACTGAACCAGATCGGATTGTCGCCGAACGTAACGGGCGCACCGGCGGACACTTTATCCCGGGCCGAGGCAGCTGTCTTCCTCGCTGAAGCACTCCCGCCGCTGAACACCGGTTTTGCCGGGGGTCAGCCCGCGCCATTTCGTGACTTGAACTCCCTGACGACCGGGCAACAACAGGCGGTCTCGACCTTGTACAGTCTGGGAATTGTGCTCGGGGACGGGAATGGATTGTTCCACGGCAACCAAGATTTGACCCGCGATGAGCTGGGAATGATCGTCGAGCGGACGCAAGCGCGTTTGCAAGCTGCCGGGGCTTCTACTTCCACAACGAACCCGACGAAACCGACCGGTATCATCCGCCCGACGTCTCCGTCGACGGAACCCGCAAGTTCGTATCAAGTAATCACCGATCTCTCTGCTCTACCGCAAGACGTGCAGAACACGGCGCTTGCGGTCCAAGGAACTTCGGGCGCTGTCTCACTCGACAGCGGAGACTCCACCTACCTCTTGATTTCAGCCGGTGAGCGCAACACGGGCGGTTATGCCGTCACCGTGGACAGCGTCAACGAGACGGATACACGAATTGAAGTGACGGTCGGCCTGACAACTCCGGCTGCCGGCACGATGTCTCTCCAAGCGATCACCTACCCGCAAACGGTCGTGGAGTTCGCACAGACGGTGAAGCCCATCGTGGTGCTAAACCAAGAAGTGCTCTCCGCGTAAAAAAACAGCTCCCTTCGTCACGGCGAAGGGAGCTTTCCTTTTTTCCCTGTTCCAAAAAAACTCACGCGTGCCCCCCGCAGCCTCCGATGGTCGGCAGTCCGCCCGTCTCTCCCCCGTGCTCAAACGCAGCTTCCAACCGAATCCCGCTCGGGTCGTAGAAAAAGATCCCGGCCAGACGTCCGTACTCCCCAAGTCCGTCGTATTGAATCGGCACTTTGCGCTCGCGCAGACGGTTTTCCAACTCCTGCAGCGTTTCCAAGTTCGGCACGCGAAACGCCAGATGGTGCAGACCGGCCGTGCGGAGCGTTGCTTCCTGCTCCGCCGTTTGCCAGAGCGTGATCATCGTCGTGCCATCGGTGAGAAACGCCGACTTGCCCTCCTGCCCGCCCGCGACTTCAAACCCGAGCACCTCGGTGAAAAAAGACTGCGACTCCGCCAAACTCCGTACAGACAAGCCTACATGGTGAACGCCCATCGTCATGTTCGTCATCTCTAACTCCTCCTCTTAGTTCGCTTTGATCAATTTCGGAATTCGTTTCGAGCAGTTCGTGTACACGTCGCGCACCGTCACGTAGACAACTGAGAGTGCGCCGGGAAACAGTTCGAGGTCTCGTGCATCTGTGGAAATTCGGGCCACGCCGTTCACGCGCAGGCGTTGGCCTTTTTCAAAATCGATGAACAGCATGCCGATGTGCGGGTTTTCGAGGAGATTGCCGAGACTTTGGTAAAGCCCGTTGCCCGGATAGTCCGGGAACACCAACGTCTGCGGGTCCAACACGCGCACCGTCCCCGGCCCGCCTCCGCGAAATGAACAGTCACACTCCCCCGCTGAATTCGACGTCGCCAAAAAGAAAAACTCGCTGGCTTCGATGTACATCCGAAACAGCATCGACACTTGCGAACTCACCAACCGCTCCGTCAACTTCGCTGCCTGCTCCTCCGTACCAAACTGCCGCCGAAGTTGTGCTTCACCCGAAAGTATCTGCGCCACCGCCTAACCATCTAAAATTGTTTTGTTGGTTATATATTATGCGCCGCACCCAATCTTTGTCAACCCGTAACAATCGAGTTCGTTGAAACGTCTATCTACAAACGAAACAAACCAAGGAGGTTTTTTCGATGAAAACAAAATTTTCCCGCTTGGCGGTGCTGGCGACGGTACTCTCCGTCACCCTCATCGGATGCGGGCAAAAAACGTCGTCGACGCCTGCAGATTCGATGAACGTAGACACGTCCCCTGCCGCAACGAGTCCTACGACGAACCCCGCTCCTGCCAACCCGACTCCCTCCGTTCCCGATCAACCGGCCACGTCCGTTCCGAAACCCGCTGACACGGCACATCATTCCTATTCGGTGACCGCTCTGGACTTTGCCAATTCGAATTGGGGCTGGGTCGGCGGCAAGGGCTTTATCCTGAACACCACCAACGGCGGGCATGATTGGAATGTCCAATACGACGGCCCTTATGAAATCGACGCCTTCTCGTTTCTCAACGCCAACACAGGCTGGGCGCTTGGTCATGACGGCGATGGCGAAGTCGGGGGTGTCGTCCTGCAAACCAAGGACGGCGGCTTGCATTGGAACGAAATTTCCCACCCCGCCCACGTTCGCAACCTGCATTTCGTCTCCGAGACCACAGGTTTTGGCAGCGATATGATCACCCAAGACGGCGGCAAAACGTGGACACCTGTGAAGGCACCCGACTCCCTCATGGGCAATCCCGCATTTTCCGACGCCAACCACGGCTGGGCTGTCACCGCAGAGGGCAATTCCTTTCAGATTCAACACACCGCAGACGGAGGTCAGACGTGGACGAAGCTGTTCTCCCGTCCGACGCAAGAACCTCCCGTCACCGCTTCGGTGCAAACGACGAGCCCTGTCGACGCGTGGGTTATGATCGTCGGTTCATCCGGCATGACGCAGACTTCCTTTTCGATTTTTCACACATCGGACGGCGGTGCGAATTGGCAACCTGTGATCGCGCAATCCACAGCGGGCGGCGGAACTGCTCCCGGCTATGACACACCGAACACCGGTCCGAAAGGCCCGGCCTCCAAGCCCGGCTACCTCGAAGTCGTAAACTCCCAAGTCGCCATGCTCTCCGGATTCTGCGGGGCTTGTGGTGAAGGCACGATCTCGACAGGCTGGACCGTCAACAACGGCAAGACGTGGACCAATTCCACACAACAGATTCCGGGCTCCGGCGGTCAGCTCTCCTTTGTCAACGCAAACCAAGGCTGGCTGATCACCTCCCCCTATGACAAACCCTCCGTCCTCTACAACACCCAGACCAGCGGACAGACGTGGACGCAGGAATTCGTGTTTGGTCCCAAGTAATTGTCAAAAAACCTCACCGCCGCCATAGCGATGAGGTTTTTTTCGTACCCTGCAGCACTTGCGTAGGATTTCCAGCTTGCTACAATAGGAGGAGGACAAGTACCGGAACTTTGATTGGAGGATCACACGTGAAGAAACGCATTTGGATGACCGCATTGCTTAGCACCGCTCTCGTTGCAACCCTGCTTGCAGGTTGCTCCCGCGACGATTCGTCGGCTGCACCGACGACTCCCGCGCCGACCAAGGACAGTACCACCACGACCCCGGCGAAGGACACCACCTCGACCGACACCAAGAGCAAAAACAACAAGTATTCCAAAGCTCCGGACATGACGATCGACAAAGCCAAGAAGTACACGGCGACCGTCAAAACCAACAAGGGCGATATCAAAATCAACCTCTTCGCAGACAAAGCCCCGATGACCGTCAACAATTTCGTGTTCCTCGCGAAGGATCACTTCTACGACGGGATCAAGTTCCACCGCATCATCCAGTCCTTCATGATCCAGACGGGCGATCCGCTCGGTACGGGCACAGGCGGTCCGGGCTATCAATTCAAGGACGAGCTCCCGCCGGCGAAGCCGTATGCGGCCGGCATCGTGGCGATGGCAAACGCAGGTCCCGACACCAACGGCAGTCAGTTTTTCATCGGCAGTGGCGATGATGTGGCGAGCTTGAACCGCCAGCCGAACTACACGGTGTTTGGCGAAGTCGATCCGGCAAGCATGAGCGTTGTGAAAACGATCGCTGCGACTCCGGTCGGCGCTTCCGGAATGGGTGAGAATTCAAAACCGCAGGAAGACATCGTGATCAACTCTGTCGATATCTCGGAGCAGTAAAAGGAAGACTCTGTCGTCTACGGACGGCAGAGTCTTTTTTTCTTCGACATTTGCAGAAGAGGCTGTCGATTTCCCGGGCAATTGTCGAGTTGGCGTGCGGGTTTGTCAGATTGACACGCGTGATGTGCAAGTCGGCATAGGCTGTGGAGAGAGGTGATTGGGGATGGCCAAGAAGCGAAAGAAGCGAGAAGAGCAGAAGCCGTTGATTCAGGGGTTTGAAAAAATCCCACGGACGATTGAGGGCGTGCCTTTGAAGCCAAAGGTGAAGAAAAAAGGGGCGAAGGTGAAGCCGCCTCAGTTCTCGGAAGAAACCGTGCAGGAGAGCCAAGGGTTTGGCGGGTTGTTTTGGCCGGGGTTTCCAGGGTTGTCGGAGTCGTTTCGTTCGTCGATGGTGGAGTATTGGAAGCAGTTTCCGACTGATGTGGTGCCCAATACGTGGTTGTTTTCGTACAATCCGCCGGGATTTGGGTCGTCCGCATCAGCCGTGCGGTTTGAGTCCCCGATTGTGACGGGGCAAAAGTTGTTTGACGATCCCTTTTATACGGAGCTGCCGGCCCCGCCGTTGGGAGAGTTTGATTCTGCGTATCCGATGTGGGTGAAAACGATAGAGGCGGCACAGAAGCGTGTGGAAGCGTGTCCGATTGGTCAGGAAAGCCCGGAGTGTGATGCCGCTCGGGAGGCGTATTATGCGGCTTGTCGGGCGTATGCGAAAGAGTTGGATCGCGTGTGGGGATTGCAGCGGTTTCAGGATAAGGGGCAGAAGAAAAAGAAATGAGAAAAAACCACCCGAGGCTCGGGTGGTTTTTAGCGGAGATAGTACCAAACGTTATACGTATACTCATGTCCGTTTCCGTCAACAGGATTCCCATATTGATCCACAAGCCCCTTACCCTGATACGTGCCACCGCTGGTACTGGAAGAACTTTCGCCTTTTTGGTGAGGGAGGCTGCTCACAGAACTCTCATGTTCAAGATGCCCACTCGTATCTGCACTAGTCCCTGCGGGACCCACAGTTCCCGTTCCTGTGGAAGACTCTTCAGAACTTATTGTCCACGTTCCTGTAGAAAACTCTTCAGGACTTGTTGTCCCCGTTCCAACGGAAGACCCTATGGAACTTGAGGTTCCTGCACCAGCGGAAGACCCTGTGGAACTTGAGGTTCCTGCTTCAGCGGAAGACCCTGTGGAACTTGAGGTTCCTGCTTCAGCGGAAGACCCTGCTGAACTGATTGTTCCCGTTCCAGCGGTAGACCCAGTTGAACTAGAGGTTCCCGCTCCTGTAGCAGACCCTGCAGAACTTGTTGTTCCCGTTCCTGCAGAAGACCCTGTGGAACTTGAGGTTCCCTCTTTAACGGAAGACCCTGCCGCACTTGTGGTTCCTGCTCCTGGAGCAGACCCTGCGGAAGTCGAGCTTCCTGTGGTGGCTCCTCCGGTGGGGGTTGAGGTTCCCGATTTGGCGGTGGTGGATGTTGTTGTGGGGGGAGGTTCGTTGCCGGCTGTGACGCTTTCGAGGGGGAGATTTTCTTTTTTGAAGATGGGTTTGAGTTCTTTGGTGACTTTGGTTTCTAGTTTTTGTTCAGCTTCAGCCGGGGTGACGTATTCTTTGATATCTTCGGAGTGCGCTTTTATCGCGCCTGTGGTTCCGACTTGGAGAATCGAGGAGTTGGACATGGAGTTGATTCGGAGCGACCCGATGGAGATCGTCTGCGTGACGCGCATCGCGACACCTCCTTTTTTCTTAGACTCCAGTCAAAATGTTATCGTCAATCAGATCGTTGTCGTTCGTGTTCGTCGAACTGACGACGTTGTAGGTTTGCGGGAAATCACCCGTGTTGAACGAGCCGGAACCCGAGTAGGTTTTGGCAGTCGTCTTCGGCGCAATCACGCCGCAATCCCCGATGTGCAAAACTCCCCCCGACGAGATGTTTATGACTTTCAACGTTCCCAAAATAGCGGGCACGACGCCACCACCACCCTTCTCCCGTCAACGTTCTTACTCGTATCTTATGCAGGACGGATACCCATGGGTGAGTACCTGCACCTCTTTCCTTCCCCCGCCATAGCCTATTTTAGACAAACGCCCAGGAGGCGAACGCCCATGTTCCCCCGCAACAAGTCTCGGCAACTCGTGATCGCCAATGCCAAAGTCCTTTTCGTCGCCAACAGTGCGGTTCTCCAAATCGGTGACGTCTACGGATGTGTCGACCCGTTCTCCTATGGGGAAGCGTATGGAGGCTATCGTGGGGCTCCAAGTTTCATCACCAAAGAAACAGCCGAGCCGATCAACACGAACCTGCACTTTGCGAACCAAACGGACGAAGATACCACCGACTCCAATTTCATTGGCGAAGGTCAAGAAACGATCATTCCCAACATTCGAGGTGTAAAAGCGCGATGAAAGTGAGAATGTATGTCGAAAATACCGGCGACGTGAAGATCGGAGACGTCAAAATCAACTCGATTTCCTCATCGGCCATCGTCATCTTCGGCGATGCTGAATGCTTTACGCCGCACAACGTGTCGATCACCCGCGGTCTCGCCCAACAGGTCGTCGTGGGACAGACGGGTCCCGGCGGTCCCGTAGGAGCAACTCGCTAAAGCGACGCACACGAGTTTGTCCGCTGTCATATCCTACTAGAGAATCACATCACATTCTCTTAGGAAGGAGCGATTGCCATGCCTTCCATTATCGGAGGCCCGCTCAAGATCGTCAGCAACTCCGGCGAGTTGGTGTTTGGCGACACAGGATTCATTGCCCCGAAATCGGCCAGCAAATCCTACGCCGGTTCCGGCGGCGGTCTCACGGGCGACTTCGGCGTCTCGATCACCGGCGTCAGCAGCACCAACACCGTCGACATCGACGGTATTGACAACAACACGGTCGCCGGGGTTTAACCACCCTTGTGTACAAAAAAAGACCTGCCCCCGGTGTGGGGGAGGTCTTTTTTCTATGACTTTTTTTCAATCACTCGCTGTTACGCGAGAGCTTTTTTCAGTTCTTCGGTGAGCAACGGAACGATGTCGAACAAGTCGCCGACGATGCCGTAATCTGCCACTTTGAAGATCGGAGCTTCCGGGTCTTTGTTGATCGCAACGATAACCTTGGAGTTGGACATCCCTGCCAAGTGTTGGATCGCGCCGGAGATGCCGCATGCGATGTAGAGGTCCGGGGTTACAACTTTGCCGGTTTGCCCGATTTGCAGCGCGTAGTCGCAGTATTCTGCGTCGCAAGCACCACGGGAAGCACCGACAGCTGCACCCAGCAGGTCTGCCAGTTCTTGCAGCGGTTTGAAACCGTCTGCCGATTTCACGCCGCGGCCGCCGGAGACGATGATCTTCGCTTCGGACAGGTCAACGCCGCCGGTAGACTTTTTCACAACTTCTTTGATGAAGGTGCGCAGGGAGTCAGCCGGGAGATCGACGGAGAGGGTGACGACTTCAGCGGTAATGCCCGCTTCCGGCTCGGATTTCTCCAAGTTGTTCGGACGGACAGTTGCGAAGACGAGGTCGCCTGCAACGACGTTCTTGGTGAACGCTTTGCCCGCGTAGATCGGACGGGTGAAGGTCAAGTTGCCGCCTTCAAGTTCCACGCCGATGATGTCGGAAACAGCGCCGGCGCCAAAGCGTGCCGCCAATTTCGGAGCCAAGTCGCGGCCGATTGCGGAGTGCGCGAGGAACACGACGTTTGCTTTCGATTCGTTGATGACGGATTCCAGAGCTTTTGCATAGGCATCCGGTACGTAGTTTTCAAGTGCTGCGTTTTCGACGACGAAGACTTTCTCCGCACCATATTGTGCGAGTGCGTCTGCGTGTGCCGCTGCACCGTTGCCAGCGAGGACCGCTGCATATACAGAGCCGCCGTCTGCAATTTTCTTTGCTGCGGACAGGGCTTCAAAAGTTACATTGCGCAGACCGCCGTTGCGGAGGTCAGCCAGTACGAGAACGTTTCTGCTCATGAGTTCTGCTCCTCTCTGTGTGTCAGGATACCGATCCGATTACAGGACTTTGGCTTCGTTTTTCAGCAGGTTGACGAGTTCCGTCACGCGCTGTGCGTTGTCGCCTTCGATGATGCGACCCGCTGCTTTTGCCGCCGGCAGAAAGGTTTCCTGCACAGAGGATTTGGAAGAGATCGCTGCGTCTACGCCGAGGTCGCCTGCAGACGGGGTGTCGAGCGGTTTTTTGTTCGCTTTGCGAATCCCGATGAGAGACGGGTAACGCGGATCGTTCAGACCTTGTTGGCAGGTGACGAGCAGCGGCAGTTTCGCGCCGACGACTTCGAGGTCGCCCTCTGCGTCGCGATGTGCCACGACGTCGGTGCCGTTGATCTCCAATTTGGTGATCGTGGAAACGTGCGCGATGTTCAGCAGTTCCGCCAGACGGACAGCCGTTTGACCGGAGCCGGAGTCAACCGCTTGGTTGCCGGTGAGGATGATATCGAATTCCTTGCCGTTGAAGTACGAAGCGAGGACGTTGGAAACTTTGTACTCATCGCCGAACAGCGCTTCGTCGGTGATGTGAACCGCTTCGTCAGCGCCCATTGCCAGTGCGGTGCGCAGAGCTTCCTGTGCGCGCTCCGGGCCGACGGTGACGACGGTGACTTGGCCGCCGAGTTCGTCGCGCAGTTTGATCGCTTCTTCCACCGCGTATTCGTCATACGGGTTCAGGACAAAACGAACGCCGTCTTCCTTGACGGAACCGTTTTCAACGACGATCTTCTCTTCGGTATCAAACGTTTGTTTGAGAGCTACGAAAATATTCATGGTGGGAAACTCCTTTCAGAGTGGGGTTCGTTACTTGTGCGAATGAATCTGACCGGCGAGGCCGCCGATCATCAGCTCGCATACCTGCGGAATCAAGGACAGGAGATCGTATTTCGCACCTGTCAAAATCCAGGCGGTAATCGTCTCATCCATTGTACCAAAGATCATGCGCCGTGTGATGCGTGCATCGAGTCTTTCTGTGAAAACTCCGGCTTCAATCCCCTTGGCGATCACCTCGTCGATGATCGTGTAATAGGGTTTGATGATGTCGCCGATCTGCTTGCGCATCTCGGCATTCGACTGGCGCAGATGCACCTGCGTGAACATCGCGAGGTCCGGATTGGTCCCGAGCGTCTCAAAGTAGACGGTGACCAATCGCTTCAAACACGCAACCGGGTCCTCCAACCCCTGCAACTCCTCACCGAGACGGTCGACGATGGTGCCGATGGTCTCGCGGAGAATCGAGATGAGGATGTCTTCCTTATTCTTAAAGTAGAGATAGACAGTTCCGTCAGCGACCCCGGCTTCCCGCGCGATCTTGGAGATCGGGGCGTTGTGGTAACCGGCTTGACCGATCACCTTGACGGCGGCGTTCAAGATCGCTTCGTACTTTTCATTATTTTTTTTCTGTGCGATCGTTCTCACCTCAATGAATGAGTGTCCATTCATTACATGTTTCTATTTTAGAACAGTCAGTCTAAATCGTCAACCGTACGTTTGGTTTGTTCGGAGAAAAAAAGAACTCCCGCCAACATTGTGGCTGAAGTTCTTTCTCCATCAGGAACGACCGATGAACTCCGACACGATCTCGTACGAGCGCAACCGAGCGTTGTGGTCAAAAATCTGCCCGTTGACGATCATTTCGTCCGCTTGGGTGTCGTCGAGGAACTTTTGCAGTTTTTGTTCGACGACTTGCTTGCTGCCGACGATGGAGGAGCCGATGCGTTGTTGCAGGGCGACTTTTTCATATTCGGTCGCGATGAGGTCGATGCTCTCAATCGGAGGCTGCAATTGGCCCGGACGGCCGCGCAGGAGGTAGAGGAACTGCTGTTGCATCGAAGTTGCCAAGAATTGCGCTTCCTCAGCGGTGTCAGCGGCACAGACGTTGACGCCGACCATCGCGTACGGTTTGTCCAACACGTCGGACGGTCGGAAATTCTTGCGGTAGATTTCCAACGCTGACAGCGTGAACTCCGGCGAGAAGTGGCTGGCGAATGCGTACGGCAAGCCAAGCAGTGCCGCAAGCATCGCTCCGAAGTCGCTGGACCCCAGCAGGTAGATCGGGATGTCCAAGCCTTCGCCCGGAACGGCCCGCACCGGCATTCTCTCCGGATCGACCGGCGGTTTCAAGAACGAGCGCAATTCTTCGACCAGCTCCGGGAAGTCGTCGCCGTTGCTTTTCAAACCGCGGCGCAACGCACGAGCCGCCGCTTGGTCGGAACCCGGTGCGCGACCCAATCCGAGGTCGATACGTCCGGGGTACAGCGATTCCAGCGTCCCGAACTGCTCCGCGATTTGCAGCGGTGCATGGTTTGGCAACATGATGCCGCCCGAACCGACACGAATCGTCGACGTGCCGCCCGCAATATATCCGATCACGACGGAGGTCGCCGAAGACGCGATTCCGGTCATGTTGTGGTGTTCAGCCAACCAGAACCGATGGTAGCCCCACTTCTCTGCGTGTTGAGCCAAATCCAAGCTGTTTCGCAGCGAGTCGGCGGGTGTCCCCCCTTTGATCACCGGGGAAAGATCCAGAACGGACAGTTTGATATCTTGAAGTTTTTTTCCCATGACAGAATTCACCCTCCTTGGTAGATACTCTGCCCTGATTATAAAAAATGACGGCTTGCAGATTCTGCAAGCCGTCATACGGTTCTCGTCTTTCAAATATGTATCCCGCCTGTGCCGTCGAGCTCTGTGTTTCAGAACCTGCTATCAGCAGGTGGGTGACCCGTCGCGGTTTCTGACTTCCCATACGTCCTCGAAAGGAGGTGGGCGTGTCATTCACTCGCGAGTTCTGTCTCCCTGGAAACACTCAAGGTTCAAAACACGAAGAACCCAGACGAACACCGCAGGAATCAACGTTAGATTCACTGGTGTGTATGTTGCTTAGTATGATCAAGCGTTCGTTGTTGTATACGTTGGTGCGTGGTTGATGTCCTTATCATACTGCTTCGAAAGCTTCCCCTCAACTTAACGGTTTCAACAAGCGACCCCGTAAACACGAGCAAAGCGGTTCTGCGGGGTCATTTCTTCACGTATCTCAAAAGTTATGTTTTCCGGTCTGACTTGCCTATTCCGCCGGGATGTGTTGAGTTGACAGGAGCTTGAGGAAGTTCGGCGGGATGAATTCAATCGAATTCAAATAGCTGCACACATACAGCATGAGGAACGACAACGTGTCTTCCCCACGCTCCAACGCTGTCATCCGAGAGCTCTCCAGCGGGAAGTACCGCGCTTCTTGCGTCATCGGGTCGTCGTAGAGCACCAGACCTTGTCCCAAGACAAATACGGCGCTGACCCGTTCGGTCAACGGCACATCGCGTTGTTGCTCCACGAGCAGGTCTCGGATCTCCGTCAGCGACAATTCACTGGCGGCACAGACGATCAGACCCATCGTAACCGGACACTCGGTCGGCAACGCACGAACTTGTTGGAGATGTTGTGCCTCGTCGATCAGGATGTTCTCCGTCAGGCATTCCACCGTTTGAATCACCGCCCCGGTCGTCTCGACGGGAATCAACGGCACGACGCCGCTGCGCATCTTCGGCGTATGCAGGCGGTTGAAGAGAATCAAATCGCTGCTGCGTTCCATGTGCGAACCGTCCACGGCATAGACATAGCCGCTGGTGACGGCATACCGACGCTGGATCGTCTGCTCAAAATAATGCGTCAAGAGTTGTCCCAGAGTGCCTTGTCCGGACAACAGGCGTCGTTCCTCCCGGTGTACTCCTTTAAAAAAAGCCTCCCAAACCACAACTCCACTTCCCCTCATCTACTTCTCACCCTTTAGTATGGCAGACCGAGACAGGGTTCGACAAGGGAATCACGTAAAAAAAGGCCCTTTCCGCGTCTCAGCGGTCAGGGCCCCTTTTTACCCGATTGAGCCTTTCATTTCGAACTTGATCAGGCGGTTCATTTCGACGGCGTACTCCATGGGGAGTTCCTTGGTGAACGGTTCGATGAAGCCCATGACGATCATCGTGGTGGCTTCTTCCTCCGTCAAGCCTCTGCTTCGGAGGTAGAACATCTGCTCTTCCGACACTTTGGAGACGCTGGCTTCGTGTTCGAGCGTCACACCCTCCGACCGCACGTGGTTCACGGGAATCGTGTCGGACGTCGAAGTTTCGTCAAAAATCAGCGTGTCACACTTGATGTTCGCTTTCGACCCCGTCGCTTTCGGCCCGAATTCGCAGAGCCCGCGGTATGTCGTCTTGCCTCCCTGTTTGGAGATCGACTTGGAAACGACCGTCGACGTGCAATCCGGTGCCAAATGAACGACTTTGGCACCGGCGTCTTGGTGCTGACCCCGACCCGCGACCGCGATCGAGAGAATCGTGCCTTTCGCGCGCGGACCCAGCATGTAGACGGCAGGGTACTTCATCGTCAGCTTGGAGCCGATGTTGCCGTCCACCCACTCCATCGTGGCGTCTTCGTAAGCAACCGCCCGCTTCGTGACGAGGTTGTAGATGTTCGGTGCCCAGTTCTGAATCGTCGTGTACCGACAGCGTGCCCGGTCGCGAACGATAATCTCGACAACGGCCGAATGCAGGGAGTCGGTGGAGTAGATCGGAGCTGTGCAGCCCTCTACATAATGTACGAAACTGTCATCTTCGGCGATGATCAGCGTCCGTTCGAACTGGCCCATGTTCTCCGAGTTGATGCGAAAGTACGCTTGCAGCGGAACTTCACAGCGGACTCCCTTGGGCACGTAGACGAACGAGCCGCCCGACCAGACGGCGGAGTTGAGAGCTGCGAATTTGTTGTCGTGCGGCGGGATGACGGTGCCGAGGAATTTTTTGAAAATCTCAGGATGGTCGCGGAGTGCCGAGTCGGTGTCGGTGAAGATCACGCCCTTGTCGGCGAGGTCTTGTTGCATGGAGTGGTAGACGACTTCGGACTCGTATTGCGCGGAGACGCCGGCGAGGAAACTGCGCTCCGCTTCGGGGATGCCGAGTTTTTCGAACGTGTCTTTGATCTCCTCAGGCACCTCTTCCCACGTCTTGCCTTGGCGGTCGGTGGGCTTGACATAATAAGTGATATCGTCAAACTTCAAGCCGGAGAGATCGCCGCCCCAGGTCGGCATCTCTTTTTCAAAAAAGATCTCGAGTGCCTTCAAACGGAAGTCGGTCATCCAGCCGGGTTCGTTTTTCAGGGAGGAGATCTCTTCGACCGTTTTGCGGGTGAGGCCTTTTTGGAACTTGACGACGGAGATGTCTTGGTCGCGAAATCCAAAGCGGTAGTCGGTGGAGAGAGTCGGGAGTTCCTTGGGTGGTTTTTTTTCAGGATCGCTCATGGGGTGGTCCCTCCAATCGCCTGCTCAAGAGCGTTCCACGAGAGCAGGGCGCATTTGATGCGAGCGGGAAACTGGGCGACGCCGACGAGGACTTCGAGATCGCCCAAGAGGTGGGGATCAGAGGTATGGCCTTGCAAGAGGTTGCGAAATTCGGTGTTGAGGTGGAGAGCCTCTGAAAGCGGAAGTCCGATGACCGATTCGGTGAGCATGGAAGCGGACGCCATCGAGATCGAACAACCGTGGCCTTGAAAGGAAGCCCTGTGGATCACGCCGTCCTGCACGTCGAGAAAAAGCGTCACTTCGTCGCCGCACGTTGGATTTCGCAAGGCGACGGTGAGCGCTCCGTCCAGCGTTCCAAAATTGCGCGGGTGCTGGGAATGGTCGAGGATGACTTGGCGGTAGAGGTCGGAGAGGTTCGGGGTCATGGGTGGAACACCTCTTTTACACGAGCGAGTGCGGTTACGAGGGCGTCGACGTCAGCGCGTGTGTTGTAGATGCCGAAACTGGCACGGACTGTCGAAGTCACTCCCAGCCAGCGCATGAGAGGTTGGGCGCAATGATGGCCGGCACGAACGGCGATGCCATGCGCGTCGAGGACGGTCGCGACATCGTGCGGGTGAATCGTGCCGAGATTGAACGCGATGACGCCGCCCCGCGAGGTGGGGCCGTAGAGAGTGAGTCCTTCGATCTCACGCAGTTTTTCATACGCGTACTGCGTGACGTCCTGTATGGTTTCGTGAACATGCTCCATCCCAAGCCATGTGAGAAAATCCACGGCGGCACCCAATCCCACAGCTTCTGCAATGGCAGGCGTCCCCGCTTCAAACTTCCACGGCGCCGGCTTCCACGTGGAATCGTACAGTTCAACGGTGTCGATCATCTCGCCGCCCGATTGCACCGGCTCGGTCTGGGCGAGCAGTTCTGTTTTTCCATAGAGAGCTCCGATGCCCGTGGGGCCGTAGGTTTTGTGTCCGGAGAAGGCGAGAAAGTCGCAATCGAGCGCTTGCACATCCACCGGCATATGCGGCACCGATTGGGCGGCATCGACGACAATGACCGCGCCTGCCGCATGTGCAAGATCGGCAAGCGCACGAATCGGGTGAATGGTGCCGAGGACGTTGGAGATGTGGGCGAGAGCGATGCATTTCGTGCGCGGCGTAATTTCTCTCGCCGCGGCCACGAGATCAATCGTTCCATCCGAAAGCAGCGGCAAAAAGCGAAGCACCGCCCCCCGCTCCTTGGCCACGCGTTGCCAAGGCACGAGATTGCTGTGGTGCTCCGACACCGTCAACAAAATCCGATCCCCCGGCTGCAACTTTTGCGCGAGATACCCCTGTGCAACGAGATTGATCCCCTCCGTCGTCCCCCGCGTAAATACGATCTGTCCCTCCCCTTGCGCATGCAAAAAAGCGGCGACCTTGGCCCGCGCCGCTTCGTACAAGTCTGTCGCTTCGGCGGCAAGTTGGTAGACCCCCCGATGGACGTTGGCGTTGTGCATGCGATAGTACCGCTCCATGACGTCGAGGACCCGCTGGGGTTTTTGCGTCGTCGCTGCGTTGTCGAGGTAGACGAGCGGACGCCCGTTCATCTCCCGTTCCAGCAATGGAAAATCGTTCATCTCAGCACCCCCTTTCGATCCAGCCACTTGTCTGTCAGCACTTCCATTCCCACCGGCAACGGCGACGTTTGCACAAGCGGGGCGAGGAAGCTCTTGAGCAACAACTTGCGCGCTTCAAAGTCGGTGACGCCTCTTGATTTCAGATAGTACAACTGCTCTTCCGACAGCGGTCCGACGGAGGCCGAATGGTCGCAGCGCACGTCTTCTTCGTTGATCAGCAACATCGGAATCGGATTCGCCTGCGCCGTTTTGCTCAAGAGCAGGACGCGCTCTTCTTGGGAAGAGTCGGTGCCGACGGCTCCTTTTTCAATCTGGGAGACGGCACGGCAAGTCGCCTTGGCATGATCGGTCAGCAGGGCTCGCGTGCGAATTCGGGAGAGCGTATGGCGGCCGATGTGTTCCGCTTTCAACGTCAAATCGAGGTGCTGCTTCCCCGTTCCGGTCACCAACCCGTCGAGCCAGACTTCCGAACCGTCGCCCGTTTGTTCGACGATCACGTCCACCAAACCCGTACCCGATCCACGGTCATGAGCAAAAATCTGCACCCTCGCATCTCGTTCCACTTTCGCCCGAACATGCGCCGCTCGCGTCATCTGCGGGTCATGCTCTTGCAAAAAAGCCAACCGTACTTGCGCGTTCGGCTTCGCAAAGATCTCGGCGACAAAAACGCCGAACGCTTGCTCTTGCAACTTCGAGACTTCGCCTGCGACCACCGTTACGTCGCTGCCCTCCTCGGCGACGACGAGCAGACGGGGATGAAGCTGTCCGCCGCCGACGGTGCGTTGCCACCAGGCTTGCAACGGGACGCGGACCTGCACGTTTTTTGGAACGTAGACGAAAACGCCCAGGTTCCACACGGCCGTCGAGAGCGCCGTCCATTTGTCGTCCGCCGTGACCGCCTGCCCGAGATACGGTTCGACGAGGCTTGGAAACACGCGAACCGCCAAGGACAAGTCGGCAAAAATGACGCCGTTCTCCGCGACTTCCATGTCCAGATGATGTGCAATCTTGCGTTCATTGGCGTAGACGAGGCGGGAGACCTCGGCTTTTTTTCGACCGCGTTCCGATTGAAAGGGCGTCATCATCTCCCAGCGTTCCGGACAGGCGCGGTCCGGGTCGCGCGGTGCAAACGGGCCGAAGGGTCGAGTGCGTAGATCGAGGGTGTGCGGGGCGGGCAATTGTTCGTAGGCCGCCAATGCCTGTTCACGCATCTCGCGCAACCAGTTCGGCTCCTGCCGTTGCGTGGTCAAGATCTGCACCAGTTGTTTGCCCACCGCATCTACCGTCATGAGAAACAACCCCCTTCCGGCGGGTCGAACGCTTCCGGAGGTCGCGGATCGGAGGCGGCGAGTTTGGCTTGATCCTCGCGTTGCTTCTCTTCCTTGACCCAGTCGTAGCCTTTTTCTTCGAGTTGCGCGGCGAGTTCCTTGCCCCCGGAACGGACGATCTGACCGTCGAGCAGAACGTGGACGTGGTCGGGCTCGATGTAATTCAGCAATCGCTGGTAGTGCGTAATGACGAGGACGCCCATCTCGGGATTGCGCATCTCGTTGACCGCTTTGGCGACGATTTTCAGGGCGTCGATGTCGAGACCGGAGTCGATCTCGTCGAGGATGGCGATGCGCGGTTTGAGCAGGGCCATTTGCAAGATTTCGTTGCGTTTTTTCTCTCCGCCGGAAAAGCCTTCATTAAGACAGCGTTCGGCAAAGGACGGCTCGATGCCGAGTTCCTTCATCTTCGCCATCAAGTGGCGGTGAAATTGCAAGACAGGCAAGCCGTTGCCCTCTCCTCGTCGTGCGTTGACCGCAAGTCGCATGAAGTTGGCATTGGAAACGCCGGGGATTTCGGCGGGGTATTGCATGGCGAGAAACAGGCCTGCTCTCGCCCGTTCGTCAACGCTCATCTGGAGCAGGTCTTTGCCGTCAAGCACGGCCTTGCCTGCTGTCACTTCATAGCGCGGGTGGCCCATCAAGGCTTGGGCGAATGTGCTTTTTCCGGTTCCGTTTGGGCCCATGACCGCGTGAACTTCGCCGCCCTTTACTTCCAGGTTGAGCCCTTGCACGATGGGTTTGCCGTCTACGGAGACTTGCAGGCCCTCGATCTGTAACAGCGGTTGTGCCATTTGAGAAGCCTCCCTCCATGTGGGTACTACAGCATATGACGGAAAAAAGCCCGATGCGCTCGTTGGCATCAGGCTTTTTTGGAGGAAAGTGCAGGTATGTGTAGAGTGCTCGGCTGTGTAGATCGCTGCAACTCGTATTGGGTTTGTGAATGACTGGCTTGCGCGGCGGTCGACAGGACGGCGTCTCCCGTTGCGAGTCCAAGCAGAATCGCGAAGAGGAAAACAGGCCATCGTGGGCTTTTCATGGGAATTCGACACCTCTTTGCAGGGAGAGTAGGGGGATACTCAAATGTTTCGAGACCGCGGCTCGCGATGCGCGGGTCGTAAGTGTGGAAATTTCGGCAACTCTCCATTTTTATGCAAAAGAGGTCGTCCTTGGAGACTTCTAAAATAAGTAGCGAAACACGGTCTTGGCTTCCTCCGACATGAGGTCTTTTGACCAAGGGGGCGAGAATGTCAGCTCGACGTCGACCGTCTCCACGCCGGGGAGTGCGGAGACTCGACCGACGATGTCGTCCCGCATGGAGTCAAACGCCGGGCACCCCATGGCAGTGAGCGTCATCACCACCCGAACACGGCTTCCCGCTTCCAGAACCTGCACTTCATACACCAACCCCAGATTGACGATGTCCATCATCAACTCCGGGTCCCATACTTCCAACAACTCGTTGCGCACGTCTTCCTCCGTGATCACCAGACCGCTCCTTTCGCGTTGTGGGAAAGGTTTTGTCACAGTCTATGCGGAATTTTGGCGTTTTTTCTCGTGTTGGAGTTTTTTTATACGGGACAATCGCACATTTTCGTTCGACCCCGTCCATCCGCCTATTCCGATTTGACTCGTGGGACATAGGATACAGCATGTTCTCGGAAAGGGGGATTTACTGATGGGTACCTTTGGTGGCTACACCCGTTGGGCGGTTGTGTTCTTGATCATCTTCGTCCTGTTCGTTCTGCTAACCCCGGGTTACGGCGCGGGTTGCTAATCCCCCGACGTGAAAAAAAAAGGAGCGACCGCTATGTGCGGTCGCTCTTTTTTTGCTTAGAAAAAGGAGTTGTTCTGCTCTTGTTGATGAAGCACTTGCTTGATTTCTTCGGACAGGTGTTGCAAGGCTTGGATGTCCTCGGACTGTGCTTCGTGGAATTTCTGGTGGTATTCGGCGGCGAGTTCGAGATGGCCGTTGTGAATCATTTTTTCAATCATGGAGAGGATGTCGGCCACGGTGTTCGATTTGGTCTCGAACAGGATCTGCGCCGCTTTGATCTCGTCGCGGATCGCCGACATCTCGCCGTCGAGACGGTAGGAGGCTTCGGCAGCGCGGACCAGTCGTTCGCGGACTTGTTCCGGGATGTTGCCTTTGTATTTATAGTTCAACGAGTGCTCAATCGTCGCCCAGAAATTCATCGCCAACGTCCGCAATTGGACCTCCGCCAACAGTTCTTGCTCGCCGTGTACCGTCTGTACCGGGTACTTCACGATAAAGTGGTAGCTGCGATACCCGCTCGGTTTGCGGTTGGTTACATAGTCGCGCTCTTCCACGACGGTCATGTCCTTGCGCGCGCGGATGTGCTCGGCGACGCGGTGCATGTCTTCTTGGAACTGGCACATGATTCGAATGCCGGCGATGTCCGGCACTTCCTCTACGTTCTCCAGCGGGATGTTGAGGATCTTGGCTTTTTCGATAATGCTGGAGACTTTTTTGACCCGACCGGTGCAGAATTCGATCGGGGTGTATTCTTCCTTATGTTTAATTTCGGTTCGCAAGGAGCGGAACTTGACCTTGAGCTCCTCCACGGCCTGTTCGTAGGGAAGTAAGAACGTCTCCCAATCACGTCCGTACACACGGGACGCCCCCTTCTTCTCGCAATTCCAATCACACATTTGATCATAGCAAATTTGGCGGGATTCATCCATTTTTTATGATGCCTTATTATTGTATTCTCCGCAAGTTTGTACCCATGCGTGAGAGATTCTGTCGAAGGCGGGGGTTGTTTTGTCGCTTTTGTAGTATGGCTTGCGGGTGGGAATTTTATGGAAGTGAAAAGTAAGAGGAGCCGCGTGGTGGGCTCCTCTTTTTTGAATTAGATGAGTTCTTCGCCGTATTCCTTCACGAAGCTGGGGGCGTGCATACGGGCGTAGCGGATGGTGCCTTGGTCGTTGGTTTGGAAATGGATGGTAACCGGGACCCAGTTGCCTTTTTCACGGTAGCAGATGACCGTTTGGTGGCGGGTGGTGTGGGTCGGAATCGGGTTGACGATGTCGAGTCCCAGCAGGCGGGCGCCGAGTTGGTCGGCCGCTTCGCGCGTCAGGGGTTGCTCGTTCGGGATGTATTCGTACGCGATGGTTTGAATGGCGGTTACGTAGTCTTGGTAGTTCATGGGTAGATCGCTCCTTCCTTCGTCATGATAGCATATCTCCTCGGCAAATCAACTGGTACGGGCATCGTCCGCACGTGCCAAGTTCTTCGGTCTGCGCAAAGTCGGTCTCGTCGTCATGCATGGCGATGTGGTCGCAAGCCGCTTGGAGGCGGGATTGCATGGTTTCGAGATCGGCCGGCGCAATCGAGACTTCCGATTCCTCGTCGAGGGCTGTGAAATAGAGAACGGCCCGCTCGACGTGCCAACCGAGCAGTTCAACAGCGACGAGCGTATAAAGTTGCAACTGCGGCGTGTAGTGGTGCGTCGTTCGCTTGAGTTGCCGGCGGGTGATGCGGTTGGTTTTGTAGTCGAGGACGACGGCACGTCCGTTGTCTTTTTTGTAGAGCTTGTCGATGACCCCCGTGATGGCGTGGCGACCGGCGCGCAGGCGGAACATCATCTCGCTGTGTTGTTCGGTTGCCGATTGGACTTCGCGGAAGATCTCGCTCTGCGTATAGCGGACCAGGTCTCCCTCTAGGATCGGAATCCAAGCGTCCGCTTCGTCCCCGACGATTTTGCGTTCGGCGAGGGCATGGCGAAGCAGTGTTTGCAGGTCTGCCGGGTCTTGCAAAAGTTCCAAGACGCGGTGGACGAGCGTGCCTCGGACGGTCGGGTCGTGCTCGGCGTCGGTGTCGGCCAGTTCGGTGGAGGTGAGGTTGGGCTCCTCTACCGTTTCGTCCGCATCGAAGAGTGAAATTTGTTGCGTGTCTTCCAGCGGTCGTGCCAGTTCGGGCAGACGAAGTGCGTACTTGTAGAAGTATTGGCGCGGGCAGGTGAAGTACGTGAGCAGGGCGGAGACGGACAGCGTAAGCCCCGGCATCTCGTCAGCACGCGGTTGGATCGGGCCGAGCAGCGGGAAGAGTTCCGTGAGCGGAGGTTCCGATGTGCCGGGGCGTTCCGGGATTTCAAGGGTTGGTGTGGCTTCTGCGACTGCTGTATTTTTTTCAAAAGTGCCCTCGGTCGGTCCGATCTGCACCCAGCGCACGCCTTCCCAGTTCTGGACTTCGGCTGCTTGGAGCCAGCCGAACCAGCGCGAGTCTTCGAGCGTGGGGGCTGTTTTTTTCTCAAGGGCGCGGGTGCCGACGAGCAAGAGGTAGTCGCGGGCGCGGGTCATGGCGACATAGAGCTTGCGGCGTTCTTCGGCGAGGGCTTTTTGTTTGTTGTCTTCGGACAGCTTGGTCGAGTAGCCGAAGTCGTTCCAAGCGTCGTTCTCCGTGAAGGACGGGACGAGGCCCAGTTTCGAATCGTAGCGGAACTTGCCGCCCTCGCTCAAGTTGAACGTGCGGGCCATGTCGGGCAAGATGACCACGGGGAATTCGAGCCCTTTGGACTTGTGGATCGTCATGATCTTGACGACGTCGCTTTGGTCGGACTCGACTTGGGCGTCCTCCTCCCTGACTTCGCCGTCGATGCGTTTCTGGACTTCGGATAAAAACGCCAGCACACTTCCCCGCTCGGGGGGCTGGTCGTAGGCGATCTCCACCAATTTGCGGACGTTCCCGACTTTTTGGTCACCGCCGAACGTGAGGAGCAGGGCTTGCTCGTAGCCGGTGTGGTGGAGGATGGAGGTGAGAACTTCGGCGGCGTTTTTGTAAGACTTCTCTTCGCGCCAGAGTTGGAAGAGAGTTTGGGCACGCATGAGTTTTTCGCGGTCATCGAGTGCGAGGCGGTGCCAGTTTGGGAGCTCTCGCCAATCGGGGGCTGTCAGTCCCTCGCGACCGAGCCAGTAGAGGGCTTCGTCAGAGACCCCGAACAACGGCGAGCGCAGGGCTCCGATTCGGGCGACGGTATCGTGTTCCTCAACCAGCACTTGCAGGACGGAGACGAGGTCGAAAATTTCCTGACGGCGGAAAAAATCGCGGGAGCCGACGATGTAGTACGGGATGCCCGCTTGTTGCAAAGCGTGCTCATAGATGTAGACGTGCGTCATCGCGGAAAAAAGGATCGTGATGTCGCGGTATTGGACGGTGCGCAGGGTACCGTCTCGGTTCGGGAGTAGGGACTCTCCGCAGGAGCCATCGAAATCTTGCGTGCTACCTCCCCCGACCATTTCGCGAATTCTGGTTGCGACGATGCGGGCTTCGATCAATTTTTGTTCGAGGGAGCCGGGTTCCTCGGTCAAATGCAGGACTTCAACCATCGGCTGGTCGTGCGTCGCCGGGCGAGTCGCTTGCATCGGTTCGTACGTGCCCGGCATGAGCAGGTCGAACAACGAGTTGACGAAGGTGATAATCGGCTCCTGCGTACGAAAGTTGTGGGCGAGCGGGACGTGTTCCCCGCCGGACTCGCCGACTTCGCGCTGCGTGTCGAGAAATACTTGCAGGTCGGCTCCGCGGAACCGGTAGATCGATTGCTTGGCATCCCCTACGACGAACAGGCGCAAGTCGTCGTTGCCTGTGGTGAGCGCGTCGAGGAGATGTTTTTGCACGGGGTTGGTGTCTTGGAACTCGTCCACCATGAGAAAACGCAAGGATTTCGCCTGCCAATTGCGCACGTCGGGACGTTGCAAGAGACGGACGGCGAGGTTTTGCAGGTCGGTGAAATCGAGGGCGCGGTCTCGATTTTTTTTCTCGGTATAGAGCGTGTGGACCGCTTGTAAAAGATCGGCGAGGTACACGACTGTATCACGCAAGCCGGATGGGACGATGTGGCGAGAAACGGAGGGTACGTGGGCTTTGAGAGCGTTGACGTCAGGTTTGAGTTCCTTGACGAGCACACCCCAGCCGGACGTGAGTGTTTCGAGAATCACGGCGATGTCAGGCGTATACTCCCAGCCGCTTGCCCGCCATTGGGTGAGGACTTTGGAGATCGCCGGGTACTCCGCACGAAGGCGAAGGGCGCGGGCGACAGAGCCTTTTTTTGCATCGAGAGCGTCGAGGTCGAGGCTGAGGATGTTGCCGATGAGGGATTCCAGCGTATCGACAGCCGATTCAAGACCTGCGCTCAGTTCGTCCAGCATGGCAAGCGTGTGCGAGGTCATGCCGGTGAAGTCCTCCGTCTGTTCACGAACGCTCGGGTAAAAATCCATGATGTGGCGGAGAAGCGGTTCGTAGGCGTACTCGGTGATCAGAGCGAGCGTGCCTGCGTCCTCGCGGGCAAGTCCTTCGTCGAGGGCTTCGCGCACCGCTTCTTCGAGGCGAAACATCGCTTCGCTCTCTTCCAGTACGCGGGCTTGCGGATCGATGCCCGCTTCTAATGGATATTGGCGCAAGAGGTCGGAGCAATACCCGTGGATCGTCGTGATCGTGGCGCGTTCGACTTCTTCTTGCAAGAGCGCGATACGGCGTTTGTCCTCGTCGGCCGCTTCGTGCTTCCAACGAGAGAGTCGTTCCCGAATTCGCGCCTTCATCTCCCCTGCCGCTTCCTTGGTGAACGTGATCGCGACAATTTGACCGGGTCGGCTGGGATGTTGGTCGGAGTCTGCGTTTGCTTCAGTTTCGAGTTCCAGCGGCGGCAGAATCAGCGGATAGCCTGCGAGCATGGCGGTGTAGCGTTCGGTCAGCACCCACGTCTTGCCCGCACCGGCCCCTGCGGAGACGGTCAGATGACGTTCAAGATCGCGGATGGCTTTCCATTGGCCTGTTGTGGGTCGGGGGTCGGTCATTCGGACACAGCTCCTCTCTGCAGGGTGCGCAGGGCATTGTGGCGACAGACTTTTCGGAAGTCGCAGAACGTGCAATGGGTTTCGTCGCTCGGCAAGACAGGGTATTGACCGTCTGCCATGCGTTGGCGGTAGTCGTGCATCATGACTTCAGACGTGGAAAGCAACTCGTTCCACGATTCGTCGTCAAACTTGGTTTTTTTCTTGCCCATGCCAAGGGCGTCGAGATAGGGGGCCTTCACGAGTGCGCTCGTGGAACGGTCCACTTTTTCGATTGAATAATACGCAGCTCCAACGACTTCTCCGTCAGGGAAAAGCGCTTGTTCCACGGCGCGCACGTAGACGGGAAGTTGGAAGTCGATACCGTTCTGGATGGCGCGGGGCATCGGTTTGGTGTTTTTCGCTTTGTAGTCGACGACCATGAATTTGCCGTCGCGCGTGGCGTCGATGCGGTCGATCTGCCCGCGAAGTTTGAGGTCGCCTACGGTGATCGGTTCGCGCTGGGATCGCGGGTCGTGCTCGGGGCCGCTGTTCATGCCGAAGACCCATTCGAGATAGCGCGGGACGAGGGCGATGCCTTGGGCTTTCCAGGCTTCTGCTTCGCCGTCGAACCAATCGCGGAGTCGGCGAAGCAAGCGGTCGCGTTCGAGTTGTTGACGCAGGCCGACTTCGGTGTAGCGGTTGGATTGGGCGCGGGACCATTCCTCGGAAAAAAGCGTCTGAAGTTGGCTTCGCATGAAGTCGATCAACTCAGTGGTCACGCGGTCGACTTCGCGCAGTTGGTCGTAGAGTCGGTTCAAAACGCGATGGTAGAGGTTGCCCTTCTCCATCGCGGAGAGTTCGGCTTCCTCCTCCGATGTGGAGTCGAGGTTGAGCACGCGGGAGAGGAAAAATTTATAGCCGCACTCGCCGTAGCGGTTGAATTGCGAAACGCTGTAGATGCGTTCGGTGGAGTAGCGGTCGCTGAGTTCATCACGGATTTCTTGAGATTGGAGCAGGCCGTCGAAGCGGCTCTCTCCGACAGATGCGGCGCGGGCTTGCTCGCCTTCGACTTGGGAACGAACTTGCTTCCAGAAGTCAGGCTCGACTTGCAGAAGAGCTTCAGCTGCGAGTACGTCTTCGGCGTTCCGGTTCGTGCGACGCTGCATCGCGGCCAGCCAGTCGCGGGCTTCCGCTTGGTTGGAGATGTCCTTGGGCGACTGCGGGTAGAGCGCCGAGCCGCCCAGATAGTCGTCCGATTCCACAGCGAGATGAGGTGCAATCTCAAACAGTTGAGAGAGGAAGCGGGACGGGAGGTCTTGCTTGGATGCGCTGACGTAGGAAAAAGAGACCCCGACGGTCGCGGTGTGCAAGCCCATGAGGAAAAACAGGCGTTGCTGGTCGATCTGCACTTGCGGAGCGAGCAACGAGACGCGGTCGGTCAATTCTTCGCGCAAAGCGTCTCGCAGCAACCAAGAAGCACTCGGGACGGTCGGCCATTGGCCTTCGTTAAGGCCGACGAAAAAGACATGCTTAAACGTGAGTCCCCGCGCGGCAGAGGGGTTCAGCAGAGCAACGCCGTTCGGTTTGCCGCGTTCGAGAGTGATTTCCTCCGCGTTCAGGTAATTGCCGAGAAGTTGGACGAATTCCGTTCGGGTGTAGGCACTTTCTTCATCTAATAGGGCGTCCATGTGCTCGAGGGCGTCGAGCACTTTTTCCAAAGACTCGCGGGCACGGAGGTCGCGTTGCAAGTCGTTGAGACCGTAGCCGGAGTTCTCGCGGTATCGCTGAACCAGTGCATGTTGGAACGTCCCCTGCTCCGGTAAAAGCGCCCGCATCGCTCCCGCATGCGTTGCGCCGTCTGCTGTGCGCGGGAGTGAAGCGGTTTTGGCGGCGAGCAGGTTGAGGAAGTCGTAGAGGGCACGAAGTTCTGCGTTGGGCGAGCCTTCGAAGTCGAATCCCAGTTGCTCCTCGACTCTCTTTTTCCATAACGCTTGGCCTTTGACGACGCCGAGTTGGCGGGAAAGGCGTTGCGGGATGGTTTGTTTGCCTTTTAACGGGTGGTCTCCGAGCAAAGCGTCGGCTCCGGCGAGGACTTCCAGCGTGTCGCGGTGCCAGATCGCGTCGTCGAGGGTGTAGAGGGTCAAGAGGTCTCTCAACCACGGGACACGGTCTACGGGAAGTGAGACGTTTTGCTGGAGAGGCACTCCTTCGCGGGTGAGGACGCGGTGCAAGAGACCTCCGTGTTCCAGTTCTTGCGTTGTGAGGACGGCGATGTCGCGCAGGGAAACTCCCTCATGGTGCAAGTGCTTGATCTGCTTCGCGACCCACAGCCATTCTTTCTCCACCGTTCGCGCACGGAAGGTGCGAAGGGACGGTGTTTTTTCCAGAGATTGCGGGTGCGGGGCGAAGAGTCGGGCTTGGAGGTGCAGGAGATCCTCGGGGATGTCTGGTTCTGCGGCGGGATCGGCGTCCTCCAACCGCACTTGCAAACCATTCGCCAAAAACTGTGCCAGCGTCTGCTCCATCAAACCTGCCGCGCTTTCCATCCAACGCCAACGCTCCGTCTGATACGGCAAATAAATCTGCACTCGCTCAGCATGCAAAAACGGAATCACGACTTCCATCTGGTGCGGCAGGAAGTCCACGAAAGAGTCGATGAAGATACGGTCCACTCCGGGGAACAGCTTCTGCAAGCCGTCTTCGCGCAAGATGCGGGCAGCTTCGACGTAGGTTTCTTCCGTATCCTGAAGCGGGTACGCGCCGTTTTTCAACTCGCTGCGGTAGGATTCGTAGACTTGCGCGAGGACTTCCATCGCCTGTTCGTCTGCCGTTCCGCGCACCATCTCCACGATTTTCGACGGGTTGAGACGCGCTCGCGTCAATTCGCCGATGTGGCGTTGAAACGCAGAGACGACACCCGGACTGTGCGCCAGTTCTTCCAGTGATGCCCCGTTCCAGTGAACGCCTGCTCGTCCGAGCGTACGCAACACTTTTGCGACCAACCGTTCCGTCGCGAGAGCATCCAGTCGGACATAAGAGTTCCCGCTGCGACGCAGGACTTCCTCGACCACTTCAAACAGGGTGAGAATCTGCTCCCCCACCACGCCGGGCAGTCCTTCCAACACTGAATCCCGCACGACCCCTGCCAATCCGCGCGTCGGCACGATATAAAGGCAGGTCTGCGCGCGACCTGCCTCCACCAACTCTCGAAATTCCTGTACCCACAGTTCACGATGCCCGCTGTGGAACGGGCCGCAGATCACCTCTCGCATGTAGTTCCGACCTCCTTGTCTATCTCTCTATTCTACATGCATACAAAAAAGAGGGGTAGCCCCCTCTACAAGTGTGTACGAGCCAAATTATGCTTTTTTTTGTCTACGCTTGCTCACCGCAACCGCAATCGCCCAGAGAATCGTGACGGCTGCAATCGAGCAAATCCACGTGAAGTAGGTCACTTGAATCTGATCATGGAACTTCGCGATGGAGACCTCCGCTTTTTCCGCTAAGTTGTCATCCCAGAACTGTCCGCGGCGCACTTCGAAGACGATTTGCACCGCGATGAACACCAGCAAGAGCAAGGAATACACATAGACGGAAGCTCGAGCGAGGCCGGTTTTCTTTTTCATTTCGTTCATGAGAACCCCTCCCTCTTCTAGCCTATTCAGGGGTTCTCAGGTCTTGCCTACAAATAAAAGTCGCGGTACTGCTCCCGCAGCGCTCGTTTCAAAAACTTGCCGACGGACGTTTTCGGAATCTCGTCGAGGAGCACGACGTCGTCGGGAATCCACCATTTGGCGAATTGGCCTCGGAGATGGTCGAGGAGGTCTTGTTTGGCGACACTGTCCTTCTGCTTCAACACGACGAACGCAAGCGGGCGTTCGTCCCATTTGGCATGCGGGATGCCGGTGACGCAGGCTTCAAATACGGCGGGGTGTGCCATCAGGGCGTTCTCCAAATCGACGGAGGAAATCCATTCGCCGCCGCTTTTCACGAGGTCTTTCGTGCGGTCCACCAGTTTGACGACGCCCTCTTCGTCGATGACGGCGACGTCTCCGGTGTGCAACCAGCCGTCGCGAAACGAATCGGCGGTGCGGTCGTCTTCAAAATATTCACTGGCAATCCACGGACCGCGCAGCAGAATTTCGCCCATCTCTTGTCCGTCCCACGGGACGTCGCCGTTTTGCCCGACGATGCGCATCTCCAAACCCGGTACGAGCATGCCTTGTTTGGCACGGATGTCGAGACGCTCCTCCTCGGGGAGGTCTTGCTGGTAGCTCTTCAGGCGCGAAACCAGCGCAATCGGGGCGGTTTCAGTCATTCCGTAGGCATGGAGGAACGGGATGCCCTTGGATTCGTAGGCGGCGATCAGTCCGCGCGGAGCTGCCGAACCGCCGCAGAGGGTGGCGCGCAGAGACGAGAGATCGTACGATTTCTCCTCCAACGCTTTCAGCACGCCGAGCCAGACGGTGGGCACGCCTGCGGCCAGCGTCACTTTTTCCCCCTCCATCAGTTCCAGCAAGATGTGCGGGGTCGGTGCCGGGCCGGGCAAGACTTGCTTGGAACCGAACCAAACACCTGCAAACGGCATGCCCCACGCGTTGACGTGGAACATCGGGACGACCGGCAAGAGCGAATCGCTTTCGGAAATGGCCGTGGTGTCTGCCAAGCCGAGGTTCATGCTGTGCAGGAAAATTCCACGGTGCGAATAGGTGACGCCCTTGGGGTTGCCTGTGGTGGCCGATGTGTAGCACATGCCGGCGACCGCGTTTTCGTCGAGGTCTTGCGGGTAGGCGTAGGTTTCGTCTGCGTCTTGGAGCAGTTTTTCGTAGGAATACGCCGGGGACAAGGTCGTCGGCGGGAGTTCGGGCTTGTCAGTCATGATGATGTAGGCTTCGACGGTGGTGAGCTGATCCGCCACTTTTTCCAAGACGGGGATCAAGGTTTCGTCGACGAGCATCACGCGGTCTTGGGCGTGGTTGACGATGTAGGCGATATGTTCAGGCGAGAGACGGATGTTGACGGTGTGCAAGACCGCGCCCATGCAGGGAATCCCGAAGTAGGCTTCCAAGTGGCGATGGTCGTTCCATGCAAATGTCGCGACTCGGTCTCCCCGCTCGATGCCCAGCGTTTCGAGAGCGCTGGACAATCTGCGCGTGCGGCGGGTGTAGTCGGCGTAGGTGTATCGGAACAGGCCCGAGAGTGTGCGGGAGACGATTTCTTTTTTCGGGAACAGTTTTTCGGCGCGTTCAAAAAGAGTGCGGAGTGTTAACGGGAAATCCATCATGGACGAGGCTTCCTCCTCTGGTGGCTACAGGCCTAAGTTTTTCGCGATGATCACTTTCATGATTTCGTTGCTGCCGGCGTAGATCGCCGAGACGGGAATGTCACGGAAGCGGCGTGCGATCGGGTATTCCTCCATGTAGCCGTAGCCGCCGTGCAGTTGCATGCATTGCGCGGAGACGCGTTTGGCCATTTCGGTGGTCCACCATTTGGACATGGAGACTTTGGTGACGATGTCTTCGCCGTGGATGTGGTCGGCGATCAGTTGGTCGAGGAAAGCGCGGCCGACTTCGATTTCGGTGGCGAGTTCCGCAATTGTAAACTGAGTGTTCTGAAATTTACTGACAGATTTGCCGAATGCTTCGCGGCTTTTTACGTAGTCGATCGTCATCTTGAGCATTTCTTCCGCCGAGACTTGGGCGGCGATGGCGACGACGAGGCGCTCCTGTTGGAGTTTTTCCATCATGTACTTGAAGCCGTGACCTTCTTCGCCGAGCAAGTTGATCGCGGGGACACGGCAGTCTTCGAAGATCAGTTCAGCAGTGTCTTGCGCGTGCAGGCCGATTTTGTTCAGCTTGCGACCTCGGGAGAATCCGGGAGTGTCGCGCTCGACGAGCAGAAGCGAGATGCCCTTGTGAGCCGGTTGGGCTTTGGGGTCGGTTTTGCAGGCGACGAGGATGAGGTCGGATTGGATGCCGTTGGTGATGAATGTTTTCTGCCCGTTCAGGATGTAGTGGTCCCCGTCGCGAACGGCGGTGGTGCGGATGTTCGAGAGGTCGGAGCCTGCGCCTGGTTCGGTCATGGCGATGGCGGTGATGATTTCGCCGGTGCAGCAACCGGGGAGCCAGCGTTGTTTTTGTTCCTCAGTTCCGAATGCTGTGATGTACGGGACGACGATGTCGCTGTGGAGCATGATCCCGACGGTGGAGGAGCCGATTCGTTCGAGTTCTTCATTTAAAACCACTGAGTAGCCCCAGTCTCCCCCCGCGCCTCCGTAGGCTTCGTCGATGTCCGGGCAGAGGTAGCCTTGGCTGCCGAGTTTTTCCCAGAAGGAACGCGGGATCAGGCGGTCTTCCTCCCATTGGTCGTAATGCGGAGCGGCTTCGCGCTCAAGAAATTTGCGGACTGCTTTGCGAAACATATGATGCTCGTCCTGTAAATATAAGTGTGGCATACGTATAGCCTCCATTCGAACTAACGGTCGTTTGAGGATAGTATAACAGGAAAAAGGGGTTGGTGGGTGGGTGTCGAATCCTTTCACCAACAAGAATTGCATCGACCAAGGAGGGCTTCCCCTGTGGAACGGCACACCCAAGGCAAATCAGAGCGCCGAGCAAGTTCCCCCACCGCTTCAACCACGCAAGCCAAAGCGATGCAGAAGCCCTCGGCTCCCGCGACAGGGCGAGGAGGGCTGTCCCCTCAACATCTTATGCAGATGCAGAAGACCGTAGGCAACCGTTCCGTTGCCCGCTATCTCGCCGCCGCGCAGAGAAAGCAACAGGTCGTCCAAGGGAAGTTTGAGTTCGGTGGAAAGTCCTACGACAAAGGAACGCTTGAGGACGATGACGTCGCCGACCCCGAGGGTTCGGAGGGCAAGATCACCAAGTACCAGTCGGATTCGAACCTGCCGACTTTTTACGGCGTGCTCAAATCGATTTTTCAGGACAATCTCAATCCGAACGCGTTTCCCACGAGCAAAGACTTGGGCGAGAACATCGACCGGCCTCATTCGGTATCCGCCACGTTGAACAAGCAAAGCCAGCCGGACGCCCGCCAAGGCAATCCGGTGGTCACCGCGATCGGCCGCTTGGGGAACGAAGAGTTGCTTTTGCGAGACGGGTTTGACAAAGCACGTGCAACGGCGTATGACGGCGGGCATCTCGTCGGCTATCAAGTTCTGGGCGGCTCCAATGCGGACAGAGCGTGGAACGTGGCTCCGCAAGATCGCGAGAACAACCAAGGGGCGTACAACTACACGATTGAACAGATGTTGCGCAAAGCCAAAAAAGGAACGGTCATCTCCTACACCGTCGAACTGGGCTACAAGAGTCTGAACTTCTCCGTCGACCAGAACCAATTGCTGGAACACAAAGTCATCTTCAAACTCGACGACACCAAGCCGTGGGAAATTCAACTCCCCTCCCGCATCCCGTACAAATGGGAAGCGTCTGCGCAGATTACGAACCAAGGCGGTTCCTTCGGAGCACCTGCCGTTGACAACAGCAACGGAGATGACGACATGAGCCGGACGTACAAGCAGTTGACGAACAACTTGGACAACGACAAACTCGTTCATGACGATTCGCAATACACCGCGCGCTACATGCTCAAGTTCGGAGACAAAGACGCGCAAGACATGAAGCACGACGACGCCATCTCCGACATTTCAAAGGTACGTTCGGTCAACTACCGCATGATGCAAGTCCAACCGGAAGAGCGCGACCTCAAGGGCAAGCCGATTGACTGGAAAGGTCCGGAGAAGACCAACTACGGCGAAGTCAAACTGAATGAAACCACGCTCCAAGAAATTTTGGATCTCGAAAAAGAACTCAATCAGTTGTTGCAAGACGTGAAGGGCGACGAAGAGCAGTTCCAAAATGACGATGCGTACATGAAAGAGTTGAATGAACTCCCCGATGACAGTGTATCTACGGAACAAGCATACGGAATGGGCGTGAATTTCCTCGAGATCATGCCTGAAGCCAACGAGTTGCAGTTCTTAACCACCGAGGCGTTGCGCTTCCAACTGATGCAGTCTGATGATAACGCGATGCGGGATGAGATTGAACTCGAACTGAAAAAAGCCCAAGACCCACTCGATGACAAAACTCCGCAAAAACAACTCCTCTTGCGCAAAGTGATCACGAAAACGCACATCCGCCGACTCCAAATGGTGAAAGCGAACCGAGCGCAGCGCAAGGATTTGCACGGGAAAGTGAAACTCAAACGAAAAGCCTTCCAAGGCCTGATTCACAACGTCATCGCACTCAATACGTTGAAAGGCAAGAAATATACGATCAGTTCGGCAGAGAAACGGAAAATCTCCGGCCTGTTCGACTTGCCCCGCGGGGAGCGTTCTCCCTCGAAGATCCTCAAGAAATACCGGGTGAAATTCAAGTAATGACGCAAAAAAAGACTCGGACGCTCAGGGCGTTCCGAGTCTCTTTTTTTCATCTCGTCGTTACTCTTCCACTCGCAGATAGCCGACCATCGGGCCGTGTTGGTCGAGAGTGGGATGCGTGAGGCAGACGATCGGGAAAGTCCCGACTTTGTCTGGCGTGAACTTGACGGTTGTGACTTTGCCTTTTTGCACATCGCCTTTGACGCCGAGCCCTTGGATTTCGAAGGGGTGGGCTTTGCCTTTGACTCCGTAGAAATGCAGGGTGACCGGCTTGCCCTTCTGCACGACGAGGAATCCGGGGTCCCAGCGGTAGACTTCCATCTCCGGCACTCCGTCCTTCGCCGGGGATTTGATCTCGTTCGTGACGATCCAATACTCTTGCTGGGCCACAGGCTTTTTATCCGCGATATGGGCGGTGTTTGTGTAGGTGTGGGTCTCCGCTCGTACATAGTCCGGCGCGGTCAGTGCGGCGGCAAAAAGGGCGACGGTGGTGCCGAGGAGCCATTTGCGGCAACGGGTGTAGTTCATCGCGACAAGACCTCCTTTTTCAGGTAGTCTTCCCAGCGATGGACGTTCCATCCGTTACGGCACTTTCACTTGGGTTGTTGCTACTACAGTCGTCCCGCTTTCATCGTAGATGTGGATCGTCAGCATCTTGCCAGACAGCCCCGAGAGCTTCAACCGGGTGAGCGGTATCCGCAAGACTTGCAGGTGTCCGGGGACATGCGAGATTTTCACTTGCAGGTCTCCCTCGCTGAGCGTCATCGACTGCAAGCTGCCGTTCAGCAGGTAATACCCGACCTCCCGCGCCGGATCGATTTGCTTGTCGGACGGGAGATTCGCCGTGCTCAACCATTTCTGCGCGCTCGTGGCATCGAGGAACGTTAGCTCCTGAGTCGGTAAGTTCGGCACGTTCGAAGCTTCGTACACCACTTCTTCAATTGGGGGTTGGGCTTGTTTCGCAGTCGAAGGCGACGGCGACGGGTCGTGTTGCACAACCACAGGCTTGGCAACGAGGAACCCAACCACCACTGCCGTACAGACTCCAACGACGACCATTCCTTGACGAAGCCAGCGGACTCGATGATGAAATGCAGCCCGACGCTCATACTCCCGCAAGACGCGCTCTTTGAAAGCGGCGGGGTCCGCAGGGGTGTCCGGCGATTTTTTTCCAAGGGATTTCAATTCGTTCGGCAGGTGGTTCCAGCGCGGATCGCTCATCGGGTGCTCACTCCTTCCTCGGCCGCTTGTGCCCATTCGTCAAAAAGCGGGTCTTCGCCCAGCAGTTGTTGCAATTTTTTCATCGCGCGGTGCAGGGTCGTGCGCGTCTTTGCAGACGTCCAGCCGAGAATCTGCGCAGTCTCTTCTGTGGAGAGCTCCTGCATCATCCGAAGCACAACGACGTCGCGCATGTCTTGTTTCAAGTCGCGGACTGCTTGGCGCAGAGCGGCTTCCTTGGCGTGCCGTTCCGCCGTTTCGTAGGCGGTCTGTTCAACGCTTGCGATCTCTTCGGCGTGAGATAGCGAGAACCAATTTTTCAACCGCTTCTTGCGATACCAATCCACGACCGTCCTCCGGGCAATCGTCAGAATCCACGTCTTCGGCGTGGACAATCCCTGAAAACGCTCCGCTCCCAGCAACACGCGCACAAACACTTCCTGCGCGATGTCTTCGGCGTCCTGCCGACCTCGCACCTGATAGCCGATATACGCAAACACATCTCGGTGGTAGAGCCGGTACCACTCGTCGAGATCGTGTTCCACCATCGAGCCCACCCTCTTTCTCTCTCTCGCGAATTCCTTTGTCTATGTAGTCGGTAGAAAAGTCCGGAACGTTACAAACGTCCGCGTTTTTCGATGGCGAGGAGGATCGGCGGGGAGTTTTTTTGATTCCAGAAGCGGTACATGAGCACATGCGCTTCTTTTTTATGAAGGTGGTGCGCCCAATCGAGGACCGCTTCGGACTCGACTTTGCCCTCGTCATGTCCCGCGTAGAGCATCACGGAGAGGATGCCGCCGGGGACGAGCAGGTCGAGCGCGGCTTGCAAGGCGGGTACGGTGCTCGCTTCGGTCGTGACCACCGAGAGATCACCGCCGGGCAAGTACCCAAGGTTGAACGTCACCGCTTTCACACCTGCCGGAACGAACTCGCGCATCTCGGCATGACTCTCCAGGAAAAAAGCGGCTCGCTCCGCCACGCCTGCTTCCTCCAAACGAGCCCGTGCCGACGCCAACGCCTCTGCTTGAATATCAAACCCGTACACGCGCCCGCTCTCTCCCACGAGTTGCGCCAAAAACAGCGTGTCATGCCCGTTCCCCACCGTCGCGTCGACGGCGACGTCTCCCTCATTCAAAACCTCCGTGAGCAACGTTCGTACATACGCCAACATCGGCTTGATCACCATGTCGGACAAAACCTCCCTTGCTGTTGTAAAATTTTCTCAAGAATGGACTGAACCTTTTCCGGGTCCAGAGCGAAGATACGTATGAAAGCACGATGGGAGGGCCCCCCAATGATCCAGTTCACTGATCAGGAATGGCAAGACTGGCTAGAAAAATTGATCGCCGGCGATCGCAACGCCTTCGAAATTGTCTATACAAACACCTGCGAGGATATCTACCGCATCGTGTCGTTTCTCGTCACCGACAGACAGGACGTGGCCGACATCGTCAACGAGGTGTACATCCGAATGTGGAAGTCGCTGCACCGCTATGATGCCACTCGCGAGTTTCGCTTTTGGTTGCACGGACTCGCCGTTCACACCGTCCAAGATTGGAAACGCAAAGTCTGGCGCCGACTGCGTTTGATCGACCGCAAGAAGTCGCTCGAAGTCGAAGAACATGTTCACACGGAAGACCAAGTCCTGCAAGACGAGACGCGCCAAGAGTTGGTGGAGCGAGTCGCCCAACTGTCGCACAAACTGCGCGTCGTCGTGATCTTGCGCTACTTCCAGCACTACAGTTTGGAGCAGATCGCGGAACTGCTGACCATCCCGCTTGGCACGGTGAAATCCAGACATCATCTGGCGTTGAAGCAACTGCGCATCTCGTTTGAAGAACCCTCGGTACCGCGAAAGGTGGAAAGCCCCCATGTCTACTGAAAACCAGCTTCAGCACGACCTCGCCAAGCAAGCGTCCCGGATGACGCCCCCTGCCGATCTGAAAGACCGTGTCCGCAACTCCTACGAACTTCATCTGAAGGAACAAAAAAAGGAGAGATCCCCTATGAAAAAGAAACTTCTCACCGCCGTTGCCGCCGTTTGCCTGCTGGTTCCGAGCGTCGGGTTCGCCGCCGACAGCGGGATGCTCGGGGACGACATCTACGGGTCGTTCCAACAAGCGAAGAAATCATTCAAGAGCTTCACCAAGGAAACCTACGCCGGATTCGCGCTCAAGCTCTCGGGAGCGAAACGCGAACTGGGTGAGGAAGAATACGCGAAGTTCGTCGCGATTCGCAAGCAGTACATCGGGTTTCTGTCTGAGCACGGCGACAAGTACGGTCACATTGACGTCGACAAGCTTTCGGCGGAAGATCGTGCGACGCTGAAGCAACTGATGGCTTCGATGACGCCGGACGATGATAAACTCAACCACAACAAATCTACCCGAGACGTGCTGACGGCCGAGGAATACGATCAGTACTTGGAAGCGCAGTTGACGTACCAGACGGTGATGGCGCGGACGGGTGTGGAGTACGACCGGGAGATCGACGTGGAGAAACTGCCGGACGATCTTAAAGACCGCTATGTGTCCGCGAATGATCTCATCGAGAGCGTCAATGAAAAAATCCACCTGCCCAATGAGTATGAGCAGAAGGAGATCGACACGATCGGGGAAGCGGACTATCAGAAGTACCGTGACATTCAGAACCAACTCAACCACCTTCGTAGACAGTACCAGCCGAACAACATGTTGCTCAACTACAACCAACTGCCGGCGGAAGCGCGTGCCCAAGCGAAGGAACTGCTCAAGCAAGAACAGCCGTACTTGGAGCGCATCCGCCATCAGAAACTCCAAAGCCAAGATGTGCTGACCCCGCAAGAGCAGGACGCTTACTTGGAAGCCCTGATCACGTTCGACTCCATCCAAGCCAACCACTACGTCCTCAAAAACAAAGCCTACCGCTTCGACGAATCCGCCGTCACCGGCGATGAGAAAAAACAATATGATCAAGCCTTGGCGGTCATCAACCAAGTCTCCGAACGCCTCAAATAAGAGCACCCACTAAAAAAATACCCCTGCGGGACTCCCCACTCCTGCAGGGCCCCCTGCCTGCATACCCTGCCTTCGCAATCCCACCATCCCTGCACGCAAAAAGAGAACCCTTGCCAAGAGGGTTCTCTTTTTTTCCGTATGCCCTGTGCGGTTACGCTTGTGGGTCGTAGAACTTGCCTTGCCAAGAGTCTCGCTTTTTCATCTCGGCATCGATGCCGTTGAGCACCGACCACTTGTCCAAACTCCACAGCGGGCCGATCAGCGTATCCGGCGGACCGTCGCCGGTCAGACGGTGGATGACCATGTCCGGCGGCAGAATTTCCAGCATGTCGCACACCAAGTTGATGTAGCGATCTTGGTCGATGAACTCCACCATGCCTTCTTCCCACTGCTTCACCATCGGCGTATACTTCAACAGATGCAACAGGTGAATCTTGATCCCCTGCACGTCCATTTTCGCCACGGCCCTCGCCGTCTCCATCATCATCTCGTCCGTCTCGCCCGGCAACCCGAGGATGATATGCGAACAAACGCGGATGTCCTGCTTGCGTAAACGATCCACCGCATCGAGGTACGTCTGAAAATCGTGCGCCCGATTGATCGTCTCCGCCGTCGATTCATGCATCGTCTGCAACCCGAGCTCCAACCACAGATACGTCCGCTTATTCAAATCTCCGAGATACTCCACCACATCATCCGGCAAACAATCCGGGCGCGTCGCAATGGAGAGCCCGACGACATCCTTTTGCTCCAAGATCGTTTCATAATACTCACGCAGCGTCTCCACCGGTGCGTACGTGTTCGTGTACGCTTGGAAGTACCCGAGGTATTTCGCCTTGGGCCATTTCTTGTGCATCCGCTCCGTCACCTCGTGAAACTGCGTCACGAGATCGTCCGTGCGGTCTCCCGCAAAGTCCCCCGACCCGCGAGCCGAGCAAAACGTACAACCGCCCGTCGCAACCGCTCCGTCCCGATTCGGGCACGTAAACCCGGCGTCGAGCGGCACTTTGAAGATCTTCTCCCCAAAGATGCCGCGCAGATGATGATTCCACGTATGATAGCGCTTGTCCCCCCACAACAGCGGGGTGCGCGAAGATTCGATGTGAGTCATGTCGTGACTCCTTTCCAGTAACTTCATCGTTATATTGTAGCCTATTTTCAAGAAAAAATCTGCATTCTCCCTGAGTCCCCGGTACCATCCACCCATACGGGACATATGATACAGCACAACCAGCGGGTCATGAAGCACACTAGGGTCAGGTTCCAGTCATGTTGAAAAAACACCCTCCGTTACCAGTCGAACGGAGGGTGTTTTCTGTCTTTCTCTTAATACAGCGTCACTCGGTGCATCAACCGGTTGCCCGCTTCCCAGCCGGACGAGAACGAGAGCTCCGACAACTGCCCGACGCCCTGTACCCAGTCCCCCGCAAACACGGCGTTCGCGCAAGAATGGAACTGCACCGGCATCAGCTTCTGGTCATCTTCGACTTTGATCTCCTGCGCCGCCGCGCGCTCTGTATAGCGCTTGGCGACCAGTTCGTCACGCCAGCCCGGCAAGTGCTTGTCAAACAGTGCTTCGATGTCGCCCTTGCGTTTTTGCGCGTGCTCACGGTCCCCGACTTCCTCCGACTTCAGGTAGGCAATCGCCTGAATCAACTGCCCGCCCTCCGGAACACACTCCGGATCGTAATGCGAGATGTCGGTGAGGAAGACTTTGTGTTCCTTGTCATAGATGTACGTGTACGGCGTCTCGACTCGATTTTTCAACCCGATGTCATAGACGAGCACCGTGTTCGGGCGTTGCAACAAGTACGGCGCGATGGCATCGGCCAGCGGCGTGTCTTGGAAGATCTTGCCCAACTCCTTCGGCGGGCAGGCGAACACGAACTCATCGCCTTCCATCAAGCCCTCCGACGTCTCAACCGCAACCACCCGATTTCCTTCAAAAATCACGCGGTCGATTTTCGCCTTCGTGATGATCTCCGAACCGTTCTCGCGGATGACGCGTTCCAACTCCGCGACGAGGCTCTCCCAGCCGCCCGCGATGTACGCCACGGCCTTCGAGGTTTTGAACATGCGTTGGTAATACTTGAAAAACACCGTCGACGGAATCCGCTCCGGCTCTTGGGTGAAGAAATTCGAAGACGCCAGCAACAGCATCAATTGTTGGATCTCGGGCGTTTTCTTCGTGCGCTTCATCCATTCGCCGATCGTCACACCCTCTTCCCCGCGTTCCAAAAGGCAGACCGTTTTCATCACTTCAATCGCAAACGCAGCCTTTGCCGTCGTCGCGGAGAGGATCTTGGTTTTGTACAAGCCTTCCAGCGTCGCCGGCATTTCGGTCAGTTCTTCGCCGAGATCGTAGCGGGCTTTTTTCGGATCGAAGTCGCGCCAGTTGACGGTGATGCCCAGTTCCCGTTCCAGTTTGCGAATGTAGGAGGAGTCGCGCGTGTAGATCGCGTGCGCTCCGAAGTTGAAGTTGAAACCTTTGAGCGGAATCGTCACCGCACGACCGCCGGTCTTCGGTGCTTTTTCCAGCAATTTGACTTGCAATCCGTTCTTCGCCAGACGCGCCGCGACACTCAGGCCGGCCAGACCCCCGCCAATCACTACGGCTCGCTTTTTCATGGGTGAATACCCCCGTTTTCCGTGTTTTCATATTTGTCACACATCATGCGACCTATATCATTAATGGACTTAGTACATTATAGACTCAGTACATTTATGATAAGGGTACATCAGGTGGTGTGTCCAGCAGATTTTTTTAGTAAAATATAGTGAGAACGAATGAACCTGGGGGTTGCAACATGCCGACACGACGAGAGCGCAAAAAACAAGAGACGCGCACGAAAATTTTCACCGCCGCGATGAAATTGTTCCAAGAGCGCGGCTATGACGCCACCACCATCGACATGATCGCCGAACACGCCGATGTCGCACGAGGGACGGTGTTCCTCCACTTCCCGACCAAGGAAGCCATCCTCGCCCACTGGGGTCAAGAGCCGCTCGAAGAAGTCATCGAACGCCGCAACGAGTGGGACCTCGACGAATGGACCTGCGAACAGAAGATCATGCAAATTTTCGAGATCGCCATGACGACCAACCGGGAAAACCTGCCGCTCGTGCGGATTTTCGTCAAGTCTTCCCTTGGCACGCCGTCTGCCGTCATCCAAGGCGGGGACATCCTGTCGCTTCGCAATCTGTTCGCCGACATCCTCGAAGCCGGTCAGGAAAAAGGCATCTTGCAAGACACCATCGACCCGATCATCGCCGGCAACATGATCGAGAACATCTACCTCCACGCCGTCAACGACTGGGTGCTGGCAGAAGGCCAGTGGCCGATCGAAGAGATCTTCCAGACGAAGATCCACTACTTATTTAATGGCTTGAACGCTTGAAATCTATGTATGAAGGACCCGTCCCACGAGTATCCTAGTGCAGGGGACTTGGAAAAAAATCTTGGCATCCCTTCCTAACTAAGTTATGATATATCTATGTATAAAAACTCTTCACCTACATAGGAGGAATACGAAATGGCACATCAACTTCCGGCACTTCCGTACGCATTTGACGCTCTTGAGCCGCACATCGACGCTCAAACCATGGAGATCCACCACGATCGCCACCATGCAACCTACGTAACCAACCTCAACGCAGCTCTCGAAGCACACCCGGAGCTCGCTGAGAAATCCATCGAAGCTCTCATCGCAAACATGGACGCGATTCCGGAAGGCATCCGCGGCGCAGTTCGCAACAACGGCGGCGGCCATGCGAACCACTCCCTGTTCTGGGAAGTCATGACCCCGGGCGGCAAAGCTCTCTCCGGCGAACTGGCTGACGCGATCAACGCGACCTTCGGTTCCTTCGACAACTTCAAAGCCGAGTTCACCAAAGCAGGCGCAACCCGCTTCGGTTCCGGCTGGGCGTGGCTCGTCGTTGACGGCGGCAAACTCGCTGTCACCTCCACCCCGAACCAAGATTCCCCGCTGATGGAAGGCAAGACCCCGATCCTCGGCATGGACGTTTGGGAGCACGCGTACTACCTCAAGTACCAAAACAAGCGCCCGGACTACATGAACGCATTCTTCAACGTCATCAACTGGGATGAAGTTGCGAAGCGTTACGCAGCTGCGAAGTAATTTCGCCTGTTTGGAAAAAAGAGAAGCCGTCACCCCTTGCGGGAGACGGCTTCTTTTTTTATCGCATGAGGTAGTAGAAGACGAGGACGTGCAGGGCGAGCAGCAGGATGAAATACGCGAAGTCTGTCATCCCCACCTTCAACTCGCGGTAGAACGTCCGATTGTGCGTGCCGTCGAAACCGCGGGCTTCGAGGGCGACGGCGACTCGTTCGGCTTTGCGGATGCCTTGGGCGAGGAGGGGGATCGTGTAGCGGGCGAACGCTTGGAATTTGCCTCGCAAGCCCGGTACGCGGGCGACTCCTCGAACGCGATGCGCCGCTTTGATCTGCTCATACTCTTCGCGGAACATCGGGAGGAAACGGAACCCGGCGAGGAGTGCATAGCCGATTTTGGGCGGCAGTTTGAGTTGTTGCATGAGACTCAGGGAGAGCAGCGTGACGTCTGTGGTCATGGCGAACAGCGCTCCATAAGAGACGAACCCGAGCATGCGCAGGCCGATGTTGAGGCCTTTGACCAGCCCTTCCTCCGTGATCGTGATCCAACCGCCGTGCCACCAGACCGTTTCGCCTTGGCCGTATGCGGCGAGGACCCACGTGGTGGAGACGAAGAGAATGAGGAACGGAGCCATCCGTTTGAGAAACGTCCAGAGAGGGATGCGAGCGGCCGTGAGCGTGATCACCATCGGGATGAGCATCAGCACGAACGCCACCTTGGGCTCGTGGACGAAGATGAAAACCAACATGCAGAGCAAGTGAAGCAAGAGCTTCACCGACGGATTCACGCGGGCGACGAGACTCGAAGCCGCCGCTGGGAGGACTTGCCCGGCAGTATGATCATGGCTAGACACGGAGGGTTCCCTCCTTCTGGCGAGAGGCGTTCGAAAAATCAGAGTCCTCAGTGGCGTTGTTCGCTTCCTGAACCACGTTAGCCTTCGAGACTTTCTCCTCAGGATCGGCTGTGATTATGACGGCCTCGTTAGTCTTTCGTTGCAACTCGCCTGCTTGCTCAAACCGACGCAGTTGGTATTCATACGCGAGCGGTGCGGTGAGCGACGCTTTTTGCAAGAGGTCCGGTTGTTGGAACAGGTCGTGCGGGGTGCCGTCGAAGAGCAGAGTTCCATCGCCGATGACCAGCACACGAGACGCATATTCCGCGACGAGTTCCACGTCGTGCGTTGCCATGAGGATCGTGGTACCGGCAATGTTTCGCTCTTGCATGCGTTGGAGCAGCTCCGCCGTCGTCGCCGCGTCTTGCCCGAAGGTCGGCTCGTCGAGGAGCAACACCTCTTGGCGTTTGAGCAGCATCCCGGCGACACTCAGTCTGCGTTTCTGCCCTTGTGAGAGCGTGAACGGGTTCTTGTCCCGCAGGTCGAGCAGTCGGAAGTCTGTCAGCAACTGCGTCGTCTCCCGCTCGATCTGCTCCTGCGGCCATCCCGCGACCTTGCCGCCGAATGCGACCTCCTCGTACACCGTGTCTGCAATAAACTGATGCTCCGGATTCTGAAACACGAACCCCACCGCATCGTACAACTCCGGTGCGCGATACTTGCTGAGATTCTTGCCTTTCAAGAGCACCTGCCCCTGCGTCGGGTCCATCAACCCGCCGACCGTTTTCAGGAACGTACTTTTCCCCGCCCCGTTCGGTCCGAGGATCGCAACCCATTCGCCGGGGTGGATGGTGACGTTGAGACCTTGCCACACGACATGGCCGTTTTTGTAGCGAAGCCCTGCGTCACGGACGTCCAGAATCGGAGCACCGTCGGTGCGGACCGGTTCTCTTTTTCCCGAAGTCAGTTGGGTTTCCAGACGTTCGGCCAGCGGATGCGGCACGGTGGCCAGAAGTTCCTCCCATGTGACGGGCCAGAGCTTCGGCTGCCAGATGCCGTACTCGCGAATCATCTCAGCGTGTTCCCGCAAGACTTCCTGCGGAGTTCCGTCCGCGACAATCTGCCCCTCAGCATTGAAGAGCAGCACGCGGTCGACCCACTCGATGACCCCGTCCAACTTGTGCTCGATGAGCACGATCGTTTTCTGCCCCTTGAGTCGGCGGAGGTCTTCGATAACCAGTTGCGTGTTCAGCGGGTCGAGTTGCGCGGTCGGCTCGTCGACGAACAGCACGTCAGGTTCCAACGCCAGCAGGCATGCCAGCGCCAACCGTTGCTTCAGCCCGCCCGAAAGCTCGCGAATCGGAGTTTGGAGCGGGATGTCGAGACGGACGTCGCGCATCACGTTTTCGATGATCCCGCGCATGTCCTGACGCGGCACCAGACGATTCTCCAGCGAAAACGCGATCTCATCTTCCACCGTCAGCATGCAAAACTGCGCATCCGGGTCTTGAAACATCACGCCCACACGATCCGGGCGGGTGACGGTGCCTTTGAACCACGCTTCAATCGAGCGCGGGATGATGCCGGAGAGGACTTGCAACAACGTGCTCTTGCCGGAGCCGGAAGGGCCGAGGAGGAGCACCGCTTGATTTTTTTCAATGGTGACGTTCATCTCCCGCAACACGGGCGTATCACGGTCAAAAAATTGCACAGACACCCCTTCACTTGCGAGAAAGGGTGTCTTGGTCGTCGTCGTATTCATTAGAAGGACGGTTTACGGTCCGTCTTGCTGCGGATCAGTTGGTAGGAGTTCAAAACGCCCGTTTTCGCCAGCAGGTCGCCGACGATTTTGCCGAGCACGCCGGCAAACAGGGCGCCGGAGAGCAGACGCAGAGCGATTTTGAGGACCAGCATGCCCGTGGTGAGGTCCCCGATGTAGCCTTGGTAGTAGTCAATCGGCACACTCGCCGCCGCCGAAGCCATGCCTGCGAGAATCACGGTGCCCATGTTGAAAGTACGATAGCGGAAACCCGCGAAAATAAGTTCAGCTGCTGCGCCTTGGATCAAGCCGAACACGAGGGTGCTCAGGCCCCATTGACCGCCAAAAATCATTTCCACAAAAGCGGCTGCCACTTCGGACAGCATCGCGATGCCCGGTTTTTGCACGATGTACGCGGTGAGGATCGACGCGACGAACCACAGGCCGTAGATAATTTCAGACGAACCCGGAAGCCCTGCCTCCATCACGTTGTACAAAAAGCCCCAACCAAAGTACGCGACCCCGCAAATCATCGAAAGAATGACGGTGATCATGACTTCTCTGAAGTTCACGACACGACTAGTCTTCATGTCTTACTTCCCCCTTAGATAGTCTGACACGAGTTCGTTGCATAAAAAAATCCTCTCCCGGTTCCCGGCAGAAGATTCGTTGTTGGTAGACATCAGACGACAAACACATGCCCTGTTGCCTCGCACATGCCATCGCAGTCTCCGTCACTTCCTCACGCCGGTATTACCCAGGATCGAGTTCAGAGGGTTGGCGCGGATCTCGCCTCTCAGCCATTTGTACGGCACCCCTAGCAACTGCTCGTATTCAATTAAGTACTCCCCCATTGTAGTCCTCGGACAAAGTGTTTGTAAAGGGAAAAAAAGCGCCCACGTCACGGGAGCGCTTTTTCCCTACCCTCTCTTACTCTCTTACATCTCCGGGTCGATCGTGTCCACGACCCAGCCTTTGCCTTGCACCTGTACGAGCGTAATGCCGACGGAGTGATCTCCTTGAGTGTAGCGGTAGGTTTTTTTATCGGCTGTGGAATCTTGCACGGTCGTCAACACGCGCAGGTCGCTGCGATTGACAGGTTCTTTCAGCCAACTCAGTTTCGGGATGGCTGCGTTCATGGTCTGCGCAGCATGGCTGTTCCACTCGTTCGGAATCCCGCCGCCTTCGTCACCTGCGTAGTAGCCCCGCATCTGCCAGAGCGTGTCGTACGCACCGGCGTCCGGATTCTGATACGCCCCCTTGGTGTACTCATTCGTGTACGCCGCGAGTTTGTCGAACGCATGGCTTGCCGGATTGTATTCGTACAGCTCCTCCTTGGACGAGCCCGTTGCATCGTAATCTCGGCTGGAAACCACGACCTTCAGCTTGCCATCGAGCGTGAACACATCCGCCCGAATATCGCCAAAGAAATTCTCGACCTCCACCGGCTTCCCACCGTCACCAAGCGAATACGCGGACAACCACATGCCATGCATCCCCGCTCCGCCCGAGATCAACGTCAACGTCTGCTCCCCTTGAGCAACCGTCTGAATCGTGGCACCCGTTTCAAACTTGGATTGAAGTTTCGTCTCCGAACCGTCCGATTTGACGAAATACACTCCGTCAGGCACATGCCCTTCCTTGCGCGTCACAACGGCGGTGTAGGCATCCCCCGTCGAGGAAAACTTGATCCCCGACTTCACCGCACCGATCAATTCCCCCGGATGCTTGGCGGCAAATGCCTGCAACCACGCAAGCCCGTTCGACTCCGGCAACGAAACGATGTTGACGAGCCTATCGCTTTCACTCCACTGCACCAACGCGCCCAAGTTCTCGGCGACGAATCGCGCCGGGACGTAGACGTGGTCTTGGTACGAGATCGCGACATAACCCTCGTCGAGCTTTTTTTCCTGCCCGTCAAAAACGAAACGGACGCCCCTCGTATCCACTGTGATCGCGCCTTTGGCCGGCTGGTACGTGGCGGGCGGCGAGATCGTCGAGCCCTTGCCCGATTGGAAACGCACCGTCTGCGTCGCTTCGTCCCACGACACATCCGCCCCCATCTGCTCGGCAACGAACCGCGCCGGCACGTACATGTGGTCCTGATACGAAATTACGGTGTACCCGTCACCGAGAAATCCCCAGTTTCCATTAAACGCAAAGTCTGTAAACGTGCTCTCCGCCGTCACCTTGGCTGCGAACGTCGCTTTCGGACTGACGAAACCGCTCAGAAGCAACACCAGTGCCGCCCCCGCTACCATCCATTTTTTTCTGGATTTCAAAGTAAACCCTCCATTCCTCCCAAACTTCTACTCACAATGTAACACCAATCCCAACCCAATTGAAGAAAAAAATTCCTGCACCGTCCCGTGACGGCCAGGAATTCTTTTTCCTACATCGTGAGCACGGCCCCTTCGATTCGCTTGATGCCCCGGACTTTTCCGAGGTCTTCCGCGAGTTTGAGGCAGGCGAAGTCTTTCTGCTTGGCTTCGACCATGACGTCGATGCGCGGGAGACCGTGCTGTTTGCAAGCTTTGAGGAACACCAACAACCGCTCCGGGTCGATGAAGTCGCTGTGGGCCCGGAAGTCGCTCTCGTCTTTGGGGGAAGAGACGTGCATCTTCATCGGGGTGTCCCCCCACGTAGCGGCGATGCGCGGCAGGAGTTCGAGGGGCGTCTGCTCGCTTGGGTTGCACCAGTCGTGGTGAATGTCGAACATCATCGGTTGCCCGACTTTTTCACAGACTTGAAGCGTTTCAAGCAGGGTGTAGGTCTTGTCATCGTTCTCAAACGTAAGTCTCCGCCGCACGCTGTCCGGCACGAGCGGGAAATTGTCGTAGAGGGTCTGGGTCGCTTTTTCCTTGTCTCCGTAGACCCCGCCGATGTGGATGTTGACTTTGTGCTGGTGATCGAGCCCCATTCCGTCGAGGAGGTCGGTGTGGTATTGGAGGTCTTTCAGAGCGGCGGAGACCACTTTTTCCGAGCCGTTGAGCAGAGTGAATTGGTTGGGGTGCATGGTGAGCCGGATGTCGTGTTGCTTGGCAAAGTCGCCGATGGCTCGTAACTCCTCCGGGTACGTCGCTTTCACATCGATTCCCACATCGGGATGAGTCGCCAAGGGAATGACCGACGACGAGAGCCGGTGCAGTTTGATCCCGTGAGCGGCGTTGAAATAGAGGACGCGTTGCGTGGCGCGCAAGTTTTTGCGACCCACCTCAATGGCGCGGGCCATCGCTTCCTCGAACGGGCGTTGCTGAAACAGTTTATAGGTAAACGTCGAGCTCGGCGTATTGTTGAAGATCGCCAGCGCGATGGAAACGAACCCGATCCGCACTTCCATAAAAAAAATCACCTCGCACACAGTGTACCATGCGTGCGAGGCGATCATGTACGTCCCTGCTTATTTGAGAGCCTTGCGCTCCTCCAAATACCGCCGCAGCCAATGCTCCGCGATCTTCGAAACGAACGCTTCTTCGCCGTCGATGTGCAAGACCGGGATCTTGTCCCAATACTTTGCATTCACAGCCTCATCTGTCGTAATGTCAAACTCCTCCACCACCATCGGATAAAAAAGGCCCAGCCGATCCAAGATCGCCTTCACCTTCACGCAAAGCGTACAGCCATCCTTGGTGTAGAGGGTGATGTGAAAGGGTTGCATGTCGTTCTCCACTCCTTCTCCTCCCACTATACATATCTCCCCACCCCCTTGCAAAACCTACCTCTACCATGCAGTGATAAGGGGGCGGTGCGCGTGCAGTTAGTTTTGATCGTGGGGGTCATTTTGGTGCCGATACTCATGTTTGTGCTGCGACACCGCTCGGTGGCGGCTGTTTTCGACCTGATCGCGGCGCTGTCCGTCTTGCTCGCCAACATCGCAGCGGGGCTTGCGGTGCTGGAGATCAAGCAGGAGAACACCGAATTCACCACGCATGTTCACGAAATCTTCATGGACCCGCTGTTCCTCGCCACATCCGGCTACATCGGCGTGTACAGCGTCTACCGCCTGCTCGTCGCCACGTCCCGCACGTGGCAGGCCAAACGAATCTAGACAAAATAAAAAGCGGGCGATCGTCGAAACGATCCACCCGCTTTCGTCCTGTCTTCGCTTAGGGCTCCACAACCCTACTGCAAGCGAAGACTCCGCATATAAATATGTCGGCTCATTGGTTTCATAATACCACAGGCGACATCAAAAATCTAGATCCGTTCCCGTTTTGCCATCAACTTCCCAATTCGCTTGAGCTGAATCAGTTCCCGCACCTGCGATTTCAACACTTTCAACACCGTCTCGTCGCTCATCTGCTCCACGACTTCCTCGCCGTGATGGCGGACGGTCGCCTGATACTGCTTCACCAAAAAATCATAGTAGTCCTCTGCCCTATAGTCACCCGGAACATACTCGGCCAACTCCGCCGCGTACGTCCGCAGTTCACTTTCCAATCGCGCCAAATATTTTCCCTCCAAACTTTTCACAACTCCCCTCTACTGTACCCGATTTTCAGGTACAATAGAAAGTGAAGAAGGAGGTTGACCTATGCAGACTGTAGACCAACGCATGACCATTCTCGACAAAGCACAACAACTTGCCGGACTGCTCGCCCAATCGGAAGAGATGCAACGCTTCCGTCAGGCTGAAAATAAAATCAACCGCCACGCCGACGCGCAAGCTCTCATGTTCGTCGTGCGGGCGAAACGCAACGCCTACTCCCAGACCTCGCTCCGCCACGGATACGAACACCCGGCGACGGAGAAGGCCAAGGCGGAATACGATGACGTCCTCAACCGCATCGCCCAGATTCCGCTGATCGACGAATACAAGGAAGCTCAGGATGAAGTCAACGACATCGTCCAAGGCGTGCTCCAAACCATCGTCAACACCCTCTCCTCCGACGTTCCGGTGGAGAAAAGCGAAGACCCGGGTGAGAGCTCATCCGGTGGTGGTTGCGGCAGCTGCGGTTCCGCAGGCGGCTGCGGTCGACACTAAGAAAAAGGGCCCTCCGGTTTCGAACCGTGAGGGCCTTTTTTTCTACGCGTTGCGTTTGTACCACTGATCGGCTCCCCACGTCTCGGCCTTCCACGGGAGCGTCTCGGGAACTGCGAGGTGCAGGATTTCCTTCCAAAATTCGAGACGCTCCCACTCTTCCATCGGCGTGAAGTTCTCGGCGACGGAGAGGTTCTGCTCCAGTTGCTCCATCGTTTCCATGCCGACGATGGTCGTGGAGATCGGGAGCGAGAGCGTGTAGCGCAGCGCTTTTTCATACCACGGAGCGAGTTTGCCAAGCGCCATGACTTTCATCCCGATCACCGCCACGCCCTTCTCCCGCGCCAACGGCAGGAACTCATGAGCAAACGAGTAGATGTGATGATCGAGCGCCGACAACGCCACCAACGAAGAGTCAAAGTCAAACCGCCGCAACGCTTCCACCAAAACCTGCGGGTTCGTATGACCGCTGATCGAGAGCTTTTTCACCACGCCCTGCTCCTGCATCTCTTGCAACGCTTGGATCGCACCGCCCTTGGCGAAGATGGCGTCCAATTCCTCCAGCGTCACGACGTTGTGTAATCGCCACTCGTCTACATGGTCGGTCTGAAGCCGCTTCAAACTTCCCTCCAGCAGTTTCAGCGAACCGTCTCGCGTCCGATCATGGGTCTTGGTCGCAATTCGCACGTTCTCACGACGACCCTCCGTCAACGCCAATCCCAACCGATACTCCGATTGACCGTCCGAATAACTCGGTGCCGTATCAAAATACGTAATGCCCCGCTCAATCGCCGCCCGCACGATCTGAATGCCTTGCTCCTCCGTGCAGTTGTGCTCGTCCACGATGCGTTGCGCACCGAAACTCAACAGCGGAACTTCCCAACCTGTTCGTCCGAATTGCTGTGTGATCATTGTCGAGTTGCCCTCCTTTTCTTCCTCCCTATTATTGCCTACGATCTCCCATAAAAAAGACTACGGCACGCGAGGGTGCCGTAGTCTTTTTTTCATGCCTCCGGGATAAACAGCGGGGTGAGATGGTTCGTGGTTCCGAGGATGTAGAGAGTATAGGTGACGTTCGGGTCGACCTTGATCGGCGGGATGCGCAAGAGCGTTTCATGCTTGCCGGCCGCGCGCAGTTCAAGCTGACGAGTGCCGGGGCTGACTTGGAAGTAGGGCGACTTTTGTTTGAAGATCAAGTGCCCGATCAACACTTTGCCATGCGGCAACGTCACGTCCACCGCCGGCGCATTCGGCGAGAGATGAACGACTTTGACGCGGGCGAAACCGGGTTTGCCGCCTCTTTGATGGTCATCGATCACCACCGAGCGCAAGTTGCGCAGGAAGCCGGAGACGGCGACCGTATAGTGACCGTCGGGATGCAACTGCGCCGTGGTGTCGATGAGCGCACCGGCCGCTTTGCCTGCCGGGAAGGCTTGAATGCGATGACGACCCGCGTCAATCGGCAGGTACGGGGTAATTCCGTGGAACGCGACGTCGGTTGCGTATTTTTTCCCGTTGATGTAGATGTCTACGTGCCCTGCATCCGGAGAGGCGTGCAAGAAGCGAACACGCGCTTTCGGCGCATGGGCGATCGGCTTGACGACCGGCACCGCTTCTTCGCCCACGTTTTCGGAGATCGGGATGTCCTCGGCAGGCATGCCTTCCGAAATCGGGATGTCGACGCCCGGAACTCCCTCCGACGCGGGAACCACTTGCGGTTCTGGCGTGGGCATCGTGTGCGATCCCTGTTGCAACTCCGGCGTGCCGGGCGCCATCCCGTCGCCGGTCGGTTGTTCCTCCACTTTCGAGACGTTGATGGTGATGTACTTCGAGAGGTTGACGATAAACTTTCCGATCTCATCCAACTTGGCGAGGATTGCTTCCGTCGAGAGCACGCGGCCGCGCAGGTCTTCCACCTCTTGGGCTTGCGCTTGCAGCAGACGGTACGCTTCGGTGAGAAACGCCTGTTGGTTCTCTTGACTCTCCTGCACCAACGTGACCAACTTTGACACTTCGACAGCCACCTCGTGAGTGACAGCCTGATTTCGTTCCTTCAATGCCCGGACCTCCTCCTTGAATCTGGAGCCTCTGTCGGCTTTCCCATCTTCAAGGTATTAGAACGCCCAAGCAGTCGTGCGTGTCGAGCCTGACAAAATTTACAACAGAGGCGACAACAACCGCGCCCCCGACTCTTTGAAGCGATCGGACAACGGCCGTGACTTGTACGACTCCAATTCCACCAAGATCGAATCTTCGATGTCCTGCGTGAAGTCCTCTTGCAACCGCTTCACGAAGTTCCGATCATAGACCAGAGCGCTCGCTTCGAAATTCAACTGAAAACTGCGGATGTCCATGTTCGCAGAGCCGACGATGCCGATTTCGTCGTCGATCATGATCACCTTCGCGTGCAAGATCCCTTTTTGATACTTGTAGATCTTCACGCCCGCTTGCAACAGCTCTTCGAAATACGACCGCGAAGCCCAGTACGTCAACTGATACTCCGGAATCCCCTGCACGATCAACCGCACATCGAGCCCGCTGAGCGCCGCGGTCTTGAGCGCCATCGAAATGCTCTCGTCGGGGATGAAATAGGGAGTCTCGATGTAGACTTTCTCTCTCGCGGTCGCCACCGCCGTGAAATAGACCTGCCGAATCGATTCCCAATCGGAATCCGGCCCACTCGCGACGATCTGCGCGTATTTAGATCCCATGTTCTCAAGCGGCGGGTAATAACGTTCGTCCTCGATGCGCTGACGAGTGATGAAGTACCAATCATTTAAAAAGATCGTCTGCAGACGATGCGCACTCTCCCCCTCCAACACCAAGTGCGTGTCCCGCCAAAACCCGAATTCCCGTTTGCGGGACAAATACTCGTCTCCGATGTTCATCCCGCCGAGAAAGCCCACCTTGCCGTCGACCACCACGATCTTGCGGTGGTTGCGGAAATTCAACCGACTCGTGATAAACGGAAACTTCACAGGGAAAAAGTACTCGACCTGCACACCGCTGCTCGACAATTCGTCCAAAAAGTCTCGGGAAATCTCGCGACTCCCCAAGCCATCGATCAACACGCGCACCTCGATGCCTCTCCGTGCTTTTTGGATCAAAAGCCGTTGGATGTCGCGCCCGATCTCATCTTCCTTGAAGATGTAGTACTCCAAGTGGATGTGATGCTCGGCCCGTTCGAGCGCGTGGAACAATTCCTCGAACTTGCTGGGTCCATCGGTCAGCACGCGCACGCTGTTGTTGGTCGTCAGCGGCGAGTAGGCGCTGTTCAAAAGCAAGCGCACCAAGCGTTGCTGTCGATTCTCACCCCCGCCGCGCAGCAGTTCATCCTCCGTCATCTTGAGTGACTGTTCATGCACCAGTTTTTTGAGTTGGGTATCGCTGTTGTGTTTGTGGTGAAACAGCTTGCGTTTTCGCGCATTGCGTCCAAATACGAGGTAGAGCAGGAAACCGATGACAGGCAACACGATCAAGATGATCAACCACGCCACCGTTTTTTCCGGGTTGCGATTCTCTAAAAAGATGACGGTTCCTACCAACAGCAGTACCACGACCGCCATGAAAAGCAGGACTGCTACCGTCCACGCGATACGAATCACCACCCTTTCCCAGCTCATCCGTGTTTCCCCGTAGTATGCACGAAAAAAATCGCCTCCATGAGGAGACGATTTTTTGTGAACTCAAGAAGCGACTTCTGTCCCCGTCTGTCGGAGCGGGAGAGTCGCCGGTTCGTGGAACCGCTCTTGCCACCAAGCGGTGCCTCGACGCCCCAGCCAGCAGGTAAGCGTCGCAAGTCCGATGCCCGCGATGACGTCGATGACATAGTGATAGCGCAGATACACCGTCGAGATCAGAATCGAAACGACCAACGGCCCGTAGAGCCACATCCACTTGCGGCGGTACGTCCATACGAAGTACAACATGACGCACGAGATCGCGGTATGCAACGACGGGAAGCAGTCGCGGGAGATGTTCATATCCTGTTGCGAGGTCACCACCGCTCGTTGCATCTCCGTAATTCCCCCGCCGGAAAGCGAGGTGGTGTACGTGTCGGCCAGCGAATACAGCGGGCCGATCGCCGGCACGATCGTATAGCTCACATACCCCACATAAAAAGCAAAAAGCGCCGCCGCCACGTACCCGCTGACCGCTTGCCGCGACTTGAGCATCATCAGAAGCAAGGTGAAAAAAATCATCGGGAACCAGATCATGTACACGAAGCTCAGGTAATCGGTCAGCCACGGGCGAATCAGCGGCTCCAACCAGATCGACGGTTGCACGCCGAACATCCACGCGTCGATATGCAACAACCAGCCGTCGCGATCAATCGGGGAGAACAACGGGATGTAAAAATCGAGCGCCCGGTAGATGATCAGCAACACGCAGAACGGCAAGCCAAAGCGTGCGACGCGCAGCGTTTGCCCGACGCCCCATTTCAAACCGGGCTTCCAGGCGACTTTCCAGGAACTTTTTTCACGACGGGATTCACGGAACCAGCCGAGCAAACCGAGACCCAGCAGTGCGTACCCCAACGCTTTCGGGATGAAGTCGCGGTAGATCGCCCAAATCCACGACAGCGGAACCCAGTGCCAGCCCGGTTCCCCCTGCTTGGCGTCGATCTCGTCCCCGAGCGCGAAGAACCCGATCACGCACAGCAAGGAGACGAGAATCCCGATCACCTCATACAATTCCAGTTTCCGTACCCAACCACAAGTCTTCATCTCTCCATCCTTTCTATTGCAAAACGGCAGGTTGCGCCTCCCGTCCCAAATCCCGACGGCGCGTGTCCAGCAGAGACTGCACACGCTCGTCCATGCCTTCGTAGAGTCGATCGTCCGGCAATCCCAACGTCTCTTGCGTTTGGTCGTCGGCGCCCCAGAGGAGCCATTCGATCGTCTGCACCTCTTCGCCGTCGACGAGACTGCGCAAGATCAGCACGCTGTAGCGGTCGTCGTCGGTGCGCCATTCGATCGTTCCTTCCACTTGCATCTGAAGCATCGCACAGTCGTTCGCATAACCTGCGATCACTTCTTGGGACATTCGCAACACCCGGTGGTCCAATTCGCTGAGTTGAGCGGGTGTCATGGCGTTTGCTGCGTGCGTATCGTAAGAGACCAATTTGCGTACCCCGAGCCGGTGCAACGTGCGCTCGATACGCGCCATCTCCGGCCCGCCGTACTGCTCAATTTGCCCGATCGGACGCAGACTCAAGATGAAATAGTCCTTGTAGACCCAATAGCCGATGCAGTCCTTCCAATCCACGCGCGTTTCATAGGTTCCCTGCCCCGACAGCCCTCTGCGCACGGGGTAGATCGAAATTCCCTTGCGATCAAAAAGCATCTCCAATGCATTCACCGTTTTGCTCCGGCGATAGATCATCCACAGAATTCCGACGACAAAAACGCCGATGGCAATCCCGAGAAGCACCGCACCCTGCAACTCGCTTTCCTTTTTGTACTCCGGTTGCTGCATGTAGATGAACTGCACGACACCGAGTGCAATGGCCAAGAGATAGATGCGATTTAACAGTTTCGTAACCGACTCTCTGCGAATCGGCTCGACTTCGCGCTTGACGATGAGATGCTCCAACTTGTCGTGTGTCGCTTCATATCGGCGCAAATACCACCGGCGAACCGGAACGTTCAAGCCAAACATGGCAAACCAGACGCCGATCGTCAGCAAGCTCGTTTCCAGAAAAATACCCGTCCATTCACTCACGACAGCACGACCTCCTCTCGCTGTTCCTGCACTTCGCCGATGACACTGCCGATCCATTTTTGCAAATGATCCACCGCATCTTGACCGCGCGCACCGATCAGGTGTCCGATGTTGCCCGAACTTTGCCAGAGCGGCAACATGCTCGATGCTTTCTGCTCTCCCGCTTCATCCAAGAGGTTGAGTTGCAACCAAGAGCGTGAATACTCCTCGTGCAACCGATCTCCCGCCACGTTGCGGATGACGCCAAACTCCACCTGCAAGTCCAACTCGTCCAACTCTTTGCGGTACAAGTCGATGAGGTTCCATCCCATCTCCGTCAATTCGTCCTCCAGGCGGTAAAAGTACGTCTCGTCAAACTGCCCAAGCCAGATGCGGTCGCTCGGCTCCCCACGCTTGACGTTGAGAGACGAGAGCAAGTCCCGAATCTTCTCAAAATCACGGGCGTTGTACTCCACCTGCAACTTCTGCTGTTCCGCGCGAAAGAACTGCACATACCCGCCCTCATAGCGGTACGAATCGATCTCGCTCCAAGAGACGTGCTGCCTCGGCTCAACGTTCCACAACGTCTGCCCCCCAGATGCGGCAAATACCAAAACAGACTTGTCCGTCAGCACGAACGTCTGGTACTTCTGCCACGGCGCACGCCCGTACATCTGGCGTCCCCAGAGAAAAGAAGCGACCAAAACGCCGAATTCAATCCACTTCGGCTGGTCGTACAAGATCACAATCCACACCACCAGCAAGCAAAGCGTGACCCACTGCGTCACCGGGTTCGGCGCGATTTGGTAGCCCTCCAAGCGGGTGTTCACATCGGAAATCAACTTTACGCGCTCCTGTTTGCGCAGGTTGCGAATGACGCGTGTTTTCCACCAAGGGTACGTCCCCCAGATCAAATAACTTAACAAAAACGCTGCTGCAGCCGCCACCAGACAGCCCCCCAGCGTGCTCAAAATCTCTGACATACCTACCCCTCCAAATTCAAGCAACCTGTGTAAATTTCGAGTTTTGTCGACAAATCTCCTGCTGGGAGGCGTTGGAAAAAAAGACCGTGTCCGCAAATTTGCGGACACGGTCTCTTTTTCTCAAATCAGGAGGCGAACATGCTCTCCCCGATTTCGGCTTCGCGTTTGAAGAGGCGGGCGTAGACGCCGTTCTGTTGCAACAGGTCTTCATGGAGACCGCCTTCTACGACGCGTCCGTTCTCCAATACGATGATGCGGTCGGCGGAGAGCACCGTGGAGAGTCGATGCGTGATGACCAGCACGGTTTGCTTGGTGCGTCGTGCGGCGATCGCCTCGTTGACGAGATGTTCGGTAATGGGGTCCAGCGCTGAACTCGCTTCATCGAGGACGAGGATCGGCGCGTTGCGCACGAGGGCGCGGGCCAGCGAGAGGCGTTGTTTTTGTCCGCCCGAGAGCAAGTTGCCCCGTTCCCCGACGGAGGAATTCAGGCCGTTTGGCAGGGCGTCGTAGAATTCTTGAAGCCCGGCGTCGCGGATGGCGGCTAACAGGTCTGCGTCTGTCGCATCCGGGTTGCCGAGGCGCAAGTTTTCTGCCAGAGAGCCGTTGCGCAGTTGGACTTCTTGGGAGACGACGGCGACTTGGTTTCGCAGCCAGCGAGCGTCAAGTTCGTGCAGAGAGCGACCGTCGAGTTGGATCGAGCCCTGCTCCGGTTCGTAGAGACGCAGGAGCAAGTCGACCATCGTCGATTTGCCCGATCCGGAAGGGCCGACCAGTGCGACCGCTTCCCCCGGCGAGACGTGGAACGAAATGTCGTGCAGAACACGGTCCGCCTTGCCCGGATAGCCGAATGCGAGGTTTTCGATGTGCAGTTCGCCTTGGACTTGGGCAGGCGTTGCACCGCGCTCCGTCTCCGCCGGAGAGGTCGCTTCGGAAAGCAACAGGTCAGAGCGGTCGAGTGCCGGTCCCGTGCGACGAACGGAGAGCCAGTTGCGCAACATTCGCTGCAGTTGGTTCGCGGCAATGGCGACCAACGAGGACGCGGCGAGCATCTCCCCGGTGGAGAGCTTGTCGTTCCAGATCAACGCGGCGCTGAGGCCGTAGACGACGGCAAGTGCGATGCCGTTGTACGAACCGATGACGACGAACGCTTGCAGGCGCGCTTTTAGTTCACGACGGCTCTCGCGAATGAACGACTTGCGAATTTCGGCGACACTTTCGATTTCCGCTTCTGCAACGCCCAGCACCCGCGAGAGATGGATGCCGGTTACAGATTCGCGCAAACGTTCCAAGTAGCGCGACGCTTCTCGGCGTGCGTCTGCCGAAGCGAGGCGGGTGCGGTCTCCGAGCTTGTTGGATGTCCAGTAGAACAGGACACCAAGCCCCAGTGCAACAACGGCCAGCCACGGGTTGATAAACGCCAAGACCGCGTAGTAGAGGATCGAGCCTTGCACAGAGGCCATCAGCGTAGAGCCTTCCCACGCGAGGAAATTGTGCAGGGTGTCGGGGTCGTCGTTGACACGGGCGAGCAGTTCCCCCGTGCGGTTCTCATGGTAGAAGCGGAACGGCAAGAGCTGCAGATGGCGGAACAGTCGGAGTTTTTGCGTCATCGTGACGGTCTTCGCCACTTGGTGGCAGAAGTATTCGTCGATGACCATCATCGTCAGGTCGAAGATCGCAGCGAACACCAGCAACCCTGCCAAGCCCCAGAGCAGGCCCGTTGCGTTGTGCGGCAAGATCTTGTCGAGCAACCAACTCTGGGCCAGAGCCGGGAGCAGTTCACCGGACGACTGACTCAAGAGGATGACGATGGAGTCGGCGATGACCCATTTTTTGACCGGACGGAGCAGTTGCAGAACGCGGCGTCCGTCGCTTACTTTGGGTTGTGTCATACGACTTCCCCCCTCTCCAGTTCGCTGTACTGTGCCATGTAGAGTTGGTGGTACTCCCCTTGCAGAGCCAGCAATTCCTCATGCGTGCCGGATTCGGCAACTTGCCCGCCGACGAGCACGAAGATGCGGTCGCAGTTGCGAACGGTGACGAGACGGTGCGCGATCGTGATCGTGGTGCGACCGGGAATCAACTCTTCCAGTGCGGCTTGCACGCGTTCTTCGGTCTCACCGTCCAGGGAAGAGGTGGCTTCGTCGAAGATCAAGACTTGCGGATGGCGCAGAATCGCCCGTGCCATCGCGACGCGTTGCTTTTGCCCGCCGGACAGTTTCAGTCCGCGCTCCCCGACAACCGTTTCATAGCCTTCTGAAAGTCCATCCACGAAGTCTGACAGACCGGCTGCCTCGACGGCGCGGTCGAGTTCGGCTTGCGTGGCGTTCGGTTTGCTGTAGAGCAAGTTTTTGCGCAAAGTTTCGTTTAGCAAAAATGTCTCCTGAGAAACGACACCCACTTGCAAGCGGAACGAATTGCGGTCGTACTCATTTAAATCGCACCCGTCTACGGAGACACGTCCCTGCTCCGGCGTATAGAGGCCGAGCAAGATCTGGATCAACGTCGACTTGCCGCCGCCGCTCGCTCCGACGAGACCGATGTGCTGACCGGATTCGATCGCCAATGTGATCCCGCGCAAGACAGGGTCTTCCGTTCCCGGATAGCGGAACCAGATGTCTTCCATCTCGATCTTGCCGTTCACCGTATCGAACTTCGGCAGTCCAACCGGCTGTTCTTCGGGCAGATCAAAGTATTCGTACAAGCGGTGCAACGCGGGAATCGCTTGTTGGATCGTCAAGGCGTTTTCTGCCAGGGAGCGGATCGGCATGAACATCGCCGGGATGAAGCCGATGCAGGACACCAGCGTACCGGCTGTGATCTCTCCGCGCCAGACCGCATAGCCGCCCAGCAACATGACGAGACCCGGCACGATGATTTGCAACGCATTCCCCAACCGCCAGTTGACTTTGGAAATCAGAGCCGCGCGGATCGCGAACTTTTTCCAAGCGTCGAGACCGTCGTTTTGGTGTTGGTATTCACGGTCTTCCAAGTGCAGCGTGCGCACGAGTTTGATCGACTCGATGCTCTCTTGCGCATGGCTGTACAGCTCCGCAAGCATATCGCGTTGTTTGGCGCTCAGGCCCCGGACTTTTTTTCCTAATTTGAATGAAGGCCACAGGTAGATGGCGAACACGGCAAGCATGAGCACCGCCACCGGCCAGAACAGCGCGATGACCGCTGCAAACGCCGCGACGGCGCCGAGCAATTGTTGGACGAAGCGAGGGATAACCGTCGAGTTCAGTTGTTGAATGGCTTCAACGTCGTGCGTCAGGCGGTACAAGATGTCCCCGCGCGGTGTCGTGGCAAACATCGACATCGGAGCGCGATGCAACTTGCGAAAGGCACGCATCTGCATGTCGGAAATGACGTCGAGACCGATCCGTACTTGGATGTACTCCTGCAGGGATTCGAACATCACCTTCAGGAAAAACGAACCCAGCACCGCGACCACCAACCCATACATCGCGGTCGTCAGATGCATCGGCAACACTTCGTCAACCAGTTTCCCGGTCAAGATCGGCGGCAACGTCGCGACAGCACCGGCGACGACGGCACACAGGAACGTCAGCAGGATTTGCCCTTTGTACGGCTTGAAGTGTTGAATTGTTTTGCGAAACAGACCCACAGTTTCTTCCCTCCTCTTATGAGTGGTTATTATATCGCTTACTTACAGGGAATGGAAGAGGGGTTTGAAAAAAAGAAAAAACCGCCTTGCTTTTCGCAAGACGGTTTTCGAGAGTTACTCCGGTATTACTTCTTGGTCACGAAGGAGGATACATAGACGCTCGTCAGAAAGACCAAGCCAGCGAATGCGAATGCACCGAGTGCGAAACCGATCAGTCCCATAACTCTACCTCCTCCAAATTACTTCGCGATCGCGGATAATTTCTCACCGCACCACGAAGCGAATTGGCCAACGGTGATCATGTCCGTTACAACCAGGGTCAAGATGCCCAAGAGAACGGTGTACATGAACACGGACATTGCTGCCGGTACCAGACGGCGAAGCGCTTTTTCGTTGCGCTCTGCGAAGTGTTTCCCGATCAGCAGAATGAAGATGATGTCGACTAACGCAAGTGCAAACTGTAACGAGTACAGTGCAAGATGCGTGGTCCACGCGGCCGTACCGAGGTAGTACGCGTCAACCAAGAGCCACATTTGCAGAACAGCGTACCCGAAGAATGCGAGAACCGCGATGATCATGGTGCCTTGGAACTTCTTGTACTGGTTGTTGCGGAAGAACGAACCCGCGAGCAGTACGACGAAGCCGGCAACCAGCAGACAGATGGTGGTCAATGCCGGAAGGTCGGCATTGGCACCAAAGTCTACGGTGAACTTGTCAGGCGCCCAACCGCGCAGGTAAACGTTCGCTGCAAGGAAGGTGCCGTAGAAGAACGTGAACGAAAGCAAACCGAGCCACGTTGCCAGGATGCCATCGTCTTTCGAACCGGTCCCGCTGCGATGCGGGACCCAATCCGGAGCGTGATGTGCACTCATCTTATTCCCTCCAATCCTACAGAATTACAGCAAAGATGTTTCGACGATGAACACGATGCTCATCGAAGTCAAGTAGATCAACGAAATCACGAACGATTGTCGAGCCCAACGGATCGTGTCTTGTGCGAAGAAACCAACGAAGGTATGGACCAGCCAGATCAGGCCGATTACCATCATCGTCACGAGATACCCCAAGTCTGCGTGTGTGAATTCAAACACGAGAATGGAGGTAGGAATCATCGCGGCAACGTAGCGCAACATATGGCGCTTGGTCACTTCAAAGCCCTTGACGACCGGCAGAACCGGGATGCCCGCTTTTCCGTAGTCTTGCGAACGACGGATCGAGAGCGCCAAGGTGTGGGGCATTTGCCACATGAACATGATCAGGAAAAGCGTCAACGCCCCCATGTCGAGGTTGTTGGAATACGCCGTCCAGCCCATGACAATCGGCACAGCGCCGGAAATCGCACCGCCGATGGTGGAAAGAGTCGACGTGCGCTTCAGCCACATGGTGTAGACCACCACGTAGTCGAAGAGACCGATCAGGCCGATGACAGCGGTCAGCGGATTGACGAGGAACGTCAGGATCGCGCTGCCGACCAGAGCCATCCCGATCCCCATCCACATCACAGTGGTCGGGTTCAGGCGGCCTTTGGCGAGCGCACGTTTTGCGGTACGCTCCATGTAACGGTCAAGATCACGGTCGATATAGTTGTTGAGGCAGGTGCCGGACATAATGACCAGCGCCGTGCCAAGCAAAGTCCAGAGAATCAAAGTCCCGTTCGCTTGTGCGGTCGAGGACAGCCAGAGACCTGCAAACACCGTCATAAGGTTGGCCACGGTGATGCCGACCTTCGTCACGGAGACGAAGTCACGCCACGTTCCCGTCTCCGAGAGCGGACCCGGTTCCATAACCGGATTCGAACGTTGAGACTTAGTGCTTGCAACTTGTGCCATCTGTTCCATCAATACCCTCCCCAATCTATCTCAAAAGTTGCTTAGTTCGATCCGACGACAACGGGGTTGCCGACCTGCTGGCCGGCTTCCTTTTTGCTGTTCACGGTTTTCACCGTTTTGGCAAAGTGAGCTCGTGCTCCAATGTACACACCAACTACCATCGTCAGCGCGGCGCCTCCCAAGTGAGACGTCGCAGGAGACAGGGCCAATTCCGTGCCCAGGGTCACGAATCCAAGCAACATCTGCATGAGGACGATCACCACAAGCACAATCGCCGAGCGAACGAACATCTTGTTTCGCAGCGCTTGCGCAACCACCCAGACGGTGGCGGCAACAACCAAGACCGTAATCATGATGTGAAACATCAGGAATGCGTTCGCGAAGGTCGCGGACGGCATGTAGTCTTGGAAGTGGTTCTTAATGTAGTCATTGCGTCCAAACAGCGCTTCCGAAGCGCCGGTGTGGCGGAACAAACCGCCTACGATGACTTGCAGAACCGTGACGCCGACCATCAGCGCGGCCGGAGTGAACATCGACGCTTGACGCGCATCCGTTTCCTCCGCGGCACACTTCTCCACAACCTCGCGGTTGCGGAATTCCAGAGCGGTCAACGCTGCGAAGATGCTAACCAGGAACATCCCGTTGGTCACGTCAATCGTGGTCATGTAGCCCGGAAGCTTAAACACCACGATCGCCGCACCAGCCAGGGCTTGCAAAGCGAGGCAGACTACCGTCGCAATCGCGAACTTGAGATAGACGCGATTTTGTTTGCGGTAGCGCCAAGCTTGGAAGGCCGTCACCATGATCAGAAGTCCGCCCAACGCACTTGTGGTTCGATGGAACCATTCGACCATCACAAGCGGGTCATCAAACGGAGGAATGATCTGACCGTGACAGAGCGGCCAATCAGGGCAAGCAAATCCGGCTTGCGTCCCAACGACAACGGCGCCGAGGATCATCATCAGAAACGTGACGATGGTCGTAACCAGTGGCAAACGATAACCCATGAGTGAACCTCCTCCTCTCTAGTCTCAGTCAAACATCCAACCGCTTGCGACCCGCTTCAACGGGCCATACTAGAATCAACGATTACGCGGTTACGCCGTCGTCGTCGAGAGAGCCTTTTTTGGTCTTCTCACCGAAGTTGTACGGCTCCGAGGTAACATGCGGAAGCGCCTCGAAGTTGAACTCGGACGGCGGAGTTTGGGTGTGCGTCCACTCGAGAGTGTCTGCTCCCCACGGGTTGTCAGAGGTAACTTTCTTACCTTTGAACATGGAGTAGAACAGGTTGAAGACGAGCAACAGAGAAGCGAGACCGATCAGGTAGGAACCTGCAGTAGCCACTCGGTTGAGCGTTTCGAGTTCCGGTTGGTAGTAGAACACGCGGCGCGGCATCCCTTTCATACCGATGAGGAACATCGGGAAGAAGGTGATGTTCGTACCGATGAAGTACAGCCAGAACGAGAACTGACCAAACTTCTCCATGTACATGCGGCCGGAGACTTTCGGGAACCAGTAGAACATACCAGCGATGATCGCAACCATCGAGCCGCCGAAGACGACATAGTGGAAGTGACCGATAACGAAGTAGGTGTCATGCAAGTTCAAGTCGATCGGAACCGCACCGAGGAAGACCCCGGACAGACCACCGATGGTGAACAGACCGATGAAGCCAAGAGACGCGAACAACATCGGAGTGGTGTACTTGATCGAACCGCCCCAGAGGGTAGCCAACCAGTTGAAGATCTTGATGGCCGTCGGAACCGCGATGATCATGGAAGTGATCATGAACGGAATCCCGGAGGACATTTGCATACCTGCTACGAACATGTGGTGAGCCCAGACCAAGAAGCCGAGGAAACCGATCATAACAGAGGAGTATGCGATTGCTTTGTAACCGAAGATCGGTTTACGAGCAAAGACCGGCATGATCTCGGAGACGATACCCATCGCCGGGATGACCATGACGTAAACAGCCGGGTGAGAATAGAACCAGAACAGATGCTGGTACATCATCGGGTCACCACCGTTTGCTACATCGTAGAACGCGGTGTGAGCGTGACGGTCCAAGAGCAGGGTCGTTACTGCACCCGCCAGTGCCGGCGTACCGAACAACTGAATGAAGGAAGTTACCAAGTTCGCCCATACGAACAGCGGCATGCGGTTGAGCGTCATGCCCGGAGCGCGCATGTTGAGCGTGGTAACGATGAAGTTGATTGCTGCCAAAATCGACGAGAGACCCAGAATGTGGACTGCGGTGACCCACAGGTCCAGACCTGCGCCTTGCGATTGGATCGAGTACGGCGGATATGCCGTCCAGCCGACATCCGGAACTGCGCCTACCAGGAACGAGACGAACAGCACGAGGCCGCCCAACAGGAAGAGCCAGTAGGACAGAGCGTTCATTTTCGGGAACGCCATATCGTATGCGCCGATCATGATCGGTACCAAATAGTTACCGAACGCGCCGGTCAGCATCGGAATGATCCAGAGGAAGATCATGATCGTACCATGCACGGTGAACGCTTGGTTGAACTGTTGAGGTTCGAGAACCACAGAGTTCGGAAGCGCCAGCTGGGTACGGATCAGGATTGCAGCCGCACCACCAACAAAGAAGAACACCAGCGAGGTGAACAGGTACATCAGACCGATCTTCTTATGGTCGACGGTGAGGATCCAATCACGGAAGAACGACTTGCGTTTAACCTCTCCCGTAGCTGCCAAGTTTTACACCCCCAACGTGATTTGAGTAGTTATTGTTACTTAAGGGTCTTGATGTAATCGACTACGTTCTTCAGCGATTCATCATCGAGTTGGAACGTAGGCATCATGCCCGGTTGGAAACCTTCCGCGACTTTCGCGTTCGGGTTGGTGATCGACTCTTTGATGTACGCATCGTCAGCCTTGACGGTTTGACCGTTCGCAAGCTTGTGGTCGGAGTCTGCGAGACCCTTCCAGCTCGGACCTGCGGACTTGCCGCCGTCGATGGTGTGGCAAGACGTACAACCGTTCGCTTGAATAACAGACGCTGCGTCCGTTTTCTTGCGGGTTTTCTCGGTTTCTACCCAAGAGTCAAATTGCTTGCCATCGTCGATGAAGAGATTCGCCAACATCTTCGAGTGGTTGTTCCCGCAGTACTCGGCGCAGATGATGCGCTCTTTGTACTCGGTCCCTGCTTGTGCAATGTCTTTGACATTGACGGTAAACGAAGTTACACGGCCCGGAACAGCATCCTGCTTCATGCGGAATTCCGGAATCCAGAACGAGTGGATTACGTCCTTAGACGAGATCTTGAACATGACGTTGCGGTCATTCGGTACATGGAGCTCGCCGTAAGACTTCGCGCCGTTCGGATACTCGAACTGCCATGCCCATTTCATACCGGTGACTTTGATTTCGTAGACGTCACTCGGCGGGGTTTGGATGGTGTAAACCATCCCGGAACTCCACACCCCGATAAAGACCAGAATCAACGCCGGAATGAGGGTCCAGATGACTTCAGCCTTGGTGCTGCCATGGATCGCATATCCTTGCTTATCCGGATGTTTACGCTTGTACCGAATAAGGAAGATTGCCAAGAGGCCTTCGACCAGAACAAACACGACAAGAGTGATCCAGAAGATCATACCAAACAGACCGTCGATGTCTTTTGCGGTCTGGGTCAGCGCCTCTGGAAACCCAAAATTAAATCCTCCCACTTGTCCTCCTCCTATCTACGAATAATTGCCTGTGGAACACGCAACCAGTGCAACGAAAACTCGACGTGTTCAGACAGCATTCTACCATCGTATTATACTAGTTCTTCGGTTCTTCATGTTTTCTTTTTTGTGTCCAATTTGGTCATTTTCTTGACAAAAGTGTGTCTGCGGACATGAAATCTTCGTTTTTTAGAGGCATACTTCGAAGAGCTCACTCTCGTCTGACCCCCATCACTCCCTATCAATCATTCGGGTTTTGAATCATATGCAGTATAACAGGTCAAGACATGCAGATGATAGGGGTTTGTCGCAATTTGTAACATCTAGCAGAACTAGAAAAAAACCCTCTCCAGACTTAGGAGAGGGTTTCTTGATTCTCGGAATGTTCACGCGACGGGCGCGGCGGCAGTTTGCCGAGGTATTGGTAGAGGTTGCATTCAATTCTACCATTATAGAGTTTGCGTTTTTTGTCCGCTCTTTTTCCATAGAATTGCTCGAACATGAGATTCGAGGTCAGCACGAACACGGAGAGCGTGTCATTTTTGCGGGCGATGTCGCCGAGTTCTTTGTAGGCGCGCTCCACTTCCTTGCGTTCGCCAATCCGTTCACCATACGGCGGGTTGGAGACGATGACGCCGTATTGCTGGTCGAGGCTCATCTTGGCGACCGGCAAGTTTTTCAACTTGATCGCTTCCCCGAGCTTCGCTTGGCGGATGTGATAGTTTGCCAGCGACAACACTTCCGGGTCGATGTCAGAGCCGAGGATTTCCAACGGCAGATCGAACTTGGCGAGGTCTTTCGCTTCTTGGCGGGCGCGATCCCAGATCGACTGCGAAATCGTCGGCCAGTTCTGTGCGGAGAAGTCTCGATGCAGACCCGGCGCGATGTTTCGGCCGATCATCGCAGCTTCAATCGGGATCGTGCCCGAACCGCAGAACGGATCGATAAACGGACGATGCGGAGCCCAACGGCTGAGGTCAACCAGCGCTGCAGCCAGCGTTTCTTTGAGCGGGGCTTGGGCGGTCAACTGACGATAACCGCGCTTGTGCAAACCAACGCCCGAGGTGTCGATGGTGATCGTCGCGATGTCTTTGAGCAACGACACTTGAATGCGGTACATCGCGCCCGTTTCTTGGAACCACTCGATGTTGTACGCTTCCTTCAACTTCTCGACGACCGCTTTCTTGACGATCCCTTGGCAAGCCGGGACGGAGGAAAGTTGGGACTTCTGCGACTTCCCGTCAACGGGGAATTCGGCGTCCTGCGGGATCCAATCCGGCCAATTCAGGGCTTTGGTGCCTTCGAACAGTTCATCGAAGGTAGTCGCTTTGAACTCGCCCATTTTGATCAAGATTCGATCGGCGGTGCGCAACCAGAGGTTGCAACGGGCGATGGCACTTTCGTCTCCTTCGAACTCCACGCGACCGTTGTCGGTGCGCACGTTCGTATAGCCGAGATTTTTTACTTCGCGAGACACGATCGCTTCGAGGCCCATCGGGGCCGTGGCGATCAGGGTGATTTTCGTCATGGGGTATCCACTTCCGTTTTCTCTTGGATTCTTATGTAGTGTTGCACGTTCCGCAATCCATCATCCATTATACCGCTGGAATTGCAAAAACTCGACATTATTTCCCAAGCAATAGTCCTCCTCGACAAAAAAGACCAGCACCGACATGCGGTTCTGGTCTTCTATAAGGTAATGGGGTCGGGAGACCCAGGTGAAACACAATGCCCTCCACTCATCTCTTCTGGCTCAAAAATCGCCTCAGCTCCACTGCTCAACTCTACTCAAATCAACTTCAGCCCGTTCTGAATCAGGCTTCTCAACTCAGGCTTCTCGGCAGCGATCTGTTCCAAGATCTCACGTACTTGGCTCTGACCTTCTGAGAGAACGCGATGTGCGGTGAGAAGTTCGAGGATTTCGACATGAAGCAACCAATCTCGGACTCCGTGTTCCTCGATCTGATCGAGGACGAATTGCACGCCCTCTTCCAAACGATCACGGCTCGGCTTGCTTTCACGCAAATCCCGAATGCTCCGGTACAGCGAATGCACAAGTTTCTCCACGTCGATGTAGTTCGGGCGAACGGTGCGCGTCTCAGACGGTTTGTAGGCGTGTGCATGGAACCGTTCCGGATCGGCGACGCCGGCGTACACAGACGTGATCGCCTGACCGACCGCCATATCGAACGTTCCCCATGCGGCTTCAAAAAGTACCGTATCCGCAAGCGTCACGGTACACGCTTCAAACCCGATCAACACAAGTTGGCCGCCTTCACGGTGGACATACTTCACCACACCCTGTACATGCACGCCGGATGCAAACTCCAACAGGGTTTGATGCCCGGTCACAATTCCGTGCTCGCGAAGTTGCGCGTCTGTAAACTCCTCCAACGGCGTCTCGATTCCACGCAACAACCCGATCGGAGAGCCGAATCCTTGGCTGTGGTAGTCGATGCCGTGCCCCGGCAGTTCCTGATCGGCAAACGCCAAGGCAGTCGGGCCTGTCGTCTTCAAGTAGACGGCTTCCCCCGCTTCATCAAACTCCAAAGCGGTGAATTCACCACTCACTTGCAGACCGGAGGAGTAGACAGCGGTGGCCGGCGAGCCGGAATCCAACGCTTTTTTCAAGCTGGAAGTCCCGCCTACACGGAACGCCATCGTGTCGGCAAAGCGCTCCACCGCTTGCGTCAACTCGTCGAAATCGCGGCAGACGAACAATTGCGGCTGCGGACGGGTGATGTCAAAGTCGGTCGCGAGCACGCCCTCAAGCGTAAACGGAATCCGTTCAACCGGGGGCAACAAACAACTGCGGCTCTCCCCCATCGAAGACAGCAATCCCGCGCCGTACAGCTTCGGATCGTCAACTTCACCGATCAAACCGTATTCCACGGTCCACCAGTAGATGCGGGAGATCAACGTTTCTTCAGAAATCTCCGTCTTGGCAGCCAAGGCAGCGTCCAAGTTCTGCTCCGCTTGGAGGATGTCCTCCTGCGTGGCGCTCGGGTCTTCCTTCAAAATCGACACCAACCGCATCGCTTCGTAGACCGCGACGTCCTGTTTGGAAGACAGGGCCTTCGCCCCAATGCCTCCAAAGAGTTTGAGAAACTCTCCATACCCCGGATGGATCAACATCGGGGCATGGCCGGCCGATTCGTGGATGATGTCGGGAGCCGGGGTGTAGGCGATGTTCTGGAACATGCGAATGTCGCTCGAGATCGGCAACAAGCCATGCGCTTGGAAATCAAAAAACGTGACAGACGGAATGAACCCGTCAATCGCAACGGCGCCCCATCCATGCGGAGCCAGCACCTCGTTCATTTCCTCCACGCGCGGAATTCGCTCAACAGACATGCCCGTGAACGCCAGACCGTCCCGATACGAGCCGAACCCCTTTTCGCTCAAAAACGCGCTGTTTTGGCGCAGAACATAACGCCACACAGCCTGGTCAACCGGCGTATAGCGCGGATAATCCTGTTCCACCACAAACGGGCGCAGATGCGCAGGGATGCGTTTCGTTGAAGGTACGGTACTGGTTGTCATCGCTTACTCCTCCTCATTGTGAGATTCTGGTTCGAACGCTTTATTACCCAAAAGCATAAAAGCCTAACAGCGTTAAAGCTATCCTAGCACGGTCGCTTCGATGTGGCAAGGAGTTATTTTGTGGTATACTAGTCCATGTGATTTTACATAACGAGGGAGATGTTAGAGACATGACGACGCATCCGACCCCGGCTGCAGAACAGCCGAAAAATGAAGCCCTGATGACCCTGGAGGGCTGGTACGTTCTCCATGACTTCCGCAAGATCGACTGGGAAGCGTGGAAAATGGCTGATGAAGAAGACCGCCAAGCAGCGTTGGACGAGCTCCAATCCCTGCGTGCTTCTTGGACGCAAAACCAAGCAGACAAAAACGGCAGCACCGCTCATTACAGCATCATCGGTCACAAAGCGGACATGGTCTTCATGTTCCTGCGCCCGACTTTTGAAGAGCTGCAAGAAGTGGAGCTTGCGTTCAACAAAAGCAAGTTCGCCGACTTTACGATCCCGACCTATTCGTACGTGTCCGTGGTGGAACTCTCCAACTACGTCAACACGCCGGGCGAAGACCCGTACGCGAACCCGCAAGTCCGCGAGCGCCTCTACCCGGAACTGGCTCCGTACAAGCACATTTGCTTCTACCCGATGAACAAAAAGCGCTCCGGCGCTGACAACTGGTACTCTCTGACCATGGACGAGCGTCGCACCCTCATGCGTTCGCACGGCATGACCGGCCGCAAGTACGCAGGCAAGATCAAGCAGATCATCACCGGCTCCGTCGGCTTCGACGAGTGGGAATGGGGCGTCACGCTGTTCTCCAACGATCCGGTGAACTTCAAGCACATCGTCTACGAGATGAGATTCGACGAAGTCTCCGCGAAGTACGGCGAGTTCGGCGACTTCCTCGTGGGGAACTTGCTTGAGGATGATGCGCTGGTGAAAATGCTGGCGATCTAGGTTTTTCGGGCTTTTTCTGAGCCCGAAACGCACGAACGTATCGTATTGAACTTTGGAATCGTCAGTACGATACGCTCCGAGCGTAGTTTGCACCCCTCGATGAAGGACATCGGAGGGGTTTTTTCATGAACAAAAACGAATTGCAACCCGTAACCCGTCCTCACCGCCACGCACACCCACTGTACCTTTCAGCTAAGAAGATGGCTAGAGCACGAGGAGCTCTAACACCTGTTGCCTACGTCTCACCTCGTTGAAGAAGTCCGCGACTACACTATAATTTGGATTTCGTGATGATGTGTGATGAAGACTCTCATGCTTGACACTGGTATTCGCATCAACGAAGTTCTCTCTATTGAAAAGAGAACCACCGTTTTTTTTAATAATCAAATAGTTATCACCGACAGAAAATACGAAACATTCCAAGTTGAGTTATGATAAAATGTAGTGAATGTATAACGTAGTTAACCCTTATGAACAAAGGAGAACTAAAAATGAGAAAGCTCGTTCTATTTCTGCACGCATCACTTGACGGTTTTGTAGAAGGTCCGAACGGTGAAATGGACATTGGCTGGGTTTCCCATGATGCTGACATGGAGAAGCACGCGAAAGAGATTCTGAGTACTGCCGACACTGTCATATGGGGACGTGGGACTTATCAGATGATGCACAGTTACTGGACATCTGTGCCTTCGGACCCCTCATCTTCGCAGCATGAATTGGATCATGCCGAGTGGATCGAAAAGACAGCCAAAATCGTTTTTTCCACGTCGCTGGAGAAAGTCGAATGGAACAATTCCAGACTGGTGAAAGAAGATGTCGAGGAAGAGATCAAGAACCTCAAACAACAGCCAGGCAAGGATATGGTCATCCTCGGCAGTCCTAGGTTAGCACACTACCTTATGCAGCTTGATTTAATAGATGAGTATAAAATTACGGTTTCTCCCGTCCTGATCGGCAGCGGGCTGCCGTTATTCCAAGGTCTCAAGGAGAAGATCAATCTTAAACTAATCGAAAACAAGACCTTTGATTCTGGAGCCATAGCCCTCGTTTACCAGACGATTAGATAGCTCAATAAGCCGCCTCTTCAACGAGGCGGTTTTCTTATCGTAAAGACCAACATCAGGATTTTGGCGGATGGATACAAGCGTATCGTTCAGATTGCGAATACGGTTTGATGTGAAAAATACGATTGCAACTCTGAGCAGTACGGCGAGTTCGGCGACTTCGTGTGAACCACAATACGTACACCACGGGTATGTCCTGTGGTGTTTTTTATGTAAAGAAGGGGAATTTTGATGAATCTGTACGGCACTGCGATCTATATTCGAACGCTTGAACTCTCGGCCGCAGAAGCGATGTTGCGTTTGGAAGTGAGCAATCGGGGTCTCTTTTTGCGGGGGCCGTTGCAGAGCTGCTATGTGGGGATTTTTAACTTCGGGAGTTGACCTTCACGTTACGTCAAGCTGTACAGTGGAATTGTCAGGAGGCGATCACACTTGGAATATACCGTGCAAAAGCTTGGCCAGTTAGCGGGGATCAGCACCAGGACGCTTCGGTATTATGACGAAATCGGCATCCTCAAGCCGACTCGAATCAACTCGTCGGGGTACCGGATTTATGGTCAGGCGGAAGTGGACTCCTTGCAACAAATCCTGTTCTACCGGGAGCTTGGGCTCAGTTTGGAAAGCATACGGGAGATCATCACCGACCCTTCGTTTGACGGGACCCGAGCTCTACGAGACCACCGTGAACAACTCCTCGACAAACGAAAGCAATTAGACTTGCTGATTGCCAACGTGGAAAAAACAATCGCATCGTCCGAAGGGAGAATTCACATGAGCGACCAAGAGAAATTCGAAGGTTTCAAGCAAAACATGATCGAGGAAAACGAACGAAAGTACGGCAAGGAAATTCGTGAAAAATACGGTGAGGACACCGTCAACAAGTCCAACGAAAAAGTAAAAAATATGACCCAAGAACAACACGCCGAAGTCACCCGCTTGGCAGAGGAACTTGCCACCACACTGGCAGATGCCTTCCAAACCGGAGATCCGGCAGGCGATCTCGCGCAAAAAGCGGCCGATCTGCACAAGCAATGGTTGATGTTCTACTGGGCGCAATACAGCAAGGAAGCCCATGCCGGACTTTCTCAAATGTATGTCGATGACGAACGCTTCCGAGCACACTACGATGCCAAACAACCGGGCACTGCCGAGTTCCTGCGGGATGCCATTCACATCTACACCGGGATGAAAAAGTAAGCGGCCCCCCTGCAAACGACACCTTCAATCGATACAGGAAGCAAGCCACTATGCTCAACAGATCGGAAGCCACCTTAGGTAGCCGGTCAGCAATCACTTTCATGACAGGTCGGAAACCTTTTTAGCTAAACGGGTCAGTAGCAAACTCTATCATGACAGGTCGGAAACCTTTTTAGCTAGACGGGTCAGTAGCAATCCCCTTTCATGGTGGGTCGGAACCCCCTCTTCACTTCTTGTGAAGGGGGGTTTTATCATGGAATTATGAGGGCATGGCTATAGGTGATTTTGTGGATTGTGTGTATGATAGAGGAAATGACTGGAAAAGTGTAGGTTGAGGTGTGACGGACTGATGAAAAACGTTTTGCGTGCGTGTGGGTCTGGTTTGGCTGTTGGGTTTCTGCATGTGCTGCTCTTGATCTTGATCTGGTTCGGCTACTTTTTTGGGAGTTTGATCGGGGGCATGATCTTGTTTTCCGCTACGGGTGATGCGCTGTTTGCAAACAGGACGGCTCCTTTGGTGGTTGCGGGGTTGGTCTATCTCGGTTATGTCTTCGTCTGGTACATGATCTGGCTGTTGCAATTCGAGAATGGCAAGATCTCCTTTTTCTATTCGAAGTTGGGGTTTGCTCTCGTTCCTCTGGTGGTTGCGTTGGCGCTTTATCAGCCGGTCGATCCTGCGCAAGCTACGATGGCCATCCTCGACGTGCCCGACGAATTGATCAGAAGTTCTTTGCTTACAGCTCTCGTCCTGCTGCCGCTCTACTCAATCGGTCTGGTTCGATTTGTCCTCCCGAAAACTAAAAAAACCTCCATCTCATGAGCGAGAGAAGGAGGTTTTTTTCAATCATTCCCTGATGACAAACAAGACCCCGGAGAGAATCAAGAAGCTCCCCACCCAAAACAGGAAGCCCACCTGCTCACCCAAGATCAACCACCCGAGCATTGTCCCCACGAGCGGTTGGAAAAAGAAATACAGCCCGCCACTCCCAGCCTCCACCATCTGCAACCCTTGGTTCCAGAGCAAAAAAGCGCCCGCCGTCGAAACGGTCCCCAGATACAAGAGCCCGAAGATCACACTCGGCTCAAACACAGGATGGAAGTCAAACGAAGACAGTTGATACAGCGAGTACGGTGACATAAAAACAAACGCGACGAGAATCGCATAGGTCGTGATCACCACTTGAGGATAGTCGCTCGGCACGCGCTTGACCAACACGGACATCAGCGCCCACGTCAACGCGGCGAGAAACAAAATCGCTCCCCCAAGCAGGATGCCGCTGCCAAACCCGCTCTGCGCATCGCTCCCGTTTCCAAAGACGATCAGCAAGACCCCGACCGTCGCCAAACAAACGGACAATCCCTTGCGCCAATTCACTTTCTCTTGCAACAAGAACCGGGCAAACACCACCATAAACGCCGGCGTCGCCGAGGTAATCACAGCGCCCATCTGCGCAGACGAGAGCTTCGTGCCGATAAATTGCGCGGTGATCGACAAGAGATAGCCGATCAGCCCGATCGCCAACACCAGCGGTATGTCCTGCTTGCGAATCTTCCACGATTGCCGTGAGACCAGCCCCATGACAACCAGCGTCACCGACGCGATCAGATAGCGAATCCACACCAATTCAAATGGCGGTATAACTTCCAGCACGATCTTGCTCACCACGTACGTGCCTCCCCAGATGCCGGCGGCCAAGGCCAAGTACAGGGAGCCAAGATAGCGTTTTGAATTTGACATAAGTAGTAGTCCCTCCGTTTTTTCAGGTCAGCTCCATCAGCTACCTAACGGAGAAAAAATGCCTCCCTCCGTTAGCGGCGGTCGGCTTTCGGGACGTCATTTTCAAACAGCGGTTTGAGAAACATGGGGTCTCACCTCCGAACTTGCTCTCCATGATCCTATTATACGAAAATTCCTGCTACTTACCTAGCGCTTCTGAATCGTCTCGGCGATCTTCAACAGGTCTTGCGTGCTGAGGAACGGCGAGAAAATCTGATAAAACACTCCGTTTATCTCCGCCGTGATCGCGTGCGCCCCTACTTTCGCCCAGAGGAACGGTCCCGCCTGCGCCTCGCCGGAGAACACGTAGTGGCCGACGTTGCTTTTCGCCTGGTCCTTCATCGAGCTGTCGGGGGTTGCCAAGAAATACACGGTGTCCGTCTGGTTCGACGTCTCTCCGGCCATCGTGTATTCCAACTCGACCATCTGGTACATGAACTTCTCATCGCCGCCGATCAGCGACGTCGAATCCAATTGCAGCCGCTTGTCACCCAACTCCAAGAGCGGAAAACCAACTTGCGTATAGATGTTCGCAAGCGCCGCATATGCTTGGTCGCGGTCGTGCTCCACATCGGTCACCGGGCGCTCCACTGCCTGCTCCGGCGTCTTCGGATGATCCTGACTTTGCGAGAAAAACGCCGACACTTCGTGCTTCACCGCTTTTCCCGAATCGGTCCAGTTCAGAAACGCCGTGCCTGCAATGATCAGCACCGAAGCCGCGACCGCCACTCCGCGCCACCAGACGTCCATGCGGCGTTTTTGCTCCGCTTCTTCCAGACGATGCAAGGTTTGCGAGAGGATATCTCGGTGTGCGACCTGCACTTGCAACGCGCCGATGTCTCCGAACAACGCCCCAAACTCCCGAAACTCTCGGTCGCAATGGACACAGCCGCTCAGATGAGCGTGCAGCATCGTCTCTTCCTCCGCTACCAGTTCTCCGTCATAATACCGCTGAATCATGAACTCCATCTCTGCGCACGACATCCTCTCACTCACCTCCGTGTAGCAAACTTTTCAACTTCTGGCGCGTGCGGTAGAGCCGCGAACGCACATGGGCTTCCGTGACCTCCATCGTCGCCGCGACTTCCGTATAAGACAATTGCTGCAAATGACGCAACACGAAAATCTCGCGGTCCTCCGTGTTCAACTTCATAATCTCCCGCCGCAAGTCGTCCAAGCGACTGCGTGTCGCCACCGTCTCTTCCACAGACGGCGAGTAGTCGACGAAGGATTCGTCGAGCGGCACCGTGACGCGACGCTTTTTCCGAAGAGCATCGCGGTAGGTGTTCAGCACGACCGAATAAACCCAGGTGCGGAAGGAACTGTTGCCTTTGTATTGGTGCAGGGAACGGCAGATCTTCCACAGTGCGTCCTGCGCAACGTCTTCGCCGTCCATCTTGCTCCCGGTCAGGTAATAGGCGGTTTGGAACACATACGGTTCGATCATCCGCAACAACTCGGCCATCGACGAACGGCTCGCCAGCGCGTCGGCCACCAGATCTTGCTCTTTCATCCCCTTGCCTCCTCTGTCTCTCCCGGTTCTCTATACCCTTTTAGACGTGCGTTCGCAAAAAAAGTTGAAGCCCGCCCGTGCGGACTTCAACTTTTTTTCCACTCTGATGCCAGTTTGGAGTAAACGATGTGATCGACCCAGTGGTCGTACAGCCATTCGCGCTGGCGAAGCACGCCTTCGCGGGTGAAGCCGAGGCGTTCGGCGACGGCTTGGCTCTTGTAGTTCTCCGTCGCGACTTTGATTTCGACGCGGTTCAAGTTGTAGACTTCAAACGCCAGCTTGCAGAGTGCGTCTGTGGCGAGCGTCATCAGTCCCAGACCCGTGTATTCCTGACCGAGCCAGTAGCCGATGCTCGTCATGCGGTTGCCCCAGTCGATCCCGTGGAACCCGACGACGCCGGCGATCTTGCCTTCCCAGAGGATGGCGAACTGCCCGCCTTGGTTGTCGGACACTTGGCGACGCGCCATTTTGATAAACGTCAAAGAGTCGAATGACGTGCGGTTGTTGTCCACAAACGGCAACCATTCCCGCAAGTGGGCTCGGTTGCGGTCGAGCAACTCGTACATCTCCTGTGCGTCTTGCTCTTCGAACAATCGTAATTCTGCGCTTTCTCTCAACGTGTAACGAAACAACATACCCGTTCCCTCCTTGTACTGGTTCTACCAATTCCAGAGGGAGGGAGGAAATCCCTTTTTTTTGACGAAGGACTTTTAGATACCAATTGCTACCATGAGGAGCTGACGAGACGATGTATGAAGCATCTGTACAACCAAGGAAAAACCCCGACCAAGTCGCCGAAGAGCTGAAAAGCAAAGGCGCGGTGGCGTAGCATGAATCTGCCGTTGTCTACCGAGTTGGTCGTGCGTTTGGAAGAGGTCGTCGTCGAGCAGATGCGGGTTCGCCAGTCGATTTGGCGAGCGTATGAAGGCAATCCGATGAGGATCGAGATCGCAGCGTTCGGGCGGGCGACCGCATTTGTGAACCTCGGGATTCCGACACCGTTGCTCAATGTGGTGAAACTGCTCGGTGCACAAGAGCTGGAGCATCTGGATGACATCGTTGCATTTTATGAAACGCGGGGCATGGGGCCGACTTTGGAACTGAATCCTGCGTTTATGAGTCCTGAGTTTGGCAAGGCATTGGCACAACGGGGCTTCTACCAGGCGAGCTTCCAAACGATGCTCTACGGAGTGCCCACAGAGGACATTCCCGCTCCGGCGGAGGGCGTGCGGGTTCGGCGGATGAATCCAGAGGACTTCCCGCTGTTTGGCAAGTTGTACTGCGAAGGGTTTGGGATGCCGATGGAGAATGCGTCGTCCGTCGGGGAGAACAACCGAGTGCTCGATGAGCATCCGAGTTTTACGTACTATCTCGCAGAAGTGGACGGAGAGCCTGCGGGGGTGGCAAGTCTGTTCGTACACGCAGGAACCGCCTATTTCACGGCCGCCACCACGACAACTTCCCTGCGCAACCTGGGTGTGCAAAGCGCCCTGCTCCACCACCGAATCGCAGAAGCCGCCCGATTCGGCTGCGACCTCCTCTGCTCCCAAGCCCGCTTCACCAACAACAGCCTGCGCAACATGCAACGCGCCGGGCTGCAAGTTGCGTATTCCCAAGCACACTGGAACAAGCTGTAACGAAAAGAAGACCTGCCACGCGTGTGCGTGCAGGTCTTTTTTTTCATCAACCCGTATTGCGAAGTCCGGAGGAGATGCCGTTGATCGTGAGGAGGACATCGTCGATGTCTTCGGCGGATTCGCCACTTTCGCGGCGGGCGTCTCGCAGTTCTTCGAGGAGCAAGACTTGCAGGTAGGACAGCGGGTCGACGTAGGGATTGCGCAAGCGAATCGATTCTTGGATGACCGGCGCGTTGGCGAGGATGCCTCGTTCGCCGGTGATCTCAAGCACGACGCGCTTGGTGCGCTCGTACTCCTCTTGGATTTTTCCGAACACGCGAGAGGCCAGTTCGGGGTCCTCGACCAGACGGACGTATTCGGCGGCAATCAACATGTCGGCTTTGGCCAGCGCCATCTGGATGTTGTCGATCATCGCTTGGAAGAACGGCCAGAACTGGTACATCCGACGGAATTCACGCAACGACTCCGGATTGCGCTTCAACTCCGAAGACATCGCTTTCCCGAATCCAAACCACGCCGGAAGCAAGTGCCGGTTCTGCGTCCACGAGAACACCCACGGGATCGCCCGCAAGTCTTGAATGCGCGGCGAGTTTTTGCGTTTGGCAGGTCGCGAGCCGAGGTTCAACTCGCCGATGACATCAATCGGGGTCGCTTGTTGGAAGTACGGCAGGAAGTCTTCATTGCGATAGACGAAATTCTGGTACGCTTCAAACGAGGCTTGCGACAACTGCTCCATCATCTCCGACCAACGGCGCTCCGTGTCGCGCATGTACGTCGTCTGCACGTTCAAGGACGCCAGCAACACCGAGGAAACGGCCGATTCCAACGAACGCATCGCAATCCCCGGATGGGAGTAGCGTTGCGAGATCACTTCGCCCTGCTCGGTGATCTTGACCTTGCCTTGCATCGCTTCCGGCGGCTGTGCCAAGATGCTTCGCTCAATCGGACCGCCCCCGCGACCCAGCGCACCGCCGCGCCCGTGGAAGAACTTCAACTTCACGCCGTATTGCTCGGCGACTTGGTGGATCGCCTTCTGCGATTTGTAGAGCTCCCAGTTCGACGTCAGATACCCGCCGTCCTTGTTGCTGTCGGAGTAGCCAAGCATTATTTCTTGCAGGTCGCCCCGCGCTTTCACATGTTCGCGGTAGACGGGGTTTCGGAAGATCACATCGACAATCGCCGGCGCATCTCGCAAGTCCTCGATCGTCTCGAACAGCGGCACGATGTTCAAACTGCTCGTGACGCTTCCGTCCTCGTTCCATTGGAACAAGCCCGCTTCCTTGGAAAGCAACAGCACTTCGAGCAAATCGCTGACCCCTTGCGCCATCGAGATCAAGTAATTCTGGATACAGTCGGCTCCGAACAACTGCTGGCTTTTGCGCACGGTATGAAACACGTCCAACGTCTCTTGCGTCTGCTCTCCCACTACCACATGCGGGGAGCACAGCGGACGGCGGTCTTCCAACAAGCCCGTCAGGAGGCGAATCTTCTCGTCCTCCGATTGGTCCGCATACCCGCCAAGACGCGCTCGACGGAACAACTCTTCCAGCGCCGCTTCATGCACTTCGCTGTGCTGGCGAATGTCCAACGTCGCCATGTGGAAGCCGAACAGCTCAATCTGACGAATCAAAGGTCTGACCTTCACTTCCGCAATTTCCTGCGCTTTGTGTGCGTGAAGAGAGCGTTCCAGCAACCGAATGTCTGCGAGGAATTCCCCCGGACCTTCGTAGGACTTCACAAGCCCCACGCTCACTTCGCCGTGAAAACGCGCTTGCGTCGCTTGCAAGCGTTCCAGAATCTGATCGACTTTGGCGCGGTACGGCTCATCGGGCACATAGTCGCCGTCCAACTCCAAGGACTGAATCAATTCCAAACTCGCCCCCGCCCGCTCATACGATTGACTGAGGTCCTGCCCGAGCGAGCGAATCTCTTCCTCGTACTTGCGCATCGCGAGGTCGAAGTGCAACACGAGCGTTTGGAACGTCAAGTCGGCTTTGACGTACGGATTCCCGTCACGGTCGCCGCCCATCCACGAACCAAAACGCAAGAACGTCGGCACTTCCCACTCTTGCTCCGGATAGAGCGCTTGCAGTTGCTCCTCCATCTCCATATGAATCGCCGGCAAGACGTCAAACAGCACTTCGTCGAGGAAGTACAGCCCGTTGCGAACTTCATCCAACACGGTCAGTCGTTCCTTGCGCACGTTGCGCGTCTGCCAAAGCGAGACGATCTCCGCTTTCAACTCCCGCGTCAGACTCTTCATCTCACGGGTCGTGACGGACGGGTCGTCGAACTTTTCCAAGATCAACGCCATCCGATGGTGTTTGTCCAGCACCGTGCGCCGCATCGCTTCGGTCGGATGCGCGGTCAGCACCAATTCAACCCCGAGCTGATGGATCAGCGACTGCATTTCGTCCGCGTCGATCCCGTGCCGTTGCATTTTGGTGAATGCGCTCAGCAACGACCCCCGCTGCGGACGAGAGCCCGTGGTGAGTTCGTGTTCACGCTTGCGGCGGATGCGATGAGACTGCTCCGCGAGGTTGACCAATTGAAAATACAACGCAAACGCCCGGATGACTTCCTGCCGATGCAGAGCCGGAATCTCCCGAATCGTCTCTCGAAATTTCTCCCGGCACGCCTCCGTCCCGAGTTTGCGCAAGTCTTTCGCAGCCGCGCGGACATTCTCTACTTGATCGAAAATCTCTTGCCCGCACTGAGACACGATCACGTCTCCCAGCAGGTTGCCCAGAATCCGGATGTCTCTTCGCAGCGCCGACTCGCTGTCGGTCACACGGTTCTCTTCGATGAAACCTTCGCTTTCTTCTCGTCCGGTTTTGTCGTCTCCACTCCGTTGCATGCCTAACTCCTCCTTCAAACTTGCGAAGTTCGTGAGTATTCAGTCTTTTCTCTATGTATCATTAACTATAGAACGTTCGCCTTGCGGTTTCAACATGCAAAAAGCGACGCGTTACGCCTACTCAGGCGTGCGTCGCTTTTTTTATACGATCATCCATGCGGTCACAGTCCCAATCAAAGCCCCCGTCACCACATCGGAGGGATAATGCTGTCCCAAATACACGCGCGACGATCCGATCAGAAACGCCAGCGCGTAAAAAAGCAAACTCACATCCGGCAACGCCGCACTCAACACCGTCGCCATAGAAAAAACGGCCGTCGTGTGCCCGGATGGAAACGAGGCGTCCTTCCAGAGCTTGTGCCCGGTCGAGACGTTCTCCAGCGCGAGATAGGGACGCTTGCGAGGCATCGCTTTTTTGCAAAACGCGACGACGGCATGGGAGATTCCCAACGCCAGAGCCAGATGAACGCCGACTTCATGCCAGACGTCATTAGGATGTACCAAAAGGGCCAAAGACAATACGATACACCAGACAGCACCGCCGAGATGAGTCACCAGTGGCATGAAGCCATCCAACCACTCATTTTTCCACGAACGGTTCAGCCAGAAAAACGTCACAATGTCTCCATTGCGCATCATGCGCGTCATTCGTTTCATGCCACAACGCTCCTCTCGAATCTCGCTCTCTTTTATCATAACGGATTCGTATGAAAACTTCATGAAGGCTTTCTTAAAAAAACAGCGACTCTCTCCTATTTTTTCCTGAAGAACTTCCTTCAAACAAAAAAAACGCAAGACATGCGTAAAAAGGGTATCCGCAGGATTTCAAAACCCTTAACTAAATCGCAGATACCCTCTCACATTTACACTCGAAATTTGCTAAAATGAGACTGATTACAACATATCCTGAAAAATGTCGGGAAACAATTCGTGAGCGGGCCTTTGATAATAGCGAGCGAATTTGATGATCGTCTCGCGGCCGGGCTTTTTGTCCCCTGCTTCGATCTTCCGGATGTACACTTCGGAGAGGTGCAAGTCTTGCGCCACTTGAGCTTGTGTTTTATCCAACGCCACACGGCATGCAATCAACGGATATCGTTTCAACCGGCTTCCCTCACAATACAAATTGTATCACTCGATGAGTTATCTTCATCCTACGGGATACGTATTGTAGCGTAAAGAGAAATCGTGTCGAAAACCCTATGAACCGATACTTCTTGTATCTATAATGAAGATGAGGAGGTGGAATTTGTAATGTTTGGAGCAAGATTGAAGCACCTGCGTGAATCGAGAAATCTCAAGCAGCATGAAATCGCCAAATTGCTCGATGTCAATCGGGAAGCGTACAGCCACTATGAGACCGAGCGTCGGAAAGTCTCCCCGAACGTAATCGTCACGCTGGCGAAGTATTACAACGTCACGACCGATTACATGTTTGGTCTGACAGACAGCGAGAAATCGCCCGAGCAGGAACTCCTGGAAAAAAACCGTGATACGTTGCTCCGCTTGCAAGAGTTGCTCGGCTCTGGACAGCCTGCACCTCTCGCGCTGACAGACGAAGAACGCAACTGCCTGTTGAAACTCGTAGCCAACACGTTGTCGCACGACGTACGCCAAGACTCCTAAGAAAAAAGACCCGTGCTGAGCAGGGTCTTTTTTTCTCAACTCCGGTTTTTGCTATACTGAGGGGCATAGAGGAGGTGTACGACGATGTGTGGACGATTCACTCTGACGGTGACCGAAGACCAGCTCAAGATGCGCTTTGGCGTCGAGGAGATCCCGTTTGACTACCAACCGCGCTACAACATCGCACCCGGTCAGATGCTCACGGCGGTGATCCAGCATGAAGGACAGAAGCGGCTCGGGCAGTTGAAGTGGGGCTTGGTGCCGTTCTGGGCCAAGGATGCAAGCATCGGGTACAAGACGATCAACGCCAAATCGGAGACGGTGGCGGAGAAACCCGCTTTCAAAAACGCGTTTCAACGCAAACGCTGCTTGATTCCGGCAGACGGCTTCTACGAATGGCAGAAGTCGGCAAGCGGCAAGCAACCGATGCGAATCCTGCTCAAGGACCGCGAGATTTTCACGATGGCGGGGCTCTATGACACATGGACGTCGCCTGAGGGCGAGAAGTTACATACCTGTACGATCTTGACGACGAAACCGAATCCGCTGGTGTCCGAAATTCACGACCGCATGCCGGTGATCTTGCGCCGCGAAGACGAGGGTCTCTGGCTCGACCGTGAGCATTTCGACTCCGACCTCCTGCATTCGTTGCTCACGCCCTACTCCGAAGACGAGATGTTCTCCTACCCCGTCGCCGCCATGGTCGGCCATGTGAAAAACGAACTGCCGGAGTGCATCGCCGAGATCTAGAAAAAAAGCCTCGAACCGCTCAAGCGGCCGAGGCTTCTTTTTGTGACTTCTGAGGTTTGGGTTGTGAGACGTAGGAGTGGAGAACCATCCCGAGCATCACGACCGCCATCCCGACCCAGGAGAGCAGGGAGGGCAGCGAGGCGGAGAGCAACGTCACTTCGCCGAGGACGGCGAACACCACTTCCCCCGCTTGGGTCGCTTCAACCGCCGCGAGCTTCGCAGGGTCGTGGCGCACGAGATCGGTCGCGGTGAAGAAGATCACCGTCGCGAGAACGCCGGACGTGAAGGCAACCAGTGCCGATTGCCCCGTCTGGGACAGAGAGGGCATGCCGTCCGTCCAGAGGCCGTACACGGCGAGCAGAATCCAAAACGGTAAACTTGCCACCGTCATGCCCAGCACCCGTTGGTAGGCGTCGAGTTGCCCGGCGACGGCCCCCATCATTTTTCGATTGCCAAGCGGATAGGCGAACGCTGCGACGACGACCGGCACAATGCCTTGCAAAGCATCTCGCGCCGTGATGCCGCCCGCATGTTCCGCTTGCATCAGTCCCACGCCCAGCAAGATCACGCCCGACATCAAAAGTCCGGGCAGCGGAATGCGCTGACGAAACAAGGGAGCGAGCAACGACCCGCAGACGATGGTGATCTGCCATGTCGAAGCGACCAGCCAACCGGGGCCGAATGCCGCCGCAAAGGAGATCGGTCCGTAGAACAACACGAATCCGACGAAACTCCATCCCAACCAGAGACGAGGTCTTGCCCGCAGCGCTTGCCAGACCGGTTTGAGATTCGAGCGTACAGCCACAAGTGCAATCATCATCGGTGCCATGAACAGATAGCGCAACGAAGCGCTCCAGACCCAACTTCCCCCGCCGAGGTCCATCGCTCGATTCAACACGAACGTGAAGGCGAAGAAAAACGAGGCCAGCAGACCTAAGACGATCGCTTTCACCGCAAAAGTCCCCCTACTTTTTATTGACTTGCCGCGACTTCTTGGAGAGCCGAAGCGTGTTCGGCGCTGAGTTTCCCTTGCAACCAGTTCATCACATCGCGCGCCATCTGGCGGCGGTAGAGCACGATTCCCGCATGTCCGCACGGGTAGAGCACGCGATCCGGGCGGCCCCAGGCTTCCCAGAGCGCGTTGGTGTCTGCCGGCGGGATGTAGACGTCGTAGAGCCCGTGGAGGAACAAAATGTTCTCCCGAGGGACTTTGGGCTGCCAACGGGACGGCTCAGTCATTCGCCACGCATGTTCCAAGTCTTGAAGCGTAATGCCGCCCTGCTGCATGTCTTGCTTGATGAACCTGCCGATTCGCGTGTGCCACACCGAATGCACCAGCGAGTTACCGTACATGACCGAGATCACGTAATCGGCTTCCTCTTCGGCCAGCGCCATCATGTTGGAAAAGTATCCGCCCATCGAGACCCCGACGACCACCACTTTGCCGCCGCGATGCTGTTTGATCCAACGGATCAGCGCACGGATTTCCGAAGTCGTCTGCCGCATCGAGCGAACCGAATGGTCGAGATCGGCGGTGACGAGATGCTCCCCGCTGTACGAACCGGGAAGCGCCCGGTCGAAATGATACGGAGCCGTCGGGAAGTACAGATCGTACCCCGCTTGCAGGAACGATTTGGTGAACATCTTGTGTACCCGTTCGAGATGCTCCATCCGCCAACCGTGGATGACGACGACGCTGACTCGGTTCGACGGCTGTTTGTCATGGCGAATGTAATACTCGCCGCGTGCGCCGTCGTTCTCCGGATGCGTGGACGTCAGCGGGCTTTCGAAATCAAAACGGCCGACTTCATAACCGTCCGACCGTTGCGTTTCTCGATGCAGGTTCAAGTCCGGCACGTCCGGCGTGTTGTAGAACTCGTCGAAGTTATCGCTTGGAAACCCGATGCCCGGCTTGCAATGCCTCACTTTGCTGCGTTCCCTGTACAGAAATGAAATCCCAAAATGGTCGAGAGTTTTTGCAAAAAGTTTTTTGATCATGTCTAAGTACCTTCTTGTCAGTAGATCACCCAAATAAAAAAGTGCGTACAACGTAAATTATACCGATAAATTGAGTGGATGAACACCTCTGAATCGCTGGAAAGGTGTTTTTTTCCATGAGTACGAGTGGGTACGTCCCCACCCTATCTCTATGTAGGAATCGGCTTTTCACGACAAAACCCACCGCCTGAGGGCGAGTGGGTTTATTTTTTCTCCAATACAAAAATCTTCTCAAATGGGATTTGAAGCGCGTCACAGATTTTCTTCGCCGCTTCCGGTCCGACATTTCGGTTCCCATTCTCCAATTGCGAAATGAAAGGCGAACTTAATCCCGCCACCCGTGCCAGTTTTCGCTGGGAGAATCCGGCTCGAATGCGGGCGTTTGCAAAATCAGGGTATCTCGCTTTGATAATCATGCTGTTTACCACCTTCCCCGTGCTCTGCTTCCTACCGTTGTAAGCAGTCTAACACGGTTCTGATCACTCTCGCAATCACTTAAAAGACTCAGATTCATGTTGCTGGAATCCCCTTATGAGAGATATAATTTCCATGTATTCATGCAAGCATTAACAAGCAAACGCAATAGATTGCAACATTTCAACGAGGTGAAACTTTTGACACTTGGAGAATTTCTAAGAGCACGCCGGGAAGCCAACGGTTTGTCCACTCGCAAAGTCGAGGAGATGTGCGGTGTATCCGACACCTTCATCTCGCTTCTGGAGAACGAAAAGCGTGCCGCATCCCCCGACACCCTGCAAAAGCTCTCCCGCCCCTACGGCGTCTCGTACTACGAGTTGCTGCAACACGGCGGTTTCCTGCCTGAACACGCATGGCTTGCTCTGACGCTCGGCCTCTTGCGCCGCCAACAAGGTCAGACCCCGGAAGCGTTTGCCGACCAACTCGGTCTGACGATCGAAGAGTGGCAGACGGTCGAAGCCGGCGGCTCCATCCCGCCCAAGGCCTTGCAGCTCTTGCAAGATCAATTTGGAACGACCACAATCGTAGACCTGTTGAAACAAGACCGCTCCTGATGCTAGAGGGAGGCGGTCTTTTTTTCACCTGCACTCAGGGTTTTTCCGGTGCAACATCGGGAGTCTCCCTGATATCGCGACTTCCTCGGGGGTTCTATACTGAAGGCATCAAGTTCATCACCCAAACGAACCATCCCTGAGGAGGCGTTTTTATATGTTCTGTCATCAATGTGAGCAAACCCCGTCCGGCGGTTGCAAAGTCATCGGCGTCTGCGGCAAAAACGAAGAGATTGCCAGCCTGCAAGATACGATCGTATTCGCGCTGAAAGGCATCGCGGCGTATGCGGTTCACGCAAGACAATTGGGGTACAGCGATCCGTTCGTCGACGCGACCACCCATGAAGCGCTGTACATGACGTTGACCAACTCGAACTTCAACCTGCAAGAGCATCTCGACATGGCGATGAAAGTCGGTCAATCGGCGATCCGCGTCATGGAATGGCTCGACCATGCCCACACCACTCATTTCGGCGTGCCGGAACCGGTCCGCGTCTCGCAGAACAAGATCGAAGGCAAGTCGATCGTCGTCACCGGTCACAACTTGCATGCACTGGAAGAACTGCTTCGCCAAACGCAAGGCAAGGGCATCAACATCTACACCCACTCCGAGATGCTTCCGGCACACGGCTACCCGCTGCTCAAGCAATACGACCATCTCAAAGGCAATGTCGGCAAAGCTTGGTACGACCAGCGTCAGTTGTTTGAAGCGTTCCCCGGCGCGATCCTTGCGACCACGAACTGCGTCATGCCGATCCGCGGCACCTACGCCGACCGCATGTTCTCGCTCGATGTAGCAGGTCTGGAGGGCGTGGCCAAGATTGAAAACCTCGACTTCTCCCCGTTGATCGAGCGTGCGCTGGAACTGCCGGCGGCGCATGTGGAGTCGGACGAAACCCTGCTGACGGGCTTCCACCACAACACGGTGATCAACATCGCACCGGAGATTCTCGACGCGGTCAAAGCGGGCAAGATCAAGCGCTTCTTCGTCATCGCAGGGTGCGACGCACCGGGCAAGGGCGGCGAGTATTACCGTGAACTCGCAACTTCGATTCCGGAGGACTGCATCATCATGACGACGTCTTGCGGGAAGTTCCGATTCAACGATGTCGAGTACGGGACAATCGACGGCATCCCGCGCTTCATCGACCTCGGGCAGTGCAACAACTCGATCTCGACGGTCAAAATCGCGATGGCCCTCGCCGACGCGCTCGGCTGCGAAGTCAAAGACCTCCCCGTTTCCATCGTCCTCTCCTGGTTTGAACAAAAAGCGGTCGCGATCCTGCTCGGTCTCTTCTCGCTGGGCATCACCGACATCCGCATCGGGCCGAAAGCGCCGGACTTCATCTCGCCGGGGGTCCTCTCCGTCTTGCAAGAGAAATTCGGTCTGAAACTGATCGGGCAAGCGCAGGAAGACTTGATCCAGATGCTCAACTAGTGTTGAAAAAAAGAAGAACTGCCCTCTTGCGAGGACAGTTCTTTTTTTCGTTTAGGCAGTAGCTTTCTTGGATTTTGCGTCCTTGGGGAGTGCCAGCGTCAGCAAGCCCAGAATCGGCAGGAACGAACAGGTGGTCATCATCGTGGACATGCCGTAGACGTCGGCGAATTTGCCGAGCACGACAGCCCCGATCGCCCCCATGCCAAACGCAAGACCGGTGATCAAGCCGGAAACGAGACCGACGGAGCCGGGGATGAGTTCTTGGGCGTACACGACGGTTACGGAGAAACTCGAAGACAGAATGGCACCCATGCAGAGCAAGATCGGGTAGGCCCAGAACAAGCTCACATGCGGCAGAGCGAGTGCGAACGGAGCTGCGCCGATGAGCGAGAACAAAATCACGCGCCATTTGCCAAAGCGGTCTGCCAGCGGGCCGCCGAAGAACGTTCCGACGGCACCTGCCGCCATGAACAGGAATACGAATTGTTGCACGTCTGCCGTATCGAGATGGAATTTCTCGATGAGGAAGAACTGGTAAAAGTTCGAGACCGAAGCGGAGTACCACGAACGGGCGAATACGATCAGAACGAGCAGCGTGATCGCGAATTTGACGTTGTTGGTGACAATTTCGGAAACGGCTTTTTTGCCTTTTTTGATGACGGCGCCGGTGGCGAGTTGTTGGCGGTACCATTTCGAGACGCCGAACAGCACGAGGATGGCGAGGGCGGCAAACGACGTGAACCACGCGGCCCCCGGTTGACCGAGCGGGACAAATACGAAAGCGGTCATCAGCGGAGCCAGCGATTGGCCCGTGTTGCCTCCGACTTGGTAGATCGATTGAGCAAACCCTTTGCGAGCGCCTGCCGCCATGTGGGCGACGCGGGAGCCTTCCGGATGGAACACGGCAGACCCAAGTCCGACAAACATCGCGGCGAACAGGACCCAACCGAAACTCGGAGCCATCGCCAACCCGACCATGCCCGCCATCGAAGCAAGCATCCCCAGCGGCAAGAGGAACGGAGACGGTCGTTTGTCGGTGAAGTACCCGACGGCGGGTTGCAGTATCGAAGAAGTCATGTTGAAGAAGAATGAGATGAAACCGACTTGCGTGTAGGTCAAATGCATCGACTTTTGCAAGATTGGATAGAGTGCGGGCACGACGGCTTGCATCGCGTCATTGAGCAGATGCACCAAGGAGATCGCGAGCAAGATGCGATAAATCGTAGGTGCCACAGACGGAGCAGCCCCCGGAGTCAGGAGTGGCTTGGCCACGGGTTGCATGGTGGGAGATCCCCCTTTTTGGAATATGATATTGCTCTTAGCATACACCAAAATTCCGTTTCACGAAATCTTCGCAACTCACTAGATAGTTGGTTCGAGGTCGCGCTTGAACATCATTGCGCAGAGCACACCGCCGAGCGCCATGATGATGCCTCCCGCCGCAACGACGGGTTGGACGGTGAAGAAGTCGTTCAGCCAGCCGGCGCCGAACATGGCGAGCACTTGGAATCCGTTGACGATGGTGTTGATCGTCATCCCCGCGCGTCCTTGGTACTCGAAATTCACTTGGGTCTGCATCAGCGTCGCCATCCCGATGTTTAGCCCGATCTGCCCCAGAGAGAACACGATCAGCGCGAACGCCGTGGCGTAGAAACTCGGATAGGCGACCATGCCGCCAAGCCCGATTCCGGTGATCACCATGCCCCACGAGACGAAGCGCTGCATCGAGAGTTTGACTTTGGGCAGAACCAGCGAGGACAGGAGCATGCCCACGCCTTGAATCATGACCAAGGCACCCATCATTTCTTTGGGCAACCCGAGGAAGTCTGTCGTGATGAAAATCTCCAACACGGTGATCAACCCGGCTCCGAAGCCGAACAGGATGCTGGAAACCATCAGGGGACGCAAGACGCTGTTGTGCCAGGAGTACCGGAATCCATCCTTCATCTCGGCCCAGACGCCTGCCATACTCTTCTGACTTTTTGCTTCTTGCATCGTCTCTTCTACGTTCACGCTCTGGACCAGCACCCACGATGCGATGAACAGGGCAATCGTGATGCCAAGCGACCACGCCGCGCCGATCTGCATGTAGAGAAGCGTTGCAATGGGTGAGCCGATCAACAGCATCGTGCTCATCGACATCTGGCGCAGGGAGGATGCCGTCTGGCGGTCTTCCTGCGGCACGAACAGCATCGTGAACGCCGGGGCTGCCGCGCGGAAAAACAGCGTGCCAATCGCCGATACGAACGAAATCGCATAGATCAGCACCAGCGACCTCAATAAAATCGCCCCGATCAACAGCACCATCATCCCCATGCGGAACAGGGTGGCGCTGAGGATCGTTCGTTTTTTCTTCCAACGGTCTGCGAAAACGCCTACGACGAACCCAAACAGGAAGATCGGCGCGAACTCGCAGAACATGTTGATCGAAAAGGAAATCGCCGAGCCTCCCGAGAGCTCCAACACGATGAACATCATCACCATGTTGCGAATCCAGTCGCCGCCCTCCGATGTCCATGTCGAAATCCAATAGCGCAAAAACCGCGGATTCCCTTTCAAAAATGCCCCCATACGTTCACGCTCCCCTGTTCGTCTCGCTCTACTTCAACTCGTGGTTGTCTTGGAACATCGTCCAGAACAGACGGTACGCTTTCGTGCCTTCGCGCTGGATGCCCTTTTCGTACCAGCGCTCCAACATCGCCCGCATCTCGCTTCGCAACTCGGCGTACTCCTCGTGGGTCAAGTGCGCAAATCCTAGGCTCTCCGTGAATTTCTTGCGCGACTCCTCCGGGATGTCCTCGCTGCCCGGAAGGCTCAAATTGGCAATCGCCGCCTCATGCGCCCGGCGGTACGATTCCCAGAAGTCGTCCATCGCGGCGTCCTTCACTTGCTTTTTCAACACTTTGGCTTCTTGGTTCTCTTGCACGTCGTCCCACTCGATTTTGATCGTCATCGCGATGGGCAGGTAGTATTTCTCCACCACCCCGCCGCTTTGGCGGGTCTCCACCAATTGCAACAACCCGACGCGCTCCAATTCACGCACATGGTAGTGAACTTTCGAGGGCGGCAGTTGCAGGGCATCGGCGATCTGCTTGTTGGTGCGGGGCACCCAGTCGTCGTAGAGATTGAGAATCTTCACCCGCAAGTTGTTGGACAGAACTTTCAACTGGTCGAACGATTTGACTTCATATGTGCTGTGTCTGGGGTTTTCCATCCTTGCAACCCTCCACGATCAAATGTTTTTAGACCGATCAAATTTATTTGATCGTAGTTTTATGGTACATCACGCCGGCTCTTGTTTGCAAGCAGAAAAAAAGCTCCGCCCGCAGCAAGTGCGGTGGGAGCTCGTACGTTCTAGTTCAAAAAGGAGCTGAGTTGCTCGTCTGCGGCCGGCGTGCTCAGTTTTTGCTGCGTGGCGGACAGACCCAGTCGTTGGTTGAGTTGTTGGTTGATCACCGTCATCTTGCTGGTGTAGCTTTGGCAGCTCTCGATGATTTGGCGGTTGGATCGTTCCGACATGTCCAACGCCGCCATGAGATCGCCGATCGCTTGGTTGACCCCTTCCATCGACATCGCCGGTTTGCTCAACAACTCGTTCGTTCGCTCGGTCGTCGTTTTGAGCAGGCGGGCGTTTTCTTTGAATTGGTTTTCCAAGGTCTTGTTGGTGGCATCGACGGCGGCGATGACTTTTTCTTGATCGCCGAGCGCCATCGCGATCATCGCGGAGACGGTGATCAGGTTCGCGGTTTTATCAATCGCGTTGTTGACCGAGTCGATCAGTTTGTCGTTGTTGTCGTTGATGATATCGGTCGCCGCAATCGCTTGGTTGTAGAGCATGATCATCTCGGTCATCGATTGGATGCGGGACACCACTTTGCGGTGGCCGCGTTCGAGTTGCGGGCGGCGCGCTTCGTTCTCCGGTTTGTTGATTTCCGTCTCGAACAGGTTGCTCAGACGTTGACCGAATACGATCTTGGTCTGCAGGTTGTAGATCTCCTCCATCGAAGTGCGCTTGAGTTGGCGCATGTAGGCGATGTTTTCCTGCAGGGTGTCTTTGCCGTCGCGCAGGCCGTTAAGGATCGCGTTGATGTTCGTTTTGACGGACTGGTATTTGTAGACGTAGTTTTTGAACGGGCTCTTGCGCAAGAGTTTCCCGAACATGCCGACGTTCTTGCTGTCTTGGAGAGCTTCGCATTCGTCGCGGAGTTTGAGGATCATGTTCGACACTTCGTTGCGCTTGCCGGACATGAGGTCGTTGACGGGCCTGTCCAACATCTGCAGAGTTTGTCCCGCTTTTTCCTGAGTTTTGGACCCGAGGTTTCCGATCTCATCCATCAGGGTGTCCAAGGCCAAGGTGTCGGTCGTTGCGATCTTGCGAATGAGGTTTGAGGCTTCCTGCTCGACTTTTTGCTCGTCCTCTTGTCTCAGCTGCAGAGTTTGTACGCTCATGGGAACTCCTCCTTAGTAACCTTCCGATTCGTTGTAGCGGCGGTGGATCAGGTCTGCTTTGGTTTGCAACTCAATCAAGTCTTTGTATTCAATCGTCTCCATGATCGATGTGATTTTCATGTTGATGTCTTTGATACCGTTCAACAACGTGCGGCGGTTCTTGGTTTTGTTCTCACCGCTCAGGCGCAAAAACGGGGTGATGAACCCGTTCAGGTCTTTGAGCACCAAGCGTCGGACGGTGTGGTTGATGTCGCCGTTGTTCAGTTCTTCGAGGAACGGAACCAAGCGTTGGATGCGGGCAAACACGATCAGGCAACGGTCGACGATCTCGTCGTCGAGGTTGTTTTTCTGCCCTTCGGACATGACCATGTCTTCCAGAACGGCGAGGTATTCCAAGACCGGGGTGAATTCGCTCTCCGGGATCTGTGGCTGGGGAGTTGGGATTGAGGTCTCCGTTGGGGCTTGTACAGGTTCCACAGTTTGGATGTCCGGTTTCTTCGTCTGCTTTTGTAACAGGGTTCCGATGGCGATCCCCGCGATGGGGAACAGCAGCGACAGAATTTCGGGGAGGAGCGGGCTCGTCACCAAGGCGAAGAGATACCCGACGGCTCCCCCTACAAAGATTCGGTTCTTGAACAAGGTAGGTCATCTCCGATCAGCCGGTTGGTGGATTGCTCTCTCTAGTATATACGAAATAGGTCGCTTGCGGTTTCACCTTCATTAGTCTCCTTTACTTGTATACAAAAAAACCCTTCACGAGATCCGAGAAGGGTTTCTTCGATGGACGCCATGCTCTACTCCGCATCCAAGCCGTAGTTGTTGCAGAGCGCTTGCAACCCGCCGGAGAAGCCGCTGCCGATCGCTTGGAACTTCCAGTCCTGTCCGTGGCGGTACAACTCGCAGATGACGACGGCCGTTTCAATGGAGAAGTCCTCGCCGAGGTCGTAGCGCAGCACTTCTTGCTCGGTGAGCTCGTCCACGACTCGAACGAACGCATTGGAGACTTGTCCGAAATTCTGACCGCGGGCTTGTGCGTCATGAATCGTGACGGTGATGCCGATGCGGTGGATGTGGGGCGGCACTTCTCGCAGATCGACTTTGATCTGCTCGTCGTCGCCGTCGCCGTCCCCGGTGCGGTTGTCCCCCGTGTGCTCCACGGAACCGTTGCCGCTCTTCAAGTTGTTGTAAAAAACGAAGTCTTCGATGCCCTTCGCTTTGCCGTCTGCGTGGAGGAGAAACGCGCATGCGTCCAAGTCGAACGAATGCCCGCCGCTGTATTTGTTCGTATCCCAGCCGAGACCGATGATCGCTTTGGACAGTCCCGGATTGGTCTTGGTGAGGTCGATGCGTTGGCCTTTGGAAAGAGAGATCGTCATGGGGTCGGCTCCTTACGCGATTTCCAATCCGTAGTCGCGGCACAGACCTGCGAGACCGTCTTTGTACCCGCTGCCGATGGCGCTGAATTTCCACTCGCCGTTGTGGCGGTACAGTTCGCCGACGACGACGGCGGTCTCCACGGAGAAGTCTTCGCCGAGATCATAGCGAATGAGTTCCTCGTTGGTTTCGGCGTTCACGATGCGTACAAAAGCGTTGGAGACTTGTCCAAAGTTTTGGCCGCGTTCGATCGCTTCGTGGATCGTGATGCAGAAAGCCACTTTTTCCGTAGCGGACGGAATGGTTGCCAAGTCGACAGCTACTTGCTCATCGTCGCCGTCCCCTTCCCCCGTGCGGTTGTCACCGGTATGTACGACCGACCCGTTGTCGTTCTGGCGGTTGTTGTAGAAAATGAAGTCGCGGTCGTTGCTCACTTTGCCCGCACCGTTTGCACAGAAGATGGAAGCGTCGAGGTCGAAGTCTTTGCCGCCATCGTATTTGTTCGTGTCCCAGCCCAAGCCTACGACAATTTTGGTCAGGCCCGGATTGGTTTTGGTCAAATCAACTTTTTGACCTTTGGAAAGAGAGATCGCCATCTGTGAGTCCCCTTTTCTAGATATATTGAGCGGCTAAGTGGTCGATGTGCGCTGCGTGGGAGCCTTCCCCGATCGCTTTGAACTTCCACTCGCCGGCTTCGCGGTAAAGTTCGCCGACAACGAGCGCCGTTTTGCCCGAGTAGTTCTCGGTGAGGTTGAAACGAACCAACTCTTGTCCGTTCGAACGGTTGACGCAACGGATATACGCGTGTTGGATCATGCCGAAGTCCTGCTTGCGGTTCACGCATTCGTAGATGTTGACGACCGCCAAAATTTTGTGGACGTTCGCCGGGATTTTGGACAGGTCCACGAAAATTTGCTCATCGTCGCCGTCCCCTTCCCCCGTCAAGTTGTCCCCGGAGTGTTGAACCGAGCCGCAGGGGCTGGTTTTGTTGTAGAAACAGACGAGATGGGTACGAAGCACGAGTTTGTCGTTCTCGTTGAGCATGAGCACGGATGCATCGCAGTCGATGTCCACTTTCTGCTTTTTGATCCCAAACAAGCCTTTTTTGGTAACTTCGGCCGGGTCCCAGCCCAAACCGATCACGATATGGGTCAGGCCCGGATTCGTTTTGGTTAAGTCGATCTTCTGACCTTTCGAGAGACTGATTGCCATGGAACATGCCACCTCCTTTTTTAAATGTCGGAACGGTGATATCTTCTAGGATGTCCGATTTTTCGAAACTTAGAAGTCTACCACTATCGTACTACAGGTGCTTCGACAAATATAGACGAAAACTGGTAATTTTTTGAACGAAAATAAAAAGCGAAGCGGCTGCAGGAACCACTTCGCTTTTTTTCTTACTTGACCTCGATTTGAATGATCGAGCAGTCGCTGTTGTGTCCACATCCGGCACAGCCGCCCGGCGTGCAACGCGCTTGCTTGGTGCGGCGGGCGAATTGAACCAGTTGCCAAGCGGCAAATCCGAGAACCGCCGCGATGATGACGTAGATCATGTGAATCCCCGCTTTCCAAAAATGTTTTTGCGAATCTTACCAGATTACGAGACCGAGACGGTAGACACCGTATGCGACAATCCAAGCCACGCCGAAGGAGTACGCAATCGACGCGAGGGTCCATTTCCAAGAGCCGGTCTCCCGCTTCATCATCGCTACGGTGGAAACGCACGGGGTGTAGAGCAAGACGAAGAACAGGAACGCCAGCGCCGCTGCCGGTGTGAAGGAGCTTTGGAGCACGGTGCCAAGCGAGCCGGTATCCCCCGATGCGTAGGCGATCGCCATCGTCGAGACGACAACTTCCTTGGCCATGAAGCCGGTCAGCAGCGAGACGCCCGCCTGCCACGAAGCAAAGCCCATCAGCGCAAATGCCGGTGCGATAAAACCGCCGATGGCCGCGAGGAAGCTGTCGTCCATCGCCGACATGCCTGAGAACGAGAAGTTGCCGAGGAACCAAAGCAGAACCGACATGCCGAAAATGATCGTCCCCGCCTTGCGCACGAATCCGCGTGCTTTGTCCCACGTGTTCAACATGAGGCTTTTGAACATCGGGGCGCGGTACGGAGGCAATTCCATGAGGAACACGCCTTCGTCGTCCGGCAAAAAGCGCTTGAGCACATAGGCGGTGCCGATGGCCATGACGATCCCGGTCAAATAGAGCAGGAAGACGATGGTCGCTTGCCCTCTTTCAAAAAACGCCGAGACGAACAGCGAGTACACCGACAGACGAGCCGAGCAAGACATAAACGGCGAGATAAACGCTGTGACCATGCGTCCGCGTTGGTCTTCGAGAGTTCGAGTCGCCATGATCGCCGGAACGTTGCAACCGAATCCGAGGATCAGCGGGATGAACGCTTTGCCGTTCAAGCCGATCATCGACATGAAGCGGTCCATCAGTACCGCCGCCCGTGCCATGTAGCCGGAGTCCTCCAAGAAGGAGAGGCAGAGGAACAAGATCCCGATCTGCGGGACGAATACGAGTACACCGCCGACCCCTGCGAGCAGGCCGTCGATGACCATCGCACGGAACCAGTCCGGGGAGTTTAGATAGGTAAGCCCGCTTTGGAGCCAATCGGTCAAGGGGCCGCTGAAGAACGTATCGATTTGGTCGGAGAGCGTCGTCCCGATCCAAGAGAAAGTAATTTGGAAGACCAAATACATGAAGGCGAGAAAAATCGGAATGCCCAGCCACTTGTTCAAAATCAAGTTGTCGATGCGGTCCGACAACGAGCGGTTGACGGTGTTGTTTTGTTCCACGCACTCGGTGAGAAGTGTGCCGATCCATTCGTAGCGTGCGTTGCGAATGCGCTGGTCGAGATCGGACGAAGTTGCTTCGACAGACGGTGCTGCTTCCGCCACGAGTTGGTGGTTGATGCGAACGACAGGCTCGGCGTTGCGGCTTGCGTCCTTTTTTGTATCTTGCTTGCCTGCTTGCGCTTCGTGCTCGTTTGGCCCGCCGATAAAGTTCCGGCGAATGCGCTCCATTTTGTTCACGAGATCCGGTGCGATTTGCGCGCGGATGGTCTGCTCCACCGTCTCGTTGCCTTCCAGCCAGAGAATCGACATCCAGCGAGACGAGTGACGGCGGGAAGTTGCCGAGAGGTCGGAGTCGAGCAACGCCGCGAGTTCGCCGACTGCCGCTTCGATGTCTTCCGGATACGGAATGACCAGGCCGCCCGACGTGTCGAGGCCGTTTTTCAAAAGTTGGACCAATGGTTCGTGGCCTTTGGCTTTGCGTGCGACCATCGGCACGACGGGAGCTCCAAGGCGTTTCGCCAGCAGGTCGCCGTCGATGCGAAGGCCACGACCCTCGGAGACGTCGATCATGTTCAACGCCACGACGCTCGGCAGACCCATCTCGAGGAGTTGGACGGTGAAATACAAATTGCGTTCTAAGTTCGAGGCGTCCACGATGTTGACGAGTGCGCCCGGTGATTCTTCGAGCAAGTAGGCCGTTGCCAGTTTTTCCTCAAGGGACTGTGCAGACAGACTATAAATGCCGGGCAGGTCGACGATGACATGGCCCGGCAGTTCCTTGATCCAGCCTTCCTTTTTCTCAACCGTGACGCCCGCCCAGTTCCCCACGTACTGGCGCGTGCCGGTCAAGACATTAAACAACGAAGTCTTGCCCGCGTTCGGATTGCCTGCTAGGGCGATCGTCTTCATGCTCCCCACTTCTTTCTATACAGCTTCAATTAGGATATGTTTCGCTTCGGACAAACGGAAAGAGATCTGGTACCCGCGAAATTGCACGACCATCGGCCCGCCAAACGGAGCCTTGCGCACCACCGCCACTTCCGTCCCGGGAAGTAAGCCCAAGTCCATCATCCGCTTGCGGATCGATTCGTTCATGAAAAGATCCTTCACGACAGCCTTGAAACCTTCCTTGCATTCGCTCAGTCTCATCCCGCTCGCCTCCGTTGATGTTGAAAATCGTTCTCAATGTTTCGTTGCTTCAATGATAACGCCTCTCACCAGCTGTTGTCTAGGGGATTTTTTGTGTCAGGTTTTGGCGAAAAAAAAAGCACTCCTTACGCGCGGGGTGCAGAGTGCTACCTCATCTACTCCCTCTAGGTCTAAAAGGCAATTCTTCTGTTGGTGCCCTTATTTTCCTTTATTTGTTATATTAGAAGTATGGGGGTGTACTCGAATGATTCGTGGTTTGTATGAAGCTCATCTGCCCGTGCGTGATTTGGAGCGGTCTATTGTGTTTTATCAGAAGTTGGATTTGGAATTGGCGTGGCGGGATGAGGATACGGCGTTTTTCTGGGTAGAAAAAGGGAAGAGTTGGATTGGGTTGTGGGAGACGGAAAAAGTGGAGACTCCCTATCATCCGTCGCTGAGACATTTTGCGTTTGGGTGCGAGTTTGAGGAGATCGAGGGCGCGATTGCGTGGTTGCAGGCACGCGGGATTCAGCCGAGAAGAGATGCTCGGTTTGAACCGGATGTGCCCACGGAGCCGACGGTACGGCCTCATCAGGGGAATGCTTCGGTGTACTTCGACGATCCGGATGGGAACAGTTTGGAGATCATGTGTACGCTGCCGGGGGTGCCTGATCCGGAGGCGTCACGGATGTTTTTCAGTGAGTGGAAGAAGTTGAGGAAAACGGCTTTAGAGAAAGCACAAATACAAAAATCAAACTCCTGAAACGTATCGGGTATAAGTAAATTTTCCAGCCACCAGACCTCGATCATCAACAGCAGAAACGCAATCAGCGCCAACGCCGCACCCTGCGGGCTGTGAAATTCCTTTGGTCATCACCGGATTGCTCAACGCCACGAAGTCGGCATAGACGCGTTCGCCCAGCTACACTTTCCATTTCCAAGAAGTTGCTTGGAGCGTAGCGCCCGACAAAAAACCGCGCTTCAGGTGAAGAGCGGTTTTTTTGGTTAGAAGTTAGGCACGGTTCTTCTCACGAACCAGCAAACTTCCAATTATGGACAAAATCACAAATGCTCCTGCAAAGATGGCAACGCCCAAAACTTGAGAAAGACCGTCGGTGTCTCGAAGGAAGAACCACCAGATACTTGCGATCCCGTAGATCACAAAGTTCAACAGTACTAATCCGATTGCTCCCATCCGTGGTCGGAGCGCGATGTAGAGAATGGTTGCCACAACAGAAAGCAAAATCGGCAAGAGTAGAGCCATGTGGTACCTCCTTACTTTTGTGAGTTCTATTCGATCATATCTACTGGTCGTTTATCCTGCATGAGCATTAAGTCTTAAAATCCGGTCGGTCGCAGCTGCGTCCATTTAGTACGGGAACCGCCGCGTTGGCTTTTAAGTGTGAGTTTGAGGCGATCGGGGGCGCGATTGCGTGGCTGCAAGAACGTGGGATTCAGCCGAGAAAAGATGCTCGGTTTGAACCGGATATGCCTACGGAGCCGACGGTACGGCCTTATCAAGCAAACGCTTCCGTGTGTATCGATGACCCAGACGGGAATAGCTTGGAGATCATGTGTAGCCTGCCGGTAGAGATGGAGCCGGATACGGCGCGAATGCTTTTCAGAGAGTGGAAAAAACTGCGGAAGTAGCGAAACAAGCATCAGACCGCGCGTGGGCGGGCTGATGCTTGTTTTATAAAGGAGAGGTTTCGGCATAAAGCTCTTCGCCGGAGTTGGCATCGAAGACGACATACAAGGTGCGGTTCGAGACTTCGTCGGATCCGAAACTGTATCCTATCAAATCATGAAAGGACACGATGTAGGCCGGGGTGTCTTGCAAGTGTCGATTTGCAAGGTTCGGGGATGTCACGAGTTGATAGTCGATGTTGAGAGAGGAACATGATTCAAGGGCTGAGGCGTATTGCTTTTTTACAAGGTTGTAGATGTCCCTGTTTGTGAGTGTAGGCGAGGAAGTGGGTGTCGAGAATGTAAACCCTGCAAAGTCGAGTCCGTTCCTTGTTTCGTGATGGTTCATCGTGACTTTACTAGGGATTTTGTATTCTTGGACTGCAAAGAACACGGCTGGGAGAAGAAGAACCATAATCCCACAGAGCAGGAAAATGCGCGTCTTCCTCCATCTCGTGCGTTGATCGGAGTGCTTCTGCGGCGTACGTAAGTTTGCTGAGTTCTCGCTCATGCTTCGACCGTGGCGGCGTCATCGCGGTTTTCGTATTGCACCCAAACGCCCCCCTCCCCGATTGGTTTGCAGGTGACCAGTTCCAACCGCGTCAGCCCTTCCGTCGACGTCAAATCCGGCGCGACGTCTTCACGCGTGACGACGGTCAGGCCGTCGATGAATGCCCAATCAACACGCCCACGCCCGTCGAAGGCAATGAAGTTTTTCATCGCTTTCGGCTGGTAGTGCATCTCTTTGGGCTCAATGTAGTGATTGCCGAACACGAAGAACGCCTCGCTGCCCGAGATTATCCCGTCGCATTCCAACTCGTCCATCAAACGATGCACGATGTCATTCGCCCCGCCGTCAAACCCTTCCGCTGTCCATTCGTAGACATTACGCCCTGGGCCGGTGGTGATGCGGCCGTCGATGGAGCTGAACAGCACGGCGATGATTTTGGGTCTATATTTCATGGAAAAATCCCCTCTCATTTCAACAACATATCAGGCTGAGAGGCTAGCCGATCTTTTATTTTTTGGACTCTCACCTCACCGATAACGTAGCCCGTGTCTCCCTTATTTGGGCTAATATCAAATCCTAAGTTGTGAAGCGACAAACCCTCTTTCGGCCCTACAACCCACTCAACAGGTGTTTGATAGGGCCATTGCGATTCTGGGCGGTGAATATAGTCGCCTGTCACTTTCACAATTCCGACAACTTTTTTTATGGGATCGGTGATATAGATTGCCAACTCTTGACCTACTCTTACTTTCTTGGCAAATTGTAATCCGATTACAGTCCTTGGCCAACCCGCCACTAGATTTTCCGTACTTAATAAGAAATCCGGATATACAATTTTTATCATGTCGTTCTTGAACCTCCCCATTTATGTTACAATAGTACTTCTACAGTAGTAATTTAATTCCTCTTGTATTGTTTTGTTGGGTATAATACTCCTATGACTCCCTTCACACAACGCGTAGTAGACATTTTAAAAAGCATTCCCCCCGGCAATGTGATGACGTATGGGCAGGTGGCCCGGCTGGCGGGAAGTCCGCGGGCAGCGAGGCAGGTGGTGCGGGTGCTGCATTCGATGAGCCGGAAGTATGGATTGCCTTGGCACCGTGTCATCAATTCCAAGGCGAAGATCGGGTTGGATGACGGTGAAGAACAGCGTCATTTGCTGGAACTCGAAGGCGTGGAATTCAGCCTCGGGAGTGTCGTCGACTTGGACATCTATCAGTTCCATCCCGACATCCCGCCAGAACAATAAAAAACCCTGTTTCTCCGGTCAGTCCAGAGAAACAGGGTTTTTTAATGATTTTTGGTGGAGGCGAGGGGAGTCGAACCCCTGTCCGAAGACCTCGCTACATGAGCTTCTACGAGTGTAGTCGTCTCGTTTGGTTGTCGTATCGGGGACGCGGAGCGACACGCTTCCCTTCAACCAGCTCGTTTTAGTTTAGTCGGAGGGCCACGGGCGATCCCTTCGACGATCCCGCTAAAGTGACGTTCAACCCGCTACGCGGGAGATAGAGAGCTGAACGGATTCACAGACTAAGCTGCGAACGCGAAAGAGTTGTTGCTGTTGTTTTTAGCGTTTAAATTAGGTCCGCGTTTTTTACGTGGCCTCGCAGCCCCACGACTCGCTACTACATGCTCGAACAATCCCCGTCGAATCCAAAAACGCCCCCATGTGAGAAGAGGTACACACTTAGTATACCATAACACCCGCAAGAAAAGCGGTGGTACTTCCTAGTACTTCTGCCGGTCTCGGAGCGCACGCTGGATATCTCGTTGTGCGTCTTTTTTCGCGATGTCTTGGCGCTTGTCGTAGTTCTTCTTGCCCTTCGCCAAGCCGAGCAGGACTTTCGCGTAGCCGTTCTTGATGTAGATCTTGAGCGGGACGAGCGCGTAGCCCTTCTCCTTCATCTGACCGAACAGTTTGTCGATCTGTCCGCGGTGCAACAAGAGCTTGCGAGTGCGCGTCGGGTCGACGTTGAAGCGGTTGCCTTGCTCAAACGGCGAGACGTGCATGTTCAACAGCCAGGCTTCTCCACTGTTGATCCGGGCGAAGCTGTCCTTGAGGTTGGCTTTGCCTTGACGCACCGACTTGATCTCCGTACCGGTCAGGACAATCCCCGCCTCGATCGTTTCTTCGATGAAATAATCATGATTCGCTTTGCGGTTCTGTGCCAAAACTTTCGGATCTTCCGCCTTGGTCGCCATGGGTCAGCACCTCCTCTTGTTCCAAACATTGTACAGCAGAAACTTCCACTCCGTCAAGAGAAGGAGGAAAAAAATGCCCGCTGGTTAGCGGGCATTTCTTCTCTTCTTGTTGCGCTTCGCTTTCGCAATCACTTGCTTCAGCTCGCCGAGTTCCTTCGGTGTACGGCCCCCGTTGGCTCCGGCAGTTCCACCGGTGCCGCCTTGACCTTGGCCACCGCCGGGTTTGCGGTTTTTCGACGCAACAGCCGGCTTTTCCGTGTCGCTGCGTTTTTTGCCAAAGGTTTGGCGCTTTTCTTTTTTCTGCTTGACCTTCTGTTCGTTCTCCATGGTGCGACGGCGCTCGTTGTCTTTGGTGTTGCGCAGGAGTTGGAAGTCGATCGTGCGATCCAACTTGTTTGCGCCCATGCATTTGACTCGAACCGGGTCCCCGATACGATAGATGCGACCCGTGCGCTCTCCGACGAGGCAATATTGCTTCTCGTTGAAGTTGTAGTAGTCGTCGTCCATGTAGGACACGTGAATCATGCCCTCAATCGAGTTGTCGAGCTCGACGAACATCCCGAACGACGTCACGCCGCTGACGATGCCGTCGAACACTTCGCCGACTTTGTCGAGCATGAACTCGACTTTTTTGATATCGTCCGTTTCGCGCTCTGCATCGACCGCGACACGCTCGCGTTCGGAGGTGTGACGACCGACTTCCGGCATGATCGCAGTCAAACGCTCGTGACGCTCCTCCGGCAATTTGCCGTTGTTGTCGATCACTTCACGCATGATGCGGTGAATCTGCAAGTCCGGATAACGGCGGATCGGCGAGGTGAAGTGCGAGTAGTACGTCGCAGCCAGACCAAAGTGGCCGACCGGATCATACGAATACTTCGCTTGCTTCAACGAACGCAGCAGAACGGTGTTGATAATCCGCTCCTCCGGCTGGCCTTTGACTTTCTCCAAGAGCTCTTGCAACGACTTCGGATGCACGCTCTTGCCGTTGCCGACTTTGAGGTGGTAGCCGAAGTTGTGGACGAACTCGTTGAAGCCTTGCAGACGCTCTGCGTCCGGCTCTTCGTGAATGCGGTACAGGAACGGCACTTGCATCCAGAAGAAGTGTTCGGAGACGCATTCGTTCGCCGCCAGCATGAACTCTTCGATGATCTTCTCCGCGACGGTGTGTTCGCGTTTCTTGATGTCCTCGACTTTGCCGGTTTCGCGGTCCACGATGACTTTCGTTTCTTGGAAGTCGAAGTCGATCGCCCCACGGTCGAAACGACGTTGGCGCAGTCTCATCGCGAGGTCTTCCATATCCTTGAACATCGGAATCAAGTTCTCGTAGCGCTTCACCAGCTCTTCGTCTGCAATTCCTGTGACCAGTTTGTAGACGTTGTTGTAGGTCATGCGCTCGGTGGTCTTGATCACCGAGGTGTAGATATCATGGCGAACCAGTTCCAGAGACGGCGAGAATTCCATCTCGCAGGTCATCGTCAGACGGTCTACGTGCGGATTCAGCGAGCAGATGCCGTTGGAGAGACGATGCGGAAGCATCGGGATGACGCGGTCGACGAGATAGACCGAGGTCCCGCGCTTGTAGGCTTCTTGGTCAAGAGGCGACCCTTCGGTGACGTAGTAGGTAACGTCTGCGATGTGGACACCGAGCAACCAGTTGCCGTTGTCGAGTTTCTTGACATGTACGGCGTCGTCCAAGTCCTTCGCGTCTTCCCCGTCGATGGTGACGATCACTTCATCGCGCAGGTCGCGGCGTCCGACGAGGTCGCGCTCGGTGATCAAGTCCGGAATGTCGTTGGCCGCTTCCAGCACTTCCTCCGGGAACGCCTCGGGCAGACCGTATTTGCGAATGACGGAGAGGATGTCGACGCCCGGATCGTCCGGGTTGCCGAGGATCTCCAACACGCGGCCTTGCGGGTTGCGCCAGCCTTCCGGATACGCGATGATTTCGACGACGACTTTCTGACCTTCCTTGACGCCTGCGTAGTCTTCCTCAGCGAGGAAAATGTCTTGGCCCAGACGCTTGTCGTCAGGCGAAATGAACGCATAACGCTTGGTCATCGTGCTTACGGTCCCGACGACGGTCTTGGTGGCACGCTCAAGGATGCGGATGATCTCGCCCTCTTGGCGCGGGCCGTTGCCCTTGCGGTTCACGCGGGCGATGACGCGGTCGCCGTGCATGGCGCCGTTCATGTCACCGGCTGCGACAAATACGTCTTTGTCCCACTTGACCGGGTCTTCCGGAATCACGAAGCCAAAGCCGCGCGACTTGCCCTGCAGGCGGCCGACGACGAGGTTCATTTTCTCCGGGACGCCATAGGCGGCGCTACGGGTTTGTACGACCTTGCCGTCTTCCTCCATGACGTTGAGAAGTTGAAGCAGCGCTTCGGTGTCCTCTTCGGACTGCAAATCGAAGTACGCCTCTAATTCTTCAGCGTTCATAGGCTTATATTCAAGACCGCGCATCAAATCGAGGATCTGTTGTTCTGTCAGCACGCTGGTCCCCCCTTTTGCGGTTTTGCGACTAGTATTCTCAAGGTACTCGGATGCTAAACAAAAGAAGGCAGGTTTCCATAAAATGCCCCTTGTCCCAAGTATAACATGCCCTACTACTTATGTATGCAAAAAGGGGCTATTGCGCCCCGATGAACGAGACGACTTCCACCATCACCTGTTCCGCTTCACAGTCTACACATATCATGTGCCGAGATTGCGGATAGTATCGCAATTCCTTGACGTTGCTGCGGGAAGCTTCATAGATATAGGTCGCACTTCGCGCCTCCACCAGATCGTCGAGCTCGCCCTGCACGACCAACAGCGGCATCTCGATCTCCTCCACCAACGGCTTCACCGTCTGCACGAGGCGGCGGAAATGGACGAGCGCGCGCACAGGCGTGCTTTTTACTTTGTTGAGGTAGCGTTGGACATCTTCGTCGCGGGCACCGCCGGGATGATTGCGCATCGACTTCTGAATCGCTTCGGCGATCGTCTTGAACAATTGCTTCGGGTTGATCGTGTAAATCGGTGTGGACAGCAGGGTCAGCGAGCGAATGCGGTCGCGGTACTTGTTCGCGAGATACGTCGCGATCAGCCCACCCATGGAGAATCCGACGAGATGGACTTGCTCATGCTCTTTCAAGAGAAGAGTCAATTCCTTCTCCACGCTGTGAATCCAATCCAGCCAGGAGACGCGCTCGAGGTCGAGACGCGAACCGCCGTGGCCGGCGAGAGTCGGCATGACGACCGTGTGTCCTGCTTCGCGCAGGTGTTCCCCCAATTGCCCGAGGTCGCTCGGAGCCCCGGTGAATCCATGAATCAGCAGACAAACTCCCATCGAAGTCTCAACTCCTGTTTCGGACTATGAAAAAAAGTACCGCCTCTGCCCATAGGTACTAGGAACGAGAACGGTACTCGGTGTTGTCAAAAAGGGAAACTAGCTTGCGTGCGAGATCAACCAAGCGACCCACAAGGTGAGGCCGATGAACGAAACGGCCAGACCGGCTGTAATACGAGCCAGAACCGCGTCAAAACCGCGCGCTTTGCGCCCGATCATCTGTTCTGCGCCCCCGGAGATTGCACCGGACAGACCTGCGCTCTTGCTCGATTGGAGCAAAACGACGAGAATCAGGGCAATTGCAACGATGATCAACAAGACTTTAGCAAACGTCAACATCTAACTTACTCACCTCCAAAGGTGCGGAAGAGCCACACATTTACGCCATCTATTGTAACATATGCCCATCTCCTGTACAAGGATGGACCTTCATTTAAAAAAGGCCCGCTCGGTCGCAACCGGGCGTGCCTCTTTTTCAAAACGGTGTTACTTCTTGAGGTTGTAGAAGGACGCGCGGCCGCCGAATTTCGCGGTGTAGTCGAGTTGGTCTTCGATGCGCAGGAGTTGGTTGTACTTCGCCACGCGGTCGGTGCGCGACGGTGCGCCGGTTTTGATCTGGCCGGCGTTCGTTGCCACTGCGATGTCCGCGATGGTGACGTCTTCGGTTTCACCGGAGCGGTGCGAGATGACGGCGGTGTAGCCGGCACGCTTCGCCATTTCAATCGCGTCAAACGTTTCGGTCAGGGTGCCGATTTGGTTGACTTTGACGAGGATCGAGTTGCCGACGCCCTTTTCGATGCCGTCTGCGAGGCGGGTGGTGTTGGTGACGAACAGGTCGTCGCCGACGAGTTGCAATTTGCCGCCCAGACGTTCGGTCAGCAGTTTCCAGCCGTCCCAGTCGTCTTCGGCGAGGCCGTCTTCGATCGAGATGATCGGGTATTTGGACGCGAGGTCTTCGTAGAGAGCGATCATTTCCTCGGAGGTTTTGATGACGCCTTCGCCTTCGAGGTTGTATTTGCCGTCTTGGTAGAATTCGGTGGATGCAACGTCAAGCGCCAACATCACGTCTTCACCCGGTTTGTAGCCCGCTTTTTCAATCGCGGAGACGATCAGTTTGAGCGCCTCTTCGTTGGATGCGAGGTTCGGTGCGAAGCCGCCTTCGTCGCCGACTGCGGTGTTCAGGCCTTGTTCCTTGAGAACGGACTTCAGGGAGTGGAAAATTTCCGCACCCATGCGAAGTGCTTCACGGAAGGACTCAGCGCCCACCGGCATGACCATGAACTCTTGGAAGTCAACGGTGTTGTCCGCATGTTGACCGCCGTTGAGGATGTTCATCATCGGGACCGGCAGGGTCTTCGCGTTGAAGCCGCCGAGGTAGGTGTAGAGCGGCAGGCCGAGGTGGTTGGCTGCAGCGTGCGCAACGGCCATGGAGATGCCGAGGATCGCGTTGGCGCCGAATTTGCCTTTGTTGTCGGTGCCGTCGAGTTCGATCATGAATTTGTCGATGCCGACTTGATCGAGTGCGTCCATGCCGATGATTTCCGGCGCGATGTGCTCGTTGACGTTTTCAATCGCTTTGAGCACGCCTTTGCCGAGGTAGCGGGACTTGTCGCCGTCGCGGAGTTCGACTGCTTCGTACGCGCCGGTGGAAGCGCCGGACGGTACGATCGAACGGCCCATGGTGCCGTCTTCGAGTTCAACTTCAACTTCAACGGTCGGGTTGCCGCGGGAATCGAGTACTTCACGAGCACGGATGTCATAAATGATGGACACAGAAAACAGCTCCTCGTCTATGTAATGAATTTGTGGTTACTGAATCAGGGTCTTGCCGGTCATTTCCTTGGGCTGCTGAACTTGCAGCAGGTGCAAGATCGTCGGCGCGAGATCGGCGAGAACGCCTCCGTCTCGCAGAGTAGCGTCTGCTTGGGTGATGATCAGCGGCACCGGATTGGTCGTGTGCGTGGTGCAAGGCTCGCCGCTTGGCATAATCATCATGTCCGCGTTGCCGTGGTCTGCCGTAATCAGCGCAACGCCGCCGACAGAGTGGATTTTCTCCACGACTTGTGCAAGACATGCATCGACCGTCTCAACCGCTTTGATCGTCGCTTGGAGATCGCCGGTGTGACCGACCATGTCCGGGTTGGCGAAGTTCAGGACGATGAAGTCCAAGTGGCCTTCTTCGAGCTTCGCCACACACGCGTCTGCGATGCCCTGCGCGCTCATCTCCGGTTGCAAGTCGTAGGTTGCGACTTTCGGGGACGGAATCAGCACGCGTTCTTCGCCTTCGAATTCCGCTTCACGGCCGCCGGAGAAGAAATAGGTGACGTGCGGGAATTTTTCGGTTTCGGCGATGCGCAGTTGCTTCATGTTGTTTTGGGTCAACACTTCGCCCAAGGTGTTGTCGAGGTTGGTCGGTTTGTACGCGACGAAACCGCCGACAGACTCCGAGAAACGGGTGAGCGTGACGTAGTAGAGGTCTTTCGGGAACTTCTCGCCACGGTCGAACCCGCGGAAGTCTTCGTTGGTGAAGACTTGCGAGATTTGAATCGCGCGGTCCGGGCGGAAGTTGAACATGATGATCCCGTCGTTGTCCTGAATCAAGCCGACCGGCGTGCCGTCCGCATGAGTGATGACAGTGGGAAGGACAAATTCGTCGGTGACCGATGCATGGTAGGAGTCCTTGAGCGCTTGAACCGGGTCGGTCGAGGTCGGGCCGTCGCCGTAGACCATCGCGCGGTAGGCTTTTTCGGTGCGCTCCCAGCGTTTGTCGCGGTCCATGGCGTAGTAGCGGCCTTGGACGGTGGCGATTTGGCCGACGCCGAGTTCCTTCATTTTTTTCTCAAGGTTCTCGATGTAGGTGGTCGCCGTTCCCGGGACGACGTCGCGACCGTCGAGGAAGGCGTGGATGAAGACGTTCGTGAAGTCTTGGCTGTGGCAGAGTTCCAAGAGCGCAATCAAGTGGTTGATGTGGCTGTGAACGCCGCCGTCCGAGACAAGGCCGTAGAGGTGCAGGTTGGTGCCTTTTTGTTTGCAGTGGTTGATCGCGTTGAGGAAGGTTTCGTTTTTGAAAAACTCGCCTTCGCGGATCGACTTGGAAACGCGGGTCAACTCTTGGTAGACGACGCGGCCGGCGCCGATGTTGGTGTGGCCGACTTCGGAGTTGCCCATCTGCCCTTGCGGAAGACCGACCGCTTCGCCCGATGCTTCGAGGTGGGTGTGCGGGTAGGTGTTCCAGTAGGAGTCAAAGTTCGGTTTCTTCGCCAGATACACGGCGTTGCCCGTGGTCTCCTGACGGCAGCCGAAGCCGTCGAGGATGATCAGCGCAACCGGTTTTGGACGTGCCATTGGGGTACCTCCTTAAAAGTTGCAGATACACGAACTGCGTTCGCTTTCAAACCAAGTAATAAAGAGTAATCTCACTTTTTCCAAAGCCCCTTTTTACAGAGCGTTGCGAACGAGATTCGCGAAGGAGCCTGGGTCGAGAGATGCACCGCCGACGAGAGCGCCGTCGATGTCGGATTGGGCCATGAGTTCGGCGATGTTGTCCGGTTTGACGGAGCCGCCGTATTGGATGCGGATGAGGTTGGCTTTTTCTTGGCCGTACATGTCGGCGAGGACCGTACGGATGTGCGCACAGACCGTGTTCGCATCTTGGGAAGTTGCGGTCATCCCTGTGCCAATCGCCCAGATCGGTTCGTACGCGACGACGCAACGGGTGAAGTCATCAACAGAGACGCCGTTGAATGCAGCGCGTACTTGCGATTCAACGAGCGTGTTCGTCACGCCTTGGTTGCGTTGGTCGAGGTCTTCGCCGACACAGACGATCGGCAACAGCCCGTGCTTGAGCGCCTGTTGGACTTTGGCATTTACGGATTCGTCCGTTTCGCCGAAATATTGACGGCGTTCGGAGTGGCCGATGATGACGTACTTCGCCCCTGCGTCCTTGAGCATGATCGCCGAGGTCTCGCCTGTGTAAGCACCCTCCTCCGCTTGGTGGACGTTTTGAGCGCCCAGTTGCGTGCGAGCGCCTTCGAGTTGGTTGTGCACCGCATAAAGTGCAGTGGCGGGCGCGCAGATGACGACGTCCGCTTTTTCAACGTTCGGAACTTCTGCGAGCAGGTTTTCCAGATGCTCGACGTAGGAGACAGCTTGCGAAACGGTTTTGAACATCTTCCAGTTGCCTGCGAGAATCGGTTTACGCATAAGGGGGAGTCCCTCCTCTTATTTGTCGTTCAGTGCGACAACGCCCGGCAGTGCTTTGCCTTCGAGGAATTCGAGGGAGGCACCGCCGCCTGTGGAGATATGAATCATTTTGTCTGCAAGTCCGGACTTTTCAACCGCTGCGACCGAGTCGCCGCCGCCGACGATCGTGGTACCGGTGTTCTTGGCCACCGACTGCGCCACAGAGTTGGTGCCTTGGGCGAACGCTTCCATCTCGAACACGCCCATCGGGCCGTTCCAGATCACGGTGTTGGAGCGAGCGATGACCAGTCCGAAGGTTTTCATGGATTTCGGCCCGATGTCGAGCGCCATCCAGCCCTCCGGCACGCCTTCGGTTTCAGCGTCGACGACTTTGTTCTCTGCGTCTGCTTTGAACTCGGACGCGACGACGAGGTCCTCCGGGAGGAAGATCATAACGCCTTCCTTCTCCGCGCGATCCAAAAGTTCCTTCGCCAGCGGGAGTTTGTCCTCCTCGACGAGCGAGTTGCCCAAGTTGTAGTCCATCGCTTTGAGGAAGGTGTTCGCCATGCCGCCGCCGATGATCAATTGGTCGACTTTGCTCAGCAGATTTTCCAAAACGGTGATCTTGTCCGACACTTTCGCGCCGCCGATGATCGCTGTGAACGGGCGGTTCGGGTCGTCCAGCGCACGTCCCATGATGTCGATTTCCTTCTCCATCAAGAAGCCTGCAACTCCCGGAATGTAATCGGCAATGCCTGCGGTGGATGCATGTGCACGGTGAGCGGTGCCGAATGCATCGTTGACGAAAATGTCGGCGAGCGAAGCGAACGCTTTGGCAAGCTCGGCGTCGTTTTTCTCTTCGCCTTTGTGGAAGCGGACGTTTTCCAGCAGGAGCACGTCGCCGTCTGAGAGCAGCGAAACGCGTTCTTGAACGGCCGGACCGATGGAATCGGCCGCTTTTTCCACGTTTTTGCCGAGCAGTTCGGAGAGGCGGACTGCGACGGGGTCGAGGCTGTACTTCGCGTTGACTTCGCCCTTGGGACGACCGAGATGCGACGCGAGGATGACGCGGGCGCCGTTGTCGATCAGGTAGCGAATCGTCGGGAGTGCTGCGACGATGCGGGTGTCGTCGGTGATCTTGTCGCCGTCAAGCGGCACGTTGAAATCGCAACGCACGAAGACTTTTTTGCCTCGAACGTCAATGTCTTTGACCGTTTTTTTGTTCATGGGGACCTCCGATATGTATGAGGATGACTTCCGATCATAGCAAATGAGGAGAATGAACCGTAGAATCCATCCTCCTCATTTGCATTTCGATATGATTTTACCAAATGTTGCTCCTGATGGAAACAGAATTCGGTCAATCTGTCATACTCTTTTCAGTTGTAGAGGTAAATAGGTTATACTTACAGACCTTTCGAGTCCATGTAGGCGCAGAGGTCGACGACGCGGTTGGAGTAGCCCCACTCGTTGTCGTACCAAGAAACGATCTTGATCATCGTGCCTTCGAGCACCATCGTGGACAGGCCGTCGATGGTGGAAGAAGCCGGGTTGCCGTTGTAGTCGATGGAGACCAGCGGCTTGTCGGAGAAACCGAGGATGCCTTTGAGCGGGCCTTCCGCCGCTTCCTTGAGGAACGCGTTGACTTCTTCGACCGTGGTTGCTTTTTCGACTTCAACGTTCAAGTCAACGACAGACACGTTCGGGGTCGGGACGCGCATTGCGAAGCCGTTCAGCTTGCCTTTGAGTTCCGGCAGAACGAGTGCAACTGCTTTCGCAGCACCGGTCGAGGTCGGGATGATCGAGAGAGCCGCTGCACGGGAACGACGCAGGTCTTTGTGCGGCAGGTCGAGTATCATCTGGTCGTTGGTGTAGGAGTGAACGGTGGTCATGAGGCCGTGTTTGATGCCGAGCTTCTCGTTCAGAACTTTTGCGAACGGCGCGAGGCAGTTCGTGGTGCAAGAAGCGTTCGAGATGATGTGGTGGTTCGCCGGGTCGTACTTGTCTTCGTTAACGCCCATGACGATGGTGACGTCCTCGTTCGAAGCCGGTGCAGAGATGATGACTTTTTTCGCGCCGCCGCCTTCGATGTGAGCTTTGGCTTTGCCGGCGTCGGTGAAGCGGCCGGTGGACTCGATGACGATGTCGACGCCGAGTTGTGCCCACGGAAGTTGCGCCGGGTCACGCTCTGCGAGAACTTGAATCGCTTTGCCGTTGACGAGCAGGGTGTTGCCTTCTGCTACGACTTCGCCTTCGAATTCGCCGTGTACGGAGTCGTATTGAAGCATATGTGCGAGGGTCGCTGCGTCGGTCAAGTCGTTGACTGCGACGATCTCAACATCGGTGCGACCGAAAGCTGCGCGAAATACGTTACGGCCGATGCGGCCAAAACCGTTGATACCTACTTTGATGGACATGTAGAATCTCCTCCTTGGGTTCTCCTATCAATTCTGCTCTTGTCTATGAGTTAAAATTGCATCTGCCACCGCTTCGTCTGTCACCAAGACATGCAAGGGACATCCGTGCGCAACGGCAGAGATTGCTTCTGCCTTGGACTTGCCTCCCGCGACGGCTACGATGCGTTCGATGTGCTTGAGGTCGGACAACCTCAACCCCACCGTGTTCATCGCGTGCACGATATTGCCGCTGCGGTCAAAATAATATCCGAACGCCTCCGCGATGGCTCCTTGGCCCGCCAGTTGTTCGATCTTGGCGTCAGGGAGCTTGCGTCGTCTAGCCATAGGAATAGCTTGCCCGATGCCGTGAACGACCATCCGAGCGCGTCGGATGCGTTGCAGAGTTTCCTGCACATGCGGCTCCGAGATGAACGACTGCAAAGCTTCATCGCTCATCAGGTCCGGTGCGTGCAACAGACGGTACGTGCCTCCCAATTGACTGGCCAGACGCGAGGCGATGGTATTCGCTTGAAATTCCATGTTCTCGCCGATGCCGCCGCGTGCAGGGACGACTTCTACGCCCAACTGCGTGCGTTGCATCTGGTCGGCGAGCGTGGCGGCGGTGGTGCCGCCGGTGACGGCGAGAATGTCGCCGCTTTTCAAAATGCCTCGGATGTAATCGGCGGCGGCGTGGCCGAGCGCCTTTTTCACCAAGGGGTCGAGGTCGGCGTCTCCGGGGACGATCAGAACGTGCTGAAGGCCGAGTTTTTCGGCGAGGCGGCGTTCTTTCTTGCCAAGTCCTTCAATTTCGCGAATGACGTCGGCGAGTTCATCCAGCAGAGTCGTGCCCGCGTCTGTCAGGCGCATGCCGACCGTTTCGATGATCAACAAGCCCTGTTCCTTGAGAAAGTCCACTTCGGCGCGCAGGATTCGTTCCGTTGTCTGAAGCTGCTGAGCGAGAGCGCGGCGTCCGATCGGCTGGGTCAGAAACAGATGGTGCAGGATGCGGTACCGCTTCTTCATGGTGATCAAGAGATCGGGGACCAGTTGTTGTTGCAAAGTCAGCAGTTCATTTGGCAACTTGGAAGTTCCTCCTTCTGTGGGGCAGATTGTGTCCCGCACCTACATATTATGTCCCACTTGCTTCGAAAAAAGTGCAGACACTTCGTCTGCTCATTTTTACTATATCCAACTCCCAAGAAATGTGCAACCCTCACGAGATGAATTGGAGGGATTCTAGTCTTCGTAGCGCTTGCGTTGCGAGGAGGACGGGAGCCCTTCCTCTTCGCGATATTTGGCGACCGTGCGGCGGGCGATTTCGATGCCTTGCGCCTGCAAGAGGTCGGTCAGTTTCTGATCGGAGAGCGGTTTCTTGGGGTTCTCGCTCGTGATGAGTCTGCGAATTTCCGCTTTGATGCTTTCGGCGGCGGCCCCGTCTCCCGATGAGGTCTGGACGCCGGAGTTGAAGAAATACTTCAATTCAAAAACACCGCGCGGCGTCTGCACGTACTTGCCGGTCGTCGCCCGCGAAACGGTCGATTCGTGAAGCCCGACCACCTCCGCCACCTGCCGAAGGGTAAGCGGTTTCATCGAAGAAATCCCGTGATCGAAAAAGCCGCGCTGCATGTCTACGACAGCACGCGTGACATTGTAAATCGTCTGCCTGCGCTGTTCGAGCGATTTCATCAGCCAGAGCGCCCCGCTCAGTTTGCCGTTGATGTACTCGCGGGTTTCTTTGTGCGAGGGGTCTTGGGTGTTCAGCATATTGCGGTAGAAATCGTTGATGTGGAGTTTGGGCAGGGCTTTTTCATTGACGACGACCACGTAGTCGTGGCCGACTTTTTCCACATAGACGTCCGGCACGATGTAGTGCGGGGTCTCGGTGGAGTACATGCGGCCCGGTTTGGGGTCGAGAGTTTTCAAGAGGTCGACCATGCGTTGGACGTCCGCCGGCGTCACGCTCAGGGCCGAGGCCACGCGGGTGATGCGGCCGTTCGCGACATCCTCCAAATAATGGTCGATCAGCGGATAGATGGCGAGAGGCACTTTGGTTTCCAGTTCGGCGAGTTGGAGACGCAGGCATTCGCTGAGGTCTCGCGCACCGACGCCGGTGGGTTCTAAGGTTTGGATGGTTTTCAGAACGGCTTCGACGTGCTCCAACTTGGCTTTCAGCGAAGTGGCACACTCCGGCAAGGAGAGCGTCAGATAGCCGTTGTCATCGAGATTGCCGATCAACCATCGCCCGATGCGCAGCTCATCCGGGGAGAGCTTGTGCAGACGAAGTTGGTCGTGCAAGTGTTCCTGCAGCGACTTGCTCTGGCGAATGCCCGCCGTCACGTCCCATTCGTCGCGGGATTCGGACATCGTCGCTCTCTCTCGTGCAGGGGACGAATCGCGTTGCATCCGTGCAAGTTCCGACCAGTCGATGCGCTGGTCAGACTCGATCACCGGGTTGACGGCGAGTTCGCCTTCGAGGTATTCCAGCAGCTCCAGCGACGAAAATTGTAAAACGGTGATCGCTTGGCGCAACTCCGGCGTCATGACCAAACGCTGTGATTGTTCCTGCCACAAGCCGTACCCCATCTGCATCTCGCGTGTCCCCCCTTTTGTCATGAAAAAAAGCGTCGTCACTGACTAGTGTAGCAGAACGACGCTTTTTTGGCGACGCGCGCAGAGACGCTTTTCAAGCGTAGAGAACGTGTACGCTGCCGCTTGGATCGAGCAGGGCGAATCGCACGTCGCGCAGGTCGTAGATTTGCAATTGGGACAAGGTCTCGCGCAGCCACGGCTCGTTGAGACCGGCTTTCATGAGATTGTCGTAGCACATCTTGCCCGCTTGAATCAGTGGGATGTGCCTGTTCGAGGGAGCTTCCATAGGGCAAAAACCTCCTTATGTTGTTAGCATGCACTTGGAGAGAAGTAAACATTCAGGGGAATAAGATCGGGCTCTGTCGGCATAGTGTTTGTGTAGCAAGTGAATTTTTGTTGAGGAGGAGACTGCCTTGCGGATAGGATTCATTGGGACCGGGAGTATGGGAAGCATGTTGATCCGCGCGTTTGTCCAATCCACGCTTTCCTCTGAGATCCAGGTGGTCGCCTGCAATCGCAGCCCGGAAAAACTGGAGCAACTCCAGACGCGGTATCCGCAGGTGCAAGTCTGCGAAACTGCTGAAGAGACCGTGTCGGCGTCGGATGTCGTGTTTCTCTGTGTAAAACCGGGCGATGCACCCGGTGTCATAAACCAAGTTTCGCCATTTATTCGCGAGGACCACTATTTCGTTTCGATCAACTCGCATGTTTTGTTGGAGGAGATGGAGGCGCTCCTCCCCTGTCGTGTCGCGAAGGTCATACCCTCGATTACGCAAGTGGCGCTGGCGGGCGTGACGCTGGTGATGCACGGGAATCGGACGACGATTGAAGATCGGCATGAGGTGGAGTCGTTGCTTGAGGCGATTTCCAAACCCATCGTCGTGGAGGAAGCGGACCTGCGTGTTTGTTCCGACCTGAGTTCTTGCGGGCCGGCGTTTTTGGCGGTGCTTTTGCAGGAGTTTGCGATGGCGGCGGTGCGTCAGGGCGGGATTCCGCGCGATTTGGCAGATGCGTTGGTGAAGGATATGACGCTGGGCCTTGGCAAGTTGCTGACGGAGGAAGGGTTTGAGTTTAGCGACGTCATTCGGCGGGTTTCGGTGCCGGGCGGGATTACGGCGGAGGGGATCAAAGTTCTGCAGCCGTCGATGTCGGGAATTTTTGATCAATTGCTGGTGACCACGAGATCGAAAGCGCACGGGCATAAGGCCGCGCCGTGCAAGGTAGAGTTGACGGAGTATGAGGACTAATACTTAGATGAAAAAAGAGCTGTGCCCTGAGTGGGCCAGCTCTATTTTTTGTAATCGGGGTTAGTTTTTGTGGCGGTTGTTGTAGGCCCAGTGATTTGTGGGGCCGTGGCCGGCGCCGAGGCCGAGGGTGTCCCGAATGGCGCAGGTGATGAATTCCTTGGCGGTGGCGACCGCTTCTCGGATCGGCGTGCCCTTGGCCAGTTCGGCGGTGATCGCAGCAGAGAACGTACAGCCCGTGCCGTGCGTGTGTTTCGTTTCATGTCTTGGCGAGACGTATTGCTCAAAGGTCTGACCATCGAACAGGATGTCGAGAGCATCGCCTTCGAGATGTCCGCCTTTGACGACGACGTACTTCGCGCCGAAGTCGTGGATGCGGCGGGCGGCTTCCTTCATGTCTTCCACCGTTTTGATTTCACGATTGATGAGAACTTCGGCCTCCGGAAGGTTCGGCGTGATGACGGTCGCGAGCGGAATCAGGTGGTCGATCAGCGCTTGTTGCGAGCTGTCTTCGAGGAGTTTCGCCCCGCCCTTGGCGACCATGACCGGGTCGACGACGAGGTTCGGGATGTTGTGTTGCTTGATCTTGCGAGCGACGGTTTCGATGATCGGCACTTGAGAAAGCATGCCTGTTTTCACAGCGTCTACCCCGAGGTCGGTGGCGACGGCGTCGATTTGCAGTTCGATGGCTTCGAGCGGCAAGTTGAAAATGCCGTGAACGCCCAACGTATTCTGCGCGGTAATCGCCGTGAGAGCGCTCATACCGTAGACGTTGAGGACGGTGAACGTCTTGAGGTCTGCCTGAATCCCCGCTCCCCCGCCGGAGTCGCTGCCTGCTATGGTTAACGCGCGCGCAACGCGAGATCGCGCCTGTTGTACGTCTGACATCTCTGGTTCCCCCTCTGGTGGAAATGCTATGGTTATTGTATCAGAATGTGGGGAGTTGCAAAACGTCTGATGATCGTGTAATATATCAAGTGTTCCTCAGACGGGAAACACAAGTGGAACCCACGCATGTGCCCATAGTGTATCGGATATCACGGTGGCCTCCGAAGCTGCAGAGACAGGTTCGACTCCTGTTGGGCACGCCAAATGAGTTTGAGAAAAAGAGACTCCTTCCTCGCGAAGGGGTCTCTTTTTTTGCTATCAAAAAAGCAGATGAAAAAACCCGTGTAGAGATGGCACGGGTTTTTTCCAATCTGCCTTACTTCTTCCCTTGAATAAACGTCTCTTTCAAGTCATACTCCCCGCCGTAGGTGCGGGTTTGGAAGTTTTTCACGTAGGGTTTGGTGAGTACGGCTTGCCCTCGGAAGAACAGCGGGCCGACGGGCATTTCTTGCATGAGGACGGTCTCGGCTTTGGCGAGGAGGTCCATGCGTTTGTGCGAGTCGGATTCGGTGTGGGCTTGGCTCATCAGGTTGTCGAAGTCGGTGCTCTTCCACTCCGACGACTTGAAGCTGCTGCCCGACCAGTAGTTGTCGAGGAACGTCGCCGGGTCGTTGTAGTCCGCCCCGAAGCGGGAGATCGCGACGTCATAATCGTGCTGCCCCATGCGTTGCAGACGCAGTTTGAACGGAACCGGGTCGATCTCCGCGTTGAGGCCGAGGTTTTGCTTCCATTGCGCTTGGAGGAACTCTGCTCCCTTTTGCCCGACATCGCCTGCGTCGACGAGAATTTTGATCGTCGGCATTGAAGTGATGCCTTCCTCCTTCATGCCGTCCGCCAAGAGTTGCTTCGCTTTGGCGAGGTTGTCTTTGCGCTTGATCAGGTCGCCCGCCGTTTGGCGGTAGTCCCCGCCGTCGGCGTTCTGGATGCCGGACGGAACGAGTCCCGTTGCGCCCTTGGAGCCGTCGTTGTACACGAGGTTGGCGTACATCTCGCCATCGACTGCGAACGTCAGCGCTTGGCGAACTTTCGCGCTTTGCAGGAATTTGCGGTCATAGTTGAAGCTCAAGTACCCCGACGTCAACTGCGGCACCGTGGAGAAGTCCGGGTTGTTTTTGTACGTATCGACAAACGATCCCGACAGCGCCGGCGTGCGGTCGAGTTGGCCGGATTCGTAGAGGTTGGAAGCGGTGCCCGTGTCCTTCACGACTTGGAAGTGGACTTTGTTCAGCTTGACTTTGCCTTTGTCCCAGTAGGAGTCGTTTTTCTCCAACTCCACCGATTGCTCATGGTTCCACGCCGTCATCTTGAACGGCCCGTTGAACAGCAATTTGTCCGCATCGCCTGCGTACTTGTCGCCTTGTGCCTCGACGAACTTCTGCTCTTGCGGGAAGAACAGCGGGAACGCCATCAGCTCGGCAAAGAACGGAACCGGCTGGTTGAGGGTGACTTGCAGGGTTTTGTCATCCAGCGCTTTGACTCCGACTTCCTCGCCCTTGCCGCCCTTGCTTTGGTTGTATTCCTCCGCGCCTTTGATCCAGTTGTTCATCAGGAACGCGTACTCGCTCTTGGTCTCCGGGTTCAGCGTGCGCTTCCAGGAATACTCGAAGTCTTTCGCCGTCACCGGGTCGCCGTTCGACCACTTCGTGTCGCGCAGATGGAACGTGTAGGTCTTGCCGTCTTGGGAGACGTCCCATTTCTCGGCAATCGCCCCTTGGGCTTTGTTGTTCGCATCGAGACGGGTCAGACCTTCGTTGACGTTCGACAGGACGGTGAATGCAATGCTGTCAATCGCTTTCGAGATGTCCAACGTCGGGATCTCGTCGTTCAACGGCAGAGAAATCTCTTGCGTCGCATCGAGAGCCGCAGACGTTGCTTGGGAAGCATCGGTCTTGGAATCACTGCTGCAACCGACCAGAGCGGTGCTTGCTAAAAAAGTTGCCGTGAGGGCAACGGTGAAGTTGCGTTTGTTTTGTTTCATCAGGTAGGACCTCCAACTATCATTTCCGATAAAATTTATAGGAATGGCATGAGTATACCCCTCGTGTAAAAACCCGTCAATTAAAAAGAAAACTTAAAAAAAAGCGAAAATGCCCCCTATTGAGGCAGTTTCGCTTTTTCATGAAGAACGCCGTCCCAAGGGATCTTGAATTCGGGCTGTCCCACGTAGCCTGCGGCAATCGCGTATTTGTCAAAGACGATGACCACTTCGCCGTCTTGCACGTAGAAGCCTTGGGTGTCTGAGATTCCGTGCCACTGGTCTTTGAAGTACGGAATGCCTTGGGCGATCCGCTCGTCGATTTGCTTGCCGATCTCTCGGTTCAACTTCTCTCGATACCCCGGCCCGAACAGTTCCTGCAAGGTGATCACATGAGCCGTTTCACCGTTGTAGATGTTGTAAAAGTCCAAGTCCGGCTTGCTCGTCCCTCCCATTTGCGCGTCCGTGATAACTTCCATCGAAAAAATGTCGTCGCCCGGTTTCGACTTCACCTCATGGGTGATCGTCAGAGTAACGGGGATCACGGGAAAGCCTCTCTTGCGCAGGTCGTCTGCTTGTTGTTTCGCTTTTTGAATAAAATCGGCCTTGTCACGATTGGCTTTGGCTTGGATTTCGGCGTTGATTTTTTGCTGGTAGGCGGTGTCTTTCAAGCCTGAGATCACCGGGACGTTGAGGTTCAACGAATAGAACATACAGGCCACGAGCAGACAACACTTGAGGATGATCAGTCCCCCCACCTCCTTCGTGCCTTTATTGTTTCCCGAAAAAAACCTTCGTCCGGCAGAGTGCCGAACGAAGGCTTTTTTATTTCACCCACGACGCGTAGAAGTTGGCGTCCGTCGGGAAGTACGACTCGGTGAAGCGCAGAAATTCCGGGGTCGTGATCTGTTTGTTTTGGTAGGCGTTGAAGTAGTCGTGCATGAAATGCAGGCTCGTCTGCAGCGGGTCGGTCGTCCCGCTGTTGCGTTTGAAGAGGTCCCACATCCGATACGCCGGTTGTGTGTAGTACGCTTGGAGCATGTCCGCTCGGTTCAATTCGGCAAGCGACGTGTGGGAGTTGAGGCTCGGTTTCCACTTGCGCTTGTAGCGAAGTTGGCGGAAGGCTTCCTGCTCCGGGGAGTTTTCCACGCCGTACATGTACAAGGACGTGGCCAACTCGGTCATGCCTTCATCGAGCCAACCTTCATGGAACGAGTCCGAACTCACCGTGAAGTTGAACCACTGGTGCGCAATCTCGTGGGCGACCGTTTCTTTGAAGAACAGCGGGTCATTGGGATTTTTCGTCGCTGGGACCGTCACGATGCCGGGGTACTCCATCCCGCCGTCGTTGGTCATGATGTCCAGTTGTTTGTGGGGGTAGTGTCCGATGTTCTCGTCGTAAAAATGAACCGACTTTTTGGCGGCGTCGAAGATTTCTTGCAACGCCTCTTCCTGCCCGACACGTCCGAAGACGCGGACGTCTACGCCGTCGACCGTCGCATTCAGCATCTTGAGGTTCGGCGAACCGTCGATTTGCGCGTAGATTTCCTTGACGTTGTTCATCGTGAGCTCGCCCTTGTTGGTGCCAAGCGGCAGGTCGGCTTCGGACGAAGAGATGAACGAGTACCCTTTCGGCAGGTCATAGGAGAGTTTGAAGTCGCTGAAATCGGTGAAGTACGACTCCGAGAACGGATAGTACGGGAACTTGTTCCAGCCCGATTCGTTGTAGGTGGCGAGCATCGGGTACCATTCGGCGAGTTTGTAGAGTTGCTCGGCGTCGTCCTTGGCAAATCGGTTGCCCGGTTGCGGGAGGGTGAAGGAATAGGTGACTTCGATCTCCGTTTTCTCACCCGGTTTCAGCGTCGTCGGAAGCTGGACGTCGAGGGTGTCTTTGCTGAGTTGGTACTGAGCTTGGGACCCGTTGGCTTTCAGGGAGTCGATTTTGACGCGGGCGTATTGATTGTTATCCGTGTGCGGAACCACGTTGGTGTTCTTGAATTCATCGGTGAACACATTCGGGATGAAGTAAAAAACGGCGTTGTCCCACGCCTGGTCCGAAACGTTCTCGACCTGAACTTTGGCGGTGACGTTGAATTCGTGCGCTTCGTTCATGGTGAGGTTGAGGTCGTAGGAAGCTTTGTCTCCGTTTTTCGCCCCTTGGGCGGTGAAGGTGTCGGGGTTTCCGATGGAGAGGCGGCCTTCGGATTCATTCCAGTTCAAGGTGTGGCCGAGGAGTTTTTCCACCAGTTGCAGCGGTATGTACGTCCGGTCTTCGCGCAGAGCAAGCGGAGCGGAGAGTTCCACGGTGGAATCCCCGACTCTCGCTTGTCGGGAGCCGATCTGCACTTGAAGGGCCTTGCTTCCTTCGATCAGCGTGGCGGTTGCGGTGGCGGATTCCCATTGGAGATCAGCGCCCAGTTGGTTGGCGAGAGCACGGAGCGGGACGAGTTTGACTGGTTTCGGTTCGCTGGCGATTGCCTGAGTAGGAGCGGTCACAGCCGCGATGAGGGCGAGGGCAAGAAGATGTTTTTTCATAGAATTCCTCCTCATTTCTGTATGATTACCATTTTATAGGAAAATGAGGAGGATGGACAGCAGAATTCCGAGTCCCATCGTCAACCAGTCCGCTCGATGGAGTTGTAAGCGAAGGCTTTGCGTGCGCTTTTTTCCAAAGTCTTGGTATCCGCGGGCTTCCATGGCGGTGGAGAGCTCTTCGCCGAGTTGGAGCACGGAGAGCAAGAGCGGGATGACCAGCACGGGAATGTCTCGGACGCGCAGGCCGCCGAGTTTGGCGTTGGAGCGTCCTCGGGCGCGAGTGATGCGGGAAAAACGTTGCAGTTCGCGCAGTATGACCGGGATGAAACGAAGCAAGAGCGAGACGGCGAGGGCGAACGCTTCGACAGGAAGTTTCAGACGTGCCAGGGGGGCGAGGGCTTGTTCAAGAGCGCGTTTCATCCGCAGTTGGCCGGTTGTGGCGGATAGCAGAAAGCCGAGAATCAGGACGAGCAGGACTTTGAAGACACGGGTGAACGTGTACAGGGCCGAGTCGAGTGAAAAGCCGAGACCTCCTGAGAACTGCAAGCCGGAGAGGACGACGGAGAACGCCAAGAACCAGAGAAACGGCTTGATGACGCGGAGCAGTTCGCGATAGGAAGATTGGGAAGCGAACAGAACCGCGAGAGTCAGGATGGTCCCGACGAGCAGGCCGAGCCATGTGGATTGCATCAGCAGCCCGACCGACAACGCGACATAAAATACCCACTTGCCACGGGGGTCGAGGCGGTAGATCAAAGGTTTCGAGGCGGGGGTTAACTCGGGAGGTGTGGTTGGGGTCGACTGGGGCTTCGTCTCTACTTTTATTGCAGACCCCTCATGCCCTACGTGCCTGTCTCTTTCGTGCAACTGCCTCGCAATCTCTGCCGCGAGTTGGTCTGGGGAGAGCACGCCTTGCGGAAGTTTGAAACCGCGTTGGCGCAGGTCGATTACTGTCTGTAGGCTTTCCGGGAGTCCAATCCCTGCTTCGTGCAAGACGTTTGGATGGGCGCACAGTTCATCCGGAGTCGTGTCCGCGAGAATCTGCCCACCGGCTACCACCAGCACTCGATCTGCAATCGGGAAAAAGGCGTCGAGGTCGTGTGTCACGATCACGAGCCCTCCCCCCGCCTGTTGCTCCACCCACTCCTGACACCACTTCACCAAACCGGTCGTACTCTGCGGGTCCAACCCCGCCGTGGGCTCGTCGAGAAACAGCCAAGAGGGCTCGACGGCAAGCGTCGTTCCTAACGCCACGCGCCGTTTTTGCCCACCGCTCAACGTCAGCGGAGATTGAGGGAGCAAGTCCAACGACAGTCCCATCGCCTGAAGCGCGTCTCGCGTTCGACGCCCGACCTCGTCCTTCTCCAACTTCAATGCCTTCAACGAATACGCAAACTCTGCCTCCACCGACTTGGCGAACAACTGCTGTTCCGGCGATTGAAAGACGACGCCGATGTCGTTTTGCACCGTTCGGTTCACCCGATTTCCATCCCAGAGCGGCAGGTCGCCGTACTGCACAGAACCGGTCGTCGGTTTTTGCAAGCCGGTCAGGACATCGAGCAGCGTTGACTTGCCCGCCCCCGTTCGTCCGATCAACAGCGTGATGCCGCTCCCGATTTCACAGGAGACGTTGCGCAAGATTCCCTGCCAATTGATCCCTTCCAATACAATCTTCATAACGCATCCCCCACTTGTTCCGGCAAAAGCGGCCGTGTCCGCAACGCGACCCCGGTCTGTTCCAAAGCCCGTGCGACCTGCACGGCATACGGCGGTGCAAAATGAAGTCTGTCACTCGGCGAGTCCTCGCCGTCTCTTCCATAGAAAAACTGTTCAGGAGTCCCTTCAAAAACCACTCGCCCGGTTTCCAGCGCCGCCACCCGCTCCGCTCGCACCACTTCGTCCATCCATTGCGTAATCCAGACGACCGTTCGTCCTGTGAGATGCAAGTCTGCGGCGACGCGCAGGAGAGAGGCACGTGATTCCGGATCGAGCATCGAAGTTGCTTCGTCGAAAATCAAAACCTCCGCCTGCATCGCCAAGCAACCGGCGACGGCGAGCAATTGTTTTTGTCCGCCGGAGAGCGTGGAGACGTCGGCGTCTTTTTTTTCTAACAAGCCGACTTTTGATAGAGCCGCTTCCGCTCGGGCAGGCATTTCCTCCGTTGGAACTGCGAGATTCTCAAGGCCGAAGCAGACGTCCTCCCAAACGGTTTCACCAACGATCTGTGCGTCGGGATTCTGGAACACCAACTGGACGCGTCCGTCGCCCCGTTCACAGACCCCGCGCGAAACGGGCAGCAGCCCTGCCATCACCCGACCGAGCGTACTCTTCCCGCTCCCGTTTCTCCCGATGATCGCAATCCAATCCCCGCGCCGAACTTCCAGATCGACTTCTTGCAAAACGAAACGAATCCCCGACTTTGCAGAACCCCCAGAATTTCCGACAATCCCTTCAACATCAGAACTCCCTACAGAACCTCTAGCCTCAGAGCTCTCGACATGACCTCTAGCTTCAGAACTCCCAGGAGTCCCACCGGTCGTGGCGAATGCGACGGAGACGTCTTTTAACTGAATCTCGCTTACTCGTGCAAACTCCTCCGTCCTTGCCCTCTCGTGCTTCCCCGCGTTCATCGCGGTCCCTCCTCTTTTCTTCCCTACCTATATTGTGGTAGAATCCGATTGTCATCCTATTTAGTTCCTAAGTTAACATTGGAATGGAGGTTCTGCAATGAGTTCGAAACTCACCGTACGCGGTTTGGTCTTTTCCGCTTTGATTGCTGCACTCATGGTCGTATTTAGCAACGTGAACATCAACCTCGGCTTCACCCCGGTTCCCATCACACTCGGCAACATCGTCGTGATGCTCGCCGGCGTCTTGCTCGGCGCAGGATATGGGTTCTTCTCCATGCTGCTCATCATCCTCTTGACCGCACTCGGTCTCCCGATGCTCCACGGCACCGGCGGCATCGCAGTTCTCGCAGGCCCGACCGGCGGCTTCGTCATGGTCTACCCGATCTGCGCATTTCTCGTCGGCCTCCTCGCCTCCCGTGTTCGAGGCAACGGCCCCGTGCAAGTGGTCTTGCTCTCGGTCATCGTCTTCGTCTTCGGCGCACTTCCCTGCTATGTCGGCGGCGTGGCCTGGCTGATGCACGTAACCGGCATGGATTTGCAAAAAGCACTCTCCGCCGGAGCTTACCCGTTCCTGCTCGGCGATGGAATCAAAGCGGTCGTCACCGCCCTGATCGCCCTCCCCGTTCGCAAGATCTACCCGCCGTCCCGTTTGGTCGGTTCTGCTCAATCGAAAGTCCTCAACCTGAACTAGAAAAAAAGCCTCGACTCTGCATGCAGAGTCGAGGCTTCTTTTTTTAGACCGCTTCGATGTACAGCTCCGGCACTTTCGTTCCGCGTCGGTGGGTGATGCCGCGAAACGCTTCTGTCAAACGGCGGGTCATTTCTCCCGGTTGTCCCGTGCCGATAACTCGACCGTCGCAGTCGATGACCGGGATCATCTCCGCCGCCGTCCCCGTCAAGAACACTTCATCTGCCACGTACACGTCGTGTCGAGTGAACGGCTTCTCCTCACATGGAATGCCCATTTCTTCGCAAAGTTCGATCACGATGTTGCGCGTGATGCCTTCGAGCGCCCCGAGGTAGGTCGGCGGGGTGATAATTTTCCCGTTTTTCACGAGAAAAATGTTGTCGCCCGACCCTTCGCAGACGTACCCGTCTTGGTTGAGCATCAGCGCTTCCTGAACGCCGGCGCGGGCGGCTTCCATTTTCACGAGGATGTTGTTCAAGTAGTTCAGCGATTTGATCTTCGGGTTCAGCGCGTCCGGAATGTTGCGGCGGGTCGGGACGGTCACGATGGCGAGACCTTGCTCGTAGAATTCAGCGGGGAACAAGGACAGTTGCTCCGTGATGATGATCACCGTCGATTTGAGGCACGAGCGCGGATCGAGGCCGAGGTTCCCCACACCGCGAGAGACGATCAACCGGATGTAGGCGTCCGACATCTGATTGACCCGCAGCGTTTCGAGTACCGCGTGCCCCATCTCTTCCATGCTCAGCGGCATGTCGAGCAAGATCGACTTCGCCGATTCGTACAACCGCACGATGTGCTCATGCAGGCAGAACACGTTGCCGCCGTAACAGCGAATGCCTTCGAAAATCCCATCTCCGTACAGGAAGCCGTGGTCGAACACCGATACCACCGCTTCGCTTTTGGGCACGAATGCGCCATCCAGATACACCATAGTCTCGCTCATTATCTCCACTCCTCTTTTTATCTGAAAAGTCTGTCACAATCAACTCGTTACCCGTATTATGGGACGACAAATTCCCCGTGTCAACGCAGGGCAAGGCTCCATTTCAATCTTGTTAAGCGCTTTCAAAGGGCGTGACTCCTCCCGTGCCTGTGCCAATATTTCAGACAATTTGACTGGGCTCTTGAGACACCGCTCCCCCCGTTTTCAAACTAAACGGGCGTTTGGAAGCCTTGTTGCATCGGGGCTCGTCCACGTAGATCGTAAAGTCAGGTCGAAAACCACCACCGCATGTAAGCGATTACCTACTGAATGAAAGTTCTGCGTGGATGTGGACGGCGCTTGCAGTGGACTGCTGCATTTTGAGCCAATTTTTTTCCCGAATTCCGGCAAAAAGCAACCTACGAAAAAAAACACCCCCTCAAGTGAGGGAGTGTTTTTTGAAAATCAAGCGTACACTTCGCAAATTTGTGCGGAAATGAACCAGCCCTGCTCGTCCGTCGAGAGGTTCGTCGCCAGTTGCACACCGCGCACGTCTTGCAGGTTTTGACGGAAGCGTTCGACCGCGTCCTCGTCACCGGAAACGCTCAGGTGCATCTCCGCCAAGTCCTCACGTTGCGAGATCGTCATCGCTTCCATCGACAACCCCTCTTGCGTCAAACTCATCGCCACCGGCCCCAAGATCTGTACCGGGTCGGAACAACAGATAAACAGTGCATGCGTCATCTGACTCACTCCTCCTTCAAATTGCGTCCATTTGTTACACGTATTATAGGAAGGGAGATAAGGGACTGTCAACGCTACTTAAAGGTTGAATTTAGTGAATGTAAGCGCATACAGATTTTTGACTCAACTTCTGTTGGGTCCAATTTTTCAGATAATTCAATCGACTGTAGAGTCAGTCTGGGATTTGGGTGGGACGAGCTTTGAGATGGACTGCAGTATTTTGGGCCAATTTTCTGTAAAAATTTTGTGAATCACAGGGCCGATATCGAAAAAAAGCCTGCTCCGCGCGGGCGGAAGCAGGCTTCTTTTCCCGCAGTCCGGAAGCAAATGGACTTACAGGTTGGTGAACTTCATGGCGTACTCGCCGTAGCGCATGCCGGCGGTTTTTTCCGCGATGGCGTTGATGCGGCGCAGGTCGTCGGCGGACAGTTCGAGGTCTGCCGAATCGGCGTTGTCCTTGAGATTGGCGCGCTTGGTCGTGCCCGGGATCGGGACGATGTCGTCTCCTTGGGCGAGCACCCAAGCGAGAGCGAGTTGGGATGCTTTGACTCCGCGCTCGCGGGCCATGTCTTCCAGTTCGCGGACGAGGTCGAGGTTGGTTTGGAAGTTCTCGCCTTGGAAGCGCGGGAGTCCCTTGCGGAAGTCGTCCGGTGCGAAATCGTCCGGAGACTTGATTTGCCCGGTCAGGAAACCGCGACCCAGCGGGGAGTACGGCACGATGCCCACACCCAATTCACGGCAAGCCGGGAACACTTCGTCCTCAATATCGCGGCTCCACAGCGAGTATTCCGATTGGACGGCCGCGATCGGATGAACGGCATACGCACGGCGCAGGGTATCCCCCGAAACTTCGGACAGGCCGAGGTGACGGACTTTGCCCGCTTGGACGAGCTCCGCCATCGCGCCGACCGTCTCTTCGATCGGCACCGAGGTGTCGAGTCGGTGCATGTAGTAGAGATCGATGTGGTCCACGCCGAGACGCTTGAGGCTCTCGTCGCACTGCTGCTTGAGATAATCCGGCTTGCCGTTGACGCCGACCAAGCCCTGCTCGTTGCGCACGAAACCGAATTTCGTCGCGAGCACCACTTCGTCACGGCGTTCGCGCAGGACGTTGGCGAGCAAGAGTTCATTGTGCCCACCGCCGTAGACGTTGGCGGTGTCCCAGAAGTTCACGCCGATGTCGAGCGCGTAGTGCAGGGTGCGGATCGATTCGGCTTCGTCAGCCGCGCCGTAGTAATCGGGAGACATGCTCATGCAGCCGAGACCGACTGCGGAAACTTCGAGACCGCTTTTGCCTAAGAATCGTTTCTTCATAGAGATCGTCCTCTCTGGGTTCGTGTATCGTTCTGAAGATATCCTATCATGGGATTTGCACAAAGTAAACTGTTTTCGTCATTTTAGTCTACTTTGTCTTTTCCGTTTACCTTGGGTGGGAATGCGGCTATACTGGAGAGAAGGTTAACCTGTGGAGGACTCAGACCATGTCACGATATGACGATCTCGAAACCAAGCGTAAACTGGTCGGCAAGCTGATCACGCACGTCAAAAAAGAAGGCTTTCAACAACTGCGCACCGATGACATCGCCAAGATGATGGACATCTCGAAAGCCACTCTCTATAAATACTTCTCGTCCAAGGACGAGATCATCCAACATCTCGTCGACGCCTATGTGGACGTGATCGTGGACGCGGACACGAAACTGCGCGAGGATGTCTCCGAGACGTTGGTGCAGCGCTTCCAGCGGGCGTTTCGACAGACGCTGTTGATCACCACGTATGGCTCGGAAGCGTTTCACCACGACCTGCGGGAAGCGTACCCCGAGTTGTTGGAGCGAGTGAAAAGTGCCACGCATCGACGCAACGAGCGGTTGCGTCGGCTGTATGAGGAAGGCATGGCTGAGGGGTTGTTTCCGAAACTGAATGCCACGCTCCTGCTGTTGCAAGACGAGTTGATGTTCCGCAATCTGGTCAATCCGGCGTTCCTCATGGAGCACAACCTGTCGTTTCGCAATGCGCTGTTCGACTACTACGAGTTGAAAAAACACCAGTTGTTCTCCCCCGAAGTCCGTCCGACGCTGGACGAGACCGAGATGCACGAACAACTCGAATACCTCGCGCAGAAAATCTCGCGGAGTATGGTGTAAAAAAAGAACCCGAATGCCTGAGGCATTGGGTTCTTTTTTTGGCTTAAATCTGCCCGACCCACTCTTGATCATTGGCCTTGAACGTCTCGCGGACGTGAGCCATGACCGCTTCGGGCAGCGGCCCTTGCGCGAGGATGTCGGCGTTGCGTTTCAAGTTGTCGAGGCGGGAGGTTCCGGCGATGCAGGTGTGTACGCCGGGGAGATAGGCGGTGAAGCGTAGGGCGAATTCATCCCACGAGAGGTCTCCCGGCGTGAGGTTCATCTGTTGCAGACGCACCCAGTATTCCTCTGCATACTCGCCCACCGGACGCTCTGCGAACCGCCAAGGGGCGTTTGCTAGCGGGCGTTTCGCGATCACGCCGAGGCCATTTTCCTGTGCGAGCTGCAACCCGGCGTCGATCACCCGCTGGTCGCAGAGGTTCACGGAGAATTGCAAACTTCCAAACGCACCCGTTTCAATCGCGTACTGCAACGCTTCATTCTCCCCCGAGTACGCCGCGACGCGGATCTTGCCCGCTTCTTTGGCACGGACCAACGCCTCCACCACATCACCCCGTTGCAAGACTTCCAACGGACAGGAGTGCAGGTGTACGATGTCGAGGTAGTCGGTTTGCAACGTCTTCAACGCACGCTCCACGCCTGCGGTGATCGTCGGGCCTGTCCAGTCTTCGAAGCCTTCCACGCCGTAGCCGACTTTGGTGGAGAGCACAAATTCCTGACGGCGATGGGCGAGGTGGCGACCGATTCGCTCTTCGGAGTGGCCGTAGCCGCGCGCGGTGTCGATCAGCGTAATGCCGAGTTCCAGCACGGTGTTCAGCACTTGCTCCGCCTCTCGCTCCGTCATCTCGTCACGACCAATATGTCCGGCCCCGAATCCGAGCGCCGATACAGTAAGTCCCGTGTTGCCAAATGCGCGTTGTTCCATGAGCTTTACTACCCCCTTGGTTTTCTCCATTGTACCAAAAACTGCATATCTCGCCTCTTTCCCGCATACTCATCTGCTACCCATCACTTTCCAAGGAGGGGGCACAATGTTTATGGTTCCTGGCATCGTTCTGAAACTTTGTTGGTTGATTATCTTCGCCCACTCGGGCTACACGACGTTCCAACTGCTGAACCAAACCCGGCACAAAGACTGGTTCAAAATTCTCTTCCACCTCGCCATCGCCATCGTCGCACTCAGCTTCATCTGAGGAAAAAAAGTCTCCTGACCCGCGCGGGTACAGGAGACTTTTTTTTGCTAAAAGGAAATCGGGAAGATCAGCGGAGTTCTCGTTCCGTACAGATTGGTCGTCAACACGAGGGTGGACCCGATCGGATTCCCCGGAATGGCGATGAAGCCCTCTTGGGAGCGGTTCGGTTCGACGCTGTCGATGAGGCTCGGGTCGAGGTGATCGCCTTGGTGTTTCACTTTTTTCCCTTGGCCGCTCGTCATCGTGGACATGCCCGCGAGCAAGTAGACCGGCTCCGTGGAGTTGTTGTCCACGCGAACGTGAAAGATCGTCTCCATCGCCAGCACTTCCATCGACGTAACCGTCACGGAGACATCTCCGAGAGACTTCGTGATCGGCAGGCTTTCCGATACAACCGTGCCTGTATTGGGATCGATGGGAACCGGGGTCGGAGTCGGCGTAGACGGCGTGGTGCCCTGACCTGTGGAGTTGCCCGTACCGCCCTGTCCTTGGTTTTGCGAGGGCTGGTTCGTCGGGCTGCGATCTTGGGTATAAATTTTCACCGTGCTCGTTGCGGCGTCCCACTTCACGGTCAAACCGAGTCCCTCGCCCAATGCACGCAGCGGAACCATCGTGCGATTCTCGATGATCTGCGCAGGGACGTCGATCACTTTCCAGTCCGGCGTCATCGACAACCCGCTCGTCACCCCCATCGTCGCCGAGTTGATCGGGAAGATGACCGTTCGATCTCCCAAACTCACTTTCGCAGTCTGCAACACATCATCCCATTCCGTGTAGCCGCCGACCTGCTGCACGACTCCTCGCAACGGCACCAACACGCGATCATGATCCATGACCGCCGGGGTCGAAAGCAAGACTTCTTGGTCTTGCACCAACACTCGAATTTTCTGCGCGGCGCTCGCTGTGCCGCCGCTTATGCCTGACGCCAGCAGCGACGTTGCCAGTACGACTCCCGCTGCTGAACGAATCCATTTTTTCATAGCAATCCCTCCCGTGCCCAAGCAAAGTTCCTCTCTATCCATTCGCTCCCAAACCCGCCGAACCCTGCCTTCGTCCTTGAAAAAAAGCCCATGGCCGTGTGCCGGCTCATGGGCTTTTTTTAACGAGTTCGGCTCTAAATCATGAGCTCTCCCCGCGTCACCAACCGCTCAAATTCACGGGCGGGTACGGGCTTGCAATAGTAGAAGCCTTGGACTTTGTCACAGTCGATGGAACGCAAAAACTCCAACTGCTCCCCCGTCTCGACACCTTCGACGACAACGTCGAGGTTCAGACTGCGTGCCATCCAGCGAATCGCCGTTACGATGGAAGCGTCGTCCGGGTCGGTGGTGATGTCTTGGATGAACGAACGGTCGATTTTCAGCGTGTGAATCGGGAATTTCTTGAGGTAGCTGAGCGACGAGAACCCCGTGCCGAAATCGTCGATGGAGATGTGAACGCCAAGCCGCTCCAACTGCATGAGCTTTGAGATGACGAAATCGATGTTGTGCATCGCGATGCTCTCCGTGATCTCCAAATCGAGGTATTGCGGATGCAACTCCGTCTCTTGGAGAATCCGGCGCACTTTGTCCACCATGTCCATCTGCTGAAACTGGCTGGACGAGAGATTTACAGACACCTTGAAATATTGCGACTTCTCCACTTGCCATTGTCGGGCTTGTCGACACGCTTCCCGCAGTACCCATTCGCTGATCTGGGCGATGAGACCCGTTTCTTCGGCGAGCGGAATGAACTGCGCCGGAGAGACCAGACCGCGCTCCGGATGTTGCCAGCGCACCAACGCTTCCACACCGATCACAAGACCTGTGTTGATGTTGATCTGCGGCTGGTAGTAGACGACGAACTGCTCGCGTTCGAGCGCTTTGCGCAGGTCGTTTTCCAACTCCATGTACTGGAAGACTTGTTCGTTTTTGCCCGCTCGGTTGTGTTGGAAGTTGTTCTTGCCTTGGTCTTTGGCAATGTACATCGCCGTGTCGGCATGCTTGAGCAGCGTGTTGACATCACAGCCGTCCTCCGGGTAGAGCGCGATGCCGATGCTGGACGTGATGTGAAACTCGTAGCCGGCCACGAGAATCGGCGGCGTGAACGCGTTGAGAATCGACTGTGCCGTCTCCACCGCTTGATCCGGGTCGGTAAGCATCGGCATCAACAGGGCGAATTCATCTCCGCCGAGTCGAGCAACCGTATGCTCCGAGGCGATGCAACTGTCCAGACGTTCGGCCACTTCTTGGAGAATCTGGTCGCCAATCGCATGACCGAGCGACTCGTTGATCACTTTGAAGCGGTCGAGGTCGAGCATCATCACAGCCACCATCTGCTGTGCTTCTCTCGCGGCGTCCAGCGCATACTGAAGCCGATCGAGAAAGAGACGGCGATTGGGCAACTTCGTCAACGGGTCGTGGTAGGCGAGATGATAGATCATCTGCTCGTCCCGTTTGCGCTTGGTGATGTCCTTGGCGATGCCAAAGACACCGACGATCTCTTCGTTGATCACAATTGGAAAATTGGTGACCGACACGTGGACGCGCTCGCCGCTTTTGGTGAGGATCGGCATCTCATAGTACTGCGCTTCCCCACGCAGAGCTTTTTGCAGATGCACGTCGATGCGGTCGAGATCTTCGTCGGGAATCAGGTGGTCCGCCGAGCCGTTTTGCAACAATTCGGCTTCGGTGTATCCCGTCAACTTCTCCCAAGCGGGGTTGCCGCTTCGAAACTTGCCGTTCTCGTCAAAAGAGAACACGGCGTCGATGTTCTGTTCATAGAGCGATTTGTAGCGTTGTTCGCTTTCGGCGAGACGACGCTCTGCTTCCTTGCGCAACGTGATGTCGCGACCGACAATGACGAACCCGTCGATGTTCCCTGCATCGCTGAGCACCGGCATGCCGCGGACTTCAAGTTGCTTCCAACCGAATGTACTTCGAAAACGAAATTCGGCCTGTGCCTGTTTTTGGCTGACATGCATGTGCGCAATGACTTCCTGCACATGCGGTACGTCTTCCGGGTGAATGAATTGAAACGAAGAGGTGCCTTCGTAATACGCCGGTTCCTGTCCCAACACAAATGCGTGTGAAGGTGACGCGTACAGGATGGTTCCTTCGTTATCCAGCACGGCGATCATGTCGGTGACGTTCTCAATAATCAACCGGAAACGCTCGTCGCTGGCCCCAAACACACCATAGCCTAACTTTCGACCCCCGTCCATGGCGTAAACCCCTTTCCCTAACCCCTAAAAAAACTGCATGCCCCTACTTCAAATTCTACCACATCATAATATGAAATGATATTTATGGAGCATGAAAAAATAGCCCCTCTTTAAAGGAGTTTATCGAGAACAATTCCATACAACAAATGAGCGCCAACCCAGATGGCAAAAGGCGCTGTTTCGAAAGGATTGATGAGGTTCGGTGCAACAAGAGGCGCGAGGATAAAGTAAATGGCGGAGACGAGAGCACCGAAGAGGAGACCGTAGAGGGGGCTTCGACGAGTTAAACCCCGGGTTAGTTTGGCGTAAACGAAGGCAACCGCGACGGCAACCAAGAGATGCATCGCCCATTGCAGAAGCGGAGTGTTGAAGTCGGACAGCACCGGGGTGTAGGACAAATCGAGCAAGATCGCGTCAAGCGGATAGCCGGTGTATCGACGGAGAACGACCAAAAGCACCCCGAGAAAAAGCCCGCTGGCAAGACCTGCAAGAAGTATGCGCGGAGGTCTGGGGGTAAAAGCTTTCGATGGAGATGAGGTTGAAGAACGATCCGAGCTAGACTCCATAGAGAAACGCCTCCTTTCTCCCTGCATTCTACTGTATTCTACAAAAGGTCGTCTCCCTGCCCCTGCACACTCGCGAACTGCAACACGGCGGTCGTCCCCGCCCCTTGGCGGCTGTGGAATTTCAACTTGCCGCGCATCGCTTCGACGAGGCGGAACGTGGTCATCAACCCAAGCCCCGTGCCTTTGTCCTTCATGGAGTAATAGGGCGTTCCCAGACGCCTGACATGTTCTTGCGACATGCCGCAGCCGTTATCCACGACTCGAATTCGCACAGCGTCTTGGTGTCTGTCGGCGATCACTTTGACCTCCGCTTTGGCGGCTCCCATGCAGGCTTCGATGGCGTTTTTGGTGATGTTGAGCAAGCATTGTTGAAGTTTGCTCCGATCTCCTTCAATCACCAGACCCGGCTCCACTTCCAACACGAACTGCACGCCGGAAGCATTGGACAGCGGCAACACGATCGTCCCCAAACTCTCCACCAACGCCGACACGTCCACTGAATCAAACGTCTCAATCTGCGGCTTCGCAAACGACAAGTACTCCCCCAAGATCGACTCGGCACGGTCCAATTCCCCCATCACCAAGCCCATGTACTGACGATCTTGCTCCTTCAATTCCAAGCGCTCCTGCAGCAATTGCAAGAACCCGCGCACCACCGTCAGCGGATTGCGCACTTCATGTGCGACCGAAGCCGCCAATTCGCTGATGACCCCTGTTTTTTCAATGCGCATCAACTCGATTTCCACGCCGACTTTTTTAATGATCGCTTCGGCGAACAGACAGTTGACGAGCACACCAAGTACCACAAACACGATCAACAGCGGATACAGCCACGGATCGGGCCACGGCATTTTGTTCAAATGACGATAATAAAAGAAAAGCGCAGACGTAGTCCCCGTTCCAACGAGGGAGAACAAAATCGACAACGTGATTCTGCATCCGCTTTTTAACGGTCTTTTTCTCCCGAACCATGCCGCACACGCAGGCAAGATCATCATGAAGATCGCCGCACCCATCGCTCCCACGGCAAAGTCTCCGCCGATCACGAGCACTCGATAGGCCAGAAACAGCCCCAACGAGAGCAACCCCGAACCTAACCCGGAGTACATAAATGCCAAAACCAACGGAGCAAACCGCAAATCCCAATAGTACGAATTCCCCGCATCGAAAGCAAACGAACAACACAGAATCGCCGTCGCACCCCAGACGAGCCCGCTGATCAGCGGAGACTGAAACACGATCTGGGGAAAGCCCCTGCGCAGTTGTAAAAACTGAAAGACGATGCTTGGCAACATCACAATGAGAAGTTGTAAGAAGAGTTGTTGAAACACGGTGTTGAATCGACCTCCTTACTTCGGACTTACTGTATAGTTCAATGCGATTGAAACCTCTTCCTTTATTCTCCATAAAAAAACTCTCGGCTTCGCAGGGAAGCTCGAGAGTTTTTTCAGGACGAGAGGTCTTTGCCGCCGTTGAGAATTTTCCGCCCGAGAGCTTGGTCGCTCGGGGGCAACGTGACTTCGAGGGTGGAGTAGCCTTTGTAGTCGCCGCGTTCGTCCTTCTCCACTTTGATGATGCCGTAGGTGGGATAGGGCTTGGTGTAGAGCGTGTACGTGGCGCTCATGTGGTCCTCGGCTTCGCGCTTGTCCAGCGCGTCGCTTGGCAGGGCGACCAACGGGCTCGGTACGTGTTGACCCTTGGCAAATTGATCGGGGTCCATGACGCAACCCATGCAAAGCGAATACACGTAGGAGACTTTTTGATTCGCGTCTGCCGGATTCGTGTAATCGACGCCGGACCAGATGCCGGGGTTGCCAGTTTGCGTGGACTTCCAACTTGATGGGACGCCCGGTACGGCGTTGTTCTGCGGTAAGTTCTGCTCCGGCGGGGCCGGGGTGTTCGGCGGTTCGTTGGAATGCTCGATCCAGTAGGTATAGGCCAAATAGCCGGCCAAAACCAACCCCACGATCATCAGAGTGATGCCGATGGCTCTCCGTACTCGTACCATGCACGATCCCCTCCTGCCTCTAGGATGTGCAAATGGCAAGAGATTACATCCTCTTCGCCACCATCTTGTCCACCATTCGCTGCGGCAGGAATTTCAACAGGAGCAAGAGCGGCCGCAACCCTTTGCCGATCGGATGGCGCAGGGCGGGTTCCCGTTCCCGAAGCACGCGGGAGATCAGCGTGATGACTTCCCGAGGGTCGGAGCCTCGTTGATCCATGGCCTCGGCGTAGCGGGCCATTTTTTTCATCGCGGGTGCGTAGGGGGAATCGTCGACGATTTCACCGCCCCGTTCAATTCCTTTCGCCCAGATCGCCGTGCGGTACGACGCGGGTTCGACGAGCACGACTTGCACGCCGAACGGTCGCATCTCGTGACGCAGCGACTCGCTGAAGCCTTCAAGCGCGTACTTCGACGAGGTGTACGGGCTCATCCCCGGAAAACCGAAGCGTCCGGAGATGGAGGAGATCATGACGATCTTGCCCCGGCGACGTTCGCGCATCGACGGCAACACCGCTTTGGTCATCGCGACGGCACCGAAAAAATTCGTCTCGAACTGCTCCCGATACTCCTGCATCGAAATCTCCTCGATAAAACCTCCGTGCGCATATCCCGCGTTGTTGATCAAGACGTCAATCTGCCCGAGTCTTCCCAGGACGTCGTCCACCACGGACTGGATGCTGGCCTCGCTCGTTACGTCGAGAGGTTGAATCTCCATGTCGGCGAGCGACAGACCGGCTTCGCGGACGGCCTGCTTCAACGCCGTTTGTTTCGTGAGGTCGCGCATGGTGGCGACCACATAATACCCTTCGCGCAACAACGCCACGCTCGTCAGCAGTCCGAATCCGCTCGAAGTGCCCGTGATGAGAACGACCTTGCGATTCATGCCGGGCCTACTTCCACCACGTATCGAACACCGTCACCGGCGGGCGGCGTTTGTGTTCGGTCGCGAGGTAGCGTTTCTCGATGATCGCACGCGCGTCGTCGGCGATGGTCTTGCCTTCCAGATAGTCGTCAATCTGGTCGTAGGTGACGCCGAGCGCGTCTTCGTCCGGCAGGCTGGGACGATTTTCTTCGAGGTCGGCGGTCGGTTTTTTCAGATACAAATGTTCCGGGCAGCCCAGTTCTTTGAGCAGGGCACGGCCTTGGCGCTTGTTCAGGCCGAAAATCGGCGTGATGTCCGCCGCTCCGTCTCCATGCTTCGTGAAAAAGCCGGAGATCGCTTCGGCCGCATGGTCGGTGCCGATGACGAGCGTGCGGGTGTGCGCGCCGACGTCGTACTGCGCTTTCATGCGTTCACGGGCTTTGATGTTGCCTTTGAGAAAGTCGCTGAGTGTCTCGCCGGTCGCTTGTTGGAACGCTTCATAGGAAGCATCGACGGCGGGCTTGATGTTCACCGTCACGAGGCGGGTCGGTTGAATCCACTCTCTCGCGTCTTGGGCGTCTTGCTCGTCAGCTTGCACGCCGTACGGAAGGCGCATCGCGATGAATTGGTACTCACCATCACCGTGCTCTGCGTTCAGTTCATGAATGGCGAGTTGCGCCAGTTTGCCGGACAGCGTGGAATCTTGACCTCCGGAGAGGCCGAGCACGTAGCCGCGCACGCCGGTTTTGAGCGCGTATTGTTTTAAAAAGTCGACACGCTTGCGAATTTCTGCTTGCGGATCGATCTCCGGTTGCACGCCGAGCGTTTCGATGATGTCTGCTTGCAGGGAAGTCGTCATGGGGTTTCCCACTCCTTTGACTACTTTCATTAGTAGTTTCTTTCTAGTGTAATAGATGTGTTATTTTTTGTCATCTGCCCCGTGGTGCTCGTGGATCAGGCGCATCTTCATGTCCCAGACTTCTTGGGAGAGGTCGACCGGGTAGATTTCCGGGTTCAGGACGCGCAGATACTCCGGCCAGAAGAGGTTTTTCTGCTCCTCATGGTAGTCGCGAATCTCTTGGAGGGTCGGCAGGTTGTAGACCAGTTCGCCGTTTACAAAAATCGGCTTGAGCAGTTCCTGCGCTTCATACTCCGTCACGAACTTGTGGATGTAGGTGTGAACCGGGTCGAACAGTTTGATGCGGCCGCCTTCGCGAACGTCCGTTTCCGTGGTCAGGGCGATGTAGTCCGCCTCCGCTTTGCCCGTTGCCGTGTTGACGATGCGGTAGACCGTTTTGAAACCGGGGGTCGTGATCTTCTCCGGATTGCCGGAAATCTTGATGGTCGGGATGTAGACGCCGTTTTTTTCCCGAGCGACGAGTTTGTAAACGCCGCCAAGCGACGGTTGGTCCGCGGCGGTGATCAGTTGGGTGCCGACGCCCCACGTGTCGATTTTGGCTCCCTCCGACTTCAAGTGCAAAATCGTGTGTTCGTCGAGGTCGTTGGAAGCCACGATCCCCACGTAGTTCAGTCCCGCTTCGTCGAGCATCTGACGCGCTTGCTTGGAGAGATAGGCGAGGTCGCCGGAGTCGAGACGGATCGCGCCCATGCGCTTGCCTTGCTCCTCCATGTGCTTCGCGACTTTGATCGCATTGGGAACGCCGGACTTGAGCGTGTCGTAGGTATCGACGAGCAGAGTCACGGTGTTCGGGAGAGCTTCTGCAAAGCGTTCGAAGGCATCCACTTCGGTGTCATGGTCTTGCACCCATGCGTGTGCGTGCGTGCCTTTTGCCGGAATTCCAAACAGCATGCCGGCGCGTACGTTGGAGGTGGCGTGAAAGCCGGCGATATAAGAAGCGCGTGCTCCCCACACGGCTGCGTCCGCTTCTTGGGCACGGCGGGTGCCGAATTCAAGCAGTCCGTCCTCGGGGGCCACTTGCTTGATACGCGCCGCTTTGGTGGCGATGAGCGTCTGGTAGTTCATGAAGTTCAGGAGCGCCGTCTCGATCAATTGCGCTTCAAAAATGCGCCCTTCGATGCGAATCAGCGGTTCGTTTGGAAATACAATCGTGCCCTCTTCCACGCTGTACAAGTCCCCCGTGAAGCGAAACTCGCGCAGAGCATCGAGGAATTTCGGGTCGTAGTCCTCCTCCTGCGTGGCGAGGTAGGCGATGCACTCCTCCGAGAAGCGCAGGTTTTTCAAATAATCCACGATGCGTTCCAGCCCCGCAAAAACGGCGAACCCGTTTTGAAAAGGACGCTTGCGGAAAAACGCTTCAAACACAGACTTCTGATCCTGCGTCCCGTGGTACCAGTGGGCGTACATCATGTTGATCTGGTACTTGTCGGTGTGTAAGGCTAGGTCGTGTACGTTCATTTCGCTGCCTCCCAAATTCGAACGACATTGGCTCCCAGCGTATCCTTGAAGTGGCCGAGCGCCCAGTCGTGACCAGCTTGATTAAAACTTGCGACGGCGTCTTCGTGGATGGTGATCTGGAAGCCTTTGTTATACGCGTCAACGGCGGTGTGCAGGACGCAGATGTCGGTGCAGACGCCGATCAGATGAATTTCGGTGATGCCCCGCTCGCGCAGTTTGATCTCCAAGTCCGTTCCGGCAAACGAGCTGTAGCGGGTCTTATCCATCCAATGAATCCGCTCTTTGTGCGCGTCGTAGAGAACGCCTAGCATCCCGAGCTTGCCGTAGAGGTCGCGGCCACCGGTGTGGCGGATGTTGTGCGGCGGGAACAGCTTGGTTTCCGGATGGTACGGGTCGTTTTCCTCATGTACGTCAACCGCCATCACCACGTAGTCGCCGTGGACCAGAAATTCGTGGGTCAACGTCGCGATGCGGTCTTCGATGTCGATGGCCGGTTGCCCGACCGGCAGACGACCCACGACGAAATCATACGTATAATCGATGACAATCAAAGCTTTCATAAAAAGTTCCCCTCCCAGGGTCACGTATTTACGTTATTGGTAGATCGAAACGACCGGCTCGAATCCGGTGAACTTGTAAAGTTGCGCATGGCGTTGCGAGTTGCGGTTGGTGGTTTTCTTCTGCCCATTCTCGTCCCTGACTTCCTCGATCAGCCCTTGGCGGGTCTGCGTGGCGGTGACTTTGCGTTTGAAGTTCGGTTCTTCAAACCCGGGGCAGACCGTTTGGATCACTTGGTAGAGCTCGGCGATGGTGAATTCCTCCGGCAGAAACTCCCGTGCGATCGTGGTGGTCAGCATCTTGTGCCGGACGCGTTGGAGAGCGTCCGCCAAGATCTCGCGGTGGTCGAAAGCGAGTTCCAGATTCGTGAGGGCTTCGTCCACGGAGAACAGTTTGACGTCGGCGGCGTCATCGGCGGCCTGACGAGCTGCGAGAATTTGTTCTTGGACGAGGGCAAAGTAGGCATGTGAGATAATCCAGCCGCGCGGATCGCGGTTCGGTGTGGAGTAGACGTTGAAGTATTCGAGGTACGGCGATTCGACGCCGGTCTCCTCTTGCAGTTCTCGGCGGGCCGATTCGTAGAGCGTCTCGGTCGGCTTGGAAAAACCGCCGGGCAACGCCCATTTGCCTTCGTCGGGCCATTGCTTGCGCTGAATCAACAACACTTGCAGTTCGCGGCGGGGCAGGACTTTTTTGTTCACCTGCGCCTCATCGGACACGATGGTAAAAATCACGATGTCACACGGCGCCCCGTCCGGCGTGCGGTATTTTTTTGCTGTATAGTTTGCGGCATTCTCAGGCGTTTCCATGCAACCACCTCGAAGGTTTCGATAAAGTCATTTTGATACATTCATTATAACCATATTACCAGAAAACGTGCAACCCATTTTTCGGTAAAAAAAGATCCACCGTCGCAGGACGGTGGATCTGCTTTTTCAATACGATTTGTAACGAGAACCTGTGTAGTACTCGCGTTGGACATGCCTGAGATCCGTTTTCATTCAAACAGTTTAGGCCAGCAATGGATCATGAACCGGGATTTTCGCTTGCGATAAAGCTGCTTTTAAACCCTTGTCTGAGGTCACGACAGTAATCTCAGTCTCAGTGCGTTTCTTATATAGTATTGCTGTAGCTGCAATGAGAGCATCTTGAGAACCAAAATTGTATTTATCTGCGTAATCGATCAAAAAGTCCTTAGCAACAGAAATATGCTCACTATCAAGGGAAATAACCTTCGCACGAATTCCCCCAGAAGCATTAAGACTATCCGAAACTAATTTTATCAAACTTTTAAACATTTTATTTTTTATTCCTTTTCGGCCTGGTGTAGACCACTCCTGCTCGCAATATCCACTATTTATATTTCTTGTACAAAGTTGTACTTGTTGTTGTATGCCTCTTCTGTCTTTCCCTAAAACAGAGTAAATTTCCATAGCGGATATCTCAGATAAATAAAATTCAACTACCCCTCCCTTCATTAGCAGGCTCTCTAACTTTGTTTTTTTATCTTGGGAACCCATACTAAAAAACAAATGGTACGCATTCGTATCTAAAAGAAATGATTTCACCATACATCATTCCTCTTCGATGTTGTTGTTAGAGTTTATATTATCGATTAAATCATGAGCTTCATCAAGAGAAAAAGGCTCAAGTTTATCCTTGATTATTTTTACAGTTTTTCTTAAGTCAGCTCCAGCTCCTTTGTTAATATAGGCATCAACTCCTAGATTGATAAACTTACTCATCATCGTGTGATCGTTTATGTTGTTAGTGTAGACAACAACTACAACGTATGGGTCAATTTCACGAATTCTCTCTAAAACTACGTCACCTTTCAGTCCAGGAAGAATAATATCCAATACAACTAAGTCATAGGCTCCTTTTTTAAATTTATCAGCAGCCTCTTTCCCATTTTTCATCCATTCAACATCTATCTTCTCATCTTCAAGTGCTTTTTTTAAGAACTTACCCGTGATATCCTCATCTTCCACGATTAGCACTTTATCACTCATGTCTTATGGCCTCCTTTGGTAGTTCGATAATAAACATTGCTCCATCTGTATAATCATAATCAAGGTAGATGGATCCACCTTGATATTTTAACAGATTCCAAATAATAAACAAACCCAACCCTTGACCCTGACCAGTTGGTTTTGTTGTGAAAAAAGGCTCAAATATTTTTCTTCTATTTTCAGGAGATATCCCCACCCCGTTATCTTGAAACAAAATACGTACCTTACTGCCTTCCTCTAAGACTCGAATCAGTATCTTTTTACTTTTCCGGCGAGAGATCTGCAATGAGTGGATAGAGTTGATCAATAGATTACTTATTATCTGATCAAACATTGCCGGATCTCCATACATACTCACGTCGTTAGGAAGAATATAGTCAACATTAATGTCATTAGTCATCAACCTAGTTTTTTCGGCATTCACCCTAGTTTTTATTCTATCCGAAGCACTATATTTGACGTTAGAATTTTTTGTTGTAGTAAGAGGAGAGAGCCTGTTCATTAAATTACCCATTCGCTCTGTTTCTAATAATATAGTTTGGAATAAATCACGAATAGTGTCGCCATCAAGTTCCTCAACCTTTTTACCGAGATAATATTGTATCATAAATCGAACGTTCGTAATAGGTTGTCCTAATTCATGTGAAATCCCTTGAGTAAGATTGGCTAATGCCTCCAACCTTTTACTATTTTCTATCGCTGACCATACACTGGCCTCTGAATCATTTATCGCATCCTGTTTTTTGTTTTTGTTACTCTTTTTATATATTTTTTCCTGAAGTATGCTATCTACTCTTTTGACATCTTCCAAAGTACCGAATCTTAAATATAGATTCTTTAATGTTCGTAGAATAGATATACTATCTGTATAGCTCTCAATTTTCTGCAATGCATTTTTCTTTGCAATTGCATTGTTTGTTTTGTCATAGTAGTAGACTAACTCATAGAGAATATTAAAGTCATTCCTTCTTTCGATTGAACTATCAGTTAATAATATTTTGTTAACCATTTCGTAATTGTCCATCTTCCTGCATAACCTAAATAACGATCTAATCGTTACAGAATCCTGATCAACGTTAATTAATTCACTAGCTATTTTGATAGCCTTGTAATACAATTCCAGTCGTTCGTATACAGTTACACAGTATTTATCAATCCGAATGGTTAAGTTTGTTCTTTTTCGATTAAGAATCATAATGTCCAATATTGTTACAAGTTCTCTTTGTCTGGTTTGTTCAAATTCCTTAATACAATCAACCACGTATTGGAAATTATTATCGCTATCAAGAAGGTTAATTAATTTTTTTCCCGATTCTGATAAAAAAGATCCCAATGGAAATTCAGATGACATTAATTTTGCAGTTTGGTAAGCAATCTGGATATCTTTATTATATATTCTGTTCAATAATTTATTTTTGAACTCTTTCATCATTTCTTCAGGAAAACTAAATAGATTTTTATCAACACTTCTTGCGAAAGCTCTAAATGTTTTTTGTTCGTCAATTACATAGTTGTATGCCTCTAAATAAAAATTTACGGATCTTTCAAAACATCCAATATTAAGGTGTAATTCAGCCAACAAGATAGTGTATTGGAATTTAAAATCGGTAAAGATTTCTTTTCGTTTCTTTTCAATACACAAATCTATTGCTTCTTGAAATCTTTCAGATTTCATCAAATCCTCTACTCTTAGTATATTCTCTTCAAATTCAATAAATGCGTTCTTAGCCATTCCCACCCTTAAGTCCCCCTCATTCTTATGAAACTTAGTTGTTAGAACGAAAAAATACTTCTTATATTATATTCTACCTGCCAATTGTAATCTATAAGTTAGGAAAAAAACTATGTATATGCTCCATATGTTAATGACATAATGCGAGTCTGCAAGGCTACAGGGGCTCTCGTTTCGGGCTCTGGTACAAAAGTTGTGATGATGCACTCTAGGCAGAATAGATGTTTATTGACTGGAAAATTACATATACAGCAGAATACGGTTACTGAGCCTCTGAAACGACGGAATTCCATACCCGATACGTATTTTGTACCTTCTATGTAGCTGTTTGTCTAATAATACAGGAAATACGCCAAAATTACAGAGCTCGATGCTGTTGGCGAGAGTCTTGTACTCCAGGATGTCTGAAAACAGCATTTTATTTGAAAGGAATTTTCAAAAATGTATTACCGGTTTTTTAATCCCTTGTATTGATATCTATCAGCATCGTAGTCGTTCATTAACTCATACGTTCGTCTTTATGCAGAAAGGCTTCTACACATTCCAATTGTCAGTTAGTGAGTGATTCTTGTTGCGTAGAAGGTGCGATCGAGCCCTCTAACATTGCGATATCGTTGAGGCACTACGCCTTTTCGAACTCGAAGCATGACTTGGTCTACAGTCCAACAATTGGCATAACACACGACTTGAAACTGGTCTACGATATGCATGGCATGGGGTATGTAGGTGTGGAAGGCATACCGTTTCGCATCCCACATAAATAAAAACGATATTGATAGTGAAATGGTCTTGCAATTTCATAAAGAAGTCACGTATTGTCCCCTTTGATCGACCTCCTAAAATCTCCTGCTTACAGCACTCTTAATAATCCGTGATTACAGTATGGTATTGAGGTCGCCGCGAAACGGCAACCTCGATGACCTCCGGCGGTACTCCTTCATGAAGCTTTTCAATTCTGGCGGTAGCGAGCCGATGAAATTGACGGTCTAATCTTAGACGAGTCTAGCCGATCTTACCAACAGCCTAAGAGATGGAACTGGGTACAGAAAAGATTAAAGGTCCACTCGGCCATTCGCTGCCTAAAGCGACAGTTACACGCCCCACTGGATGCTTTTTGGAGAACAGTAAACTATAACAAGTGTAACGTAATCACCTCTTCTCGCAAATAAATAGACTCGTCGGTTTCAAACTGGGTTGATCATTGATCTATTGTTTACGCCGGACATGCAACGATACGCTAGAACACCACAATCAAGTATTATCCTAATGGACTGGTTTTGCATATAAAACGCCCCTCTCGTTGATGTTAGTCACAAAAAAATTCGACAAACGCGTTGCTTGTTCCTTTTATTTACAGTTCACCTCAAGTCTCATTCTAAAGTCTAAAAAAGGCCGCAGGGCATCGCCCGCGACCTTTTTTTCTACCCAAGCAACCCTCGGCACGTCTCGAACACGCTGTACCACATCTCCCGCGTCAGCTTGCCCGTGCGGGTATTCTGCTGGCTCGGGTGGTAGGACACCACCAGTTTCGGGACGTCCTCGCCCAGATCGTACACGGCACCGTGGGCAAAGGTCAGACCTTTGACGTCGATGCCTTGTTCTTTCAGCCCGGTCAGGACTTGTTTGAAGGCGAGTTGGCCGAGGGCCAGCACGACTTTTTTTCCGGTGAGGTGTTGCATCTCTTGGACGAAGTGCGGGCGGCAGTTGCGAATCTCTTCGGTGCTCGGCTTGTTGTCCGGCGGGGCACAGCGAACGATGTTGTTGATGTACGCCCCGTTCAACGCCAAGCCGTCCTCCCGATGCATCCCCGTCGGCTGGTTGGCGAACCCAAACCGATGCAACGCCTCATACAACCAAACCCCCGACTCATCTCCCGTAAAAACGCGACCTGTCCGGTTCGCGCCATGTGCTCCCGGTGCCAACCCGACGATGATCAACCCGGCTTGCGGATCGCCAAAGCCCGGCACCGGGCGGCCCCAGTAGTTGTACTCGAGGTATTGCTTTTTCTTTTTGACCGCGACGTCCTCACACCACGCACGCAGGCGCGGGCAGGTTTCGCAAGAAATGATGTCCTCTCTCAGTTGCTCCAACGTCGTCAACGCCATTCCTCCGCTCTGCTTGATTCGTCTCCTGTTCAATATCTTCTATTATACAAGAAACATTTCTAGCAGACTTTGGAATTTTTTAGCGAATTCTTCAGGCGGAACCGGATGGCAGAACAAGTACCCTTGCCCCTCGTCACATCCGGAGAGGCGCAGCATGTCCATTTGCTCCTGCGTCTCCACGCCTTCTGCAATGACTTGCAACTGCAGATTGTGCGCGAGTTGAATGACGGCGTTGACGATCTTGTCCCCTTCGCGGTCCGGGATGTCGTGGATGAACTCGCGAGCGATTTTTAACTTGTCCACGGGGAAGCTGCGCAAGTAGCTCAGCGACGAGTACCCCGTCCCGAAGTCGTCAATCGACAGTTGCACGCCCAACTCACTCAAGCACATCAGGGTCTCACGGGCCGACTGCGGCGACTGCATCACGATGCTCTCCGTCAATTCCAACTCCAAGAACTGCGGAGAAAGCCCCGTCTCCTCCAACACCGCGCGGACTTCCTCGACGATGTCTTTTTGCTGGAATTGCATCATCGAGAGGTTGACGGCGATGCGAAGCTCCGGCATCCCCTGTTCATGCCACGCTTTCAATTGACGGCACGCCTCGCGCAGCACCCACCGTCCCAGCGGGATGATCTCCCCGGTCTCTTCGGCAAGCGGTATGAACTTGGCGGGAGACAACAACCCCAACTCCGGATGTTGCCAGCGCACCAACGCCTCTGCTCCGAGAACTCGTCCCGTCTGCAGATGAAGTTTCGGCTGGTAGTGCAACAGAAACTCGCCGCGCTCCAACGCCCCGCGCAAGTTGCGTTCCAACATCCACTTCTCCGAAACGACCTCGTTCATCTCCGTCTCGTAGACGCAATATTGGTTGCGCTTCTCCTTCGCCCGATACATCGCCGTGTCGGCATGTTGCACCAAACTGTCCACGTCCACTCCGTGCAACGGATAGATCGCCACCCCGATCGACGTCGTGAGGAACAACTCATGCTCCTCGATGGCAAACGGCTTTTGCATCACTTCCAAAATCGCATGAGCCACTTCGGTCACTTCATGGAGATCCAACACGCAGGGAAGCAACACGACAAACTCATCGCCGCCAAGTCGTGCCACCGTTTGATCTGAACTCACACACGCCTGCAACCGGCCCGCCACTTCGACGAGCAACAAGTCCCCAATCGAGTGCCCGAGCGTGTCATTGACCATCTTGAAACGATCCAAATCAAGGAACAACAGCGCAAACTGCCCGGATGACACCCGGCATACGTCAATCGCTTCTCCTACCCGTTCCTTAAAAAGAACCCGATTGGGCAGTCCGGTAAGCGCATCGTGATACGCTTGATGCTTGATCTCCCGACGATGGCGCTCGACAATTCGCGCCACCGACGACAGGAACGTCATGATGTAAAACGAATAAAACGTCAGCAAAAACACTGCGATGAGCAGCATCGACGAAGCCCGCGCCATCAACAGATTGTCTTGCAGCGCACTCACGCTGAAATCCACGCCAAAAATCGCGTCTTGGCGGCCATCCGGTCGGTAAATCGGCACGAACGCGGAAATCGACTCCCCCCAGAAGTCGACGTTCGGCTCCGACTGAAACATCTGCCGCCCGTGAAACGACTCGTCCAGCTCTGCAATGTCTTCGTCATAGCGGGTCCCGATCGGCACCCGCTGTTCCCTCGGAGAATCGATCACCCCGTCGCGGTTGTAATCCGTTTCCGGTGCGACCACGAACATCGTTTGTCCATCCGGGGTCTGACGCATCGTGTACATCGAATCTATTTGCGGATTCAACCGCGTCCAGTTCTTCATCGCTTCGATCAAAAGCAGATAATGCGGGTCATCCGGTGGGGTTCTCGTTGTGATCTGCCAATGCCCGAGCTCCTTCAATTCATAGGCCATCGTCGGCGCAAGGCCGGCCAGCATCTCCTGCGTATGACGGCGTTCCACCGCCTCTGCGCGCAGAACCAGCAGATAGCCAAAGACCAGCGTTACCGCCGTTGCCGCAAACATCAACCTCGGTCCCCAACCCAGTGTCGAGTTCGGCAAATTTCGGCGTTGCAAATACCCTCGCATCATCTTCCGAGTGAACATGTAGATTGTGAAGACCAGGGCAACAAACAGCGCATACACTCCGTTCGTCTGCAAAAACGCTCCCACCATAATGTCGGATCACCCCATTCTTAAACAAGGCTAATCCCCCTACATTCCTCCATTATACGGGCGAAAGGGAGGAAAAAGGAAGCCGGAAGCGAATTTTAGACGGAAGAGTCTAACTTTTGCAGAGGGGGTTTTTTTCAACATGAAAGACAAAGTGGTTATCGTCACAGGCGGCAGTTCGGGCATGGGCAAAGCGATGGCGAAAAAGTTCGCCGCAGAGGGCGCTTTCGTCACCATCACCGGGCGCACGCTTGAGAATTTAGAAGCGACCAAGCAAGAGATTCAAACGTTTGACGGCCAAGTGCTCTGCGTGCAAATGGACGTGCGCGATCCGGAACTCGTCCAGCAAATGGTCGACAAAACCAAGCAAACGTTTGGTCGAATCGATTTCCTCGTCAACAACGCCGCCGGCAACTTCGTCGTCCCGGCCGAGAAGCTCTCGATCAACGGCTGGAACTCCGTCATCAACATCGTCCTGAACGGGACGTTCTACTGCTCGCAAACTGTGGGCCAGCACTGGATCGAATCGGGCACCAAAGGCTCGATTCTGAACATCCTCGCGACCTACGCATGGACGGCGGGACCCGGCGTGATCCACTCCGCAAGCGCCAAAGCGGGCGTCATGGCGATGACCCGCACGATGGCCGTCGAGTGGGGCCAACGCTACGGAATCCGCGTCAACGCCATCGCGCCTGGCCCGATCGAAAACACCGGCGGCATGGACAAATTGGTCATGTCGGAGAAGCACTACAACGCGATGATGCGCTCGATTCCGCTCGGTCGCCTCGGCAAACCGGAAGAGATCGCCGACCTCGCGTACTTCCTGTTCTCCGATTCGGCTGCCTACATCAACGGCGACATCATCACGATGGACGGCGGTCAGTGGCTGAACAACATGATGTTCCTCTAAGGTACGAAGACATTCCCAGCGTAAGCGGCCGCTTCTGTGCATAGCCTACTACTACACAATCTCAGGAGGTGGCACGTCATGGAAACGACGACGAAGCGGGACCCGAAAGTTTTTGTCATCCTTGGTTGGATCTTTGCAGTCGTAACCCTGTTCTTCCTGCCCATTCTGTTTGGCCCGGCGGCAATCGTCATGGGGGCGCTGGCAATCCCGCGCGGAGCCAAAACGCAAGGCATCTTGATCATCCTCCTCGCCATCGTTTTCATGGTGATCTCGTTCATTCTGGGGGCTCTGGCGTTCTCCTACCTCTCCACCCGCATGTAACAGCCCTCATTCACCACCTGTTCCCCTCGTGCATACGGTAGGTAGTAGCCCAACGAGTTGAACAGGAGGTGAGCAGCCAAGTGAGTACCATTGGACTGCTTGAAGGCTGGGCGGAAGGTCGACCCGTACGCTATGTGGCAGCCGGGCTCACCCCGCTGACCCTGTCAGGAATGTACGTCCTGATCAGAGGCTACGACCCAAAAGGCGGGCCGCTACTGCTCGCCCGTCATAAACAAATCCTCGACTCCGTGCCGGGGATGTCCACCTATAGTTCCTTGCGCGTGGTCCACTTTGTCGAGGCCCCGTCGGAACTTGCACCGGATTCCATCAAAAGCGTGCAAGACGTCATGCGCCGCGGTCTGCGTTTGCGCACCCCCGGCATGATCGTCAACGCACCCGTCGTTCCCTTGGATGCCAAGAGTCCGGTCTACCCTGTCGTTCCGGCGTGGCATGAAGGCCAGATGATCGGCTACCTCGACATCGGACCTACGCCGATTCGCTCGGGCAACGTCTTCCAACCGATTCGCGGGATCGACAAGACCACCGGCAAGATCGTACCCGTTCCGGATTCGAAACTGCTCTTCGACATGCTCCCGAGTCACCCGATGTACAGTCCGATCTGGCGGTTGCACTATGTGCGCGTGCCCGAGGACTTCGACGTCGACAAACTGCGCAACGTCCAGCATATCGCCGAACACAAACTGGCCGTCCGCCCGACGACGTCGTTCCTCAACCTGCCGATCCCCGATGTCGGGGTATGAAAAAAAAACCACGTTCCGCACTTGCGGGGAACGTGGTTTTTGCTTATTGCTCGTTTTCGATCAGCAAGGCCAACTTCGTCACCGCTTGGTCGGCATCGTTGCCTTCCGCGCGGATGATGATCTCAGCGCCGTTCGAAATCGCGAGCGACATGATGCCCATGATGCTCTTGGCGTTGACGGACTTGCCTTCCTTCTCCACAAAAACATCGCTTGCGTACTTGTTCGCTTCTTGCACGAACAGAGCAGCCGGTCGCGCATGCAAACCGGAGCGCAAGCCAACGGTTACTTTTTTCTCTGCCACCGCTAAGGTCCCTCCTCAACGTCACTTAACGCTAGTATACCATATGAGGAAAAATTTATGACGAAAAATGTTTAGATCCCTTTGCCTTCTTTGACACGCTCTGCCATGTCATCGAGTTTGCGCAACCGGTGGTTGACGCCCGACTTCGAGACTTTTCCAGGCAACATCTCCCCGAGTTCCTTCAAATTGATGTCGGGGAACTGCAAGCGAATCTCGGCGATCTCCCGCAACTTCGGCGGCAAGTTGTCAAGACCAATGACTTTTTGCAGAAGTTTGATGTTCTCAATCTGACGGACAGACGCTTCGATGGTTTTGTTCAAGTTCGCCGTCTCGCAGTTGACGAGGCGGTTGACTTGGTTGCGCATCCCTTTGACGATCCGCACGTCTTCGAAACGCAACAGGGCCTGGTGTGCGCCGATGATGTTCAAGAACTCGATGATCTTCTCGACTTCCTTGAGGTAGACGACGTACGTGTTCTTGCGGTCGATCAGCTTGGCGTTGAGATCGTACGCGTTCACATGTTCAAGCAACGCTTCGCTGTGGTCGAGGTCGGTGGAGGAGATCTCCAAGTGGTACGACGAGCCCTCGGGATCGTTGACCGAACCGCCCGCCATGAACGCCCCGCGCAAGTAGGAACGCTTACAGCAGGGTTTTTTGACCAAGTCGGGGTTGATCCCGGAGACGAACGTCAAATTGGAGTTGGCGATGCACAGTTCTTGGAGAATCTCCGGCGCGTTGTACGGCACGCGCATCATGTAGATGTTGTTTTTCTTGAGTCGCATCTTCTTACGGACGAGCAGTTCGGCGTGAACCCCGAACAGTTCCTTGAGCAACGTGTACATGCGGCGGGCAATCGCCGCGTTCTCCGTTGTGACGTCCAGCGAGAAGCGTTTGTTGGCGATGACGACCGCGCCGTTCATTCGGATCATCGCGGCGAGCTCCGCCCGCTTGCAGCAGGGTTTGAGGTCGAGCATCGTCAGTTCTTTTTTCGTGCGAGCGGCGAAAGACAAGGTCGTTCACCTCCTATCCTATCCAGACCGATACGTGGAATTATTTGCGAAGTTTGTTCGGATCGCGCCCGATCAGTGCGAGAATTTGCTCCGAGATGCGACGCGCATCGTGACGCGCGTAGATCGAGTAATGTAAAAAGTTGCGGGCGATGACGTTGAGCCCCATGTTCTGCAAGTTCCAGAGGTCGGCGACGACCGGGATGGATTCCTTTTCCCGATACTGCTCGACGACAGCCGGCGGAATCGGAGCGGAGTTGACGAGGATGTAGTCGAACAGTTCGACGCCCACATGGTCGTAAATCGCTTGGACATGCTCCGACGCCGTATAGTCGTCCGTCTCCCCCGCTTGCGTCATCACGTTGCATACGTAAATTTTCTTGGCACTTGCTTCCTTGATCGCCTCGGTCAACCCCGTAACGAGCAAGTTCGGCAAGATGCTGGTGTAGAGCGAACCCGGCCCGATGACGATCGCATCCGCCTCGCGAATCGCTTCCAGCGATTCAGGCAGCGGATCGAGGTTGTTCGGATGCACTTCGACACGCTCGATTTTTTTGTTCGCTTTGGGAATCTGCGACTCGCCTTCGACAAACGTACCGTCTGCAAAAAACGCTCGTAGAATGACCGCTTCGCGTACCGCCGGCAGCACGCGCCCGTTGACGGCGAGGACTTGCGAAGACTGCTTGATCGCCGTCTCAAAGTCCCCCGCGACATCGGTCATCGCCGCGATGAACAGATTGCCGAAACTGTGTCCCGCCAAACCCTCTCCGCCTTTGAAGCGGTACTGCCAGAGCTTCTCCATAAAAGGTTCCGTGTCGGACAGCGCCACGAGACAAGCGCGAATGTCACCGGGCGGCGGGATGTCCAGTTCGGAACGCAACCGCCCGGACGAGCCGCCGTCATCGGCGACCGTGACGACCGCCGTGATGTCGATGTCAAACTCCTTCAAACCGCGAAGCAGCGTCGAGAGGCCCGTTCCGCCGCCGACGACGACGACGCGGGGCTTGCGTTTCTCCAGCAGCATCTGCGTGCGGGTGATCTGCTCATCCCGCCACCAACCAAACGCCAAGAGTCCCGAGCCGAGCAACAAACAAACCAATCCGATGACCGACGATTGGCCGGGCACGCTGTGGATTCCGATACCGGCCGCGATCAGACCGAGCCCGAAGGAGCAGACGGTCCACGCGAGGAGCAACCAGTAGCGCACCATCGGTGGATCAACTCTTTTCCGAGTCGCGGTGAACGACGGTCGTCCATTCGCGGTCTTTGATGTGTTCGTGGAGATATTCGGCGAGCGCCACCGAGCGGTGCTTGCCGCCCGTACACCCGATGCCGATCACGAGCTGGGTCTTGCCTTCCTTGCGAAACTGCGGCAACAGGAAGTCCACCATGTCGGTCAACTTGTTGGCAAACGCGTGAGTGATCGGCCACTTCATGACATAGTCGTACACGTCTTGGTCACGACCGGTCAACGGGCGCAAGTGGTCGACATAGTGCGGATTCGGCAGGAAGCGCACGTCGAAGATCATGTCCGCTTCGATCGGCACGCCGTGTTTGAACCCAAACGACATGATGTCGACTTTCATGTGTTGCTGGTCGATGTGCGAGAACCGCTCGACGATCTGCTGACGAAGGGCGCTCGCTTTCAAGTTGGTCGTGTTGATGATGAGGTCCGCTTTGCCGCGAATCTCTTCCAACATCTCGCGCTCTTCGTGGATGCCCTCGACGACACGTCCGTCCTTCGCCAACGGATGGCGACGGCGCGTTTCTTTGAATCGACGGACGATCGTCGAATCATCCGCTTCGAGAAATACGATCTGGTAGTTGACGCCGCCCTTCTGCTCCAACTCTTGCAGAGCATCGAACACCGTGTTGAAAAAATCACCGCCGCGCATGTCGCAGACGAGGCCGACCTTGGTGACCTTGCCTTGCGATTGCACGATCAGGTCGCCAAACTTGGGAATCAAAGCCGGCGGCAAGTTGTCAACGCAGAAAAACCCGATGTCTTCCAGCGCGTCAATCGTCACCGATTTCCCCGCACCGGACAGACCCGTAATGATCAATAAATTGATCTCCGTTTGCATGGTGTTCACCCCGCTTCACTCAGAATCCATACCTCCTAGTGTACCAGAAGCACCTAAGGAAAGGAAGAAAGCACCCACACAAAGCCCCCCCATCGAAAAAAAGAGCCTTGGCACACGCATGTGCCAAGGCTCCTTTTTCAATCAGGCGTTACTTGTCGTTGTCTTCGGGGTCCGGTGTCTCGCTCGGGAGTTCGTCCGAAACTTCCTCCTGTGCCGCAACTTCGGCACGAAGTTCTGCGTACGCTTCCTCACGGTCGAAGTCCGCCTCTTCGACGACTTCCACCGTTTCGATCACGAGACCTTCGAGGTCTGCAAGCGCCGCGGCCGAAGCGAGCGCCATTTCGTTTGGCATCTCCGACTCGAACTCCGCTTCGAGGTCCTCGACCGACTCCAAACCGAACGAGTTGCTTCCGTACAGTGCCTCTTCCATCTTGAATCGACGGACGGAGTGGTCGAGCTGTTCCGCAAGACCCGCCAGTACAGTCGCCGCCGAAGAGATCTCTTGCATCCCCGCCAACTGCTGTTGCGTGGCTGCCGATACTTCCTCGACGCTCGCCGCCGCTTCCTCGGTGATCGACGCGACGTCCTCGATGTTCCCAAGCACTTGCTGGGTCGAACTCGCAATCGAATCGGTCGTCGAAGCGACCGTCTGCACTTGAGTCAGCATCTCTTCGATCGAAGACAAGATGACGTCGAAGGAGCGGTTGGTTTCGTTCATCGCACGCACACCGTCTCCGACGCGCTTGTTCGTGCCCGCCAACGCCGCTTTCATCGTCTCCATCCCCTGTTGGGAATCGCTTACGATGTCGCGGACTTCGTTGGCCGCTTTCGAAGATTGGTCGGCCAGCAATTTGACTTCGCCGGCAACGACTGCGAATCCGCGCCCGTGCTCTCCGGCACGCGCTGCTTCAATCGCGGCGTTGAGCGCCAGCAAGTTCGTTTGAGCTGCAATCTCGGTGATGACGTTGACGATCTCGATGATGCGGCTCAATTGATGGTAGAGCACTTCGAACGCTTCCACCGTATCGGTGTTCGCATCGCGGATGCCGTCGATCTGCTCGGACGTGAGTTCCAGCACTTCGCGCCCAATGGACGCGACTTGGGAAGTTTCCTCCGCCTTGCCGACGATGACGTCCATCGTCGTGGTGATCTCGCCGACCGCTTCGGCCAGTTGGTTCATGAGGTTCGCACTGTCTTGCGAACGCTCGACTTGGCGGGACGTACCCTCGGCCACTTCTTGGACCGTGATGGCCACCGAATGACCGGCGCGGTTGGACTCTTCCGCCGAAGTTGCCATGCGTTGCGACGCAGCTGCGACTTGGTACGACGCTTCGCCGACTTGCCCGATGATCACGCGCAAATTGGCAATAACCGCCGATGTCGAGCGTGCCAGTTGGCCCAGCTCATCATGAGCGCGAATGTTCGGATCGACGCGCAGGTCCCCGTCTGCCAACACTTCGTTGACTTCGACCAAACGCGAGATGCGCTTGAGGAAGTAGCGGTTGGTGGCGAGACCCAGAGCTCCTGCGAGAATTGCGATCACGGCGATGACGACCAGCGTCATGACCCACGAACTGACATAAGTGGTATGAAGGACAGACTTGGAGTCTTCGATGACGGCCACGTTTTTCTTGTTGATATCGTCAAGCGTTGAAGTCAGCTTCTTGTACGAAGCGGAGAGATTCCCTTCCCAGAGCTGGAACGCGACGATCTGGCTTTTTAAGGACTCTTCGATGACCTTGTTCTGGGCATCGGAGTAGGATTGCCAGTTTTTCTTGAGTTCAGCGACTTTCTTCTGATCTTCCTCAGTTGTTGCGACCTTCTCGTACTCCTCAATGCTCTGCTTCATCTGCAGGTTGAGTTTGTCCAAGTTGGTGGACAACACTTTGCGTCCATCATTCGTGTCGGTTCGGATGTAGTTGACGATCAAACGGTCGTACTGTGAAACCTGCACCTTCATGTCTTCGGCTAAGCGCATCGCGGTGAGGTTCTCTGTGAGGGCCTTCTCCATGTCGTTGTTCAGGCGCGACAATTGAAAAATCGAGGTTGCCCCCACCAAGACAATTCCGCAAAACGTAACGAAGATGATGAGACCGAGTTTTTGGCTGAGACGCAACTTGAATCGGTTGTCTACCGCTTCATAAAAGCGGTCTAGCAGCGACAGGATTCCCGATTTCTTCAGGGCAGTTTTGAAGTACTTCTTAGTAGTCATAGCTCTCCACCCCCTCAGCAGCAAAGAATAATTTAAACTCTCACCAATTCTCTGTCAGGGTTATGGTTTCCTGCTCACACACTGAATAAAATTTTGTGCAAATTCTAAACAAGTTGAGCTAATCAATGCTACCGAACCATTTAAATCCCTGACTCCGGGCGCCATTCGATCAGCTCATATTCCGGTGTATACCGGAACGTGCCGGTCACCAGACCCTCCGCCTCCCGAATCTGTGGGAGGAACCGTTTGTCCCCCTCCGCCATCGGGCGCTTCATCCACTCGTCGAGCGGTACCCATTCCAAAATTCCTTCTTCACACTCGGACACCAATTCGCCCGTAAACGAGCCGGCCGCAAACGTGAACAACATCCAGTGGTTCACGAGTTGTCCGTTTTCTTCGACGAGGATCGTAAACACGCCGCGCAGTTCAGGGTCTTGCAACACCAGACCCGTCTCTTCGCCGATTTCGCGTACGACCGCTTCATGCAGGGATTCGCCGGTTTCGACTTTGCCGCCCGGCACGACCCACCAGCCGCGTCTGGGCTTTTGCAACATCAAAACCTTATCTTCTTGTTCGATTACACAATGGACTACAAGTTGCATCACTTTATCACCTTTTTTCAGAATAACACCGCTTCTCGAAATAAAAAAGGGGCGAGGACTCTCTTTCAAGAGTATCCTCGCCCGTGAACAGTATCTATACATTGTAAAGGGGGGTCAATGTGATATCTACACTATAGCGCAGAAATATTTCACAAGTGTTACAAACGGGTTAACAAAGAGTGACAGTTGTTCACAGTTCAAAAAAAAGCCCGGCACACGCGAGGCGTGGACCGGGCTTCTTTTTCACAAACGGGGTGGAGATTAGAAGGATTTCGCGACTTGCTTCGCTTTTTCAACGCCGGCAGCTTTGATTTCAGCAGCTTTGTCCGGTTGTGCAGCTTGACCTTCGACGAAGATCGATTCCAGGGAGAAGCCGAGGAATTGTGCGATGGTCGCCAGGTAGCGGTTGCCAAAGTCCCAATCGCGGGTCGGGCCTTCGGAGTACACGCCGCCGGACGCTTGGATGTGGACCGCTTTTTTGCCGCCAAGCAGACCTTGCGGGCCTTGTTCGGTGTACTTGAAGGTCTTGCCTGCCACGCAGATGGAGTCGATGTACGCTTTGAATACCGGAGGGAACGAGAAGTTCCAGAACGGGGTGACAAATACATACTTGTCAGCGCCGACGAACTCGTCAGCCAGTTCGTTCAGGCGGGTTACTTTCGCTTGCTCGCCTGCGGAGAGGGTGGAGAAATCAGCGCCCGAGCGCAGTTTGCCCCAGCCGCCCATGACTTCTTCGTCGATGTGCGGGATGTTGAGTTTGTAGAGGTCGAGGTGAACGACTTCGTCGGACGGGTTTGCCTCGCGGTAAGATTCAACGAATGCTTGACCGGTGGTCAGACCGAAGGAATGTTCAACCGGGTTCGGGTTTGCGGTGATGTACAGAACTTTTGCCATTGTTAGATTCATCCTTTCATGCTGTGGGTTTTAGGTTTAGACGAGGTCAATGAGCATAAACTCGGCCCCATCAGGACTGCTGAGGGTGAGGGTTGGAACGTCAGAGATCCGCGCTGCATCGCCTTCGTGCATCAACTCGCCGTTGAGGTCGAGGATGCCGCGAATGACGAAGACATAAAAGAGCCGATTCGCATCATCTGCAGTGTGAGTTAAGGTCAGACCTTTCTCTAAGTTAGAAAGGAACACCGTCACATCTTGATTCATGTGCATCGCGCCTTCAACGCCGCGTCCGGAGACGACGGGAAGCAGGGTGTTGCGCTGCTGTTCCTTGGTGAACTCCGCTTGTTCCCACGAAGGCGTGAGACCTTGCTTGTTCGGCAAGAACCAGAGCTGCAGGAAGTGGACGGGCTCCGTCTTGGAGTGGTTGTACTCCGAGTGGTAGACGCCGGTTCCGGCCGTCATGCGTTGAACTTCACCCGGACGAAGCACGCCGATGTTGCCCATGCTGTCTTGGTGTTCCAACGCGCCGTCGATCACATAGGTCATGATCTCCATATCTGCATGCGGGTGGCGGCCGAAGCCCTCGCCCGCTTGGACGGTGTCGTCATTGAAGACACGCAGAACTCCGAAACGGACGTTTTGCGGATCATAGTATTCCGCAAATGAGAAGCTAAAGCGTGAGGTCAGCCAACCGTGCGAAGCTGTGTAGCGTTCCTGTGCTCGAATGAGTTGGATCATCTGTGTGTCACCCCTTGTCTATCATGTCCGTTTCCCTGAGAACCAACACTGGATTAGTAGCTAACTAAAAGTAAGCATCGAACTTTATGTGAGTATCATAGGTGATCCCTCTACCTTTTGTCAAGGGTCTTGTGTTACACTATCTTCAGGAGATGATGAGCATGGAACACGATCACACGCTGTGCCCGAAGTTTGAGACGGCGTTCACCCTGCTCGGGAAGCGTTGGAACGGCTTGATCATCCGGGTGCTGATGGACGGACCGTCTCGGTTCAAGGAGATCTCCGAACTCATTCCCGGCATGAGCGACCGCATGCTCGCCGAACGTTTCAAGGAACTGGAGGCTGCGGGCATTCTGATTCGACGTGTCTACCCGGAGACCCCGGTCCGCATCGAATACGAACTCACCGACAAAGGCCGCGCCCTCGAACCGCTGATGAACGAAGTCCAGCACTGGGCTGATAAATGGGTAGACGAATTGTAGCTCACGAAAAAGAGGCGTCCTCACATAGAGGATGCCTCTTTTTTTGCTTGCACGAGGAGACTAGGAGATCACACGCTTGTCTTCGATGCGCTTGCTGAACTTGATGTCATCGAGGTATTCGAGGATGAGCACGGCGAATTTGCGCGACGTGCCAACCCAGTCGCGGAAGTCGGCGACGGAGTACGCACCGCTGACGGAAAACTTCTCGCGCAGAACAGACTTCGCCTGCTCCAAGAACTCGCTGTGCAAGTACGAGCCCCCGCCGAGTTCCACCAACGTTCCACGCTCCTTCAAGTAGTGGAGGAGTCCGTGGAGCGTTTTTTCCAAGGCGTTTGTCTGGGTCCGTACTTCCTCGACAGACGGCGGTTGGAATCCTCCTCCTCGGTACAGCTCCTCGATTTTCTGCAGCAACTCCCGCTCGCGAAGCGTGAACGGAACATCGTACCCGCGAATGCCGATCTTGTCACGGAAGACTTCGAAGCGTTCTTGCCCGACAGAGGAGCCAAGCAGAGCGTCAAACAGTTTGGGTTTCATCCCGACCTGCGACAACACCTGCGCTTTGGGCACCGTTACGTGGTACTTCTCTTTGGCAAAGTGTACGCGAATCCGTTCCTCGACTTCATCGAACACTCTCGCCAACCAATCGGCCGACACGTAGCCGCCTGCAATCGACACAACCAAACCAACGCCTGCCATCTCCTGCAAGCAAACTTCTGCCGCTTCCACGGTCAGTTTGACCTGCGGTGCCACGTCGCGAACGCCAAGTCCCGGCTCCTCCGTCAACACCTGCAAAATCAACTGCTCCGGCCCGCCCTGCTCCCGAAGCAGCAGGTCTTCCAGCACATACTCGCGTCGTCGGCGATGGACACGCGACGGAGTCGGGTCGATCACCGTCCCCCCGCCAATCGTCAACATCGGCGAGTAGGAACGCACGATGAATCGGTCCTGCGGCGCACAAACCACCGGACTTTCCAACGCAATCTGCACCAACGCATCTTCGCCCGGCTTCAACTCATCGCTCTCCAAGATCGAAACGCGACCCAAAACTTCACTGGCGCCGAGATAAAAACGAATCCGCGACGAATTCGTCAAATTCCTCGGCGAGTCGGGCAGCAGATGCAACCGCACGTCGACCAAGTTCGTCGATTTGTACACGCCGGGCTTCGCAACGACCATGCCGCGCTCAATCTCGGCACGCTCGACGCCCGCCAGATTCAGCGCGGCCCGTTGCCCCGCTTGCGCACGCTCGACCGTTTTGCCATGCACTTGAATCGTGCGCACCCTGGCAGACAAGCCCTGCGGCAACAATTCCACGACCTCGCCCGTCTCCACGCCGCCGGCAAAAACGGTCCCCGTCGCGACCGTCCCAAACCCCGGCACGGAAAACACGCGGTCCACCGGCACTCGCAACGGAGCGGTCACTTCACGCGGCGTCACTTCTGCCGCCAATTCGCCGATCAAGAGACGCAACTCCACAATGCCGGCCCCCGTCTGCGCCGAAACTCCCACCATCGGAGCGTCTGTCAAAAAAGTCCCCGCCAGTCCCTCGCGGACTTCCTCTCGAACCATCTCCAGCCATTCGGCTTCTACGGTGTCCGTTTTGGTGAGCACGATGATGCCCTTCTGCACATGCAACATTTCCAAGATGTGCAGATGCTCCACCGTTTGCGGCATTATGCCTTCGTTGGCGTCGATGACGAGCAAGATCAAATCGATCCCGCCCGCCCCTGCCAACATGTTGCGGATGAACCGCTCGTGCCCCGGAACGTCAATCACCCCGAGGCTTTTGCCGTCGGGGAGATTGAAGGGGGCAAATCCGATGTCGATCGTGATGCCCCGTTCCTTTTCTTCCTTATGAATGTCGGTGTCAATCCCGGTCAGCGCTTTGACCAACGACGTTTTGCCGTGGTCGATATGTCCCGCTGTGCCGAGGATGATAAACTCCTCCGTCACTCTCCATCCTCCGTCCACAATTCTACGTAATGACCCGCGTAGAACGCCGCAATTGCGCCGTCCCCGGTCGCCGTCACCACTTGGCGAAGCACCGTGTCGCGCACGTCGCCCGCTGCGAAGACGCCCGGAAGTTTCGTTTCCATTTTCGCGTTGGTCGGGATGTAGCCCGACTCGTCGAGCAGGTTCGGCAATTCGGTGAGGAAATCGGTGTTCGGCTTCATGCCGACGTAGATGAACACACCGTCACACGGGTATTCAGAAGTTTCGCCCGTTTTCGCGTTCTTCATAAGCACGCGCTCGACTTTGTTCTCGCCGGCGATCTCTTCGACCACGGTGTCCCAGATGAAGGAGATTTTTTCGTTCGCAAAGGCACGGTCTTGCAAGATCTTCTGCGCACGCAGTTGGTCGCGACGGTGAATGATCGTGACTTTCGAAGCATGGCGCGTCAGGTAAATACCTTCCTCAACCGCAGAGTCCCCGCCGCCGATGACGACCAGTTCCTTGCCCCGGAAGAACGCACCGTCGCAGGTCGCGCAGTAAGAAACGCCGCGGCCGCGCAGTTCGTCCTCGCCCGGCACGCCGAGTTTTTTCGGTTCTGCACCCGGAGTGAGGATGATGGTTTTGGTCAGGTACTCCCCGCGGGAGGTGATGACTTTCTTGATCTTGCCTTCGATGTTCTCGATCTTCTCGACTTCGGCGGTGATCATCTCGCATCCGAAATCGCCCGCTTGCTTGTGCATAATCATCGACAGGGTCGGCCCGTCAATCGACTCCACACCCGGGAAGTTCTCGATCAAGTGCGTGGTGGACGCTTGCCCGCCCGGCATGCCGCGCTCGATCATGGCTACTTTTAAATTCGCACGGCCTGCGTACAGACCTGCGGTCATCCCCGCCGGACCGCCGCCGACGATCAGCACGTCATACAATTGTTGTTCGCTCATGAAAAAGACCTCCTATATAAAACGGACCTCGTTTGTAGTATGAGAAAAAGGACAAAGAGTTCATCCCTCTTTGTCCCTTAGTATATCCCGATGCAAATGTAAGTGAATGTAACGATTGCTACAAATCCTCTTGCCCCGCCAGCAATCTGGAAACCTTCGACACCGAACCCGGCGTTACGCCGTAACGGGCGGCGACTTCCGTTTGCGTGACTTTGATCCCCAATCGGCGCAGAACGGTGTATTCCAGACCGGCCGACCACGCCAACGTCTTGCCGATTCGCGGCGGTGCCGTGAACGTGCGATGCAAGAATTGGGTCCACACATCGCGTGCGAGCAGACAAGCTTCGTCGCCGAACGTCGAGTTCATCTGCGAGACGGTACCGTCCAGCACTTCCTGCCACTCCGGACGCAAAGTCAACAGATCATCTTGCGGCATCGATTGCACACGCCACAGATGTTCCTCCTGCTCCAGGTGAACATGGAACGGCCCTTCCGCCCCCATATGCCGCAGCACATAGAGCGCATGCCGCTTCAACTGGTCGCTTTCGGCCGGATTTTTTACAAATTCACGCAGGGCGTGCTCGACTTCTTTGTCGGCAATCAGGGCAAACGCTTGGATGACTTGGCGTTTGGTTTCGCCGTCTCCGTGACGCAGTGCCCAGAACAGCGACGAGCGCACCATCGGATCGGTGTGCCAAGCGCCGAGTTGCCCGCTTTGCAGTTGGACTTTCATTTTCTTGAACTGCTCTTGGAACGGGATGTGATACTGGTACGAGATCGGTTGGGACATCCGCCCCGTTCGCACCGCATCGTGAACGCGCGCCAAGAAAAAGTCCGCGACGGTCGGATCGGGATCGAGGTTCTTGACTTCCTCCCAAATTCGTTCCGCCTTCTGATAAAAGCCGAGGTTCGCCGCAGCAGCCGCGACGCAGTGCAGCAGTTGCGCGTCTTGGCGGTCGCTCCAGCGCAGGAGTTGACGGAACAAGCGATACGCAGCCGTATGCTCGCCGAGAATCCCCATCGTCGTCGCCAGTTTGTACGTGTGGTCAAAGTACAGCGGGTAGAGTTTGCGCAGGCACGCCAAGATCTCCTGCAACTGTTCCTTTTTCCCGAGATGCTGATAAAAAACGGCCAAGTTGCACAACGCATGCACGTTGCTCCGGTCGCGTTCCAAGACGGCAATCGAGGCGTCGATTGCTTTTTCCAATTCGCCGAGGTAGTAGTACGCAAGCGACAAATTGTTGCGGGCCGACGTCGAATCCGGATGCTCGGCAATCGCCTGCTCCAAATATTCGGTCGCTTCCATGAATTTGCCTTCCTCTAACAATTGGCGGGCAATGTCATGGTCGCGCTGCTCCGCTTCCTGCCGTTCGCGTCGTTCGTGCAGGACTTTGCCGCCGCCGAACTCTTGGACGAGAATCTGCAACATCTCGTCGGCGTCCGACGCGAATTCACCCTCCGGCTCTGCGTCGAGGTATCGGGCGGCATAGTCCTCGGCGAGGTCGTAACTGCCGAGGTTGGCGTAGTTGTTCGCCATATAGAAGTAACATTCGACCATGTCCGGGTCGATGTCGCCTAAGATCTTTTCAAGAATCAGGTTGGACTGCTCGAATTCGCCCAACTCGGAGAGAATACCCGCGAGATTGCAGTGGTTGACCGGGTTATCCGGCTCCAATTCCGACGCCTTTCGGAAATTTTTGAGTGCGTTTTTGAGGTCATGACGATCCAAGTAATGAACGGCCCGTTCAAAATAGAAAGTGGCATCCACCTGAAACGGAATCACATTGTTGCTACGTCCCGTGCTTTGAATCTGGCTCTTCGGTTGGTCCACGCGCGGTCACCTCCTTGCGTTCCAGTATACCATAACCCTCTGGGGGTGTCATGACTCGCCCTGTTCGCACCCTTGATAGGAAGATTCGGCAAACAACATCGACATCGAACGGTTGTTATGAATTCGATTGATCGCTTCTGCAAAAAGCGGCGCTGCCGAGAGCACCGTCAATTTCGGCAGATTCAAGTCCTGCACCGGGAACGTGTCGGTCACGATCACCTCTTGAATCGCCGGATGCTGAATCCGCTGAGGCGCCGGATCGGAAAAAATCGCGTGCGTCGCACACAGCAACACTTCCGGCACCGCCCCGTGCTCCACCAAACTCTCGATGACTTTGATGATCGTGCCGCCCGTGTCGATCATGTCTTCTATAATAATCGGAACTTTTCCCTCGACCTCGCCGATCACATGCGTAATCTCCGCTTCGTTGTGCTTCGGGCGGCGCTTGTTCATCAGCGCGACAGGCAGATCGAGGTACGTGGCGAGCCGTTCGGCGGTTTTGGCGCGGCCGGCGTCCGGCGAGATCACGATGGCGTTGCTCAAGTCCTTGGTGCGCAGATAGTCGGCGATCAAGTCGAGGGCCGTCATGTGGTCGACCGGGATGTTGAAAAAGCCCTGAATGGCGGCGGCGTGCAGGTCCATCGTGATGATGCGCTCGGCGCCGACGGTGGTCAGGACGTCTGCCACCATCTTGGCGGTGATCGGCTCGCGGGGAGAGTCCTGTTTTTCCTGACGTGCATAACCGTAGTAGGGAAGGATGACATTAATCATGCCTGCCGAGGAGCGTTTGAGTGCGTCGATCATTACCATCAGCTCGACGAAGTTTTCATTGACCGGGTGGCAGAAAGATTGGATGACGTAGACGTCCGCTCCGCGCACGCTTTCCTTAATGTTCACGTAGAGTTCGCCGCTTGTGAAGCGGGAAATCGTCGTTTCGCCAAGCGGGAGTCCAAGCAAACGGCAGACTTCCTCGGCGAGGGCCGGGTTGGACGAGCCGGAGAAGATCTTCACGTCGTCGCGCAATCGCTTCATTTGGTGCAGTCATCCCCTTTTTTTGTCGAAATGTGATTGAGGTTACATACTGAACGGTCGATGTTGAGTTAGTCTAACTTTAGACTTATTACACACGTTCACAAACCAAGGAGGAGAAATCAAACATGGCAAACGTAAAAGGCACCAAAACCGCAGACAACCTGAAAGCAGCATTCGCAGGTGAATCCCAAGCAAACCGTCGTTACCTGTACTTCGCAGAGCAAGCTGACACCGAGGGTCTCGAAGAGATCGCTTCCCTGTTCCGCAACATTGCGAACGGCGAAACCAAGCATGCATTCGGTCACTTCGACGCACTCCGCAACAACGGGGAAGGCGACCCGGCAACCGGTCTTCCGGTCAACACCGCAAAAGAAATGCTCGCTTCCGCAATCGCAGGTGAAACCTACGAGTACACCGAAATGTACCCGGGCTTCGCAGCAACCGCTCGCGAAGAAGGCTTCGAAGACATCGGCGAATGGATGGAAGTCATGGCGAAAGCAGAACGCGTTCACGCACAACGCTTCCAAAAGTTGCTCGACTCCCTCGAATAGTCTCCTTTTTCGTCTAAAAACGACTGTCCTGTACATCATACGTACAGGACAGTCGATTCATATCGCAACGGAGGTGGATTTTTCATGGCAACCGCAATCACCCGCAGCGACCTGGTGGCACTCCCGACGTACCGCCAAGGCCGTGATGAGTATCTGCAAAAGATGATCCAGTACAAAAAGTCGCGTCGTCTGAAACTCGGCCAAGACATTTCGATCTTGTTTGAGAACCGTCAGACGGTGTTGTTCCAGATTCAAGAACTTGCCCACAGCGAAGACCTGACCGATGCCAAAGAGCTCGACGAGTACATCGACATCTATTCCGGCATGCTCCCGGGCGACGATGAGCTGTCGGCCACCCTGTTCATCGAACGGGACAACCAAGAACAACTGGCGAAGATCCTCGTGGACCTCAAAGGGATCGAGCATCACTTGTACCTGCAAGTCGGCGATGAGAAGCTGAAAGCCGTGTTTGAGGAAGAGCACGACGATCGTGAGAACACGACCTCCGTCCACTACCTCAAATTCCCGATCACCGGCACCGCCAAGGCGTACCTCACCAACGGCTCCTACGAGCACGAAACCGTCCGCGTCCTCCTCGACCACCCGAACCTGCATGTGGAAGCACCGCTCGACGCCGACCATGTAGCATCGCTTGCCAAGGACCTCGCCTAACTTCACAGCTCGTCCGATGAACAGTCCACTCCGAAACGGGAAGTGGACTTTTTTTCTACACATGTTCCCCACGGTTCAAGCCACACTAGAGAACAGGGGGTGAGCATTCATGACATTTGCAGGGTTTATCATTGCTGTGGCAGTCATCGGTGTGCTCTTTTATGCGTGGTATTACTTTGTGCATCGCAACGGGACGAACGAAGCCGGTCAGATGAATGGTCAGCAAGGCAATCAGCGTCCGAGCAACACGCGTCCTGCGTTTGGCTCTGAAGTCGGTACGATCGGTGAACGAGAGGCGCAAGATCAACAGCCCGCACCGATCCGGTTGCGTCAAGCTGACGGTACGCTGAACAACGACAACGTGGAGATCGGCTCGATCGGTGACTTCAAGCAAGATCTCCAGTCGGAGTACGGCTTGTCTCCGAAGCAACAAGACTTCGCGTCCTCGCAAGTCCAACAGCAGGTGCGTCAAGACGCTCAGCAAGCCTTCTCTTCCGAAGTCGGCACCATCGGCGAAGCAGGTTCGCAAAAGTCCGGCGCTCAGCAACAAGGCATGCAGGCTCAAGCGGCCCAAGGCAGCAACTTCGCTTCGTCGCAGGTCCAGCAGCAAGTCCGTGCAGACGCCCAGCAAGCGTTCGGTTCCGAAGTCGGCTCCATCGGCGAGGCAGGTCAGCAGCAGCAACAACTGCAGCAGCAAAGCTCCTCGACGTTTGCGAACGCTGACGTTCAACAGCAGATGCGTCAAGACTGCCAACAGACGTTCAGCCAGCAGAGCGACCAAAGTCAGGGTCAGGGTCAGAACCAGACCGCCGGCGCCGCGATGCAGAAGTACACGGTAGAAGCAGGGCAGATCGGCGAAGAACTCAGCATCATCGACGGTCAAGGCAACACGCTGATGCCAAACTTCATTCCGGGCACCAACGGAATGGGCTACTACCCGCCGCAAGTCGCTCAAGAAGAGAACAAGAAACAGCAATAACGTCCCACCGCAAGTGAAAGTGACCCGGCAAACCTCCACACGCAACAAAAAACACCCCTGTCCGGACTCTCCGGGCAGGGGTGTCTCCTTTTTCTAGATCTCAATCTCGTACCGCTTCCGTCCCGTAAACCCGTGAACGTGCGTGTACCCAACCTGCTTCAACAACTCATACACCGTCGCAAAACCCTCCGCGACAAAACCCGGCTGGTGTGCATCCGATCCCACGGTCAGCGGAATCTCGTGGAATTTCATCATCTCCATCACCCGGACGCTCGGGAATTGCTCGGCACACGGATAGCGCAGGCCCGACGCATTGACTTCTACACAAACTCCCGCGTCACGCACCGCCAGCACCGTCTGCTCCAACAGTTCGTCCACACTGCGCTCCGGCTTCACACCAAAGCGCTTGATCACATCGAGATGCCCGATGATATCAAACAACCCGCTCTGCGCGGCCAACTGCACTTGGCGGTAATACTCCGCGTACGTCTCGTACACATCGCGCCCGTCCCAGTTCGAAAGCTCCGCACTGTTCGTATGGTCCCATTCGCCCAAGAAATGCACCGAGCCGATCACGTAATCAAACGGGTATTGGGCAAGCAACCCCCGAACCTGCTCTCCATACCCTTCCACCCAATCGCCTTCCAATCCGACCTTCACGTCGATCTGCCCGCGGTACTTCTGCTGCAGAGCCAACGCCTCTTCGACATAACCCGGCAATTGCTCCATCAACATCGCCGACCCCTCGCGGTGCGGCACATGAATCAAGGGCTGGTGGTCACTCAAGCCGATTTCTTTGAGCCCTTTGGCAAGAGCTGCTTCAATATACTCCTCCAACGTCCCGACCGCATGGCCGCAACGCTCATGATGCGTATGATAATCCACAAACAACAACCCAAACTCCTCCTCTTCACTCCAGTAGCTGAGTAAAGTATACCACAAAGAATAGACAGAAAATTTACAAGCGGACATACATAAAAAGGATCATTTACCCGTATTGTAAGGGTAGATGTCGCCGACATACATCAATCCTAAGAAAAGAGGTGGATGATCATGCCGCGTCATGTTTACAACGAAAGCTACGAAGAGTCCCGTAACCGCTTTGTTACGTTGGTCACAGATCACTGTCAGTATGATTTGGTGATCAACTACACGTCTCACTTTTACGGAAAAGCGTTGATCTTGCATCTGCAAACCAAGAAGTTCGGCGTTTTTGACATTTTCGAAGTGCAAGACGTGCAACTGCTCTGCGACAAACTCGGTTTCACAAACTTGGAGGACGCGCAGATCGTCAGCGACTACCTCGAAGATGTCATGCCGACGGTCTACAAAACCCACGAAATCTAACCGCTTCCAACGCTGTGATAGGAAAACCCTTCCCGCAATCGGGAAGGGTTTTTTGTCGGGAGATACGGCACGACCTTCTACAGGCTCAACTTTTCAATCGCCTGTTGTTCAGTCGGCAGGAAAAACACATCGTTTCCGCTGTTGCATTCGTAGATGAAGTCCTGAAGGCTCCGGCTTGCGTACACCGAGAAGTCCCCCACAATGGCAACCTTCACGCGATAATTGACGAACTTCTGCAAGATGTCGCCCGCAAGGCGTGTTTTCAAATCGAAAAAGTTTTCATGGAGCAGGGATTTGTGCAGCACGAGCCGGTCGCTGCCGGCTTCATATTGCACGGTTGCCATCAGATCCAAGGCAGACTGCACGTCCCCGAGTACGACCTCGCCGCCGCTCACGACGGCAATCGTTCCTACAGCGGTTTCAACCTTCGTAATCTTCATACTTTCCATAGCGCGGTTGTCCCCCTTTTCCTCTTACATTTCTATTGGACTTCCACATTGCCCGCAAAATTTAGAATGAGCAGGTACTTCCACATTACATGTAGGACAAAAACTCCTCTCCTTGCTTGTAGAGCCACTACCCAGAGTTTCCTGACCAAAAGAAAATCTAGAACTAGCCCTGTTCTCCAAGATGTCTAAAGATCTCTGACGATAATAATCTTCACCCAATGTCGCGAGGACTCTCTTCTTACTAAGAGCATCCTTGAAGAGCTGTACCTCATCATCAGGAAAATTAATGGACTCCACATAGAAAGTCACAACTTCTATGCCATATCGAGAAAAAGCAGCGTTGATCTCAAATCGGCATTCATCAGAAATTTCACCTAACAGATGATGAATATCCAAAAGAGAAATTCCTTTCCTGATTATACATTTTGAAATGACCTCTTTTACTTTTACGTTGATCAAACCAGTAAATAAACTCGTTACAGTATTGTAGTCCGATACATGCCCTCCGCTCACTGCTCCAATAATACTTGTGACAAATACTCGTGAATTAGAAACCGTTATACCATATTGTCCGAACGCTCGAACTGTCAGCATCATGTTGTATTTTGGGTCCATGATTTGAAACGGTACAGATGTGCCCCATTTCATGTCTAAGTGAGATGTTTTGTTTATGAAATATACTTCAGCTGCAAAAAGCGTCCTTCTACCAAAAGGAATCTTCATCAAACTTTTGAATAGAGGTGCATTACTCTTAGGTAACGTATATGTCCCCGCCAGGAAGAGATGCGGAGCTTCTCCTCCTTCGAAAAAGAGCGCTTCTTGACTCTGAGTGACAACCAATTGTCCGCCCAGTACGAGATCTTCCGATCGGCATTTGTGAACCAGCCATGGTTGTCCGTTTTCAGGTCCATCGTATTTGAGTCGATCTATTGATGTCATACATGTTGCAGAGAAATGATGAACGACAGACCCGTTCTTCCTCTGCTCTTTCCCCCTCTCTCAGTTTAAGTCAAGAATTAGGTTTAGGACCCCCGAATCACGAAAGTCCTAAGAAAATATCACGAATTACTTTTCTTTATTAACAGTTTTTTTCTCACGTAACATCTTACGCAATGCTTTTAAAGCATTGTCCAGTTGATCCTCATACTCCTTCGGATGCTGTTCCTTCTTCGAATTATTTGAAACATAGAGACTGAATGCAGTACCCCCACTCGTCACCATGTTCAAGGTTCTTACCCAGGTATTCTCTCTATTAAAAATACTGATAAAAAACATGGTAGCAGCTACGACCATCTTCAGTGGATTTATGGTAAAGTTCTTCCCACCAACGCCAGTTCTCCATTCCGTCCGCTCTGTTTCAAGTGAAACGATTTCTTGATAGAAGTACTCCTCTGTTTTTTCTAAGATTATTTCATCACGTACTAAATCGAGTACTTTGTAATAGACCAAGAGAAGATCCTCTGAAAAGTATACGGTAGTAAAGCCTAGCATCGAGAAACGTGCCTTTTTATCAGAACCATATCTTACATACGTTATCGCATTCTTTGAGATTCCTATTCCTTTGACCGAGAGATTGTCCGCGACCAGTTCATCCTGATCAAAGTGCAGGGTCTCCAAGCCTTCTTGTTCATGTGAATTCATTCTTTGACTGACCCATGCGTCGATCTGCGAATCTTTTGGCATTGTCATCCGTGTGTACGCCAGAAAAGAAATTCCCAAAATAAGTGAAATCATAAAAGAATTCTCTGCCGGAAAAATGATGCTAAGCATCAACAACAAAAGAGTGATCGACAAGTTCTTACGAAACAAGAAATAGCGACCGATCCTCCTCATCTGGACCTGCTGCTCCAAGGATTTCCCCTGACGCTCTAAGTGGAAAGAACGGACAAGACGCATTGCTCCCCAAACCGATAAGTAGATCAAGATCCCGACCAACAACACCCCCTGGTCTAGTTGGAACCAAGGTGAAAAGTGCTTCGACGGAAAAACAAACATCATCATGGTCGCCATACAAAAGAGAATCGGCAAAGCACCGATTCTAGAAAAAATAGGAACATCGAGTAGAAGCTGTTGGTTTTTCATGAAATTTTTCTCCTGTCATTTGAATATTCGCACCGTTTTTTCGGTAGTTGTTAGGCAAACACAACTTTTAGTAACGCTGGGTCCTCTATGGTCAAATGATCTAGTAAACTTTTGAGTTCAGAGTGATCTTTCTTACATGCATGTCCCTCTGCGAATAATTCATCATAATGCGGACTCGTCACACGTAGCCCATTTTTGTAGTAATACTCATACTTCAAAATCGCCCAAAGGTAGTAGAACTTGGCAGTTGGGGTTATTCTGATCGCAATTTCCAGAAACCGTTCAATCTGCTTTGCTTCTCGTAAATTCAGATTTTTCGGCTTACGTTTCTTTATGATGCTAAGGGACACATAATAGTAAGCCTCACTGCGATCCGGTTCGACTTCAATGACCTTTAGAAAATGGTTGCGTGCCATGTCATAGAGACCGAGATTCAAATGGCAAAGCCCAATGGACATATTGAGTTCAGGAACATCAGGGAATGTGGTATGAATTGATTTGTAATGCTGTAAGTATTTCTTCACGGAAGACTGATCAAAATGGTCAAGATAGGATAATGTCTGTACCTTCAAAGCCACTTGACAATACTCACATTGTTGTCTTTGTTGCCTTACAGGTGCTCCACATTGAGGACATTCTACTATTTTTAAGGTTACATTCAAATTGACACTCTCCTAGAGGATCAGATACTAGTAACGATTAGCTTCTATACTTCATATCCCGCTGCTAGGAACTCCTTTCTTAAATCAACTTCCCAGCCACGATCCTTCATGAAGATGTAGGTAATTCCGTCAATATCTGAAGGCCGCTCAACTTCTTCCGTCAATAACACCGCAACGTTTGAGCGTCCGAGCTTTGCCAAGAAATAACCTAACTCAAGAATTACATTTTGCCGTGCCCGTTTCTTTAGAACCAACGTCCCTTCTTTTTCAAAGTCACCTTGAAGAGCACCGATATCATCTGGAGTAACTACTACGACAGCGAACCCGACATCTGAATTCGCTTCAATCTTTTCAAAAATTGTTTTACTTTGATTTGCCTGCTCATGAAGGATGACAGGTATTAAACCATGATCATGCAGATATTTAGCAACACGATATTTAGGCAACTCATCTCGCCCATGTACAATGAAAACTTTGCTGTTTTTTATTTTCTTTACCTCTGGCGTAATCATTTCGTTTTGTCGACGGTCGGGCAATCTATCAGGTTTCCTGATTCCCTGAACTTGTTGCTCATCACCAGTTTTAAACAGCCTTGAGTACGCCTTTGGCGCATTTGAAAATGTCCAATCTTCAAAGTCGATCTGCTCTGCGATACAGACCAAATTATCAAAATTATTTTGCCCGATCCTCTCAAGGACCTCCAAAATATTCATAAGATAGTCGCGGTCCCCCCATTGCAGGCTACGAAGTAATCTTGGGTGATGCAAAATGGTTTCAATCTCGTCAATCTCATATGCAAGTTTCGTCCAGTCAGATTCGAGATACTTTCCCTCGAGTACTGAAGCCAAAGTAGATATGAAAAACTTCTTATTTTCATCCCTAACAATCATTTGTTTCACGCCTCCACCAAACATTGTAAACTTATCTATAATTTTATCACTTACAGACAAATACGCACAGAGAGTTTGAGAGTATTTTTTTAATTATCACTCGCGAACATGTTCTTACTAAACAGTTATAGCAACTCAGCAAATAGAAAAAAAGCCACCCGCTACCACGGGTGGCTTTGCATGCACTATATAAAGTACGAATCACGAATAACTGCCCTCACCTAATGAGAGAATTAATTATAGGCAAGTTCTTTTACATTCAGACCCAGCGTCTGCGCGGTTGACGAGTGAATTTCTTCGAAGAATTCCGGGTTCTCCGCGAGTGACACGCCATACGAAGGAATCATTTCTTTGATTTTCTGTTCCCATTCCATCATGTATTCCGGGAAGCATTTCTCCAATACTTCAAGCATAACGTGAACGGCGGTGGAAGCTCCCGGTGAAGCGCCGAGCAAAGCTGCAATCGAGCCGTCAGCCGCACTCACCACTTCCGTACCAAATTGCAGAGTCCCTTTGCCGGCTTCCGTGTCTTTGATAACTTGCACGCGTTGGCCCGCTGCTACGATCTTCCAATCCTTGCTTTGCGCGTTCGGAATAAACTCGCGCAATTCTTCCATGCGCTTTTCATTCGAAAGCAACACTTGCTGGATCAGGTATTTTGTCAATGCCATCTCTTTGACGCCGGCCGCCAACATCGTGATGACATTGTTCGGTTTTACGGAAGAAATCAAATCAAAATTCGAACCCGTCTTCAGGAACTTCGGAGAGAAGCCCGCAAACGGTCCAAACAGCAATGTTTTTTTGTTGTCGATATATCGGGTATCGAGATGCGGAACAGACATCGGCGGAGCGCCGACTTTCGCTTTTCCGTATACTTTTGCATGGTGCTGCTCGACAACTTCCGGGTTGTTGCATACCATGAAGAGTCCGCTTACCGGGAATCCTCCGATATGTTTCGACTCGGGAATGCCGGTTTTTTGCAGCAAAGGCAGACTTCCGCCGCCGCCGCCGATAAAGACGAATTTGGCGGTATGGTACGTGGTTTTCCCGAGTTCGAGATCATGCACTTTCACTTCCCACAAGCCGTCGCCGGTGCGTTTGATATCCTCAACGCTGTGCTTGTAGTTGATCTCGACGTCTCTGCTTTTCAGGTGTTCAAACAACATGCGTGTCAAAGCACCAAAGTTGACGTCCGTTCCGGAGTCGATTTTGGTGGCTGCGATCGGTTCATTCGAGGTACGGCCTTCCATGATCAGCGGAATCCATTCCATCAATTTATCGGGATCATCAGAATATTCCATCCCTTGAAACAGGGGATTGTCGGTGAGCGCTTCAAAACGTTTTTTCAGAAACGCTACATTTTTTTCCCCTTGAACGAAACTCATATGAGGAATCGGCATGATAAAGTCCTGCGGATTCCGAATCAGGTTGGAGTTGACAAGATAAGACCAGAACTGTCTGGAGAGCTGGAACTGTTCGTTGATTTTGATCGCTTTGCTGATATCTATAGATCCGTCAGATTTTTCGGATGTATAGTTAAGCTCGCACAGTGCAGCATGGCCCGTCCCCGCGTTGTTCCATTCGTTCGAGCTTTCTTCGCCTGCACTTGCAAGTTTCTCAAACACTTTGACTTCCCATTCCGGTGCTAACTCTTTCAGTAATGCTCCCAAAGTCGCGCTCATGGCTCCGGCACCAATTAAGATAACGTCTGTTTTGTTCTGTATCTTGCTCATTGTAACTTCTCCTTTTCTCCTATTTTTGTAAAAAAAGAATAGGCACTCCTGCTTAAGGTAGTACAAAAAGCCAGTCGCCACCTAGGGACACACCTTATGTGCCTCAATTATACCATAACGAAGCCTATTATAATAATTTTCATGTTATAATATATATTACCATTCATTAATAATAAATTCTTAAGAATGAATGAAAACTAGGAGTCTATCTGCGCTGTGCAGACTTACCTATCGTACTCTCTTAGACGAATGAGTACAATACCTCCGACGACCCAAAATCAAGAAGTATCCTATGAAAAAAGACCTCTGGCGACGTTCGTCGTAAGAGGTCCTTTTTTTCGTGAATGGCTTGTACGACCTTGAGCCCTTAGAGGGACTTGCCCAATGCCTCAAGCAACGAGATCGTGCCTTCCTCACGTGCTTCCGGTGTGTCATGCCCGTCGAAGAACACACCCTGTTCCGTGAAGACCAACTTCGTGCCCTCCTCAGATGGAAGAAACTCAACCGTTGCGGTCGAGACGGACATCCGTGTCTCTCCCATATCCAAGGTGTAGGTATACACGATGCGCTGTTCAGGCACGATCTCCTGATAACAAGCATCAAAAGTAAAAACAGGTCCTTGCGGCGGCCCACCCACGCTGTATTCGCGACCGCCGACTCGGAATTCGAAACATTCCGGCTTTGAAAACCATTTCGCTTTGGCAATCGGGTCGGCCCAAGCGTTATACACTCGTCCAGCAGAGGCGGAATACGTCCGCTCGACGACGAAAGTAGCGTGTTTGACAGATCGTTCGGTCATCGTTGATCATCCCTCGTTTTCGTGATTTCGTTTTCCTCGTCCAAAAAATCCCCCAGCAAGTCCAACCGATGTTCCCAACTCACCCGTCGCTCGACGACCAGCTTCTCATGCCCGATTTTCATCGCTTGCAAGAGGCTGGTGAAGTCCTCTATGGCGAGCGGAGTCTTCCCCTGCATCAAATCGGAGACATGTCCAAGTTGCGCGAGGAGCTTTTTTTGCAATTGAATCTGCTCCTTGATTCGGTCCATTTGCAGCGTCACAATCTCAAGCGGGCTGTACAACTTGCCGGCCAATACGGACTTGACCTCGTCAAGTGATAAGCCAAGTTCCTTGAGAGACAGAACTTGTTGCAGACGCGACAGATCCGATTCACTGTACAACCTGTGACCTGATTCCGTCTGCCCCGATGGCGAGAACAATCCAATTTGATTGTAAAATCGCAAGGTTCGCACGGTAACTCCCGACAACTTGGCGAGTTCCCCGACCTTCCAGAATCGTTTCATGTTCAACCCCTTCGTTTGCGCTAGCTGTTTGCCGGTACTCCTACTATAAAACATGACGTAACGTTAGGTTCAAGTATCAAAAGTAAAAAGAGATCACGATCGTATTTATTCGAGAACTCTGAGAATTTCGCACAGTTTGGCTTTATATATATCGTTTCGTAATCGCATAGACTGCCAGCTGGGTTCGGTCCTGCAAATCGTTTTTTTTCAGGATTCCTGTGATGATATTCTTGATCCGGCCTTCGCTCAAATTTAATATACCGGCGATTTCCTTATTGCTTTTGCCTTGTGCGATATATCGGATCAGCTCGATTTCCCGTCTCGTCTGGTTTATTGGATTCCTATTTTCAATATAGATATCCAAACCCTCAAGTACATCATGGTGGTACACCCTCATATTGCCGGCCACACATTTGACAGCAAGGACAAGCTCCGATCCTTTTATATCCTTAAATAAGTATCCGTCTGCGCCGGATTTTAGTGCAGAGGCAACATACTCCTTGTCCGTCTGATGCGTAAGGATGACTACTTTGATGGTACTGAATTTTCTTTTAATAATCCTCGTCGCTTCAATTCCGTCACATTCGGGCATCGCGACATCCATGAGCACAACGTCAGGGGCCAGAGTGCCACAGGACTCCACAGCCTGAAGCCCATTTTCAGCACTGCCGACAACCCGTAATTCACTGTCTTTTTCAATCAGATGTAGTAAGCTTTCTCTCAAAATTCTTGTACTATCAACAATCAATACGTTTATCATGACGTTCACACACCTCCTTACCTCGCGTGCTAGAAGTCACGAAAACGTGCTGAAGTCACAAAAAATGAGGTAAAGTCGTGACGTTCGCGTGACCCTCGTTATATTCAAATCGGTTTTTACTAACGATACAATATTCATAAGATTCAATGGGAGGTTATAGCGATGGACAAAACGTTTAAAACCAAGACAAAGTTCAACAAGAAGATTGCAGTACTCGCCTGTGTGTCCTTAGGGTCTTTTGGTATCTTGGGTAATTTTTCAAGTACCCCTGCACATGCGGCAGCAGCCACGCATGTCGTGATCAGTGAAATTTACGGGGGAGGCGGAAACAGCGGCGCTTCCTACAAAAACGATTATATTGAACTCTACAACCCTACCAGTTCCAGTATAAGCTTGTCTGGTTGGTCTGTTCAATATGCCTCTGCAACCGGAACTTTCACGAACATTACAAATTTGACCGGAAGCATCGCTCCCTACAGCTACTATTTAGTTCAAGAGGCGGCCGGCAGTGCCGGAACAGTTGCTCTGCCGACTCCCAATGCCACGGGTACGATTAACTTAAGTGCAACCGACGGAAAAGTTGCATTGGCAAAAGTCACGACCTCGGTATCAGGTTCAAAAGATACCAATGTTGTGGATTTTGTAGGCTTCGGTTCTGCAAGTGATTCAGAAACGTCTCCGGTAGCTACACTCTCCAATACAACAAGTGCAGTACGCAAAGACAACACCGGTGGAACCGTTCAGGGTCAAGGCAATGGTTGGGACACGAACAACAATGCATCCGACTTGGTCGTGACGAGCAGTTTGTCTCCCAAGAATTCATCTTCTCCGTCCGAACCGTCTGGCGGCGGCGGTGGTGGCGGCGGTGGTACTGGGATTGATAATGATCATATGTTATTAGGGAATCCAAGCGGCGCGACAACCAGTACATCCAACTCTACTAATTACTTGATGATTAAGTCGCAGTATGATCTTTCTTACAGCAACAGCAAGCACGAGGCGAATTGGGTTAGTTGGCATCTTGTTGCATCTGATCTTGGAAGCACTGCGCGTCAAGATGACTTCCGTGCTGATACAACCTTGCCCTCCGGTTGGTATCAGGTTGGTGCAAGTGAATTTTCAGGTTCCGGATTTGACAGAGGGCACATGTGTCCGTCCGCTGACCGTACCTCTTCTGTTACCAACAATTCGGCAACGTTCCTGATGACCAATATGATCCCTCAATCTCCGCATAACAACGAGATTACTTGGGCAAGTATGGAAGACTATGGCCGCACGCTTGTTAACGCAGGCAACGAACTGTATATCATCGCCGGTGGATACGGAACGGGCGGCACAGGCTCTAACGGCTATGCGACCTCTGTAGGGAATGGCGTAGTGGTTCCTGCCTATACTTGGAAGATAATGGTCGTCTTGCCGAATGGCAACGGTGACCTTAGCCGCATCACCTCGACGACCCGAGTAATTGCGGTCATGATGCCGAACAATCAAACCGTCAACAGCCAATCCTGGGGTTACTACCGAGTCAGTGTAGACAGCATCGAATCTAAGACCGGCTATGACTTCCTCTCTGCAGTGCCGGCAACCATTCAAAGCGTAATTGAATCCAAAGTTGACACGGGTGCTACAAGCTAATACAACGATGCTTCAATAAAACAGCACAGGAAAAAGGGTCAGAGACATTGCACTTGTCTTTGACCCTTTTTCGATAGAGTTCAACTTCTCATCAATCGAATTTACATGACATTTATGTTATGATAAATGAAGAAATCTGTGCGGAAATGAGTGATGACCGAAATGTACCAGCCACCCGTTCAAGCGCCCGGCACGCAGACGACGAGCTCAACCCCGATTGTCGGCGGTGGGACCGATCGCAGTTCCACCCGCCGCGATGGAAGTTCCTATTCGGCTGCTCAACTGCTGCAACTGCAAAAGACGGTCGGCAATCGCGCCGTCACTCAGATGTTGAAGAATCAGGCAACGGTCAAACAATTGAAAAAAGACCGATCCGCCGACCCGACTCCGGTCGCCGTGCTCGCCTCCCCTGTCGCACAACGCGACGGTGAAGAAGACACGCCCTCGATCAGCAATTTCGGCACACAGGTGCTCAAAGACATCTTCAAGAACAAAATCCTGCCTGAAGTCGGGAAATCAGTGGCCATCAAAGTCATCGACGGCTTCATGCTCCTCGCAGATGCCTTGCTGATCTCCGCCATTCCCAATCTGGATACGTTGTTGAAGTATGTGGGAGCCTGCCTCAACGCCTTCACGAAAGTCACGAATTTTTGGAGCGACTTAGGCCCGAACGTGCGCGCAGGTCTGAAGTTTGTCATGGGGGTTGTCCTGTACAAAGTCGACAACTTCCTGACCAGCTATGCACCGACGAAGTTGCAGGTGAAGACGCTGCCAAGCTTTGAAGCCAATGCGGCGGACGATGCGGAAGGCACGGTGATGATGCAATCTGTCATCAAGTACCTCAAAATCGCCGAGCAATTTTTGGACAAAGCCAGCGTGATGGTGCGCGTAGGCGATTATATGAAGAGACGCCTCGGACTCATCCCCGAGGAAGCAGCCCCCAATCAGGATGAGCAGGCAGATGGGCAGGCAGATGCACAAGAACAACAGAAGCCCACTGGATCGACCCTCGATCTCAAAGTGATCAAGTTGGAGATGCAAGACCTCTCCATCGCACGCAGCAAAACGGATGACAACCAAAAAGAGTTGGGCGGTCTTGACGCCAAGTCCAAAGTCACGATCCGACTCTTCGGCCAAGAATACACGGTGGACGAGATTCATGCTCGCTTGGGCTGGGACCTCTCGTTCGCCATCGACATGACGCTTCAACACAAGCTGATCATCGGGAATTCCAACTTCCTGATCTTCGACATGGAGAACTTGTACTTGGAAGAGCTCACCGTCGGCAACCGGGGATTGGACAAGTTGGAGGTCAGCGTCGCCAAATTCAAAGTCGGCTCGCTCTTGGAACTTCAAGAAATCACCGGCGGCTACCAAAAAGGCGAAGGCTACCATTTTGGTGCCGGCAAAATCGATCTCAACCTGCCCGCTCCCTTCGATACGAAACTCGAAGCGTCTGCCCAACTCCAACTGGATAAGGACGGTGCCTTCCAGCAACTCGACGTCAGAGACTTCACAGCCAACGAGAACTTCACCGTCCAGCAGGCGCTCGTCACGCGCGAACACCTGCGCATCGTGAATGCGATGTACGACTTGACGCCGCACGGCCTGCCGTTCAAACCGACCTTGGATGAGCTGCAAATTTCCAAAGACAAGAAAATCAATAAAATCCAAGGGGGCGTCACCGTCAAAGACTGGTCGCCGTTGACGGGCTTGACGATCAACGGTCACGCCGCCATCGGGTATGAAAACCTCCTGTACGCCCAAGTGGACGATGCGAACGTGCGCCTGGACTACAAGATGTTCCAAGGCTATGGTTCGATCAAACACTTGCGCTACGATACCGACCGCAATCTGGAAGGCGAGATCGACGAACTCACCTTCACGATCGGGAAGTTTACGTTCGTCGCGACCAAAGTCGTCATCAATCAGGACGGCTCGATGTCGATCGCCGAAGCGGAAGTCGTGCTCGGAGGCGGCAAAGACAAAGTCGCTTCCAAAGATGTGGACGAGGTCGACGGCGACAAAGACGGCTTGAAACAATCCATGGGCTTCGATTCGATCTCCGGCGGCGGCGGTCTGAGTGAACTGGCACAAGTTCATCTCAAAGCGAAGAACATCACGATTCAGGATGGCAAAGTCAACGTCGGCAAGTATGAAAAATGGGTCGGCCCGAGCAAAGTGATGAAAATCTCCCTGTTTGGCGGTGCCGTACAAGGTCTGCTCGATCAGGAAAAGGAAAAAGCCGCCATCGCCGGGCAGTTCAAATTCCCGTCCGACAGCGGATTCTGGCCGATCAAAGTCGGTGCCACCCTGCCGATTACCCCCACCCCGATCTCGCTGTTTATGGAAGTGGGCATCGGAGGCGGCGTCACTGCGAAGGCGGCCGGTTTGATCGAGCGCGACAAGTCGATCGCGCAAGAGAAAGTCTACGACCTCAAAGCGATGGCCGAATTGACCGCCGAATTGACCTTCTCCATCGGCGCCGGAGTGAAGTTGGGCCATGAGGTCCTGTTGGCTTTGCGCGCCTATCTGGAAGCGTCCGCGACACTTTCCGCCGCAACGCGCGCAGCCATTGCCGGGAAAGTCAAAGTCAACCCCGATACGAAGTTGGTGGAGCAGGACCCGCGCAATCCGGTGGTCTTCCGCTACGAGTTGGAAGCGGAATTGAAAGCCAAGCTGGACTTTGTCATCGACTTGGTCGCATTCCTGTTCTACAAAAAAGAGATTGTCCGCAAGAATTTGGGCAACTGGACGCTCGGCAAATACCGCATGGCGGGGAGCGTCGGGGAGAGCGACGGCAAGGTGACAGACGAAGTGACGACGCCGCGTCACGGTGCGGAAGATACGACTTTGGGCGGTGCGATCCCGGGCCAGGTCAAACTGCCGGAAGAAGATCTCGTCAAGCAGATGGCCAAACGCAAGCACGACGAAGGCAAGGGTGACCAACCGTACAAATCCCTGTATCGCACTGCGCATGACAAAATGTCCGCAGAGCCGGAGCTAAACGAACCGACCTTGGCGAAAGTCAGCGACCAACTCAGACCGTCTGCGGAGAATCAGAGAGATGTGCCGGATGTCGTCGATCGAATCCACGCTTCGATGTCGGCACGTCGAGACGGCCCGAACAAGTCGTATCTGATGTCGAACGAAGAATGGTTGCAGTATTCGAACAACGCAGCTCGGCGCAGTACGGTCACCCTCGTGGACGATGCGTTGCGGGCGTACCACGCGGAAAAAAATCCGCGCCAAAAACTGGTGTTGCTCAACCAACTGCGCAAGATCGGAAACGACTACATCCTCGACAAAAACAAAAGCCGCTGGAAAATGGTCTTCCGCCTCCTCCTCGACACGAATCAAGAGGAAGCATACCTCCGCGAGCAGATCGAAGCGCCCTCCGATCAAGAGTAAAAAAAAAGACCCTCTTCCACGCCGATCTGGCGCAAAGGGGGTCTTTTTTTCATGTCAAATAAGTATACAAGTGCATAATTCAACAAAACACAATAAAATATTGACCCAATTTTGACAAATATCTCTTTAAATCGAAAGTTTTTATAGTTATAATATGTATGAGAATATACTTTGGGAGGCTACATCATGTCCAAAATGGCTGTAATCAAAAAAGCAAGTCTGAAAAAGAAAGTCGCATTCCTTGCGTGTGTAAGTTTGGGTGCTGTAGCTCTTATCGGGAATTTTGCAACACCTGCAAATGCTGCTACTGACAACGATCACATGTTGATGGGGAACCCGAGCGGCGCAACCACCAGCACCTCCAACTCCACCAACTACCTGATGGTGAAGCCGCAATACGACATGTCCTACAACAACACCAAGCACGAGCCGAACTGGGTAAGCTGGCATGTATATTCTGGCGATCTGGGCAGCACTGCACGCCAAGATGACTTCCGCGCCGACACCACCCTGCCGTCCGGTTGGTACCAAGTGGGTGCAAGTGAATATTCCGGCTCCGGTTTCGACCGCGGCCATATGTGTCCGTCTGCTGACCGTACCTCTTCGGTTACCAACAACTCCGCGACGTTCCTGATGGACAACATGCTCCCGCAATCCCCGAACAACAACGAAATCACGTGGGCAAACTTTGAAAACTACGGCCGCACCCTTGTAAACGCAGGCAACGAACTGTACATCATCGCCGGCGGTTACGGACAGGGCGGCACTGGTTCCAATGGGTACGCAACCACTGTAGGGAACGGCGTTGTCGTGCCGGCTTACACGTGGAAAGTCATGCTCGTCTTGCCGAATGGCAGCAGCGACCTGAGCCGTGTATCCACTGCATCCCGAGTCATCGCTGTTATGATGCCGAACAACCAAACCGTCAACTCCCAACCGTGGGGCTACTACCGTGTCAGCGTAGACAGCATCGAGTCCAAGACCGGTTATAACTTCCTCTCCGCAGTATCGAGCACCATTCAAAGCACGATTGAATCCCGTGTTGACACCGGCGCTACGAGCTAAGTACGTGTTTCGAAAAAAAGAACCGAGGCGGCAAGCTCAAAGCTTGCACCTCGGTTTTTTATGCCGGTTTAGGTAGTTTCTTCGTTTTTGTACTCCAAAATGTCCCCCGGCTGGCAGTCCAATGCTTTGCAAATCGCCTCTAACGTGGAGAGCCGAATTGCTTTTGCCTTTCCATTTTTCAAGATCGAAAGGTTCGCCATCGTGATTCCAACCTTCTCCGAAAGCTCCGTTACGCTCATTTTCCTTTTTGCCAACATCACATCGATATTGATGATGATCGCCATGTTCTTCACCTCAGACCGTTAATTCATTTTCTGATTTTATATCGATGGCATTTTGCAAAAGCTTTTGCAGAACGGCTGCAAAAACTGCGACCACAATGGCACCAAAAATGATGATCAAACCGAGCGCGCCCAGCCCCGGAGCGTCCTCTTCCTGTGCGACGTGAAACAAGAAAGGCAAGGCGGCCACAAAGAAAACACTGATCGTGATGGCACAGTTTTTTATATTCTTCAAAGCCCGTACAGACAATTCCGAGAACGCGTTGTTCTTGTCAATATAGCGTAACAGTCGGAACGCCTGATACAAGGCAACGAAATACGCAATCGCCGTTCCATACATCGCGACCACCGCGGAAATTTGCAAGTACGCCAACTCCGAATCCTGTTCAGTTGCTCCACTCGCGACCTCAGGCAACGCAAAGATACACAACGCAAGAACCGGAATTGCCATCAGAACCACAGCTAGCTTTAAAAAAATTGTTTCTCGTTTCATAAAAGCACCTCCCATAGTTATTGGCAATTTGATTCTAATACAGAATTTATCGTTTTGCAATAAAAAAATATCGATAATTGGACGTATCGCTCCATGAAAAAGGAGCCGGCGTATCGCCGGCTCCCTCATGTGCGGTCATTCAGATCCTCGAAACGCCAAAATTTCATCAACGGCTTGCTGATACCCGCCTGCTTTTCGGAAGGATTCCCTGACATCCGCAACAGTTTTTGTGAAAGACGGGTGACCCACCACATGCTCCACGGCCTCGCGCAGTTGAGTGGCAGTCAAGCTTTGCATGTGTAAGGCAAGACCTGCTCCGATCTTGGCGACTTGTTGAGCAATGATCGGCTGATCCGCGCCTTGTGGAAGTACAAGCAACGGAACCCCGTAATAGAGGCCTTCCTGGGTGCTGTTCATTCCACCATGTGTAATAAATAGCGAAGCGTACTGCAGGACCTCGGTTTGGGGTACATAATTTTTCACGATGAAGTTTTTGGGGATTTCCCCCAGCTCCGAGAATTGGGTTTTGTCCCCAATCGACATGACAATCGTATGATCTGTGTTCCCCAATGCCTCAAAACACAGCTTGTAGAAATCAACCGCTCGGTTAAAAACAGTCCCCAGCGAAATGTATATCGGTTTTTTCCCCTCGATTGCCGTCATGTCGAAGTTTTCTTGAGTGAATCGGGAAGAGATGGAGGGACCTACAAACTTATAAGTTGGGTCGAATGCTTCTCCAGATGGTTGAAACTCCCTGGTTGTATACACGATTGTAAGTGGTGCGGGATTGCAAAACACTTCATACGGGGACTGGATCTCCACACCGTATTTTTCCTTCACACTTTCCGTCAGGCTTTGAAACGTATCGGTTATGGGTTTCACGATTTCTGCCGGGACTTCTGTGAAAAACGGTTCCATCATTTTGTCGAATGATTCCTTTGACTGCGCAAAAGAAGTGCAAGAGTTGATTGCAGGAAGTTTGAGAATTTGAGCAAGCAAACGACCGCAACCAAACATGGAGTCATGGATGATCGCATCAAAATGCTCCCCTTTGATCTGTTCAAGAACGCTTGGGATGACGAGATCCGCCGTACGTAAAAGACCGTTGATTCTTTCGAGTGTATAGTTTCTTCCGCCTGAGACAAAGGCTTTGATAAATTTTTGATCGTCAATTGTTCGTACAGAAGCTCCAGCCCGCTCAAGATGTTCCCGAAACGCTTCAATCGTAACGTACACGACCTCTGCTCCACGCGAAGTCAGCTCTTGCACAACTCCAAGAGTTGGATTGATATGTCCCTCTGATCCAGCATTCACAAATAAGAAACGCGCCATTTTTACCACTCCTTAGAAATATTGTTCGGTGTTCAAAAAAGAGCACGGGAGATTTCCCATGCTCTTTCGTCCCGTGCCGATTACCGAAGGATGAAAAACCAGAAAGCCGCTGCTGCGATAAAACGGTAGATCGCGAACGGAGTGAGCTTGACCCGCTCCAGCAGCTTCAGGAACGAAACCACCGCGATCCAAGCAACGACGAACGAAACGAGAAAGCCGACTGCGAAAAAGCCGATATCGCTTGAAGATAGGTATTTGTAGCTCTTCAGCAAGTCATACCCGGAAGCGAGCACCATGATCGGGATCGCCATCAGGAATGAGAAATCGGCGGCCGCTTTGTGCGATGCGCCAACGAGCAGACCGCCGGCAATTGTCGAGCCGGAGCGGGAGAAGCCCGGCCACAGCGCGAGAATTTGGATCAGGCCGATCCCGAATGCCTGTTTGTAGGTCAAATCATCCATCGTCGGTGCCGTCACTCTGGTTCTGCGTCGCTCCGCATAGATCATGAACAAACCGCCGACGACAAGGCTTGCCACTACGGTGTACGGCGAGAACAGCTTTTCTTTGATGAAGTTGTGTGCGAGGAATCCGATGCCCATGGCCGGAACGATCCCAAGCAAGACGTGGATCAAGTCGAGTCGCTTGCCGCGTCCGCTTCCCGTCCCCTCCAACTTTTTCAGTCCAAACAGGTTGAGTACGCGTTTCCAGTACAGAATCAAAACGGCCAAGATTGCGCCCAACTGGATGACGATTTCGAACGTCGAGGCTTTTTCGCCTTCAAAACCCAACAGTTGCCCTGACAAAATCAAGTGACCGGTCGAGGAAACCGGCAGGAATTCCGTCAAACCTTCGACGATCCCCTGCACGACGGCAATCCAAAATTGTTCCATGTTTGCTTCCCACTCCACTCGATGTACTCTTTCAAAGTCCAGTATGTCCCGCCTTATTTTAGCAGGCTCTCCACTGTTCTATCTAGCAGAAGTTTATATTATTTTGTTTAAGACTTAGTATCTCCGAGTGGGCGACGAGGTCGTGGCCGGGGCTTTTTTCAGGAGGAAACGACGGTCCACGGCGATGGTCGCCATCAGGACGAGCACCGTGAGCAACAGCAGTTCGCCGTATGTCTCATAAGGAAGAGCCGGGCCTTCCAGGGTGACGTGGTTGGCGCGGTACTCCAAACGCTTGACGGCGTGCTTCGCGGTCAATACATCCTCTTGCTTCGCGAGATCTTCCAGCGGCGCTTCAAAAACGAAACGGTCCGGCTGATCGGCGTGAATATACAGGGGTTGCAAGCCGGTGCCTTTTTGCTTCCATTGTGCGACGTCGGATGCCGCCAGCGTTTTGGCATCCGTCCCCGGTACGATCAAGCGGTCGAGGTTCGGTGCTTTGGCGAAAGTATGGCGAGAAATCAAGTTCAAATGGTGTTTCGTGACGATGGGATTCTCAGAGGCGGCCAGCGTCAGTACGCGGGTGGTGCCGGTGTCGGCGTACGTATCGAAGATCGTGGAGAGCTCCATCTCGTCCATGCCGTTGTAGAGCAGGACGCCGAGGTCGGTCTTGTTCCATTGGAAGGCGTTGTTCAAGTAGTAGGTGCTGAGGCGGACGTCCACTTTGAATGGGTCCACTTTCGGATTCGTGACGAACGAGTAGGTTGGATAGTGGATCTCTTGCGCGACTTTCAAGGCGGCTGCTTCGCCCAGTTTTTTCTCAATGAGGTGAAGCACGCCGTCGATGCCGGCCATCTGACCCCCCGTGACAATGATGTTGCCGTTGTCGATGTAGCGCAGGTCATCTCGCCACGTCGTGTCCGGGAAACTGCTTTTCGCCGTGGCAACGCCCTGCCAGTGCGTGTTCGCACTCTTCCCCTTCAACAGACCGGAGTCGGCCAAGTTCTCCGCGCCGCCGCAGATGGAGATGATCGTGGTGTCGGCGTGCTGTTGCATGTACTCGCGGATCGGCTTGTAACCTTCTTCGTCCGTGCGGATCATTTGCGGGACGACGATGATGTCCGGGCTTTTCCCCAATTTTGCGTCGATTTCAGCCATCGTAAAGTGCGGGACGACATCGAGCCCGCCGGTCAGGGGCTTGATGTTTTTGTCAGGGGCGACAGCGTAGACGTTGAACGCATCGGTGCGCGAGAAGAGGTCATACGGAATCAGGAAGTCAAAGTCCTCCGTGGTCACGTTGCCCATCAGCACGGCGACGGTCGGTTTCTGCGGGTCGTACACAGGCGGCTCAATTCCTTGCAAAGACGGTGCAGGGAGGTCAAACGTGGTCGAGTAAAAATTCTTGCGGAAATGCAGGATACCCATTACCCCGACGCCCGCGAAAAACACGGCGAATACGACCACATATAGCGTGATGCGCAACAACACTTTTTTCACTTCGAAACTCACTCCTTTATTTTCCTGTTGATCTCTTCACTCTCAATATACGATACCCCCCTACCCTATGTAAAGCCCGGTTTTTGAAATACAAAAAAAAGCCGCCAAACATGGCGGCTTGATTTATGATCTAGAGGTCAAAATGAACAAGCTTACTCATCACCAAAATCGACGTTGTGGTAGACTTGTTGCACATCGTCGAGGTCTTCCAACGCGTCGATCAGCTTGCGGAAAGATACTTCTGCGTCGCCCTCAAGCGTTACTTCGTTTTGAGGAAGCATGGTCAGTTCCGCCACGGTGAATTCCGAAATTCCCGCGTTTTTCAGTGCTTCTTGTACAGCGTGGAATTCATCCGGTTCTGCATACACGATGACTTGCTCGTCTTCCGCAACGATGTCACGTACATTTACATCCGCTTCCATCAAGGACTCCAGAACATCCTCTTCCGATTTCCCTTCGACACCGATAACAGCCACAGAATCAAACATATACGCGACGGAACCGTTTACGCCCAAGTTGCCGGCGTTTTTCTTAAACGCAGTCCGGACATCGGAGAACGTACGATTCACATTATTTGTAAGAGCGTCGACGATCAACATCGCACCGTTCGGCCCGAAGCCTTCATAGCGAAGCTCGTCATAGTTCTCATCAGAGCCGCCCTTTGCTTTTTCCAACGCACGGTCGATGATGGTTCTCGGCACGTTGTAAGTCTTTGCACGTTCCAACACAGCTTTCAAAGCTGCGTTGGACTCAGGATTCGGATCGCCTTTTTTGGCTGCTACAAAAATCTCTACACCGAACTTCGCGTAAACACGAGTCTTTTGCGCGTCATTCTTCGCTTTGCCCTCTTTAATGTTGTTCCACTTGCGTCCCATTTATTTCACTCGCTTCCGAATAATAGAAATGTTGATCCTCAAAACCGAGAACTCGGCACTTTTTACATTATACCTTATTTGCATAAATTTTTCGTGTCCTACACGCTCTTATGTGGTAAAAGGCTCCCGATGGGTCGAATGCGAAGTCCTGAATTATTTTTTTCCGAGCAGATGTTTCGAGACCTTGTTGATCTGGGTATACGGAATGACACCTTCCTCCAGCATCTCGGGGAGGATGTTATCCAAGAAGTACTGCACGCAATGCATTTCTTGGTATTTGAGGATCGTGGAGAGCGCCTCCTCGTAAATTTCGAGGAACAACGACTCTGGATTCCCTTTTTGAATCTCGCCGAACGATTCGTACAGAAGGTCGATTTTGTCCGCGACGGAGAGGATTTTGCCTTCGATCGTTTCGTCCTTGCCTTCACTGAAACGAAGTTCGTAGATTGCTTGGAACTCCTCCGGAATCTCTTGCTCAATAAACTTCCGCGTCATCATCTCTTCCACTTGAGAAAAGAGCTCCTTCAACTCGGGCATCGCATATTTGACAGGTGTCTTGATGTCGCCGGTAAACAATTCTGCGTAATCGTGGTTGAGCGCCTTTTCGTACAGGGTGCGCCAATTGATCTCCGTCCCATGATGCTCTTCCACCGTACCGAGAAACTGAGCGATCTTCGTCACTTTAAACGAATGACTGGCCACCGAGTGTTCTTGGTATTTGAATTTGCCGGGGCAGCGGTACATGCCCTCCAAGTCTGACAAGCTTTTGAAATAGTTGTGGATCCCCATATGCGTTCTCCCCCTTCTCCGGTCTACGTGCCGAGTCTGTTTGCAAGCATTTCGGACGATTATAACGGAGAGAAAGAGAGAATACAAGGGGTATTTTCTGGTGGTCACCGTATCGCTCTAAGTGGGGACAAGTAAAAGGAGGATGATTGCACACCCGCAACCTCCCCCCCATGCTCATGCCTCCACTTGCGCTCTTAATACTCTTTTTTTATTACAAAAAACGAACCCCGGATTGTTCCGGCCAGTTTCGACTTCTGTCTAGCAAACTTAAACTTTCCTTCTAGCTCCTTGGGTACTTCCATCCCCTCCGAAAGCTTAAAACCAACGGCCCGTTTCTTAGGGTCGTCGACCGTATACATGACGTTGATCGCAAGACCGTCCTCATAAAAAACGTAGGCCATTTTGATATTTTCCACTTGAAAACGCGAGGTTTCCAAAGGATTGGCCGAAAACTCAAGATCACGTTCTTCCTTCAAAATTCGGTTCACATACTCAAGGGTCTCCTGGCTTTCACCGGCTGGTACAACCGCAAATTCATGCTTGTATTTGTTCATGAAGTAGCGGGCTTCATTGGCACGTAAACCGGCAAGCGCTTCTACTACAGGTGAAGACTCCAACCCAACCGTAGACACGTTTTTGAAATCAACTGTATAGGACATTTGCATCTCTCCTCTTAGCTGTTACTAATCCAACACCTTCTCAAGATCGCTGCACCATTTACCCCAACCGAACTTCGCACCTTGAAGTGCCGGAGCATTCGAGATTCCGCTTTGTTCGAGATGAAGGTTCACCTTGCCGTCGCCTAGCTCCTGCAGCGTCCAGGTGATCGTGTGTTGCTCCGCTCCGCTGGACCAGGTATAGGACACCCGGTTTGGCGCGTCCACGACCAGCACTTCGCCTTCGATAATTCCATTCCAATATTCGTTCGGCTGGGTACGAAACTGAAAGCGGTGTCCGACGACAGGCTTAAAATCATTCTCCATCGGCTGGCCGGTGTGGATGTTGGCCACCCACTTGGCAAGCTTGCTTGAATCGGTCAAAGCGGACCAAAGCTTCTCGATTGTTGTCGTGTACTGAAAATCCAAAGTTAATGTCATACTCATTCTTCTTCTTCCTCCTCCAATAGTCGGTTCAAGCGCAACAGATTCGCACTCCAGAACTGGCTGTAGAAAGCCACCCAATCTTGTATTTCTCTGAGCGGAGAGGCGTTAAGCCGAAACCGGGTTTCTCTGCCGACTTTTCGGTCAAGTACCAGTCCGGCCTCTTTCAGGATTGCCAGATGCTTGGATACCGCTGTACGGCCCATTGGAAACTGTGCCGTTAATTCATGAAGCGGTACCTCCTCTGCCTCTGCCAACAGACGGATCAATTGTCGCCTCGTTGGATCTGCAATCGCATCAAACACATCCCGCAATTGGTTGTTCTCGCTCACAACACCCATCCACCCCCGACGATCGCAATGATTCCAAATACGGGTCAGAATCAGACACCAAATGGTGTCTCTTTTATTATACGACACCATTTGGTGTCCTGTAAAGCAAGACCCCACAAACAGAAAAAGACCGTCGCCACGATGGTAGATGTGGCGAGGTCTCCCTTCTACTTTCACACGATCTTTTCGTTTCCGTTGAAACACTTACGTATCGGACTGCAACGTGTACATCCGATACGGTTCCCCGTAACACACGCCTAGATTCCGACCGGTTACACCTGCGAAACTATTCCATCGACACCCGTGTTAATTTGCCATCCTCCATTCGATACACCTTGTCGCAGTACGAAAGCATCCGTTCGTCGTGCGTAACCATAACCGCCGCTTTTTGACGCGACTTGGCCTCTTTGGCGATCAAAGCGACCACTTCATGTGCGCGCTTCGTGTCGAGGCTGGCCGTAGGTTCATCTGCCAAAATGACATTCGGGTTGTTCATGAAAGCTCGCGCAATCGCTGTCCGTTGCTTCTCCCCGCCGGACAGCTCCTCCGGATAGCTCTTCAACTTCTCTCCGAGCCCAAGGTCCTTCAGCAACTTTGTGGCGTAGTCTTGATCTGCCGTCGTCATTTTTCCGGACATCTTTTTTACAACCAACAATTGCTGAAGGACATTCAGATAAGGAATCAAATTCGACGATTGCATGATAAACCCGATTTCATGCAACCTGATATGCGACAATTCACGAGGATTTGCGTTCGAGATATCCTTTCCATTCACTCGTACTTCTCCTTCGGATGATTTGAGCAAAGCGCCGGCAATCGACAAAAACGTACTCTTTCCTGAGCCGGATGGACCGATAACGGCAACGAATTCGCCGGGCTGAACCGAAATGCTGACTTGATCCAGAGCCACTGTGCGATTGCTGCCTTCCGTAAAGTATTTGGTAACCCCTTTGATTTGCAATCCCGTTGTCATTACTCGACCCTCCCCAGCGCTTTCAGCGGATCAATCTTCGTTATCTTACGGACGGATACTAACGAACTGAGTATCGCAATGGCGAGCAGAATGAGGGAATAACCAAACACCAGTTTGGAATCGAGGATGAACGGCATTCCCTCCGGCATCACCGCCGCCGCCCCATAGGTGAGCGCGATCCCGATCAAAATGCTTACGATCGACAGGATGAATACTTGTGATACAACCGTTTTGCCCAAGAATTTGTTCCCGGCGCCGATCGCCTTCATGATGCCGAACTGGTTCGTCTTCTGCATCGTGAATACGTAGAAGAACACGCCGAGTACAAACGCGGAGATCACCAGCAAGAAAGCCAGCATCATCGTAATGGTACCGCTCTCTTCCTTATACCCGGGCATACCTTGGACCGCTGTCTCATGGGTAACCGTATTCGTATCCTTCAGCTTGCTGTCGATGACAGCAGGATCGATCTCTTTGCCTTGCAACACGATTGCATTGACCGGTTTGTGAATGCCTTTATCCGAGCCAGGTGCCGCAAACATGATGTTCCGCCATCCCTCGATCGGGGTAAACACAACCGCAACATGGTTGTACGTTTGATTCTTGACGAAGCCTACGATCGTCAACTCATGCGTTGAGCCGTCTAATTTTAATGTATCTCCGAGTTTGAACCCTTCTTTTTTCATGGAGTCATTCACGATTACTTCTGTAACACCATTAACGGACAAGCCTTTGCCCTCGACCACCGCAGGTTCTAGAAAACTACCCGGTTCAATACCGATGATTGCAATATCGAGCTTGTCCTCACTTTTTTCAGCAGAGCTCTTTCGTACTGTGGCCATCGTGCTTCCCATAGACGAAGCGGCCTCAACACCGGGCAACTGGCTTGCGGTTGCGACAACCTCTTCAGCCAGCAGGGATTTACTCAGGGAAGCTTTCGAGCCTTGCTCGAAGATGAGGTAATCGGCCTTCATACTTTTCATCGTCGCTGCTGATAAAGTCTGAAGTCCGTTACCAAGACCTGATAGAAGAAAAACCATCCATGCGATCAATGTGAAAATAACCGCAATCATGAGAAACCGCGTTCGATTCCGCATTAGTTCCTTCATGGCTAAATACATGGGCCATCCACTCCTTATGTTTTATTTGACACGAGTGTCAAAATCGGGAGAGCAATTTGCCCCCCTTCTTCTTTATTACACACCATAAATGACACATGTGTCAAGTTTAGATCTGCACTCTTCCTCAGCGTTTTGCCCCATTCAACCACATGTCGAACAGAAGCCCACTCCATTTTGACAGAGGCAGTTTCATCATGTTCGGAGCATTCACCAGATTGAAGAATACGCTGATCAGCGCAGGGATCGGAATATCCTCTCGTAAGTGACCTTCTTGAAGCGAACGTCCGAACAGTCTCATTAATTGAACCTTGAGGATTTCATGCGATTGTTCAATATATTCCAGGTCTTGGGCAACTGCAACGGACACGCCCGCGTTGATTTTATTGGCATCTCCCAAAAGTTGATGAAATTCGGATTCCTCGACATAGACTTGCAACAGTTGCTGAAGCGCAACCATTGGATTCGACTCATCGACTGCTGACGCTTTCTCTATCACTTTGATGATCACACGCTTCATGCAAGCGGCGACAATCTCCTCTTTATTGGCATAATACTGATAGATGGTGCTACGAGCTCCTATTAAATGTTGGGACAAGAGCTTTACGTGGAAACCCTCGTACCCATGCTCGAGTAACAGTTTTTTCGTCATATCTAGCAGCTCTGATTCTGTATATGCTTTTTTTCGACCCATGGTGGCACCCCCTTGTTCATAAGCAACTACCTCATAGTGTATCAAATTTCGGGCAATCGGATAAATCTAATGGTGATATTCACATTGCCTGCACACAAAAAAACAGCCCCTTTTCCACGCTCAGCCGGCGCAAAAGGGGTCGCTTTTTCATGTAATCCAACCCGCTCCGAAAGTTCTGTTACGTTCATTCTCCTTTACGCCAACATCACATCAATATGGATAAGGATTGCCATGTTGTTCACCTCAGACCGTTAAGTCGTTTTCTGATTTTATATCGATGGCATGTTGTACGAGCTTTTGAAGAACCGCAGCAAAGACTGCGATCACAAGTGCGGCAAAAATCAACCCATTTCCGACCGGCATGATAATGGGCGGGTCGACTTTCTTCGCCATGAGATAATACAAGGGCGTGTTCAGCACATGCAAGATACTGATGGTAAGGGCACAGTATTTTATATTCTTCAAGGATTTGAAAGATAATTCCGAGAAAGACTTATTATTGTCAATATATGTCAGCAGTTTGAAAGTTTGATACAAAGCGATGTAAAACGGGATCGCCGTTGCATACAAACCGATCCTAAGCAGATCATGCAGATACGCTGCCTCAGGATATAATTCTGCCATAAAATTCGAGACGGCAGGGACAAAAAATATACACAACGCAAGAACAGGAATCCCCATCAGAACAACGGCTGCCTTTAAAAAAAGTGTTTCGCGTTTCATCCAAAGCACCTCCAGTGGTTATTCGCATTTTGATACTACCATGTATTTTATCGTTTTACAATAAATAATTATCGCGTTTTGAGGTCCTCGCCAGAAAAAGCACAAAGACCATCCACCAACCAAAACAAAAAAGCATCGAAGACATTGAACTCGTCTTCGATGCTTTTTCTTTTCCAATCGATGTGCTACGTAAACAGTTTCCAATGCCCTTCGGATACAACTTCGACCGCTCCATCGACCACTTTGATGGCGGTTTGATCATCCATTGCATACGCCGGCCCCTGCATCCCGGCCGCCCATTTCTCCGCATTCGCCATCGTGTTATACAGCAGCATCTCGTGATCCAGATGCGGGAACATCGCAAAATCGACCAGACCCAGCGTTTCATCACCACCGGTGGGTGGTTTCCAGCGAACGAAGAATTCCCCGATGTTAGGTGCCATCACCATGCTCCCGGCACTCATTCCCACATAAACCAACCGCAGCGAAGGCAAGAGTTCTGCCAGTCCCGACTGCTGCATCCAGTACGACAGATACATCGGGTCACCGCCATTCACGAGTAGAACGTCCGTCTCCTTGAGCATAGGAACCCACAACTCTTGATCGATGCTGGGCAGCGCAGTGAGCTCCAGCATCCCCATGGACTTCCAACCCAGCTCACACATTGGGTTCCCGGGCTGTCCATTGAAGAACTGCCATGCTTTGCTCGCACCACCTGGTAGTGCGTACGACGCAGTGGATATGCCGAGAGCGTTAGACTCGGCAATCGGTTTGTCCAGCATGCCAACCAACGCGTCATGTATGCTTTTGTTAGTGACGCCTCCAGCTGTAAGCAGTAATTTCATAACACAACTCCTCGTCTTGGTGTGCGTCTGACGTTTCATTCTATTGGGACAGCCAGGGCTGGCACAAGAGCCAACCTGACCCGATCTTGTTGGGTATGCTGTTGCATGCTGTATCTTAAAACTTATATCAGGATGTAGCAAGAGTCAAGATAATAACATAAATGTATATTCAGTTTCATAAGGGGAGGTGTGAACAGTTGTGGATACCTCTTGTGAAGCAAGCAGTAGAAGTAACAACACGGAAAAAATGCTATTCTTGATCTCATGATTCATGTATCCTACAAGTAAGAAATTTATTTTTCAAAATTTAATTCCAAGCGAAAAGGGAGTTTCATCATGTCTACCACGATCTTCTCATCACCCTATTTTCAGCTGCAGGAAGTCGCGCACGGCGTCTATGCCGCCATCATGGTTCGCGGCACCGGGGCGTCGAGCAACGCCGCCATCGTCGATCTGGGCGACCGCACGCTGGTTTTCGATACGTTTTACACCCCGCAAGCGGCGGCCGACCTGCGCCGTGCGGCGGAGCAATTGCTGCAACGCCCAGTCTCTCTGGTCGTCAACAGCCACGGCCACTTCGACCATGTATTTGGCAACCAAGTGTTTACGGACGGGGAGATCATCGCCACGGTGGATACTCGCGAGTTTATGGCGGTGCGCAGTGCGGCGTTGATCGAATATGCCAAATCAAACCCGGAGTACCTCGACCAATTTGCGCAAGAAATCGAGCAGGAGACCGACCCGGCCAATCGTGCGCAGATGCAGGACCGCCTCAGCGACATGCGCGTCTTCGACGCCGCCTTGCCGACTCTCGAACCGCGCCTGCCGACCCTGTTGTTTGAACATGAGCTCACGTTCCACGGCAAGAATCGCACCGCCACGCTGATCACATATGGCGGAGGCCATACGCCGAGCGACGCGTTTCTCTATCTGCCGGATGAAAAACTGGCGTTGATGGGCGATTTGCTGACTGTCCAAACGCACAACCAATTCATGCACGGCGATGTTCATGAATTCGTACAAAACCTGAAACGCATCGAAGAACTGCCGATCGACATCGCCGTCCCCGGACACGGCCCGGTCGGCAGCATGGAAGACATTCGCACGATGCGCCTCTATTTTGAAGAACTGCTACAGCGGAGCGACGAACTCCATGCCCAAGGCGTCTCCCCGGAGGAAGCGGCCGACCTGCCGATCCCGGACAAGTATGTTGCTTGGGACGTGCCGAGTTTGTACGGAGTCAACCTGCACCAGTTGCTGCAGCAGAAGGCGACGGCCGCCGGCCAATCCTAATTGAATCCTGCCATTGCTTTGAGCTGCCTCGACCTGATTCGCTGCAGCTCTTTTTGATAAATTCACTCCCAGCGGGCATTTTTGTCCATGATTGCTTTTGGCTCATTGGTAGCTGCGGTCATCTTCGGTTTGCTTACTAGATTCATTGCCATACTCAACCTACTAAAAAAGAAGTAGACCTCCCTTGAGCTTGGCGGCCTAGGAGGTCTACTTCTTCGCTATCAGAGAGCCATAATTCTAACATAGGGCAGGTATCGGATTCAACAAAAGGAAAACATACTTGTGATCGGTTATCCTCGGCTTACGCAAGAATCAAAGCTACTCTGTCGTTACAGGAAATACCGGATCCGCAGCGTGGCGCCCTTTCCTTTGGGAGGGGCGTACAGAACTATATCTGTATCCTTTTTCATCAAGTACATCACGTGACAGCAACTAGCCATTCTGTGATTTCTTGATGGGTATCCTCCTACAGAACGATGAAGCTCACCTGAGCAAATCTCAACCGAATCTCTTCCCTCACTTCTCGACGATTCCATTATTTCTTCGATCTTCTGTCGAAAAACGTCCGAGTTTGGCATCCGTACACCTCCTGAACTGTAGTCCTAGTAGAATGTGGATACTAAAATCCTCTATTTTCTTTTCAATCCACGAATATTTCTCCTCCGAATCTTCGAGGAGGAAATTGGATGGCCCTTACTTATGATATGGCTCACCGTATCGCTCTAAGTTAGAAACGTGAGTCTGCTTGCCCTTTGGGCAGGCTCCTTTTTGTGTTTTCAGAGAGCACACCATATACACGATTAAATCATATCCGATCGGAATAACACATTTTTACAGATGACTTTTCATTTGTATATTGGCTTAAAAGAATTTTAATAAACTCCAACCTACCGACCAGCATTTGTTTAATTTCTATTTTATCAACATCAGGAGCGTTGAGCTTTTTATCTATACAAGTATACAATATCTCAATATACATCTTTGAAAGCAATAGCAAATCAAATGTTTTCTCTTCGCAAGAAGCCCCTGACCGCATTCTTACCCCGATCCCGTTTTCACCAATTTTCAAGTAGTTCTTAGTTACCTCGAAATTTATGTGAGTCTCTTCGGAATACATGCCGTAGAGTTTGGCATAATCACCATGTATCTCCTTTATGAAACCAACCGTTGATGCTGGCTTCGTCTTCTTAATGAGCTCCATATCTTTATCAAAAATGTAATATGCCCAACATATCTGTTCGTAAATCACTCTGTACACCGCTGAAACTTCGATAAAAAATCCCTGTTTAAGCAATGTTACAGCACTCATGAAACTAGAGGTTAATCTCGTATAGGCAAATAAAAAAGTCATATGCTCTACTTTGTCAGTCAGTGTAGCAACCATTTTCAGTTCCTGCTGAACGCTCTGTACAACCTTAACAACTGAGTCCTGAATGAAATCAACTCTACCTAAAGCCACCTGATCGGAAAAGCTTTCAATGCACATTTTATCCATTACGATTTTCATGTTCTCAAACGTGAAGTTTTTATCTATATACGCCTGAATCGCTGCAGCTATATGCATTCGAAACTTTGGCGAACTATTTGTAGGAATTGCATAGCTCAAATCACAAAAAAGATATGGTTTCAGTTGATAACCCGAGTCCTCTGGCTTGTTCATCTTACTTTCACCTCGAAATTTAATCTGGAATGAGAACGACCATACTTCATCGTTCCTTACTTATTATAAGACTCAGCGTATCGCTCTAAGCCCCCTAGTTTGAGGGGGCTTATTCCTTTGCTCTAGAACATGAAAGATCGTAATATACTTCAAGCCTGAATCTGAATAATTCGTTTAGATAATTGTTGCAAAAACTCTGGCGGTATCTTTGAAGAACGACATACATATTCGGCAATAAGAAGGGAGAACTTAGCAGCCTGCAAGTTTTCTGAAGCTAATACTTTAGCCCATTCATACGGTTGAGGCGCAATATACTCAAATGCAATTTCCCTTAAAATCATTGGGACTTTACATATGTCATAAGGTGATTCCAAACACTGCCTAACCAACTGAATAAACATATCCCACTCAGGTAAGCTAAGAGTTGGCTCATTTTCGTAGCCACCACCATTTCCTATCCTCGAATACAATGAATTAATAAAAGTGTAACTCTCTCTACCACCCCAAATAAGAACTTTTAATTCATCCGATAGTTGTTTTTTTGTTTCTGGGAGGAGATATTGATTAAAAACATTAGCAACAACTTCACTCAAAGCCACACTGAAAAGAGATATTAAATCTGATACTAACGTCAAATGAATAGGGTGATCAGGGTTCACTTCATGCCTTATGTCTCTAATCACAGATAAGGTGTGCCTTAACTGCAATCTGTAGTCCCTTTTGTTCCAAAATCCGAATTTCACAAACTCAATCGCCGATTTCAATTTAGGGAACATCTTATGGATACCGTAATACTGATCCCATGATTCAATAACACATGTGGCACTGGATACCATGTCATAATCACGACTTGTGCATCTAGCATATTTCTCGAAGTCATTACCCGACAAAACTGAGATATTTAATTCAGTTGCCGCTAACTTATGATCTTGTTCAATTTTTTTCTCCAACAAGATTATTCCTTGTTGGCTATCTAACATCTTCATTATTCCATTCATCCAAAGTGCTCTTGTGATAGGAGATTGATTCTTCAGTGTTTTACAATCACCAACAATGACTTTTAACTTGCCGAAACTCTCTGGATACAAGCCCAAGACATCTATGTCTGTGATAAGTTTTGGACTGGTGGCAGTCCCATCTATGCAATATATATCTGCTTCTAGATGAGGATACCACCTTTTTGAAACAAAGTACTTCAATAGGGAAGACTTGAGAATCCTATCTTTTATTATTTTAGACACCCCCAAGGAAAATGTTATCCACTTCAAATTGTTGTTCTTCGGTCAACTCTATATTCTCACGTTGGCGAAGATTCGCTGAACTAATAATTGACTCAATATACTGCTGATTTTTCCCAAAGGCTAGGCGTGCATTTTCATCAATTTCTAGACCCTGAGTCTCTCTCGACTGTACGATATTAATTGCAATATCGAGGGCCTGCTTATTCTCGGGGGAGTCAATCAAATGAAATTGAAACCATCCACTAGTGGTAGGTACCAATTTCCCAACCCTCATCACAGTCAAGTTTCTATATTGTTCTAATGCTTCCGTGTTCGCTCTTAAGTAACCCACCGAACGAAGCGCGTTCAAAATTGCATAAGGGCTTCTGATTCTGTAGCGATTTGCAAGATATTGACCTTGCCTTACAGCCGCTACCAGAGCCATTGCCCTTTCATAAATCTCTCTTTTCGTTGGATTCAATCTGATATTTCCTGGGGTTGGTGTAAACAAAAAGTAGTTACTACCAGAATGACTAGTTCGTATTTCGGGTGGCTTAACGGCACCATCATGCGCCAATCTGATCAACATATTAATTTCTTCATCAGTTAACTTGTACCCATTTATCTCCTTTGTCTCTTTGATTATTTTTAAAGGGATACCCTGAGCATTCTTAATCAAATTTAGAATACGTTGGACATTTGAGGCTCCTGACTTTGCAACTAGGTCAGCATATATTTCAGTGTTTTCTGAGAAAAAGACGGGGCTTAGTAATATTTCCTTACCTCTTGCTCTTTTAGAAATAATATAGTTACCTTCTTCTCCTACTTTTAAACCTCTAGTTAGCAATTTTTGATCAGCACCTAGCTGATTTGCTAACGCGTCCTTGGTAACAGGTGATTTTGTAAGTTTCTGTAGCATAATAAATGCCAGCTGTTCAGACTCATTCAACTTTTTGTTTTGAGCATATTCTCCAACGTGATCATAAAGATCTTCGTAGAATGGTACCGTTGGAATAACCGATTTTATTGTTTCACCTTCTTGAATAAGTCTTACAAACTCAATCTCACCAAGTGTCCTAATAAGTTGCTTCAACACGATTGAGTTTATCCCCAAATAGTGTATAGCCACCAATTTTAGAATATCATACTCTACCCTTGGCAAACCCCTTAAATGTAAGGAAAGCCTAACCAACATACCAACCTCTGGTATTGTTTCAAACTCTGGAACGTCTTTGTTTCCCAATCCTAATGAAATATCATGACAACGAAGGGCTAACTCTTGCTTATTACTTATCAACTAAACCATCCCTTTCTAACTAATTACAAATTATTATAATACAACTTCCTAAACGCCTCCACCTCCTTTCGTTTATATCCCGAAAATTACTCCTTTTTGTTTCATTAGTTTATCCTCAATCTATCCCAATCAAATATTTTCCCTCTCAGTTAGCTTGGGGGTTATTCAAAGATTACCTCTACCCTCACTGAAAGTGACTGACACACCTTCACACATAAAAACTCGGGCTTTTTAGGGTCCTTTAGCAAGGTAAAGGGACTAGCATACACATAACCAGTTCCCTTACTTCCCGATCTTCCGAACGGCAAAAAAGGGTTACGTCCAATCCTTAATCGCGATAATGCGTTCACTATTCCGAACGACTTCGTCATGAATGCGACAAGAAAACTTGTCACGAAATTAAGCTATTGTTACTGTGATATTTCCTTGTTAATATCCACTTGTAAGGGCAGCCAGCTACCGGAGCTTCCAACAGGGGGGTTCGGGGGAATGGGAGCTACAACACCTGAGAGGGATGTCCTTGCAAACCATCTAACGAGCGAAGGGAAATGCCAACGGCAACTTTTGCTCATTTTGGATGGCCTCCCAAATGTCATTGCCCTCACCACGTTCTCGACTAGCACGAATGCTGAATGACGCGAATGAAAACGGACAATGACATTCATTGAGGTAGCAGGTAAGCCATACTGCTACCTTATTTTTTGAGCATCTAGCGGCGAGGTGTGGGAACTGTGGGGGACTTGGCAAGCATAGAGACAACAATCCATCATCTCAGGGCTGAGATGGTTCGGGCATATGAAAAAGCGGGCGACCTCGGAGATGAAACCGTGATCGCCCTGAGTCAGCAACTCGATCTGTACCTGTTGAAGTTCCAGCAACAAACTAGAAGGAGCCAGGGGGAAGCGGGGTCAAGCGGTGAAGACAAAGCCACGATCTTTTAAGCTCTCTTGCATGACCTTTCTCATGAGACGGAGACAGTCATACGCAGTCTTCACATCTCCCGCCTTCTGGTGTACCTCTGCCAAGAGCGAATAGCAGTCTGCAACGTCTGCTTTCATGTCATGCCCCCTATACAGTTCAATTGCTTGCTCGAATGTCCGTACCGCTTCGCTATGCTTGTCCAAGCTCCCAAGGGCAAGACCCTTGACCCTGAGTAATGTTGCAGCCGTCGCAGAACCGGCGGTTGCAATAGCAAGTCCTTCCTCAGACGCTTTAAGGCTCAACTGCGGTTTCTTCTGCTGGATGTGGAGCAAGGCGATGTCGCCATAGATCGTCGCCGCCTCGTCTGTGAAACTGTTTGACTCGCAAAGCTCTAGGCACTCTTCAAGGCTGTTTAGAGCCTGTGCCGATGGCTTCCCACTCTGGCCCGCGGTGACAAAGTTGCGTTTGACCTCGATTGCCAGCTTCACATTCTTGACCGATTCGAATAGAGCAACAGCATAGGAAGCGTACTCAGCGGCAAGATCGAACTCCCTTTGCTGACGGAGACTCAATGCAAGTCCAAGATAGGTCTTCCCGATCTGCTCAAAATTGTCCGTGTCAGCTAGGAGATTCTTTGCTTCTTGAAAATACGTGAGTGCGTCATGTGTCTCCCCGAGATCGTGGTGAATCGAACCGAGATTGTTCAGCAACTCACCCTGTAGAAACGGCTCAGGATTCGTCAATTGCGGGAAGAGGTCATAACCCTTCCTCCAGTAATAAACCGCTCTGTGGTGCTTCTTGCGGCGTTGTTCCAAAGCTCCCAGGATGTTCAGAGCAGACAGCGCACGTTGGAAATGCAGCCTAGCAAATGCAAGCTCAACGGTTTCATTCAGAACGTCACTTGCTTCGTCAAAGCGATGCAATTCTAAAAGGCACTTCCCTAGATCAATCTTCACGTCAACCGGATTCAAGTTCGAAGAGGGATTCTGGACAACCACTGTAAGAAGATCGACAGCGCGGTCATATGACCCCGAGGACATAAGTGCTTTTGCAACCTTGTGCGCGGTATGGTGCTCTAGTTGGCTTTCGAGATCGGCGAGGAGGTATTCCAAAGGTTCTTCCAGCCGTATGGCTATTGCTTCGAGAACCTTATACGAGGGGTTAGCCTTGTCCGATTCAATCTGAGAGATCATGCTTGGTGTGACAAGTCCTGAACCCAAGTCACTTTGAGTGAGACCCTTCTTGAGTCGAAGCTCCCTGATCTTGCTTCCTAACGACATACTCAATGCCCCCTTTGACATTGGTTAAACGGTTTTCCTCATTTGCAAAGGTATCTAATGTCCTACCGTCAACCTCTTATACCGTCATATTAAGGGGAAAGCACACAATAATAAATTATGAATTGCATGACAAAATAATCAAAGGTATTCACGAAGTCTTACAACAAGAAAAACCCTAGCGTATGCTAGGGGAGTCGAAAAAGTACGTTTGTACAGACGAGTGAAACTAGTGAATGGGGTACGCAATGCTCATAGGGCCGGGTCCCGTGTAGTCAGCATTTTGTTGTTTGGACGATGTTGCCGTCCAGAGAACAGAGCCAACAAGAGTCGCACAAATCATGATCTTTACGAGTTTTTTCATCATTACACCTCCGGGTTGGCAAATAAGTCGAGAGAGTACCGTAGCAGGTCGCTGATGCGCCTTGAAAGCTGAATAGCCGCATCGGAATCTCCGAGTTTCAAGTAGGAGTCAACCGCAATCTCTAATGCATCAGCTTCGTCTCTCTTTACCCCTATTTTACCGTAGCGTTCCGATGAATTAAAAGACATTTCAATTGCTTCTGAGAATTTACCTTTTGCGTACAATGATCTTGCCAACACTCTGTAGTAGAAAGCATAGACGTTATTGTGGTCATACTCAGGCAGCTCGACCGAACTCAACACATGTTGTGCTTCTACTAGAAATTGCTCTGCCTCTTTGTAGCGACCGTTCTCCAAGTGTATCTCTGCAATTCTCACATTCGAATAGATAACCATATTAAAACTTTGTAATAACTTGAAGTTGTCGATGCACTCTAGGAGCTGTTCCACCGCGAGAGAAAATTCCTTCACCGAAGTAACTGAGCTTGCAAGGTTGTAACGTACATGTTGTGCCAGTACGAGAAGGTTATGTGATTTGTATATGGCAAAGGATTCGTTCAAATACCTCTCAGCAAGTTCCAATTTGTTCAGATCGCGATAACATTGCCCTTGCCTAAAAAGAGTATCGGCTAATCTGATGTTGTCTGCAATCTCACGGAAGTACCATTCTGCTTTTTCAAGGTGCTCCGTAGCTTCCGACGGCTTTTTGAGCCAACTGCACACCATTCCAAGGTTGTAGGATATTTTCGCCGCGAGTTCATCAAAGACAGCGAACGTCAACGCTATCTGTTGTGCTCTCAGATAGTGTGCATGAGCATGGGTCATGTTAGAGGCAAGGAAGTAGGCGTTACCTAATCGGTTGAATACGTCAGCAACTAGGTGTTCGTCCTCTTGGGCTGATTCGAGGCTTTCACGTAGATCAGAGAGAATACGAATGGCTTCTTCTGCTCTGCTTGTCCTCATATATGATTCAGCTTTGTATAAGGACACTTCTTGCTTCTGATGTTCCAGCAAATCGCCACGTTTTTCTAGGGCAGTTATGTGTTTTAACGCATGAAGTATTCCTTCCGCTCCACAAAGATTTTGACAATTACCACTAGGGTACGGACTTCTAACTCAGCAGTAGCTTCAATCAGTTCTTGGAACGGGATACCCAGCGCGTCACTGACCCGTTGCAGCTTATCGGGGGAAGGGGTAAAGATACCGCCTTCAGCCTTGCTAATCGTGGACGGCGAAACATCTGCCTTGTCAGCAAGTTCCTTTTGGCTCAATCCCCGTTCCTCACGAAATCTTCTGATCTTTTCCCCGACACTATTCTTCACTTCAGTTCCCATTTGAGAAGTCCTCCCAAGAAGTGTTACAGTTTCTGACAATTATAACAGAATAATAACTTCCAGAATATATTTATTAATTACTTAGTCAAACACATGTGAATACATTAACGTGACTGAATCTTCAACAGAAGGAAGTGAAACGATGTACGAACCTTGGGTTTATGGGTTTGGAATCTTCGAAATCGTTTTTGTCGTTATCACGATGATTCTATGTCACAGACTGAAGTATGGTCGTAGGCAGAAGTAGTTGAACCTTTTTCAAGAATCTTACTATCAATCCCGTTCCTGATCAGCTCAATATTGAAGTTCTACGAAAAATAACCCAAACACAAAAAGACCTCAGCCAACAGGAACTAGATGTTGGCGAGGTCTTTACTTCCCCTCGTATTTCACACTCACTTATGATACGGCTCACCGTGGCAATAGCAAACACAAAATTTTGACTGACGGTAAAGTTTTTATCTCGATCTAAAGAACAGGCGTTCCTCTTTGGATTCTCCTATGATAGAATACTATCAGTACAATTGAATAAGCTCCTCAAGGGCGGTCGGCTCATCCCCTCACGAAAGGGGGTGAGATCGGTATGACGGAATTTCAGATTCTGACTTTTATGATTGCATTTGGTACGCTTGTAGCTGCGATCATTTTCGGATTATTGACTGTAATCCTGACCATACTCAACCTACTAAAAAAGAAATAGACCTCCCTTGAGCTTGGACGGCCTAGGAGATCTATTTCTAGCGAACATTGAGCCGACACCCTTGATGGGTATCAGTTGTGCAACGACCGTAGGTGTTACTAGCACCTGCGGTCACTTTTTATTATATGCATTTCTTGTGAATTTATTTTACCACAAGCTGCGACAACTTCTCAACACTACCGTTTCCCTATTTGTGATAAGGCTCACCGCTCTAAATCCAAAAGACCCGATGATCCTATTCCAATGAAATCCGTCTGGTCATCTGATCAGGAATCCCCCATTCCCTCAAGATCCTATCCGCGCCAACTTATCCGGGTTCCTAACCATAAAAATCCTCCCAATCCGCTCCCCTTCGCGATCAAACGAGAACGTCCCCACCACTTCATCCCCAGCTTTAAACAAAAGCCCCGGTTGCCCGTTGATCGTAACCGGGTCAATCGCACTTCCCGACGGAGCATTCCGGACGATCCCTTGCAGAAACACAAGCACGCGGGCCGAAGAGACGATCGGATGGATCGCCGCCACTGCTTTTCCACCCCCATCGGAAAGCAAAGTCACATCATCAGAAAGCAGTTCCATCAACGTCCCCGTATCCCCCGTGGTGAAAGCTGTCACAAAGCGATTGAGCACCGCCTGATCCTTCGCGTACTCAACATGGCGGTCAGCAACCTCCGGGTGAAGCTTTTGTTTCACGCGAGAATGAATTTTGCGACAGTTCGTTTCCGACTTGCCCACGAGGTTCGCGATCTCCGCATACTCGTACTGATACGCTTCTCGCAAAACGAACACCGCACGCTCCGTCGGAGTGAGCGTTTCCATCATCAACAAGTACGCCATCGTCAAATCGTCGCGGCAGAGCAGTTCTCGCATCGGATCGTGGTCTCCCCGGTCCTCTCGCCAGACGACCGGCTCCGGCAACCACGGGCCGACGTAGACTTCCCGACGGTGTTTGGCGGATCGCAAAAAATCGAGACACCTGTTGGTCAGCATCTTGCAGAGGTAGGCGCGTTGGTTGTGAATTTCCTGCGCTTCCCCCAAGCCGGCATACGCGACAAACGTCTCTTGCACCATGTCTTCTGCGTCCATGACGGTGCCGAGCAATCGGTAGGCCAGCGAAAAAAGCAACGGCCTGTATTCGGTGTAAAGGTCTTGCGTGTCGATGTGGGCTCACTCCCTCCGAGGTGATCTTCTTCTATAGTATAGCAACGGAGAGGATGCGCTGGGCAGTTTCTTTGCCGCTGACAAATGCGGCGTCGGCGAGCATCGCATCACAGACGGTCCAATCCCCCGCGAGAAAGAGACCGGGGATGTCTGGCACGACGTTTTCCGGCTCATGGGAACCCACTCGTTCCACCGTTTGAAGCCCATAGGTGACTGCGATCCGTGGGAGAAAGCGGGATGTGATCACTTCATTTTTCCACCCCGGTTGGAGCAAGTCGAGAAATCCCTCCAGTTCCGCCCGATCGCGAGCTGCGTCCGGGGTGTCGTCCGGACTCAGATATTTAAAAAGATGCAAGACCACATGGCGGTCATCGCGAGTCAATCGAGCGACGCTGGAGTGGTTGGAGTAGTAGTACGGACGGTCGAGATGGAGCGCAAAGTCGGTGTTCGGGTCGGGCAATCGGCGCAACGAGACGTCGAGCGCTGCCCCCAGTACCGGAATCAACCGTTTGCAAACCTTCGCGAGATGCGAGTTGGGCACAGCTCCGGTGAGTTGATGGGCAACTTGCGGGTTGATCGCCGCCACGATGTGTTGAGTTGCAATCTCCCTACCGTCCGCGAGCACGACTTTCATCTCAGGATGGGTGCCGGAGATGGCGATGACCTTCTGCTCCGTGCGCAGGACAGCTCCTGCCGATCTTGCCTTGTCAGCGAGAGAATCCACCATCGCTTGCCACCCTCCATGCAGATATCGCACCCCGCCCCCGCCCACTTGAAACTGGCGTAGGCAAACCCCCGCACTGACTCGGGTCGGCGCGTTCGAATAGCTCCCGAGCCTGAACAAAGCGTACAGGAACTTTCGCACGTTCTCATGGCGTGCGTTTTGCTCAACCCACTCCGCCAAGGTCAACTGCATACTCGCTTCCGGCACGGCCTTTGAAACCTTGCCCATCACGCGAGCCAACTCGATTTTTTCTCGAAATGAGAAAGCGGTGGTCTTCAACAATTCCAAAGCGGATACAGGCAGCCCATGAACCCCGCTCTGCGTAACGAGTCGGCCTCCGAGCACCACTTCGCCTGCGTCGGGATCGAGGCCGAGCTCTTGCAGAATCTTGCGTCCCTGTCCCTGGTTCGAAAGCGCATGCGGGCCGATGTTGAACAGGCTCCCTTCCCTCTCATCCGTCGCGCCACGCCCTCCCCACCGCGAACTCTGCTCCAAAACCAACGTCCGAAGCCCTTGTTTCGCCAAATAGACAGCCGCCGTCAAACCGGAAAGCCCGCCGCCAATGACCACTACATCCCATCGTTCCATAAAAAACGCCCCCTTGCGTCTGTGAGTTTACACTCAAGACGAGGAAGCGTTGCGTTTTGTGACAACATACGCGAATCATCCAAACTGATACGGAAAACTCAACCGATACAAAATATACTGCCGAATCGACTGGTCCCGATACGTTCCCGTGTTTGCTTCAAAATACCTCTCCATGAACATGATGATCCGCGCCTTCTCATCATCTTCCATCTCATAAGCCCGACGCATCGGCCCGACCTCCGCCATCAAGCGAGCTTCCAACTTGCGCAACTTCCGCTCCACCTCGTTCACGTCCGCCCTCCTCCTCCCCCTCTACAACATAGGCAAAAAGAAACCGTGCCGTCACTCGACGACACGGTTTCTTTCCGGCAAGAGCATCCCGACGAACAAGAAAAGGATCGGGAGCAACGGCAATGCGTACCTCGGCAGCGTCACATACACCATATGCACTCCCGTAAAATACGCGAAAAACAGCACCAACAACCACACAAATTCCTGCTTCCTCAAAACCGAAACGAACATCCCGAGCGCTCCAAACACGACCAAATACTTATGTATCGGAATCAGCACCTGGAAGTCCCCCACCAACGTCTCTCGCCAATCAAACGGCCGCGACCAAAACGCGCGGAACTTCCCGATGGTGTACCACTGCAACATCTCCTTGGGATGTTTGGAGAACTCCGCTTGCAGACGCTGTTTCCCCATCTCCATCAGCAAGTCGTTCGTCGCAATCTGATCTCCCGGAACCCGCTTCCACCCGACGGGCAGGTCCTTGAACTGCGGGTCATGTCCACCTGACCATACATCGTGATTGAGATACGTTCCGGTGAGAAATGGATTCCCGCTGGCCTTGGTGAGCGGGATGAATTGATGGAAATCAACGTAGTTGCGAATGATCCACGGCGACAGGACGAGGAACAACGTCGCCACGAGAAGTACGCCGACCCGAAACGCTTTTTTAAACCCGTAATCCGCCCGAAACCAGAGATACAGCCCGACTACGGCGGGCACGAGAGCAATCGTAGGTCTCGTCAACGTCGTAATCCCCAGCAGAACCCCCGCCCAGATAAAAAGCGAGGTCCTGTGCGTTTGAATCGCCCGGATGAGCACCACGAAAAAAGCCAACATCCCCAACGTAAACATCGACTCCGTCAAAAACACGATGCTCGACAAGATCGTAGGCGGGTACACCGCGTATATCAACGCCCCGACGATCCCCGCATACGGTCTCTTGATCACTGCGCCCAAGAGCGCCGTCATCCCAATCGCCAAAGTCCCGATCACAGCAAAGGAATACTGCGCCACCGTCAGTCCAACTTCCCCCGAACCAAACACTGCAAAGACCCCCGCCAGATACAAGGGAAAGACCGGCGGAATGAACACCGTTGGCAAGTTGACGTCAAACCCAAACGTAAAAATTCCGGCCTCCAAAAGCCGCTGTGCGCTTTTGATGTAGTACATATCATCATAAATGGTAATCGGCCGATCCGGATGATGGAGGATCATGACCACTCGCAATATCAATCCAAGCAGCATAATGAGGGCAATCAATAGAAGTTGGACGCGGGTGAGCGCTTGTATAATTCCTCGTTTTTGTTCCAAGATTTTCCCTCCTCATACCTATATTATTTTCAATAAAATACGAAAAAAACCAAAGTCAGCAACATCGCCGACTTTGGTTCTCTTCCCTACTTATTGAACGTTCACGGTAAACGGTGCCGCGATCACTTCATCTCCCACTTGGAACTGGCCCCAAACTTTGTAGAGCCCCGGAGCCGGGAATTCGGTGTGGAACATCACATCCGAGCCCGAACCTACGCCGTCCATCGCGTGGACGTGCAAGTAGCGGTTGCCCTCGCTGTTCAAGATCACGCCGTGTCCGAACGTGCCCAAGTATTTGTCGAGTTTCACAGGCTTATGCGTCGTGGGATCGGCGAGGTGAAAATTCAACATCGCCATCTGCCCCGACTTCAGCTCGGGAATGTCCGGCGTGGTCGTCAGGGTGACTTCCACACCATCGAGCGTCTTCGTGAACTTTTCATCGGGCAAAACGGGCTGTGCCTGATGCGTTGCGCCCTCCACCGTGACCCAATGCTTGGCAACGGCGATGTCCTTGCCCTCCGGCACGAACTCGGCGATCAGTTGAAACTCGCCGCCAAACGGGAACTCATGCGAGATCGTGAACACGCCGTTCCCTTGGTAGTCCGGGTGCAGATGCGCAAACGACGAGAGGTCGCGAGAAACCACGATCAAGTGCAAGAGCATCGTCATGTCTTCCGTAAAGTTCTGTACAGGACTCCCGTTTGCGTCGAGAATCTGCAACGTCAACGGTTGCATCGACAACACCTTGAAGCTGTATCCGTCCGATTTGGTCTCTCCTTGCCCGGCCGATTGCAGCGCGTGAACCAATCCGTGGTCTGCGGGATGCAGGTCAAAATTGTCCATCGCCCTTGAGGAGCAACCTGACATCCCGACAGCGGCAACTCCCAGCGCCACCAGGGCTGCTCGCTTCATCCAACGCATGAGATCAGTCCCCACGGCGCGGCGGCAACGCGAGCAACGAGACGCCCAGAGATACGAGCATCGCTTCCACAACAGAACCCGCCCACAGTTCAGGAGCCCAGCCGATTCCGTCCAACACCGCCATGCCTGCATAGTACACGCCCCACAGAGTCAGCGGCACGGCCAAGGCGATGACGCGGTAACCCCACATCCGCTCCGGGCTTGGGTTCAACGTTTTGAGCAACACGTCAGCCAGCAAGCCTGCAACGAGAATGACCGGAATGACGACCCAATCCATGAAACCGTCCAGCACGCCCATGATCAGACCGACGAAGCCGAACAGAAACGCATAGGTGCCAAACGGAGTCTTCCAACGACTCATCAGCAAAAACATCGGAGCGACGAGCACGATCGTGTCGAGCAAGATCGTGACCAATCCGTACTTGTTGTTCAGCTCCTGCAAGCGGTAGAAGTTCGCACCGGCAAAGTGCGTGGCAAAATACTGCACATTGCCCTCCGCCGGGATGTTCTGACGGAACATCCACGCATACATAAGGAAGAAACAGATCGTCGAGACCGTCAGCACCGTCGAGAGCAGCACCGGCAGAAACTCCCGCCACGTCGGGGCGGTCATCGCGCTGTCGGTCCAGCCTACGCGAAACGGGGAAGTCAAGATCAAGAGCGCCCCCGCCAAGAGAATCAAGTGCGTCGGGCTGAGCAGCGCGGCGACGTCCTTTTCAATGCCGAAGATCTCGTGCCACGCCATATCCCCGAGCCCGCCGAGCAGGAACACGAAGATTCCGATCACACCGAGCCCGTACCCGCGAGGCACCGCTTGCGCCCACGAAACGCCGTTCTTGCGTTTGATCTGGGCGATCATCCATAAAATCCACGCCGCCGTCGCGACAAATCCGGAATACAAAATCGCATGCCACGGAGTGAAAAACGTCTCCACAACCCCGTGGTTGTGCGCGAATCCATCGACGAACACGCCGCCGATCAGCCACGTCCCGAGCAACATCGTCACGATGTTTTTTCCCGTGGACGGGCTTTTCAGCGCAACGCTCTGCAACTTGGGTTGCAACATCGCCATGCCCCTTACCCCCTCATTCTCTACTTCATTGTGGTGATAAATTTCTCAAACTCGGCCGGGTCGGTCATCGTCGCGTTGCATCGGGAGCTGTCCAGACAGATGTGGTTGCCGATGACTTTATAGCCGTCTTGGATTTGGCGGTTTTTGATCTGCTTGGTGACCAAGGCGACCCCGTCTCCACCGTGCGGGCGTTGGCACCACGTGCATTGGTAGGCGCGATTTTTCGGACCCATCACATAGCTGCACTCTGCCCCGATCCATTTGCCGTTCATCCGGTAGACCACATACAACGACTGCGTGGCGATGTCGCGCCATCCGAGGTAGGTCAACTTGGAGAAATCAAGCGCGTCCAAGTCGGGGAGGACGAGCTTTTTTACCTTGGGGAACAGCTTGCGAATCTCAGACCCCGTGATCGTCGGGAACGGGATGACGTAGGGTTCGAGGCGTGCGAGATACTGCTTGAGTTCGTCCTTGTCCCGCACCTTGCCTGCGTCGGTCAACAGTTCCCGCTGTTCAGGAGTCGTGCAATGGATTTCGCTGTACAGCGTATGCAAGGCACTCTCCCTTGAGGCATCCACGACCCGGTAATCTCCGGCGAAGTAAAACGCTCCGATCAACAAATTGACCTGCGAGCGGATCAAGTTCAGGTGGTACGGTTTCAAAAAGGGTTCCATAGTCATACTCCTCCTGTGTTCTATTCAATTGTGGACGAGAGACAGGTGCGGCGTATTACCATAGACTTAGGCCCCCTCAAATTGAGCAAACATAAATTTTCAATCATTATAATGGACTTTAGATCATCCGTCAATTTTTTCCAAAGTTACGGAGCCAGATCACGAAGGATGTCCATGCAAATGATTGGAACTTTCAGAAGAAAAGTGCGATAATGAAGTCAGAAAATGGAAGTTACTTGAAGGAGGACTCGAAATGACGACGTTGGAAAAAGGATTTGCCAAGACGAGCGGGATGTACTACGAGCGACTCGGGGTCGGAACTCCGATTGTGTTGATTCACGGGTGGAATTTGGATACGCGGATGTGGGACGGGATTTTTGAAGACTTGGCGCAGGAGTTTCAGGTGATTCGTTTTGATCTGCGCGGGTTCGGGCAGTCTCCGGCTTCGACGGAACCGTACTCCCCGTATGCGGACATTGCGAGTTTGCTCGATGATCTCGGGATTGAGCAAGCGTACTTGGTCGGGCATTCGATGGGCGGTGCAATACAATTGGAGGTGGCTTGTGCGTATCCGGAGCGTGTGCTCGGTCTGGTGCATGCGTATGGCGCTATGATGGGGGCGCCGCGCTCGGAGTCGATTCAGGAAACGAGCAAGATGCTGTTCGAACTTGCCCAAGCGGGCGAGCAAGAAAAACTCCTGCAACGCGACATCGAGACGTTGCTCGACGGGCCGAATGCAGAGCCGGGTCGTGTCGGCGGTGAAATTCGCGAGCGCTTGCGGGAGATCCGGGTGCATGCAAACGGATTGGAGCGGGACTTCTCGATGATTCGCGTGTTGGAGCCACTGCCGATTACGCGGTTGGAAGAGATTCAAGTGCCGCTGTTGACCATCTACGGCGATCTGGACTGGCCCGATTTTGAGGAGATCAGCAACTTGTTGGTCGAGCGTGTGCCGCATGCGAAGCAAGTGTTTGTGGAAGGCACCGCCCACATGGGCCCGATGGAGAAACCGCAAGAGTTTGCGCAGTTGGTGCGGGAGTTTGTGAAGAAGTGAGAGTTTGCGAAATCACGACGTTCGCGAAAAAAGTCCCTCCCTGCTGCGGCAGAGAGGGACTTTTTTTCTAGAGCTTATGCGTTGTCGAGGATTTCTTGCGGGACGGTGACCGGGGGGACGTTGTTGAAGTCTTGGAACGCGTAGTCGGAGAGAAAATGGCTGGGGTCCGTTTGCTCGATGCGCATGGCGGTGAGGTGCTTGGTGGCTTTGTCGATGACGAGGCGGTAGGTCATCGGACCCGGTGCGGGGTGCGACCAGTCCTCGGGGAGCAGGAAGAGAATTTGGTAGTCCCGACCGGTGAGGGAGCCTGTCAGCGTGTACGTGGTGGCATCCTCTTGGGCGGTTAGGAACGGTGCCAGGTCGTGCGTCATGCTGGCTTTGAGCATACCGTGCGGGACGACGCTTTCGTAAGGACCGAGAGTGCTCTGGGTATAGGCGCGTTTGCTCCATGTGACTTGCCCGTTGGCAGAACGCGGTTGGTAGAGATAGCCGTTGGCTGCGTAGGATTCGATCGTTTCGGAAGTCGGTTGGTTGGAGGCGTCCACGCCTTGGTGTGTGCCAAGCATGTGGACGGTGAACGGGTTTTTGGTCCATTGGATCGTGGCGCGTTCTTGGTCGTTGCCAAATCGAATGCGGGTGTAGGCGATGTTCGCAGATTGGAGGTTCTCCATGACTTGCACGGTGCTGTCGAGCAGGGCTGCGGTGTTGGTGAAGGATGCGATTTTGTTTTGATACGCCGCTTGGTGGAGAACGAATTCGTAGGACAAGCGGGCGACGGCTTGGCGTTCGGCGTTGCCTTGGGGATCGAATTTGAGCAGACCTTGGGTGTCGGTCGCGCCTTGGATGAAGCCGATGCGTTGTGTGAGTCCGACGAAGGGTCGGGCGTACTCCGAGATGATGTCCCGGTCGTCGAAAGTGCCGTGCAAGTTCAGAGTCTGGGCTTGGGAAGCGCTTTGCATCGCCCGCAGGAAAAACACGGCGAGTTGCTCGCGGGAGATCGGGTCTCGGGCTCCGTAGGTGGTCGTGCTTGTACCGGAAGTGATGCCGGCGTTGACGAGAGCTCCGACGTAAGGACGCGCCCAAGGTTCGACGTCGGTGAAACGTGCGGATGCGGCGGTGTCCGTTTTTAGCTGCATCGCATGGGCGAGGATCGAGGCGAACTCGTCGCGGGTCATCGTGCTGGTTGGGTGGAAGGTGCCATCGCCATAGCCCCCGATGACGCCTTGGGCTGCGAGGGCTTGGATTTCAGTGGAGGCGTAGGAGTCGGAGATGTCGGTGAAGGTCGGAGTTTGGGCGTAGGTGGTTTGGGTTGGAGTTGATGCGAAAGTCGCGAGCAGTGCGGGAAGAATGAGAGTGGTGAGGGCTTTATATCGATTCATGAGGAGACCTCCTGCTGGGTAGGGTTCTTAAGTAGGTAGTATGGCAGAATAAGGAGGAAGAATGCGAGGAGGTCTCATCATCAGAACGATTCGAATGACTCCTACTGATTTTATTTTGGTGTACACTCCTTTATTGCGATCTGGTTCTTTGTATGGTTCAGACTATGGACCTATTGTTGAATAGCCTCGTTTTAACAAATGTAAGGTTACATAGGAGATAATCCCCTTGGAACACCTCCATATTTTTGTAAGTTAGACCAGTTATTTTGAATATCGAAACAAAAAAAGAGGTGGTATTATGTAAACTGATATACAGTAGATATACAGGAGGAAAACCGTTTGATTCATCCAATGTTCAGGAAATTAACAACCCTGTTCGTCGTTTTTGCCGTGATTTCCACCACTGTGTCAACACCGATTCAAGCTGATGAAATTCCGATACACCCTGTTGATACGTTATCAGGTGGTACGACGACAGCCACTCATCAACCGACCAACGCCTCCGCTACCGATTTATCTGAATTGGCAAAACAGAACAACACATCAACTCTGAATAAAACTCAGACGACCACATCCTCCAGTCAGACGGTAGATCAAAATTCTGAAGCTGTTCATCTACCGTCGGAACCCTCTCCAAATTCAATCAGCAAGATTATGATTGTGTCCACACCCACCAAACCCTCAGTTGCTGCAGTTCATGCAGCCATCCAAACTGCAACTGAGCCAACTGACAACGTCAAAACAACTGCAAAAGTTACGAGCACTTCCGTTTCTGCTGACACCACTGCTATTTTACACGCTATGAGTAGCACGTCAAAAACTACCGAGACCACTTCGTCAAACATCTCTGAAACGGCTGTCACTACTCCGGTCACGCAATCGGCCACCAGCACAGTGACTGCGGTTGGTACAGCTACAGAGAAACGTGAGGTTGCCTCATTCACTTCTCAATCTGAGACAACCGCCATAACTGCACCTGAGCCCTCTAACACGATTGGTGATGATCAAGAAAGCTCCATGCCAACTGATTCATCAAAGCCCATCACGACGCCGATGTCTCAATCCTCAACCTACACGGTTATGGAAACTGAGCCTTCCAAAACTGTGAGTACAGTAAAAGAGAACACCAAACTTGATGCGTCTGCTACTCTTCCGACTACCCAATCACAGACCGTCACGACTCCGGCGACGAATGACAACCTTGACACGCACCACGTGGAACCGTACACGGATTCAACTTCCAAAACTGTACATGTCATTGATTCGGAAACCAACCTCAACACGAACAAAACGACGGAGACTCGCACCGTTCAAGAAACGAAACAAACTACTGGGCATGAGATTGAAAAACTCCGTACTCGCAACACGAAGACATTCGAAAACTCCGACGGTACCTACACCCAACGGGTCTACCTCGATCCGATTCATTACCAAGACCAGGCTACTGGGAATTGGAAGGAGATCGACTCTTCTCTAGAAGTGAGAAACGACGGCACGTATCATAATAAATCCAACAACTTTGACGTCTCACTTCCAGACAAGTCCAAAGGCGGACAGACTCAGTTTTCCGCCAACGGAGCCTCCGTTACTTTCCAACCCGTTTTTACAGACGAAGTAAACGGCACTCTTTCAAAAAACAACAAACTGACCTTCACAGATGCCACGAAAGATACCGATCTCTCGTATGAAATTACGCCCACCAGCTTAAAGGAATCCTTGACCCTGAAAAAAGCTCCGGGCACCAATACGTTCACATTCAACTTGAACCTTAATGGTTTGAACTACAAAGAACAACCGGACGGTACAGTGGCCATTTTCAAAGGACATTCGTCCGACCCGAGCTTCTTCCTCGATAAACCGTTTATGTACGACGCAAACGACCAATTGTCCAATGGAGTTACTTACAAATTCCGTAAGGACGCTCAAGGGAATCAATTGCTCGACTTGATCGCTGACCCCGCTTGGCTGCAAGATCCTAAACGCCTGTATCCGGTCGTAATCGACCCGAGTTTCTCGACAACCAGCACGCAGTACTTCAACTCTATGGTCGCATCGCAATTTCCGAATGGATACGATGAAAACAACGTGACGTTTGACAAATACCAAACTATGTTGATAGGATCCAGTGTTAACAAAGGGACGACCCGTCCGCTTCTTAAATTCATTCTGCCCGGACTCCCAACAGGGGCGGTGATCACAAACGCCACCCTGAACTTGGATAACGTGGGCTACCAATCAGACCTCAATCCGCAGCAAACCCCAACCATCGAAGTTCATCGTGTCACTTCGTATTGGGATTCGCACGCGGTATCTTGGAATAACCAACCTTCGATCGGAGGAGTGGATGGCAGCTATCTTGTCACCAATCAAAGTATTCCATATCCGTGGACGATCCCGGTCACCAGTCTAGTTCAAGATTGGTACAACGGCGTTCAACCCAATTACGGCGTCGAACTTCGATATAAAAATGAAACGGACGTCGTCCGCAGTTTCCTCGCAGCCGCTGACACGGAAGATCCAAACGATCACCCGTTTCTCTCCATTTCGTTTACCATCGACGGCAAAGGTGATGAACCGTACTGGACCCTTGACGGTCCCGTCAACATGGGCAATATGAATCTGGTTCTTCCTGTGACTGATATCAACTACCCGGGACAACAGACTCCGGTCTCTTTTACCCGCACTTATAACAGCCGATCCAAAGCGTCCGGTGTTCTGGGGTACGGATGGAGCACCCCGATGGATATGCGTCTGTACGCTCCGACTACTGGCGTGGCCCGCCTCGTAGGCAGCACCGGGACAACGTACTACTTCTCTCAGGACATCAACGGCAACTACACGTCTCCAGACGGGCTTTATTTGAAATTGAATGTATCGGGCTCCACGGCCACTCTCACGACCGCGGACAAGTCCGTTTTTACATTTAACCAAGTTCCAAATTCAAGCATCCGACAGTTTGAATTGTCCAAAGCAACTGATATCGCCGGAAACGGTCTCACCTACGGGTACAACGCACAAAACCAAGTAACAAGTATATCCGATGGTGCGAACCACGCTATCACGCTTTCGTATAATTCAAACGGGCTTATTGAATCAGCAACCGACCCGTCAACCCGTGTTTGGTACTACGGATATGATAGCAACCTCAACCTGTTTAAAGTCACCTTGCCCTACAGCGACCCGAATGGGCGTTTGATCACGTACAGCTACGACAACAATCACAACTTGACTTCGATGAAGACCCCAGACGGACGTATCTCCTATGTAAATTACACAACTGATCCTGGTGATCCGACAAGTTTCCGTCTGACCTCCATCAACCCGACAAACATCATAGCAAACGGAAATTTCGAAGTCTCCTCTGGCGGAAACAACCTGCCTGACCACTTCGCTTTTTACGAAGGTTATGACAACGGCACCATCAACAAACCAACCGTACTCCCGTTTGATCTAACTGCTTTTAAACTGGATACGGACGCGTACAAAAACCCTTCGTTCTACAGCGTCTATACGTCGGATCAGTACACAGTAAACAAAAACGCAACATCCTATACGTTGAGTGGCTATATCAAAGCCATTCAAAACTCCGGTACTCAGACTACGGTGCTCTCCCTGCTTGCGTACGATGCGAACCACAATGTGATCCAAGAAGTGCAAGCGGCTCGTATAGCGGTCACCGGTTCTACAACCAACAACGGAACCATCTCTGACTGGCAACGAAAATCGATCACCTTCGCACCTTCCGCCCTGCCCGCCAATACGGTATACGTCAGTGTCCGTTTAGCCGCAAGTAGCTCCAGCGGTTCAGGCAGCAGTTGGTGGGACGGAATCCAACTGGAAGAAAGCAACTCTGCAAGCCGATTCATCTCCGGTGACCAGTACACGAACTGGCCTCCGACACTACAAACCGCCCACTACGACGCGGAAGGCCGTAAAACCCTCTACACCTACAACAGCGATCAAAACCTGAATCAAACACAAGTCGACCCGGATAATACCAACCTGAAGAGGATCAACGATTGGGCATCGAACCAAATGACCTCGACGAAGGATCCCAACGGGAACACTTGGACCTACCAGTACGATCCGGTCACCGGGAAGCTTTCCTACTCCAAAGATGGTAACGGCGGCACAGAAACATTCACGTATAATAACAATGCCGATACCTTGACCCATAAGACTGTGACCGGCACGACACTCGCGTACACGTACGACATCTTGAAAAACGTCTTGACAGCACACAACGAGTCCGGGACCAGCACTTCTCAAATCCACGATGCACGCGGCCGTTTGACCAGTGCAACCAATGCTGTCGGTATGGCCGATAATCTCTTGGAAAACAGTTCTTTTGAACAAGGATTAAACGGTTTTATCTTCAACAAAGGAGTCAACGGGACCTGGGGGCTTGACACCACAGCGGCGTCTGTCGGGAATCGCGATTTCAAAATCAACTTCGCTGCTGCAAGCCCGTCAGCTTCCACATCTGTCACCTCCGACCCCGCCTTGGTGATCGTGCCTTCATCCGCTTATCTGTTGGCGGGAGATATTAAGAGCGTGTCCCAGACAGGTACGCAAAAAACAGTCCTGTCTGTTCTTGCCTACAACTCTGCAAATGTAGAAATTGGTGAGGTAGGAAAACTTGAAGTTGATGGAACGACCGAATGGCGCCATGTTCGCACACAGATCGTTCCGACCGACCTTCCTGTCGGCACCTCTACGTTGCGGTTGAAAATGTACGGCGCCAACGACAACGGAATCGGTACCTCGTACTTCGATGCGGTACAACTTCAACAGTACGGCGTCGATACGGAGTACAATCTCACGGACAATTCGAGCTTTGAACTTCCAAACAGCACAGCTACCTTCCCGATGGATTGGAGCCCCTCTGACTCGGGCACATCGAAATGGGAGAACTCAGGCTATACGGGAAATCATGCTGCCTCCATTACCAATGCGACAACGATGACCGGGATTCGTTCCACCACGTTCCAACCCTACAATTCCACACTTTCGTACACTTTGACTACCTTGGTCAAAACGACGAATTTGAGTGGGAATGTTGGGAGAATTCGAATTGGCGAGTATGACGCAAACTACAACCAAATCGGCGTTGTAGATTCGAATACACTCGGTGGAACCACCGATTGGACGATGCTAACCGCACTACTTGGTGCCGGCCAAGCAACTCCGGGGACGACCTATATCCGACCCGTTCTCGTCACAGATAACGCAACAGGCACTGTCTATTTTGACAACGTGCGTCTGGTTTCTGGAAGCGTAGGTACTACAAAGTATTCCTATGCAAACGGCAAAGACCTGTCCTCGACAACGGACCAAATGAACCACACGACAGCTTACGAGTACGACAACCAGGGCAACGTCACGAAAGAAACAGATGCAAACAACAATGCCACCGTCCGCACGTACGACCCATTCACGGGTCAACTGGCTACCCTCACAACGGCAAACCAAGATGTGACGACTTTCTATCAATACGACAAGGACGGACATGTCACATTTCTGTATGACAAAACTCCGAACCAGGTCACAACGTACAATACTACGGGGATCACCTACAATTCCCGCGGTCAAAAAGCGAACGTCACCGATGGTCTGAGCCGTGTGACCGACACCTACTACACACCGAACGGTTTGCTGGAATCGATCTATACTCCGACTGGTGCATATGTGGCAGGAACGTTACCGTCCACCAAATCGACTGTCTCGTATGCGTATAACTCAGCCAACCAACTCACGGACAAGTATCTTGGCAGCATCGACCGTTACCATTTCACCTATGACAAAAACGGCAATATACTTTCCATCTATGACAGTGTCTCGAAGATCACGTATACAGCCTTATACGACGCTGACAATCGTCTGTACAAATGGTCTGATGGACAAGGAACCCTCACCTACGACCTCACGAGTTCCGGCATGATCAAAGGGCGGTCCTTGACGCTCCCTAGTGTTGCAACTCCGTACAGTGAAAGCCTGACATTCAATGTCTTAGATCAATTAATGAACCTCAAAGACATCAACAAGTTGGACAACCGGGTCCTCTATGGAGAAAATGGCAACCTCTCCATGCTGCGCTATGGAAATAACATCGTTGAATCGATTGACTATGACGATGCCGGTCACATTGTGCAGGTGCAAAACACATCCAGCACAGGCGCGATCCTTTCCACATTCAAGTATGAATACTTCGAAAACGGGTGGCTCAAATCGAGTACGAGCAACAGCGGCAAAACCTCGTACACGTATACCAAAGACGGTCAACTTCTCACCGAGACGAGTCCATCCGGTATCGTCACCTCGTACAGTTACATCTACGATGCAACGAAAAACCCGTACGGCCAAATGTCACAGCGGCAAGTCAAGAAGACCGACGGCACGACTACAACGACTACGTACACTTATGACAAGGGCAATCAACTCCTGCAAGCGGGGTCGATCTCCTATTCCTACGACAACGCCGGGAATGTAACGAAAAATGGGATTTACACGTACACTTGGGACGATGCCGGTCGTATGATTCAATCCGTCAACACGCAAACAGGCGAAGTCGCGACCTATTTGTACGACAATTTGGACCGACGTGTACAAGAAACAGTCGGCAACAAGACCACCAAGTTTCTGTACGATGGTAACAGTGATCACGTATTAGCCGAATTCGAAAACTCCGTCATGACAAAGTACTACACATGGGGGCCGCTCGGATTGCTCGGCATCACGACCTATGATACCAATGGTGCTCATCCGTACTATGTTGTGAAAAATGCTCGTGGCGACATCGTGGAACTGCGCAATGCAACCGGCGCATTGGTTTACACGTACACGTATGACGCCTGGGGCGCGTTGGTCAACAGCACGGATCTGACAAACGTCAATCCGTACAGATACGCTGACTATCGCTACGACTCCCACGATGGCTTGTACTACCTGATGTCTCGTTATTATGACCCGTCTGTCGGTAGATTTCTAAGCAAGGACGCAGCGTATGCAAAATCCAGCTACGCCTATGCCGGATACAATCCGAACAATTATGTCGATCCTACTGGTTTCCATCAAGAGGAAACCGGTTATGGCGGCGGTGGGTCCTGGCTTGCTATCTTCATGCGCACCGCGACCCCTGTCGCGGTAAAAGGAATGGAATTCCTATATTCAGAGGAACGCTTACAAGAAATCGGCGATGCTATGCATGAGGAGTCCGTTTTGGCAGAAACAGCCAACAAAGAAATAACAACTCTCAGCCAACTCGCGCAAAGAGCAACTCCAGAGACGATGATTAAAAGTTTGGAAAAAAACAGTGGTTGGGAGAAGTCGATCGAACCTGGCGGAAAGGTAAGTGGACCTGCTACGATCTTTACAAACACCAACACAGGTTACAAATTCCGCATCCATGCAAACCCAATGGAAGGAAAGAACCCCTACTTCCGTGCTCAGAATAAAGGTGGGGGTTACTTGGATGAAAACGGACTATTCCCATCCAACGCCACAAAACAAGAATTGCGAGACCTTACCCATTTCAACTATAATCTTCCGTAGGTGATCCTATGATACTCGCCCATTCACTGCAAGAACTGAACGAGAGTGAACTCGACTTTACGGACTGTGTAATCGAGGAGGTTCGATGGGAGAACAGTTTGTTGGATTTGACGCTCACCCTCGAATACATCTGGGATACGCAGCCGAAGCGGCTGAATGTGAGCTTTCAAAATTGCTGGCAAGCGGATTTCCAACGAAACGTTTCGTTGCTGAATCATGTCTCCGAGCCGCTTGATCCTGCGAACTCGTGGAGTTGGTATACTATCGTGAGCTTTCGTGCCCACTACGAAGGTAGCTTCCACCTCGGCACACGTGAGCTGCCTATCGCACGTGTTCAAATCTTCACGACAGACTTTGAATCACCGTGGCTGACAATCTCCTGTCAGGAAGTGCTGGTTGAAGAACTGCAAATAACGTAACTCCCGAAAAACCCTGTGCCCATCACAACAAAATGGACACAGGGTTTTTAAATATAGGCAGAGTGGAAAAATAAGGTAATAGCGGTCGCGCGCCTTAGTGAACCCCCGGACTTAGAGAGAAGATCAGTTTTTTCATCCTGTCCGTGAGCGGAGTTCTAAAATGAGGGACGTAGAAAACCTTTTCCCTATGCGGGTCTTCTCCATGTCGATAAGGTAATTCGCCGTACAAAAAGTTTGTAACCTGGCAGACTGATTCGTTCAGGTCCAAACGAATGTGGTCGGGCGGACTGTCGGTTTCAATCCGTTCCATAAACGTCATGTGTATGACGTTCCACTCCTCAGCTTTTTGCTTCCATCCAAGATAGAAATAATTCTCGTATACGCAATCCTCATAGGTTGCCATCCCAATTCCTGACGTCTCTCCCCCCTTTGGGTCCCAGAGGAGAACAGGTTGTGGCGAGTATTTTTGAATTTCATTTGCTACCAGAAGTACGTCACATTTTAACAGGGCAAACAAAGCAAACTTGCGGCCTTGGTTCTTTACGATTCTGCTTACACAGCGTTCAATCCAAGCTATCGTGCCAAAGGAGTCAAGTGATTCCCAGGTCACTCGTTTCTGATTCGGCAACCAATGATGCAAATGAGCGACCCCGAGTAGATCGATTTGCAAGTCGACATTATTTGGGTCTTCGAAGAGTTTGACCAGCGCATGTTGAACAGGTATGTGTTTGTTGTTTTTATGCAGTCTTTTGTGCAATTGTGTTAGTTTGTCCATGGTTCAATGCCCCTTTGAACCAGTTTTTGCAGGATTTCTGTAAGGTATCCACTCTTTGGGAGAAGGAGGCGGGGCTAATGGTTTTTAGATCTGTACGAATGACTCCCTGTGAATTTGATCGTGGGAATTCGCTTCATGACTACAATCTAAGCCGAGTGCTGTATGTGTCGCACGTCATGAAGAAAGTAGCGAATCGGATATGAAGGACTTGTCTGAGTACATTTTTGTGGACTGCGTGCTTTTGGATTTTTCGATGAGCAAAGCTGAAGATGAAATGTCCCTGCTCGTGGAGGCATACTATCCTCTGATCTTAACGGAAAGCGTTCGTACTTTTGGTGCGGCTCCGTTTTGAAGGAATGATTGAGGTTTCCATCAAGATGCATCCCGCCTTCCATGAGGATTTGCAAAGACCGGATGACTACAAGTCTAATGAAGTCTACTTTGCTCAAATCACACCTCATGATAGAGGGATTGCGTTTGAACTAGAGTCCGACTATCTAAAAATGAGTGCTGTTGCAAGGGACTATCAACTGTTTCGCTTGGACGAATAACCCTTGAGGAGGAATTGCTTTGCCAGATTTATCATTAGCGGCTCTATTTATTCAAAATAAGGGTGAGCCAATTGATTTTGATGGTTCTCCCATCCATATGAGCTACCGTTTCCAAGTGGTTCATGGTCAAACAATCGATATTGAACTTCGAAGTTCCAACAGTACATTACGTCAAGGATTCCGTATGAATCTCGCAAATAAGAAAAGCTATTTCGTAGTGAATGAACAACAAATCCACTCCCTCGTGATCTGGTTTGACACGGCACCACCTTCTTTTTCTGTAGTGTGTTTTCCTTACAAGGGCGAGGACACAATCTCTATGTGGAACGTATGGCAACATCACTCTCAAAGAGAATCTGATTGTAATGCCTGGGTAGGGAATGCCGGAATGCGGGTCGAGGAACAACCCGATCATACGCTTGTCTTCTCGTGCAGTGACGGGGCTGGAGAGATTGATTTTGATAACTTCGTGTTCGTCATTTGGAGGTGAGCTATGAAACAGTATCTTGAACAGATGATCGTTGGTAAAAAGTTGACAGCCTTTCGAGAAGAAGAAGGTCAACTGCCCGAATTCGTTTTCGAAGATACCTCGATCTTTATCTTCGGACACTGGCGAATTCTCAATGAGGAGGGGATCGTCACTGGGAGTGATACCCGACCCGAAAACAAATTGAAATGGCTTACAGTCTCAAAAGTGATCGGCAGTCAATGTGATTCTGCTGATGTAGATGAACGAACTATGGATCTCACCTTATCGCTCTCTTCTAGCTGTTGTCTTCACATTTGCGCGTTTTCTTATGAGTACGAGGTCTATAACATTATTCATGAAGATGGAAGCATGTTGATCGGAGGACCCAGCGATTCTTGGAGTGCATTTGGGCCTAGAGATTAAAATTAACGAGATAGCTTTATATTAAGTTCGGAAATAACTTTTGGTGCCTGTCCTCACATCAGTGCCACTTGATATGCCCTCTTAATGTAGAAACAGGAACTTCCCCCTAGGTGATTCGAAGCCAACCTTGGGGGCATTTTTTTAGCAATCCAGGGAGCTTCGTCCTACAAAACAAAGTATCTACGATCTCGACAATGGACCAAGTACTGGATAGCAACCGAAGCGGCTGGAGAGATTGATTTTGGTAACTTCGTGTTCGTCATTTGGAGGTGAGCTATGATATTCGCCTGTGCTCACAAACTAGAAAATCATACGATATTGAAACTCACTCCCGTCTACGTCGATGGCGAACTTGATTTTTGGAACCTTGAGACTGATTCATACTCGATTGGGTTCTTTAACCCGTTGTATTTTGGGAGTGAAAAAATTCGGATCGAGCATGTCCCTTTTCTGCTCGGGAAAAAAATCACGAAAGCGACTTACAAAGAGAAGGAACACCTCAAACTCCTGTTGGAGAATCAGTCTTTTCTGCTGCTTTCAGTCAGACCTGAGGACTTTCATGGTCCTGAGGCAGCGGAGTGTAACTTCAAATCAGGGGAGATCGTCATTTTCGATCAGGACGAATAACAAAAAAACACCGTGTCCCGCTCAACTGGGGCACGGTGTTTTTTCGTTACTTCTGCTTGTTCTGAATGTCTTTCTTGGAATGCCTCGCTTCGAGGAGCTTCAGCACTTCGTCGAACGACAGCTTCTGCTCTTGCAACAGCACGAACAGGTGGTAGATCACGTCGCCCACTTCGGCGGTCAGTTCTTCGCGGTCGCCTTTCATGGCGGCGATGACGACTTCGGTGGATTCTTCGCCGACTTTTTTGAGGATTTTTTCGAGACCTTTTTCGAAGAGGTAGGTGGTGTAGGCTCCCTCGGGTCGCTCGGCGTCGCGCTGGGCGATCGTCGTCAGCAGTTCGTCGAGGATCGCATAGCGGTGCGGCGTGCGGGACACTTCGTCTCCGTACGCTTTTTCAAAAAAGCAGCTGTACGCGCCCGTGTGGCACGCAGCTCCTGCTTGGTTCACTTCGGCGAGCAACGTGTCGCGGTCACAGTCATACGAGAGGCGGACGACTTGCTGGAAGTGGCCGGAGGTTGCGCCTTTGTTCCAGAATTCTTGGCGGGAACGCGACCAGAACCAGGTGGTGCCCGTTTCCAAGGTCTTCAGCACCGACTCGTGGTTCATGTACGCGAGCATCAGCACTTCGCGGCTTTGCACGTCTTGGACGACGCACGGCAGGAGGCCTTGGTCGTCGAATTTCAGGGTTTCGACCCAACTTGTGTCTGTCATCGGATGCTCACCCCGCGTTCTTTGAGATACTTTTTCACTTCGGTGACGGTCGTTTCTTTGAAGTGGAAAATCGAAGCGGCCAGTGCGGCGTCCGCTTTGCCTTGCTCGGAGAATACGTCGTAGAAGTGCGACTTCTCCCCGGCTCCCCCCGAAGCGATGACCGGGATGCGAACCGATTCGGAGACGCGGCGGGTGAAGTCGAGGTCGAAGCCGTTTTTCTGGCCGTCTTGGTCGAAGGAGGTCAGGAGAATTTCGCCGGCTCCTGCCTCTTCGCAGTCGCGCGCCCATTTGATCGCCGACATGCCGGTGGAGACTTTGCCTGCGTTGATCATGACTTCCCAGTCTTGCATCTCGACGTTCCACTTGCCGTCGATAGCGACGACGATGCATTGGGAGCCGTAGCGTTTCGCGCCGTCTGTGATCAGTTGCGGGTTCTTGACGGCGGCGGTGTTCATCGAGACTTTGTCGGCACCGGCGAGGAGGAGTTCGCGGATGTCGTCGACCGTTTTGACGCCGCCGCCGACGGTGAACGGGATGAACACTTGGTCGGCGGTGCGGCGCACGATGTCGAGCATCGTAGCGCGGCCTTCGTTGGTCGCGGTGATGTCGAGGAGGACGAGTTCATCGGCCCCCTGCTCTTCGTAGATTTTCGCGAGCTCCACCGGGTCGCCGGCGTCTCGTTCGTTGGTGAGGAACGAGACGTTTTTCACGACGCGGCCGTTTTTGATGTCAAAGCAAGGGATGATGCGTTTGGTTAACATGAGGCAATGGCCTCCTCAACTTCGCGAATCGCATCGGCGAGTTCGATGTTTCCGTTGTAAATCGCTTTGCCGATGATCGAGCCGATGACGCCCTTGCCTTTGAACTTGGCAAGTTCGAGGAGGTCGTTGGTTTCTTTGATCCCGCCCGAGGCGATGACGCCGAGGCCGGTTTTTTCCGCCATTTCGACGATGGCGGGGATGTTCGGCCCCGTGAGCGTGCCGTCTCGCGAAATGTCGGTAAAAATGACGCGGGTCGCCCCCGCGCCCTTCAACTCGCGACCGAGGTCGATCGCCGTGATCGCCGACGTCTCCAGCCAGCCGTTGACCGCCACCATGCCGTCCTTGGCATCGATTCCGATCGCGATTTTTTCCCCGTACTCTTTCAAAGCAGCCCGTACAAACTCCGGTTCATTCACCGCCGCCGTGCCCAAAATCGCTCGCGCAACCCCCAGCGAGAACAACGCTTCCAACGTCTCGCCGTTGCGAATTCCGCCGCCGACTTGCACCGGCAGCCCGGTCGCTTTTACAATCGCTTCTATAACAGGGCGGTTCTGCTGCGAACCTTCCTTCGCGCCGTCGAGATCGACGACGTGCAGGAACTTCGCACCCGCTTCTTTGAATCGAACTGCGACCGAAGCCGGGTCGTTGTCGTATACGGTCATCTGGTCGTAGTCGCCCTTGTACAGACGAACCGCTTGTCCATTTCTCAAATCAATCGCCGGATACAGCAAAAACTCACTCATGCCCGCACTCCTTCCCGAACCATCCCAACAAAGTTGCCTAACAAAGTCAGACCCACACGGCTCGATTTCTCCGGATGGAACTGGATGCCGAATACGTTGTCCAGACCCACGATGCCCGGCACTTCGCCGTAGTAGTCGGTCGAAGCAAGCAAGACTCCGCGGTCTGCCGGCTCGACGACCAGCGAATGCACCCAGTACACGTAGTCGCCCGCTTCCACACCTTGAAGCAACGGGCTCGTTTGGTGCAAGGTCAGATCATTCCACCCGATGTGCGGAATCTTGAAGTCCCCTTGAAAACGGCGCACATGCCCCGGAATCAGATTCAGCCCAAGGTTCAGCCCATGCTCCTCACTCGACGTGAACAACAACTGCATCCCCAGACAAATTCCGAGAAACGGCGTCCCCGCTTGTACAACGTCCTCAATCGCTTCCACAAAACCCTGTTCCCGCAAGTTTTCCATCGCTTCGCCAAACGCGCCAACGCCCGGCAGAATCACACCGTCCGCTTGGCGAACCACGTTCGGATCGGCGGTGACGACAACGTCAGCACCGAGGGACTCCAGCGCTTTTTCCACAGAGCGCAGGTTGCCCATGCCATAGTCGATGATCGCGATCATGGCTTAGAGAACCCCCTTGGTGGACAGCACGCCGCGAACGTTCGGATCGCGATAGACCGCTTCGGAGAGCGCACCGCCGAACGCTTTGAACACGCCCTCGATCATGTGGTGCGTATTCGTGCCATAATGCACGTTGATATGCAGAGTCACACCCGCATTGCCCACGAACGCATGGAAAAACTCCTCCACCAACTCCGTGTTGAACGTGCCGACATACTCCTTCGGAAACTCGGCGTTGAACACGAGATAGGAACGGCCCGAGATGTCGAGCGTCACTTGCGCCAACGCTTCGTCCATCGGGGTGAAGCGGTTGCCGTAGCGTTTGATCCCCGCTTTGTCACCCACCGCTTGCTTGAACGCTTGACCCAAGCAGATGCCGATGTCTTCCACCGTGTGGTGGTCGTCGATGTCGATGTCGCCCTGCGCGTTGAGGTTCAGGTCGAACCCGCCGTGCTTGGCAAACAGGTCGAGCATGTGACGCAGGAACGGAACCGGGATGTTCAAGTCCCGTTGGCCCGTTCCGTCGAGGTTGAGGGTCAATTCAATTTGCGTTTCGGTGGTGTCGCGTTTGATCTCTCCGATGCGTGCAGTCATGGCTAGTTGCGGCCTCCTTCTTTTTCCAAGCGAATCCGAATCGCGTTGGCATGCGCTTGCAGCCCTTCCGATTCGGCGAGGGTGATGATTTTATCTCCGTGGTTGAACAGCGCTTGCTTGCCGTACTGGATGACGGAGGATTTTTTCACAAAGTCATCGACGTTGAGCGGCGAGGAAAAACGCGCCGTCCCCGACGTCGGCAACACGTGGTTCGGCCCTGCAAAATAATCGCCGACCGGCTCCGAGCTGTAGCGGCCGAGGAAGATCGCACCTGCATTCTCGATGCGTCCGAGGTACGAATTCGCGTCTTCGATCATCAACTCCAAGTGCTCCGGTGCGAGTCGATTCGAGAGCGCGATGGCTTCGTCGAGGTTTTTCGTGACGACGATGGAACCGTAGTTGCGCAGGGACTCCTCGGCGATTTCTCGGCGGGGGAGTTTTTCCAACTGTTCGGCGAGCGATTTGGCGACAAGGCCTGCCAAGTCTGCAGACGGTGTGACGCAGATCGCGGCGGCCATCGGGTCGTGTTCCGCTTGGGAGAGCATGTCGGCCGCGACGTAATCGGGATCGGCGCTGTCGTCTGCGATGACGAGAATCTCCGAAGGCCCCGCAATCATGTCAATCGCCACTTGGCCAAAAACGGCCTGCTTCGCCAGCGCGACATAGATGTTGCCCGGGCCGACGATTTTGTCCACGGCTCCGATCGTTTCGGTTCCGTATGCCAAAGCGCCGACCGCTTGTGCCCCGCCGATGCGATACGCTTCGGTGATGCCCAGTTCTTTGATCGCGACGAGCACGCCGGGGTTCAAATTGCCTTCCCGATCCGGCGGCGTCACCAGCACGATTTGCGGAACGCCCGCCACTTGCGCGGGGATGACGTTCATCAGCACAGACGACGGATAGGCGGCACGACCGCCCGGTACATAAACGCCCACTCGTTTGAGCGGTCGGATGATCTGACCGAGCACAGAACCTTCCTCGTCCGGAAGCATCCAAGACGGGCGTTTCTGCGCTTCGTGGTACCGACGAATGTTCGCGATGGCTGCACGCAGCGCTTCGAGAAACTCCTCGGTCACTTGCGAGTAGGCTTCTTGGTACAGAGCCTCCGGAATTCGGAAGTCATCCAATTCGACGCCGTCAAAACGCGCCGTATACGACCGCACCGCTGCGTCACCCTCGCTTTGAACGTTCGCGAGGATCTCCTTGACGGTTGTGCGTTCCATTTCGTAGACGTCCGCCTCTTCGCGTTTGAGGGAGAAGTCCTCCGCTTTGACTACTTGAATCATAGAGATGCCTCCTTCTGTTCCACAACGCCCCGCACCAAGCGGACAAATTCATCGATCACGCCACTTTTCAAACGGAACGAGCTGCGATTGGCGACCAACCGGGTCGAGATGTCGAGGATGTCCTCTTGGACGACGAGACCGTTTTCCTTGAGCGTGCGTCCCGTTTCCACCACGTCGACGATGCGTTCAGCAAGTCCGATCAACGGAGCCAATTCGACAGACCCGTTCAGGAAAATGACCTCCACCTGTTGCCCGCGGCCTCTGAAATACTCCGTGGCAATGCGCGGGTACTTCGATGCGATTCGCGGCATCGAAGTGTGCGGTTCCGTGTTCGGGAGCCCTGCGACCGACATCTTGCACTTGCCGATGCCGAGGTCGAGCAGTTCGTACAGGTCGCGGTCCGCTTCGACGAGCACGTCTTTGCCCACGATGCCGAGGTCGGCCACGCCGTACTCGACGTAGGTCGGCACGTCCACCGGTTTGGCGAGGATGAAGTCGATCTCCCCGTTCGGTGTGTTCAGAATCAGTTTGCGCGACGACTCGATGTCTTCCGGCACCGGAATGCCAGCTTCGCGCAAGATTTTCAATGTCGAGTCCATGATGCGCCCTTTGGAGAGGGCGACCGTGATCCCTTGAATCGTCATATCTATCGCCCCTTCCATGGCGTTTTTTTAGATGGAGAACATGTGGCTGAAATCGGTGAACATCGCTTGGACGAGTTTGTCTTTGGAGATCAGCTTGCCGTTTTTGAAGACGATCGGTGTGAAATACTTCGCACGCGGCTGGGCTGCCGTTGCGACCGGGTCTTCACAACGTTGGGCTGTGACGATGAATTGCTTGGAACGCAAGAACACGGCAAATCCGATCACCGGATAGCGGTCCGCTTCATCGTAGTACACGAGAAAATGTTCCTTGGTCGTGCCCGGCAGTTCCTTCTCCAACACTTCGAGTACGCGTTCGACCCCGATCATGAAGCCTGTTGCAGCAGCCGCACGCCCGAATTTGCCAAGCAGTTCATCGTAGCGACCACCCGAGCAGACCGGGAAGCCGATGTTCGGTGCATAGCCTTCAAATACGGCACCGGAGTAGTAATGCTGACCGAGCAACAAGCCGAGGTCGAGTTGCAGATAATTCTCCACGTTGTGCAGGACGAGCACTTTCCAGATCGTCTCCAAGTTGTCGAGGGCGGCGAGTGCTTTTTCGTTCTGTGTGAGTTGGCGTGCTTGTTCCAAAATTTCCACATTGCCCCGCAGACGCGGGACGGTGAGAAGCACGGTGCGAGATTCATCGTCTGCGATCTCGGCGTTGACGGTGCGTTCGTAGGAGACGAAGTCTTTCTGCGCGAGGGCGACAGACAGACGAGCTCGGACGTGTTCGTCTGCCACGTGCTCGGTGAACAGACCTTCGAGATACGCGACTTGCCCGATGGCGATGCGAAAGCCGTTCACGCCGGCCGCCGTCAGTGCGGTGCAAGCAAGTGCGATGACTTCTGCGTCTGCATCGGGCGACGCATCCCCGATCAGTTCAACACCCGATTGAGTGAACTCGGCATCTCGTCCGGCGTTGTTCTCTTGCTGGCGGAAAATCGATGCGTTGTACGAAAGGCGGATCGGCAGCGGGTGTTCCTTCAATAGAGAAGACACCACGCGGGCAATCGGCGCCGTCATGTCCGGGCGCAGGACGACAGTTTTGCCGGAGCGCTCGATGAACTTGAACATCTGGTCTTCGTCCTCACGGTACGCCCCGTTTAAAAAGGTCTCTGCATATTCGAACGTCGGAGTCGTGATCTCCTCGAAGCCCCAACGGGTAAAGACTTTGGCAATCTGCTTCTCCACTTCGCGCTTACGAGCCGCCAGAGGAGGCAAAACATCGCGCACACCGCGCGGTTTTTCAAACAAAATCGGTTTCTGCATAGTTGGTTTCCGCTCCCGACGCTTTAGTCTGCTAATATACTAAAGGATTTCTATTTGTATCCTACCATGAGGATACCGCAACGGTCAACGAAAAGAAAACAGCCACGACCCACACAGGCCGTGACTGTTTTCGTTAAGTTAGGAACACGAAACTGCGCGTCGCCCCGCCAATCTTCCTATGATCGAGGAAGAGCCCCCCGGCAGGCAAGGTTTCCGAGCAGTTAATTAAGAATCTCCACCACAAGTAGTACCGCTTATCTTTGGTGTTGTTGTATTAATTTCTCCGTCTCTCTCGATTCTCCTTCTCCCTTTATAGGAAAATTGCACTAATTTCATACATTTTTGTAGGACAAAGGTAGGAATGATTTTAAAAGGCGGACTGGGTCCTCCGTCACTCTACGTTTAGTGCGGGACATACGTGCCGAGGTCGTCGTAGGAGGACTTGTCGGCGTGGTAATAGAGGATGTCGCCGTCGAGGATTTGGAAGACGTGGCCTTCGACGTCGGTGAAGGAGGTGCGGCGGCCTTCCATGCTCCATTGGTTGTCCCAGGGTCCGTAGATGTACTGCAGGTGCGGCGCAGAGGTGTTGCCGTTTTGGATGCTTTCGATGTTGAAGGTGACGATGATGTAGCCGTCCTTTTTGAAAATGTCGGAGTGGTCGTCGAGTCGGTGGGTTCCCGCGTAAACGGCGAGGTCCAGGTTTTTCTCCACGACTTTGACGGCGGCGGGCAGGCTGTATTCGCCGTACCATTTCTGGACGGATGCATTGGCGAGTGCGGCGTCTCCCGCGTCGTTGCTGTGTACGCCGATGAAGGTGCGCACGCCGCTTGCAAGCAGTTGCCAGCTGTAGGCGGTGCCGACGGAGACGGGCTTTTCGTCTTTGTATGCGTAGTTGTCGATGTACGCAGCCCGGTTGCCCGCTTTGGATCGTCCAAGGTCGTTGAACACTCGGTCGTAGAGGAACGTCGCCGTGTCGGTAAATTCCGATGACGTGACGTTGCGAAGCGGGTCGTTTAAGATGACTTGGCGTTGCAGCGTGTCGTCCACCGAGCCGATTTTGATAAAGGGGTTGGAGGTCGTGCTGTAGTAGAGATCGACAGGTACACGACCTGTGCCGTCCTTTTTGACAAAGGTGAAGGACGGAGTGATCCGGATGCCGTCTATGAGTCCGTACATGTTGCCGACCGTTTTGAGATCGAACTTGATGTGGTAGCCTGTCTTCACCGCGTTGTAGCTGTAGCCTTGGAGCGGTGACGAGTTCGGGCCGAGCGGGAGTTCAAACGGTGTGGCGACGGTTGGATAGCGTTTGTCTCCGTTGAAGTCTTGGTCGCCGATCCAGTAGCTTCGGTTCGGGAGGATGTCGTCGCTCCCCTTCGTCGGGCGGAAGACCAGTTCCCAGTTGTAGTCGGAGACGTCTGTGATTTTGAAGTCGAACAGGCGTCCGATGACTTTGACGGGGATGGTCTTGGTCGCGATGTGGTTTGGGACGGAGAGGTTGGCGTTGGTTTCTTCGTACGGGTTGTCACGGTTGGGGTTCGAGGGCGGGATCGGGCTGTTTTCCGCGATGGAGCGGAATTTGACGTCGTAATTCCCTTCGTTGACCCAGACCGGGAGTTCGAACGTGTACGAGAGAGCGCCGGACGGGAGGGTGAGCCATTGTCCGGCTTTTTCCCACATGTTGTTCATGTAGACGTCGAACGGGAACCAGACTTGGCGGGCTTGGATGTACTCGGCGTAGTTGCGGGAGCCGTAGTTTTTGTAGCTTTGGTGTTGCCCGCTCGTCGGCATCGTGACGGTGAAGGTGCGTGTCAAGATCAGCGAGCGGCGGGATGGATCGGGCACCGTCATCTGGTTGTGCGGGCGGTCGTCTGAGACGTCGCAGTAGCAGACGGTCGGGGTGTGGACGGTGACGGTGTTGATGCCGGTGATGTCATCCGCTTGTTGAGAAGCGGTGGAGTTGACGGTGGAGCCGGTGATTTTGTAATAGATTTTCCCCGTGCCCGGTGTGTTGGCTTTGTTTGGCAGGGCGGTGGAGATGACTTGTCCGCTAAGGTAGAGGATGTGGTCATCGTCGACGTACTGCTTGGGTGCCGGGACTGCGGTTGGGTCGGGGGCTGTTTCTTCGACTTGGGCATCGCTCATGAGCGTTTGGCCGTCGAATGTGAACTTGTCGTTTTTGACTTTGATCTTGCCGACTTCGGAGTCGGCGTCGGCGAGCCAGTCTTCGGTGGGGAGGGAGGGCTCAACACCCTGTCCACCTGATACGGTCTCTGTAGCTAGGATGAGATTTGCCTTGTATGTAGGGTCAGAAATGTGCGCGGTCAATGCGTCGGAATGCATCACATTAACGGTGGGCGCTGTATAGTTCTGAGGTGTCATCATCACCTTCCCGTTTGGCAATGCATAGTTGAGCATGTCGGCGTGGTCGATGCTGTAGATTTGCATCTTGTCGACGACCCAATAGGAGTAGTTTCGCTTGATTTGGTACGGTTTCGTCACGGTTCGTGACTTAGACTGAGAAACAAACTTTGTGACCGTATTTCCGTCTGCGTCAGTCGTGGATTTCGCTTCCAGCCAAGTCAGGTTGTAGGTCTTGGTTACCGTGATTGGATATTCCTTGAAACCTGTCGTTTGTTGGTAATGATAGTCATACAGATATCGCTTGCCACCTGCTTGGGTGTACAAACTCTCGTGGGTAGGAATGCCTTGCACGACATTGAATTTCTCTGTCGGGTATGGGTCTGCTCCAATTTTCCCTTGTGAGTTCGGGTCAAGATCTGATTCCCCCGCATCTTGGGGAGCAGGCGGTTTGGAGTATTTGATGATGGAATGCGCTGCATCCGTTTGAGCGGTAAGATTGTTTACGTCCCAGACTTTAATAGTGATCAAGCATTTGACGTTCGGATCGTTGCCGATATGGATTTTGATTGGAATTTTAGAGCGTCCGTCATCTTTGCCATGTAGTACGCCGCTTTTGTCACCGGAGTTGACGAAGGAACAGTTTTGCGTGTTGATGACTTGGTACTTACTTAGGTCGTAGTCAGACGTTGTCTGGGCGGAAAAAGCATAGGTTGCATCTACATCAGTTACCGTGTCATCCACTTGGCTTGGTCCTGAAATGAGAGCTGTCACTGTCGGTCCTACCGGAGGGTCCCATTGGGCTTGAATGTCGTAGTATTGAGGAAAATCGCTTTTGTCGTACCAATTTTCGGCTTCCTTGATCTGATCAAGAGTATAGTACTCCTTCGGTTTGAGGTCACCGTCAATGGATACTTGAAAGATCGCATTGATATAGATCGTATCTCCTACCTGAAGGTCTGTCATATGTGCCGCTACCAACGCATCACTTACGGCATCTACCGGCACTTCGAAGTCAGTGGTGACGTACTCACCTTTCGTTGTAGAATTTTTTTCTACCATCTTCCCAGTCTGAATCATTCCATAAGTACCTGTGTTTGGGTCACAATGGTTCATCCCAGGATCGCAGACTGCATCTCGACGAATGATCCAGCCTGTAGTGACGTACTTAATGCCTGTAGTTGCTTTTCGGTCTGTCGTAGTAAATTTCAGTACGCCTTTCTCGATTCGTACGGTTCCCGCAGATGCCGAAAGAGGAAGTAGTGACAACAACACGAAACACATGAGCGGCAGGAAAAAACGTTTCGTAAACAATAGCATAGTCCAGGCCTATTTCTCTTCTTGAATCGAACTATTATCCCATAGGCTTACATCATTATTGACCGCCAAAGATGGTCCCCAATTCCCCATCGTCATCGTCCCTAGACTGATGTCCGCGTAGCCGCTGTACCAAACTCCCTTTTTGAATTCGCCTTCTTGATACATGCCGTCGAAGATTACATTTTTGTCTTGATCAAAGCCCACAAGACGGAGTTTAAGTTTGGTTCGCATGGTGTATCCGTACCAAGTGTGATAAATGATAGATGGTTCAGGCTCTAACGTACCTTCGATTTGAATATGGTTCGTTTTTACCCAATCGGCGTATTTCTGCAAGTTCGGTTTGTAGCGTCCCCCAGGTTGGATCGTGGCGTACAATTGATCAACCCAGTTCGAATCGATGGTGTTGTAGTTGGCGTTCAACACGAGTTCGAAATGCTTGCGGATGCGGTCTGCCCAAAGGTCGATATTCTTTTTGTTTAACTCGTTTTCCGTTTCAAAAAGTACTTTCGGTACGGTGAGTGGGTCATCTTTCATGGTGCGATACGGCATCTCGTACATCTCGTTCGGAAGGTCTTCCAAGATGTACGGGAAGTCCGCTGCATTTTTCGGAAGGTTGGTCGTTCGGGTCTTCCGGCCCCAGAGATCTCCACTGTAGTTCGACGGATGAGCATCTGGGTTGTCCATGACGCTACCGTTGTAGGAAATGGTGACGAGACTTTTATCCCCATCCCAACCAACTGTTGCCCCCATTGCTTCACTGACGAAGCGTAGCGGTACGTAGGTGCGGTCATCTTTCATAACCGACTTCGTGTCTAGTTGTGTTTCCAAACCGTCGACGTAGGCTTTGTCTTCACCGACGAGGAATTTGACTTCCTTGTCTTTCATTTGGATCAAGACCAAGCCAATCGAGTTAAACCACGTAACTTTTGCCCCCATGCCTTCTGAAATAAACCGAACCGGAACCATCGTGCGATCATTTTCGTCGACGAACGGTTTGGCGTCGGGGAAGTTGACGAGGTTGTTGTTCAAGCTCACTTGCAACGCTTGCGGAGGTTCCGCGAGCGAGGCCGAGGTCGGCAGGACGCCGAGCAGCAGCGCGGTGGCGGTGAGGCCGGTAAGAGGGTACTTCCACTTTTTCACTTGAGTTCACTCCTTGGTTTTTGTTGAGAATACAGGCAATTATTAGTATACAGGAAGCCCAATTGTAGTTCTATAAAACGAGTAAAGGTACTGGGCATAAAAAAAGAGCTCCCACACGCCGTAGCGTGCGAGAGCTCCTTTTTTCGACTGCTTAGTGCAAGATGCCGGCTTCTTCGTCATCCAACACCTCTGCCAACTCGCCCGACTCAGTGCGGACGTTGGCCGCATCGACGATGGGCTGGCGGATGATGCGGATCGGGTTGCCGCCGACAAAAGCACCTGCGGGTACGTCGCGGTTGACAAGCGAACCTGCTGCGACCACGGCTCCGTCCCCGATGGTGATGCCCGGCAACAAGGTCGAATTCGCGCCGATCATCACATTGTCTCCAATGGTCACCCGTCCGAGGCGGTATTCGTGGATCAGGTATTCATGGGAGAGGATCGTCGTGTTGTACCCGATGATCGAGTTGCTGCCGATCTTGATCAATTCGGGGAACATGATGTCCATCATCACCATCAACGCCACCGCCGTCTGCTTCCCCACTTCCATGCGCAGGAAGGTGCGGTAGATCCAGTTTTTCACCCCGACGAACGGGGTGTAGCGCGAGATCTGGATGAAGATGAAGTTTTTGACGACCTTCCAGAAGCTGACCGTCTTGTACAGTTGCCACAGGGCGTTTGCTCCCTCGACCGGGTAGCGGTCCGTGTTCCGCATGAGGTTCCCTCTTTTCTCCGGGTCAGTCCCCGAGGATGATCTGCCGGAGTTCCAGCATGTCGCCGACCAGATAGTCCGGTCGGTGTTCGCGCAACCCTTCTTCTCCGCGCAGACTCCATTTCACACCAACCGTTGCCACACCGGCCGCACGACCCGCGCCGATGTCGAACGGGCTGTCCCCGACCATGAGCGTCGACTTCGGATCGGCGCCGAGCAACTCCATCGCTTTGAGCACCGGCTCCGGGTGCGGCTTGTGGTTTTCTACTTCGTCCAACGTGACGACGGCGTCTAAGTACCGCGTGAGGCCGCAGAGTTTCAAGCCCATCTCGGTGGTCAGACGCATCTTGGAAGTGACGATCGCTTGCTTCACACCCGCTTCATGCAGTTCGCGCAACACGTCTTGGACATGCGGGAACGCCGTTACCAACGTGTCGTGCTGCTCGATGTTGAAGCGACGGTAGGTTGCGACGAGTTCCTCCGAGCGGCCCGGTGCGAAGTTCTCCATCTGTTCATAGAGCGGAGCGCCCATATGCGGGAGGATGTCCTCGCGCGTGTAAGCTCCGGGGGTGTGCGTGCCGAGTGCGTGTTCGAAGGAAGAGATGATCAGTTCATTGGTGTCAAGGAGAGTTCCGTCAAGGTCGTAGAGTACGTAGGAATAGGTCATTTTACGATCACCGCTTTCTGGGAGTTGCTAGATGTGCCGGAGTGGTTCGCACCACGCCACACGCGGGCGAGCACGGCGGTCAGCACGAGCGCCGACAGGAATCGGATGCCGAGCAGATACCAGCCGTTGACGTGCACCGGCAGGAAAATCAACGTGTCTTCCACCACTGCATGGCACAAGATCAGGAAGATCATGAGCAAGTATAACTGACGCTTGGGCAACGGGTTCTCCCGCGTGGCCTCGATGATCACACCCGCGCCGTACGCGAGTCCGAAAAAGAGGCCGGCGAGCAGCGGGATGGCGGCTTTTTTGTCCAACCCGCAGAAGGCGAGCAGTGGATTCATGAGCGTTGCGATTTTGTCGAGGAAGCGGAGTTCCTTCAAGACTTGGATGACCAGCATCAGCGGGATGACGATCAGCGCGAGTTGGTAGACCGCGCCCCAGATCGTCAAGGCCACCTCCTTGACGGTCGTCCAGAGCGGGACGTTCCACAGGTAGTCGAACTGACCGTAGGTTCCCGCGACTTCTCCCGGTTGGTTGCCAAGTCCCAGATGCACAAACCATGCGCCGAGCAGTCCGACCCCGGCTCGAATCAGGACGACGAGCGGGGCGTTGAGTCCGATGCGTTTCGCGACGGCCGTTTCGACGAAGATGTTGTGACAGAACGAGAGCATGACGGATAAAATCAGCGCTTCCGGTGCGCCGAGTTGCAAGGAGAACATCGCGCCAATCGCCGCGTAGAGGTTCAAAAACCATCCCAATGCCATGACGATCGCCGCTTCTCCCGGCAGACCGAACCAACCCATGATCGGTGTGAACAGCCAAACAATCCATTCCAGCACCGGCGTATGTTTGAGCAGTGTAAGCACAAAGGTGATGGGAACGATGACCTTGCTCAACGTCCATGTCGTACGCAGACCCGCAAACCAGCCACGGATCAAGATGTCCTTCATCCTCTGCACCCCTTTTTTGGTATCGAACGTATATTTCGACATTCATTATAACACAAAGAGGTCCGCGACTTCCGTCACGAACCTCCAAGGTACACAATTTCTTACATATAAGGAGCCGGGTTCACGTGTACGCCGTTCACGCGCACTTCATAGTGCAGATGCGAGCCCGTGGATTGACCGGTGGAGCCGACGCCGCCGATGCGTTGGCCTTTTTGCACAGCTTGTCCGACGGAGACGTTCATCGAGGACAAGTGCCCGTAGATGGTGACGACGCCGTTGCTGTGCGAGATGCGGATGCAATTGCCGTAGCCGTCGCCCAAGTCGGCCGCTTGGATGACCGTGCCGTTGTTCGAAGCGTACACCGGCGTCCCGGTTGCCGCTGCGATGTCGAGCGCGAGGTGAGGCTTGCCCCCGCGGTTCTCTCCGTACTGCGACGAGATGTAGCCGCCGCCGATCGGGTACGCCCAAGAGCCGCTGACCGGAGCTGCACTGCCGCCGGAATAGGACGAATAGGTCTGCTTGTGCGTGCCTTTGGAAATGATCTCCTTGACCGGTTCAACAGTCACTTGTTCGGAGAGAACTTCCTCCTTGGTGACGTTGCCGTTGTGGCGGGTGATGCGGAGGTTTTGCGTTTTCTTGCCTTCTTGGCCGTCTTGGACGATCTTCTCGGTGCCGACGTCGAGAGAGTCGTCGTCCTTGTACTCAATTTCGTAGTTGGTGGTCAGCTCGCGGGTTTCTTCCGTGGTGCTGTCGACCGAGATCAGCGGTTCCACCGCGACGAGGTTGATCTGCTGGCCTTCGGAAAGTTCGTCGATGTCGGCGATCTCCGGATTGGCCGCGTGCAGATCTTCGACAGACAAGTTGTTTTTGGACGCGATGTCCCACAGCGAATCGCCGCGGGAGACGACATAGGTCTTGCGCTCGTTCTTGCCTTGTTGAACCAGTGCCAAAGCCGCATCAAAAGAAACCAAGGTCTGTTTGTCCCCGCGCAACGGAACGAAGTCCACTTGCTCAGAAAGTTTGACGGTGGCATTGCTGTCTGCTTTGACATATTGCGATTCAAGGGTCTTGATCAGTTTCTCAGCGGTTTCCTTGTCTTTGACATGGACGATGTCTTGGCCGTTCACGCGCACGACCACCATGTCAACCATCGTCTTGGTTGATTCGGAGATCGCATTCGCCACGGTCCAGTCGTTGGTGCCTTTCACCGCTTGATGTACAGGTGCAAACGCCACGTGGGCTTTGAGCAGGGACCCGTACGATTTCATCTGTTCTTGAAGCAACGATTGATCACGTACGACGCCGGTGTATTCGCCATCTATGTAGACTTTGTAAACGGGAGATGCGGATGCGACTTTGTCATGTGCTGTATATACGCCGACCGAAGTCAACGCCAAAACTGCGAGTGCAGCAATTGAATTGCGGAAGTTGAAAGTTTTGCGAATCTCCGACTTGGCAGCGCGGATGAACGCTGCGGTTTTTTCTTGCATCCATTCCTTCTTGCTTCTTGCTTGGCTGGCAGTCCCGATATGACGACGACGGTCATATAACATCTCTGTCAGCTTACCCATGATACCCCTCCCACAGAAACAACCCATTGCTAAATCAGTATGTTTCTTGTTTTTATTGGTTCGACATGTATATTTCGACAGAATGTGCCATGTTCCTCCTCGTGTCACAAAATTGACGCAAAATAAGTCATAAAAAAAAGAGGCCCTAGTACTTCGGGCCTCCACTTTCCTGTTGCATAGTCATCGTCATTTTCTCCGTCAGTTCCTTGGCGGCGTTGTATCCCATCCGCTTCAGACGGTAGTTCATCGCCGCGACTTCGAGGATGACAGCCAAGTTGCGGCCCGGTCGGACCGGCAAGTTGAGGTACGGAACTTCGACATCGAGGATCTTGATCGTCTCTTCGTCGAGTCCGAGGCGGTCGTACGCTGCCTTGTCATCCCACATCTGCAGTTGGATGACCATCTCAATGTCCTTGCGCATCCGGATCGCCCCCGCGCCGAACAGCGTCATGACGTTGAGCACGCCCAAACCGCGGATCTCGATCAATTGGCGAAGCAACTCCGGCGACGTGCCTTCCAAGATGTTCTCCGCCACACGGCGAATCTCGACCGCATCGTCTGCGACGAGACGATGGCCGCGCTTGACGAGTTCCAGTGCCGTCTCCGATTTCCCGATGCCACTCGATCCTTGGATCAAGATGCCAATCCCGTAAACGTCCACCAAAACGCCGTGCACCAACGTCTCCAACGCCAATTCGCGGTCGAAGTACGATTGCAGACGACCGGTCAGTTTGGTGGTGGAAAGCGAAGAGCGCAACACCGGCAACTTATGTACAACGGCCGCTTGCAGGAGCTTCTCCGGCACGTCGATGCCGCGCGCCACGATCAGACACGGTGTCTGCTCATACGCGCAAAGTTGCTCGGCGCGTTCCTTTTGCAACCCCTCCGGCAACGCTTCAAAAAACGTGATCTCCGTTCGCCCGACCACTTGCACACGCTCTTCCGGGTGGTAGGTAAAAAAACCGGCCATGGCCAAACCCGGCCGGTTGATGTCACTGACTGCGATGCGGCGCTGGATGTCTGCCGAATCGACGTTGACCAGTTCCAGTTGAAATTCCTTGCAGAGTTCTTGTGTGGTGATCCACTTATGAACGATCTGCTCCATAGAATGAACGCCCCCATGCGATGGTGGCTTGCAAGCCTTCTGCGAGCGTCATCTGCGGACGCCAGGTCAGGCTGCTTGCCAGAATCTTGTCATTGGACAGTACGCTTCTGTAAATATCCCCGATCCGTGCCGGACCGTGTACCGGCTCTTGGTCGTAGCCGATCATCTCCGACAGCAGTTGGAACACTTCGTTGACGGAGACTTCCACTTCGGTGCTCAAGTTGAAGATGCCGTTCACGTCCGATTCCAGCGCCTCCACGTTCGCACGAGCCACGTCGCCGACGTAGATGTAATCGCGCGTTGCACCACCGTCCCCATCGATGGTACAGGTCTTGCCGGTCAACATGCGCTCCGTGAAGATCGAGATCACGCTGCCTTCGCCCGACTGCCCCTGACGCGGGCCGTAGACGTTTGCATAGCGAAATACGACGTACTGCGTCCCGAACAGTTCATGGAACATCTGAAAATACTCTTCGATGACTTTCTTGCTCAGCCCATAGAACGACATCGGACGCTGCGGGTGCTTCTCATCAACCGGCACATACTCCGGCATCCCGTAGGAAGCAGCCGAGCCTGCGAAGACGATTTTCTTGAGTTGAAGTTCGCGAACCGCTTGCAAGAGGTTGATCGTGCCCGAGAGGTTGACGTCCGCATCAAACTTCGGGTCTTTGATCGACGGCGGGACGGTCGACTGTGCAGCTTGGTGGATGATGGCTTCAATGCCCTCTTCGCGGATCACATTGATCAAGCGCGGGTCGGTGATGTCCATCTCAAGGAATTTGGCCTCAGGGTTGAGGTTGTTCCTCGTACCGGTTGCCAAGTTGTCCATCACCACGACGTCATGCCCTTTGCGCAGGCATTCGTCCACGATGTGCGAGCCGACAAAACCGGCACCACCTGTTACAAGAACTTTCATTATGTATAACCCCCCAAGCCGTTTAAAACGCTTTACGATCATCATACCGTGTTTTTTGTCGAAACACCACAAGGAAAACGAAAAGAGATGGGAATCTCTCCCACCCCTCTACCTTTTGCAGAACTAGTCTTTAAAAATGCCCAAAATACCCGAAACGAGCGACAGCACGATCGAACCGAAAAACGCGCTTGCAAAACTCGCGACGTGAAAACCCGACACGACATTCGACGTTAACAGCAGCATCCCCGCGTTGATCACCAGCGCGAAGATCCCAAACGTCAGCACCGTAATCGGCAAGGCAAACAGTTGCAAAATCGGGCGGATGATCGCGTTGACCAACCCCAGCACCACCGCCGCCACGAACGCCGAGAGGATGCCGTCAAACCAAATGTCCTTGAACAGCCACGCCACAATCAACAGCGCCACAGCCGAGATGATCCAATTCCAGATCAGCTTCATAATGTCCCACTCCTCTCGCCTTCTCTACAAACTATACGAGAGCATGACGTACAAGTTGCGGGTGTCGAGAAATTTTTCCTTCGTCCGTTACTTCATCCGGCCCAAGGTGAACAGCGGCGCATCGGCGTTCGGACGGTCGAGGATCAGATCGCGCAGAATCTCCCCGGCGATGGTGCTGTAGACCGTGCCGTTTCCGCCGTACCCCAGCGCGTAGTAGCAGTTCCGGTGGAGATGATGCTCGCCGATAAACGGAAGTCCGTCCTTGGTCCCGCCAAACGACGAAGCCCAACTGTACGCAATCTTGACCCCCGTAAGCGCCGGAAAGAGGGAGTACAGCGCCGCGAGGAGCTGGACTCCTTTTTCGGAAAGCAAGTTGTCGCGCTTGGGTCCTTGGATGGCGCTCTCATCGAGGCCGCCGATCAAGATGCGGTCGTCGGCGGTCGTTCGCATGTAGAGATACGGGCGCGCCGTCTCCCAGATCAGGCAACGATTGTGCCATGTGGAGAAATCAGACACGGGCTCTGTGGCAATCGCATAGGTCGAAGCGATGACGGCGCCCGGTGTGGTTTGGTTGTCTTGGGTCTCGTAGCCCGTGCAGAACACCGCCTTGCGCGCCCGAATCAACGCGCCGGTGGAGGTGCGAAAATGCAGGCGGCCTCCTTGGTTTTCGTGAAAAACGGCGGTGACCTCCGTGTTTTCAAACACGCGCATGCCCTGTTTCGCACCGTCGTTCACCAAGGAGTGCGCGAGGCGAAACGGGTTGATCTGCGCGTCGGCCGGTGAGTAGAGACCGCAGTCTTTGGCAAATGGAAAGCGCTCTTGGATGTCTCGTTGCGAGAGAAAGTCGACGGGGAAGCCGTGTTTTTTTTGCAACGCGAACTCGGCTTGAATTTTTTTCACATCTTGGGGGGAACTCGCATAGTAGAGGCTCTCCCGACGCTCAAATTCGGTGGGCAGGTCAAGCTGACCCGTGATGCTCTCCAATTTCGAGATGGCGTTGAGGCACAGTTGATAAAAACGCACAGCGACGTCCTCGCCTTTGCTTTCGGCGAGTTGGTACATCGGGGCGTCGTTGGAGTATTGCAACAGCGCCGTGTTGCCACTGGTGCTGCCTCCTCCGATGCGACGCTTCTCGACCATGGCGACGTCGACGCCTTCTTGCAAGAGATAGTAGGAAACCAACGCGCCCGCTTCTCCACCGCCGAGGATCAAGACGTCGCAGTCGAGATCGTCTGTCAACGGCGGATACGCGGGCGGGTTGGGATACGTGGCTTGCCACAGCAGTTCTCCGGTGTTGAGATCCATCATCCGCTCTCCCTTTCACATGGCTTTCTAGGGTCTAGTGTGGGAACGGATTGGAAATTTTATGCTTGCAGGTTTCTAGAAGTCTAGGATTTGAGGAATGAAAACGCGGCGCTTCCTCATAGAGTAAGAGAGGAAGCGCCGCGTGGCGTGTTAGTGTTCCGTGCGATCGATCGGACCGTTCCCTGCTGAGGCGCGGTCGATCAGGTGCGTGTAGCGCTCGGTAAGTTCCTGTACGGTTGCCGGATCGATCGTTTCATAGTCGTCCGCCGACTCCAGCGACTTCAACATGAGGTTGACGAGGCGCAGAATCGATTCGGTATCATCTTCGAGGGTCAGCGTCGTATCGTCATTGCGCATGATCTTGAGTTGCAAGTTCGTCTGCCCGGTTTCGAGTTGTGCGACCACGTGCCCGAACTTGTGCCAGCCGTGCGGATGATGAATGCGGCGGCGGAAGGACTTGAGCACCGGCCCGTAGCGGGCGGTTAAATAGCGGAGAAACCCAACGGTATCAGAGTTGAGGTCTGTTGCGCTCCCAAGTTCTTCGAGGTCGTCGAAGGTCTCCAAGCAGCGTATGCATGCGACGACGGCCTGTGCGATCTCACGTCCGGCAAGGATGGCGACGCTCTGTTCGATCTCCAACGCTTCCATCGTGGTGCGGGTGAGAGATTCGCGGATCACTTCTTCGAGCTGCTGTTTCAGTTCCGGTTGTTCGGACAGACGTTGTTGCAATTCCGTGACGCCGTCCTGAACATAGCGCACAAATTGTTCCATCTCAAGACTCCTTAGTTCTTACTTCCCTGTTCCAACAGGCGACCTTACCTGCATCCTACCAATGCCACAGGGGAAACGCAACCCCAATTTGGTGTACAACATGTACTTTTCTAAAAGCGAGGTGAGAAATGTGTTCGAAAAAGGCTGGTGGCTGCTCGGCTTTTTCCTGCTGTCCTGTCTGGTCAGTGCGACGCTGATCTGGTTGGCGGCACGCGGGAGAGATATGAAAAAATATAGCGGGCGGCAGATGTTTTATGCCGATCTGTATCGATTCACGGTGATGATTTGCACGTCTCTTGCTCTGTACTTGGTCGGAATCACGCCGGGGATTTGGCAGGTGTTGCAACTGCCGGAGAGCGTGGTGCTGTTTGGCGCGACGGCGTTGCCGACGTGGGTACTTTGCTCCGTGAGCGGCAGATGGTACCTCGGCTGGGCTGCAGCGGCGATCTTGCAAGGATTTGTCGTACAAGCTCTGGTTGGGATGGGTGGCGGACACGGCGAAATCGCACCGATGTGGTGGCCGCAAGTGGTCTGCGATGTCGGAGGGGTCGTGTTGTATGCGATGCAGACGGGGCGACGGAACGTGCGGGTCAGAGCGTAGGTTATTGAAAAAGCGGGCTTGTCACGCATGCGTGGCAAGCCCGTTTTTCACGTAGATCGGTGGCACGTGGTGTGCATGGAAATTGAAGTTGGTTCGACTAGGCAATCGGTGTCGGCAAGTTCACGTCGCACTTCTCGGGGGCCTCGCTTGCGCGTTTCTTGTCGCGCTCAAGGATCGGGCCGAGGAAGCGACCGGTCCAAGAAGATTCGATCTTGGCGATGTCCTCCGGGGTCCCCGTTCCGACGAGAGTGCCGCCCTTGTCCCCGCCCTCGGGGCCGAGGTCGATCAGGTAGTCGGCCGTCTTGATGACGTCGAGGTTGTGCTCGATGACGATGACCGTTTCGCCTGAATCGACCAAGCGTTGCAGAACGCACAGCAAGCGGTCGATGTCGGCGGTGTGCAGACCTGTCGTCGGCTCGTCCAAGATGTAGACGGTACGGCCGGTGCTGCGGCGGTGCAGTTCGGACGCAAGCTTCACGCGCTGCGCTTCCCCGCCGGAGAGCGTGGTGGCCGGTTGACCGAGACGCACGTAGCCGAGGCCGACGTCATGCAAGGTCTGCATCTTGCGCGAGATGCGCGGGACGTTTTTGAAGAACTCGACGGCATCTTCGACGGTCATGGAGAGGACTTCGGCGATGCTCTTGCCTTTGTATTTGACTTCGAGGGTTTCGCGGTTGTAGCGTTTGCCCTTGCAGACTTCACAGGGGACGTAGACGTCGGGCAGGAAGTGCATCTCGATCTTGATGATCCCGTCGCCTTTGCAGGCTTCACAACGGCCGCCCTTGACGTTGAAGGAGAAGCGGCCTTTTTTGTAGCCGCGCATCTTGGCTTCGTTGGTGGTGGCGAACACGTCGCGGATGTCATCGAAGACGCCGGTGTAAGTTGCTGGGTTCGAACGCGGGGTACGGCCGATCGGCGATTGGTCGATGTCGATGATCTTGTCGAGCAATTCGAGCCCTTGGATTTCCTTGTGTTGGCCCGGTTTGGACTTCGCTCCGTTCAGGTGCATGGCGAGCGACTTTTTGAGAATCTCGTTGACGAGGGTGGATTTGCCCGAGCCCGAAACGCCGGTGACGCAGGTGAACAGACCGATCGGGAACTTGGCGGAGATGTTTTTCAAGTTGTTCTCCTTGGCTCCGACAACTTTGATCCATTTTTCCTTGTCCGGTTTGCGGCGCTCCTCCGGGACGGCGATGTACTTGCGACCGGAGAGATACGCCCCCGTCATCGAGTTCGGATCGTCCATCACTTCCTGCGGCGTGCCTTGCGACACGATGGTGCCGCCGTGAACGCCGGCCCCCGGTCCAATGTCGATGATGTAGTCGCAGGCGAGCATCGTGTCTTCGTCATGCTCGACGACGATCAACGTGTTGCCGAGATTGCGCATGTGCAACAGCGTGTTGATCAGGCGTTCGTTGTCGCGCTGATGCAAGCCGATCGACGGCTCGTCGAGGATGTAGAGGACGCCCATCAGCGAGGAACCGATCTGAGTCGCAAGTCGAATCCGCTGCGCTTCCCCGCCCGACAGCGTGCCTGCCGAACGCGAGAGGTTCAGGTAATCGAGACCGACGTCAGCGAGGAAGCCAAGGCGGGATTCGATTTCCTTCAAGATCAGTTTCGCGATGGTCAGTTCCTTCTCGTTGAGCGTGAGTCCTTGGAAGTAGTCCAGCGCGTCGTTGACCGACAGCCCGGTGACGTCCGAGATGTTTCGCTCGTTGACGGTGACGGCGAGGATTTCCGGTTTGAGGCGCTTGCCTTTGCAGGACGGGCAAGGCTTCGCGGACATGTACTCCTCGATAAATTCCCGGATGTAGTCGGACGCCGTCTCCCGATAGCGTCGTTCGAGGTTCGGGATGACGCCCTCGAATTCGGTCTCGGCGGTTTTCTTCTGTCCGAAGTCGTTCTCGAACGTGAAGCGGACTTTCTCTTCCTTGGAGCCGTGGAGAATTTTCTTCATCTGATCGGCGGGAATGTCGCGCACGGGGATGTCCATCGGAATCTTGAAGTGCTTCGCGACCGCTTCGAGCATCTGCGGGTAGTAGTTCGACGTGCGGCCTTGCCACGGTTCGATGGCGTCTTCGTTGAGCGTCTTGCTCCAATCCGGGATGACCAAGTCGGGGTCGATCTCCATGTTCGTGCCAAGACCCGCACAGGTTTCACAAGCACCGAACGGCGAGTTGAACGAAAACATCCGCGGGGCGAGTTCTTCGACGGAGAAGCCGCACTCCGGGCAGGAGAGGTTCGACGAGAACAGCATCTCTTCGCCGTCGACGATCCCGACGATGACGGTGCCGTCGGCGAGCTTCAGCGCCGTCTCCAACGAGTCGGCGAGGCGGGTGGCGACGTCCGGCTTGACGACGATGCGGTCGACGATGACTTCGATCGTGTGTTTTTTATTTTTCTCCAGTTTGATCTCGTCGGTGACTTCCATCTGCTCCCCGTCGACGCGCAGGCGGACGAAGCCCTGCTTGGAGACGTCCTCGATCACTTTGGTATGTTCGCCCTTGCGTCCACGCACAACGGGCGCGTAAATTTGCAGACGGGTGCGCTCCGGCAGTTCGAGGATGCGGTCCACCATCTGCTCGACGGTCTGGGATGTGATCTCGATGTTCGGATGGTTCGGGCAGTGCGGACGACCGATGCGGGCAAACAGCAGACGCAGGTAGTCGTAAATTTCGGTGACCGTCCCGACGGTGGAACGCGGGTTGCGGGAGGTGGTCTTCTGGTCGATGGAGATCGCCGGAGAGAGACCGTCGATCGAATCGACGTCCGGTTTGTCCATCTGGCCGAGGAACTGACGGGCGTACGCGGAGAGAGATTCGACGTAGCGGCGTTGGCCCTCTGCGTAAATCGTATCAAAAGCAAGCGACGACTTCCCCGAACCGGACAGGCCGGTCAACACGACAAATTTGTCGCGCGGAATCGTCACGTCGATGTTCTTCAAATTGTGGGCGCGGGCGCCCTTGACGACGATATTGTCTTGTGCCATGACGTTCTCCTTCATTCCAAGATACGAACAGACATTCTCTTCACTCCTATTGTTACCTAGTTTTCACAAAAAAGCAACGTGCTAGACTCTATTAAATTGGAATGAAAAAAAACGACCGCAGTTCCGGTCGTTTTTACTCGTAGACGAGGCTTAGTTGTCCCATTTAAAACGTTTCGCCCCGATGAACGCCCCGACGATCAGGATGCCGAGCAAGACGGCGATCGGCCGGATGGATGCAGACGTCCAGAGTTCTCCGGTCCAGGCTTTCCGCATCAATTCCACAGAGTAGGTCATCGGAATGAAATTCGAGAGAATCTGCATGGCTTTGGGCAGAGTGCTCAGCGGAATCGTCGAACCGGACAGGAACATCATCGGGTACATCAGCACCATCGAGATCGCCATCGCCGTTTGCATCCGTTTGGCAAACGAAGCGATGAGGAACCCGCAGGCGAAAAAGGCCAGCGCCGAGATCGTGACCGCGATGTAGAAATCGAAGATGGTATCGGACAGCGTCCCTTTGAACAAAAACTTCGCGATCAACATGATCTCCAAAGCGCCGAAGTAGATGACGAAAAAACCCTTGGCGACAATCGAGACGAACACGGTGAGCGGCGTCAAGGGCGTTGCGCGCAGACGCTTGTAAATTCCTTTTTCCCGATCCATGACCACCTGCATCCCAATCGAGAAAAACGCGGTCGAGAAGATGATGATGCCGACCATTCCCGGAATGTAGGTGTCGATGTAATTGTGCCCGTCATACATCTGCGAGCCGTCCATCATTCCGAAGAAAATGAAAGAGATCGCCGGCAGCAAGAACGTGAAGAACACGGAGATGATTTCGCGGAAGAACATCTTGATTTCAAACCCCGCGTGAGTCAACATCATACGAACATTCACGACTTATTCCCCATTCCCACGACCAGCTGCGATCTGAACATACACGTCGTCCATCGAGCCGTTGTCGTCCGGCAGTAACTTGATGAGGTTCTCCGGCGTGTCGCAAGCGACCAGCAAGCCCTCGCGGATGATCGCACAGCGGTCGCAGTAGCGTTGGACTTCTTCCATATAATGCGTGGAAAGCAGGATCGTTTTGCCCTCCGCCCGCAGTCGCTTGATGATGTTCCAGAGTTCAAAACGCGCCTGCGGGTCGAGACCGGTCGTCGGCTCGTCGAGGAAGATGATCTGCGGGTCGTTGAGCAGCGCCAGCGCCAAACTCGTGCGTTGCTGCCAGCCGCCGGAAAGTTTTTTGACCATTTGGTTCAGGTGTGGACGCAGCCCCAACTCCTCGATGATTTCGTTCACATCGCGGGTGCGTTCATAGTAGGACGCAAACAGTTTCAGCGCTTCCTTGACTTTGATCTTGTCGTAGAGCGAGGTCCGTTGCAACGCGACCCCGATGCGTTGCTTCAGCTCAGCCGGTTGCTTTCTCGCGTCGACGCCGCAGACGTGGATCGTGCCTTCGTCCGGCTCGATCAAGCCCATGATCATCTCCATCGTGGTGGTTTTGCCCGCCCCGTTGGCTCCGATCAACGCGAAGATTTCCCCTTCGTGCACTTGAAGCGAGATGCCGCGAACCGCCTGAATTTTTTGATACGACTTTTTGATCTCGTGCGTCTGGATGATCACCTTTTGCGTCAAAGCGCTCCTCCACCTTGTTTCGGCTGGCAAGTGGCGCACCGCGGCTCCTTGATCAAATTCGTCAGTTTGGCCTCGAACGTGCGCATGTCAAAATGCAGTTGCCGCCCGAGTGTCAAACTGGATTGCATCTCCACACGTTGCGGCAGAATGCCAAGCAGATTCAGCAGGTCCGAGGTCAGCATCCCCGCCGCCACATCGGCGAATTGGGGGCTTCCGTGAAACAGCGGCTCCTGCGTTTTGCGAATCAGAGCGTTGACGTAGCGTTCGTAGGAATCAGGAGCTGCCATCAAGCGCTTGCGCTGTTGCTCCCAACAGGCATAACACCCGGTCTGTCCCGGGAAAAACGTCGGGCCGACATACACGTCCCATCCGTCCAAGAGCAACATCGACCAGCGAACGCCCTGCGCTACGGCCGTCTCATTGACCCGTTGCAACAGAGCGGGCCGGTAGGAATCTTCCGCAACGATCACCATCGTGTGCTTTTGCACCAGTTCCCGCCAGGCCTCCGACTCTTCGGTTTCCGGTTGTTCCACCGCATCCACCGCACTCGCGCGAGACAATTGTTTCAACGGGCGAAGCAATGCGTCGCGGCGCGCTTCTCCGACTTCTGCGCCCACGTACAGCGGAGCGGACATGCGATCCAGCTCTGTGACCGCTTGCGAATCGGCGACGGTCACAGTTCCCGTGCCCAACTGCACCAACGACGCCGCCACGCGGCTGCCGAGCACGCCTGCGCCCAGTACCAACACAGCGGCGTCGCGCAGAGCTTCTTCATAGAAGTCCCGAACCGGAAACCGTGGTCCCATCAACCGGCGCAACCAATCACCCTCCAATGCCTCTCCTTGGGCAAACGGCTGTTCCGAAGACACCAACAGGTTTTCCCGCCATAGCGCAACGACGACGCTCAAGACATGGTCTTGATAGTCCGCCGGCACGACGGTGATCAACTCTCCCAACGGTCTCTCCCCGTTCAGACTTGTAAAAAACGTCTGCGCCCAGCGTTCGCCTTCTCCCATCGAGACTCGCACGCGGCTCTCCAAGGTATGGCCGGTACGCACCTGCAACTCATGTGGCTCAGGGAAAGTAAAAAAGTACCCATCTCGCACTTTAATAAACAGCTTCTGTAACTGTTCCCGAATCCCGGCTCCGGACATTATGACCCCTCACTTTTTTTGCCAATCGGCAGGATGTAGATCACGCTTCGGTCCACACCGTCGAGACCGAACAGCTCATTGGCGCGGTCTTCGTAAAAACCACCCAACGTCACCACCGACAACCCCAGCGCGGTCGAAACCAAGCACAGATTCTGCGCAGCATGCCCGGTCTCAAACATCGTCAAGCGGTATCCGAGCAGCCGGTACTTGTCAGCCTGATGCCGAAAATCGGCGGCCAGAAACAGAAACGCCGCCGCCTGGCTGAAGTCCTCTCGTGACCAGAGCGGGTTCTTGTCAGGATCTGTGGCAGGTACCACCCTGTTCACCGAGTCCAAAAAATGTTCTCCCTCCGCGATCTGGAACAAGTGGTTGTGATAAGGGCAGTACCGGTACAAGCCCGCCGGCACCCCCTCCACGCGGTTGAGGTACATGTAAAATTGGATCGGGTACAGCGCTCCTCCCGACGGGTAGGAACGGAAACGAACGCGCGACATCACCTGCGTGTCGTCCTGATCGTCCAGGGTCGTCTTCGTCGTGCCGACCGCGTACTTCAAGAGCATCCACAACTGCTCCTGCGACATCGCTTCACCAAACTCCCAAGAGCTCCGGCGTGTTCGCAACGCAGTGCCCAGCGGCACCTCCAGCGGCGGGAGGTCTGAAAATTCCGGCACTTGCTGATATTGGCGGCCTTCCCCTCGAAAATCAGGCTTCGAATACACGGTATGCAGGTTGAAAAGATCCGGGCGAAGCTTGCTGTTTTGATGATAAAGTTCCGCAAGGTAAAAAGGATTCTCTCCCCCTTGCGCCTTCAACTCCGCGCGCTCTTCGGGCGAGAGATTTTTTAACGCGGGGGTCAACCACCGAGTGACGGACGGCTCCTTCATGATACTCCCTCCCCTGTCCCGGCCTCGTGAGCCGTGCGCTGGACCAACGTGCCCAGCAGATGTTCCAACGGCGGCGTGATGCCCAGCCGGTTGTTCGTCATGTGAATCATGGAGAACGCGATGTAGGAAAGCACCGTGCGGAAGCGAAGTTCGCCTTCGACCGGGAGATTGTCCCACGGGCTTTCCAACTTCTGCCGAACTTCATCTTCCCCGTAGCAGCGGGCCGCTTCCTGCAACCCTTCCACGAAGCGGCGGTAGATCGGAGCATCCTCACCGCTCTGGACAAACTCTTGCAGGGTTTTCATCCGGGGCACGAGATGGGCGCGGTTCTGCTCCCACATCAGGTCGGCGCGTTGGAGGGCCGCTTCAATCGACGCTTGGAAACTTTGCCACATCCTGGCGTAGCGGGTGAAGTAACTTTCCAATTCTTCCGGTTGCACGCCAAGGCACAACGCGGTGAGAATCATCAAATCCAACCCGATGTTCAGCCGTTTGCCAAACGCCGCTCCCGTCAATTCGATCACATCCATGGCCGTCTCACTGGAGAGATGAAAGAGGCTCTCAGAGATCGGCATCGCCGCAACGCCTCCGTAGCGTTTGTACTCAGGCTCGTACGGCAGAGCGACGATGGTTCCGTTGGGATACCACGGCAACTCCGCCTCGTCGAGCTTCTCGCCGTCAAACGTATGGTTGGCGTAATACTCCTCCCGCGTCCATTCGCGCTCCGCAGGATGGGCGGCGATAAAAGCGCCGATGCGCTCCCGCAACAACGACTCCACTTCCGCCGCCGGGTTCAAAAAACGCACCCTCAGATGCGGTCCGCCCTCCCAATAGCGCAGGAAAAACCACTCCCGGCATTTCTCGCTCTCCTGCAACTCCCGAATCGCCGGGAGGATGGCTTCTGTCAACAGCGCATCCTGCTTGCTTTGATCGTGATAAAAAATATGCAGTCCAAGCCATGTCCGCTCTGCTTCCCTCGTCATCCTCTCACCCCTTTGCTTCCTTTTTTCCAACTTGATACACCTATTTTTTTACGGGAACGGATGCGGGTCGAGGTTGATCTCCTCGATCGGGATCGGTTCCTTGCGCCAGCCTACTCGGACCGGGCCATTCTGCACGCGGTCGACCACGATCCGGCGGTATTGATGTCCGAAACACATCGTCATCAACCCCATCACAAACACTTTGACCGCTTTGATTCCGACGCGCTCCAACTCCGGCGTGCTCTCGTCAACAATCAGCACGTCGTGGTTCAGACGAGCGAAGCAGTCGAGCAAGTCTTTGAGCTCTGCGCCAAGGTCGGCGGGCGGCTCCTGTTCATACCACTTCGCATAGACCTCCCGCAACCCGCGTTGCGCGCGGTCAGGTTGGAACAAGAAATCAAAGCGTTTCAACGTTTCCGGGTGGGAATAGAGCAGTACATGATCGTGCATCGTCTGCACAACGCTTCCGTCGTGCAGCATCGCCTCGGCCTCGTCCCGCTTCGGCGGCATCGTGATTTCGTAAATCGACATCGACGTAACAACTTCGACGATGGCGCCCAGCACCGCTTTTTCCGGATCGGGATGGGCAGCGGCGGCGGAGTAGGTCCGCACACCTGCATCTTCCCGCGGGTTGACCATCGTCGCCCACACGGTCGGGATGCCCGTCTCCATCGTCATGTCGAACAGGTGCAAGCGGTATCCGGCCGCTTCGACGCGGTCCTTGATCATGGCGATCGTCGGATCGGAAGCATCGTCCAGATTCAACTCGACCAACGGTTGGCGGTTGTACCACGCAACCAAGAACGAGTCGCGCTCGATCACTTCCAACAGAGCGTAATAGATGGCCTCCTCCAAAGAGCCGCCCATTGCGCACCCGTTGGACGTTTCATAAACAAATCGGTTGACCGGTTTTTCAGAATTTCGACTCCCTAACCGGTAGTACACATTCTGCTCCGGGATCAGGACGGACTTTTGTTGCTGCCAAGAGTAGGCATAGACCCAGTAAAAGGGAAGCGTCTCGTCATAGGGCACGTATTTGTAGCCCGGCTCCGAACGCTGGGCTTCGTCATGCAACCCAAACGATTCAGGGTTAACGGCCTCCTCGCGGAAATCCTGATACGAGCCGTACTTCACGGTCCGCCTGCCGCGCGGGTACATCCCGGCGTAGCGTTCCAGCGCTTCAAGAATCGAGGTCATCTCCGAGTTCGGGAAAGTCGTCGTCCGTCCGTACCCGATCTCCACAGCGGTATCCAACCCGTCCATCGGCAGCTCTGCGCCCGTGATGGGGAGGAACTTCGAGTACGTATCTCGGTACATGTGGTTCACCAACCCCATGCGCCAGTCGTAAAAGACTTTGCGCAGATGGTCACGGGTCAGCAAGGGATTGTCCGAGCGATAGGACCGAGGATGGGGCTTGGGCCGCGGTTGCAAGCGAATCTCCGCCAACTCTGGGGAATCCAAAGGCAGCATCTGGCAATTCGTGCAATACGGGTGCGGCAAAAACGCATGGGTTCGCCCGGTCAAGCTGCCGTCGTACGCAACATGCACGCGTTCCACGAGGGACAGCGGACGATCCTCCACCAACGCGTGCATTTCGTCGTCCACCAGCGTGGCTGCGAGGTCGAGGAAGGGAGCCGTCCAGCCTTTTTCCGCTTCTGTATAGCGGGGATGAAGTTGGGCGGCTTGCAGTGAATTCCAAATCTCTTTGTTGGGGTGGGCGTTTCGCATACGCCACTCCGCACAGGTCACACAGCCCGGCCGGTCCGGCAATACCCATGGACCGAGAAAGCAACGGTCGGCGTTCAGATGCGTGCGCAGATAGGGAACTCCGGCGAGTTGAGCACAGGCTTGGGCAGCCTGTTCGACCGCCAAATGGCGGAGATCATACGCGGAGAGGACTGCGGCAAACCTGTTCGTTTGAAGGAGAGGCAACAGGTCGTCTGCTGACTCAACCCTCGCGATGGCAAACGATTCGCCCAGCCTCTCGTGCAATTCTGTTGCCAATGTCCCAACTCCTAGCAAGAGCAACTCTCGGCTCATTGCAACTCCCCCCTCTCCGTGACGTCCACAAACCCGACCAAGACACCGGCATCCAGCACCGTACGGTCGCGAAGCCACGGGAATTCTTCGACCACAAGACCCGATTCCCGAAGCCAAGCCTCCGCCTGCGCCAGCCAACTCGGCCATTCCAGAAGCTCTTGCTCCTCCATCGAATGCGTGTGATCGGCTACGCGGACGGTTTGTGCCTCGAAGCGAAGCGCTGTTACCGCCGTTTCATCCTGCGCTTGTTGCGCCGCAAGTTGCAAGGAGGCGACGGCGAGGATCAGCGCTTCATGAGCGGCTTCCCGCAACGTTCGCCCAAATCCTTCGGCGAGTACGACACCGTCCTGCACAACTCGCAGGGCGTGGGCCAGCTCCGTCCCTTTTTGTTGGAACAATTCCACCGCTGCGCCAAAGCGCACGCGCAACAATTTCAAAAGGCCCGCTTCCACACTCCAGTTCGCCGCCAATTCCGGCAACTCCAACCAGACGTCCTCCGCGCGTCGGCTGCGCTCGATCATCAGATGCAGGAGAGCACGGCCTTTCCACTCGGCATAGGTGCGCCCGTGTGCCCAGATGCTTCTCTCGGCATCGGGAGACCCAACCGCTTCCAGCGTTCTGGCATACGCGAGAAAACCATCACGTACTGCCGCTTCCAGGGCATCTCTGAGCGTTTCGCCGCCGCGCACGATGGAGAGGGGTTGAACGCCAGATGCCGTCGGCACGTGAACGACCACTCGCCCGAGTGCCAGCGGAATCTGGTAGAGATCGTCCGCCTGCAACCGGGCCAGAACGCCGACTTTTTCATCGACCATGCCTTCCATCCGTCTAAGAAACTTCGTCTGCTCCTCCGGTTCCCGCTCTGCAAAAGCACGCAGCGCCGCAACACGCTCTTCCTCCGAGACAGACGAGTTCGCACGCTCTTGCAACGGAGACGAAGCCAGATCATGGCGAGTCACCGCCAACGCTTCCGATTCGATCAACACAACCTGATCCCGGACTCCCTCTTCCTGCCAGCCGGTCAGCAGACGAAGGGCTTCCATCGCAGCCACGTTCCCGATCATGGCGCGGTGCGTCCGCGAAAGTTCAACTCCCGTTCCCCGTGCGCCGGCGAACCGATCCAGCACCGTGGACCACGAGGCCTGTGTTTGGACCCCTTTTACCGGACCGACCACGCCGTGGTCCCCGAGCAAGGTGCCGGCGAGAAACGGAACTCCTGTACGCAACGCGACTTCCTCCCAATGCACGGACGCTTGCGGATCATCGCTGACATAGATCAGAACTCCCGCCGGGGGCAAGGTGCCCAACTCCTGCACGTTCAACTCCGGGTCTCGTGTTTTCCACGTTGCCAAAAAGGAATCCACCCGCTCCTCGCCGCCGCTCACGTACAACTCCCGCACACCCATTCGCACCAACGACCGTACACAAGCGAAGAAACTGTCTCCAGCCCCGACCACCGCCACAGGGCGTTGCCGGAGCGTGAGAAACCGTTGGCGACCGTCGACAAACCGATCCTCTAAAACGAGCACTGTCTGGCGGTAGAGCGAATCTTCCCGCTCGGACAAGACGACTTCCGGAACGCCTGCTGCATCAAACACAGCCTCGCGCTTGACAAGTTCCTCCACCAGCATGCGCACAAACTGTGCTTGCTCGGGCGGCAAGGGGGCGACCAGTTCGTCCAACGTCTGCTTTCCATCGAGCATCGGCAACAATTGATCCAACCAAAGGGCAAGCGTTCGCCCTTTGATTTCAAACTCTTGTGTCCAGGTACGGATGTACACGCCGTCCTCGGTCGGGGCGTAGTGGACGTGCGGTTTACTTTTCGGCTTCATGTGATGGACGCCCTCCCTTCCATCCATTTCGTCCCTTCGGTCCTTGTTTGTAGAAAATTCCCTTCCAATCAACCCCGGCAATGCGCTCCACCGAACGCGAGATCAAGTAGCAGAGCAAGTGCTTCATGTTGGGGTTGATCCCCATGAGCGGCAGATAGGTATAGAACGAATTCACCAGCATCCGATAGCTTGAAAATTGCGGCGAGCTAAAAAATTGATCGCTGATGACCTCATTGAGCTCTTTGTGAAACTCGCTTTGTTTCGCCTCATCCCACTCGCCGATCCAACGCTCCCGAGCCGACTCCCCAATCTCTTCCGCCAACTCGCTGTAATGCGAGGTGTCCGAAGTCAACCGGCCTTGTCTGGCCTGTTCGAGGCAGGTTTCGTACAATTCCTTCATCAACTGCGACCATTGCCGCAACAGAGGGTCCGGCCCGCCGTACACACCGTCCTCGTCCGTTTCGTTCAACACAGACAGCACAGCTTCATCGACAAACGGAGCCACTTGTTGATCTTGGGTGGAAAACATCTTCTGCAACCGTCCGTCTTGGTCAAACGAGACGAAGTAGGCTTCCGCATGCGAGCGGTAGGACAACTGTCCGCGGACGATCCCGTCGACCGGATACAGATGGGCGACGGCTGCCATCAATTTGATGAGGTACAACTGGCGACTCGGAAGGTCACCCCGTGTGGCGTCCAAGAGGTCAAGCATCAGACCGGTGGATTTTTTCCAAAACCACTCCATCGTCTGCAACACATGCTCTCCCTTGAGCACTCCAGCCAGTTGGCCGTAGGGATGAAGGGACATAGAGTTGTCCGGTTGGAGCGGTTCATAAGGCCCCGGTTCCAGTTCCCAAGCGCCGAGCGTCACACTGCGTTCGAGGTACTGAACGGGATCGAGTTCTTGGCGCGAAGGGTGATCTTGCAGATAAGCGCCCAACGTTTCTTGCAAGTACGGCCAGACCTGAGACGAGAATACCTCTTCCGACTCCACTTCCAGATACAAGGCGATGTGCGGCCCGAATTTCCAGTGGCGGCGCAGGTAGGAACCGCTCACGCCAGGCATTTGTTCCAGAGCTTGAAGCGCCGGACGAATGCCGTCGAGCACCAGATTTTCTTTTGCATCGTCATAATAATAGACATGTACTCTCTTCCACATGCTACGCTTCCTCCCCACGGCCGTGCCGGCTGATTTCAATGATCGTCTCCGATACATACCGCTCTGGGAACCCGAGGTTTTCCACCTCGTCCACATCCGGCAGCGTCTCCTCGATTTTCAGTCCCAACTGGGAATCGAGGATCAGCTTGCCAAACACGCGCACCATGAGCGGGTTGGCAAAGTCAATGTACTGCGGTTTCATTTTGGTGAAATTAACCATCTCAGGTGTGGCATCCTCTGCTTTTTCCTCGTCGCCAAGTATGCCGTACGGGTCTTCCCCCCGCCCCATCTTGGTTAATTTCACAAAGACTCGCTGGGGAAGCCCGATACTCCGGTACCACTCCTGTACGCGGGTGAACCATTCAAACTCTTCTTCCTTCGCCCCACGCATCGGCAGTTGTGTGCGAGGTACGAGCCATTTGCGGCGGGACAGCACCACAGAGCCGATTCGCAAACGCGGGTAATATCGGATCGCCTCTTGACGTTGTTCATAACTCAGTTCGTGCTCGATCATCATGTACAAGTTGGTCGGCAGGAGGGAGTTGCTGAATTGGTTCATGAGCAGACGCGTCAAGCCCGGAATCAGCATCGGCATCAAAGATCCGAAAAAGTGGACATGGAATTTTCCGATGTTTGGATGATAGAGCATCACCCGGTCGGTGGCGCGGTCATATACGAAGGACACCTCCGACCACTCCACAGGTTGCACATCGGGCGAATTTCGCCGCGTCACAGGCAGGTCGGCAAACGTCAATTCGTGCGAAGTCAGCGCTCCGTGGAGGTTGGCGTTGAATCCGTAGACGCCTGCCATTTCCACAAGCGGGTTCGTCTCTTCAAAAAGGTCGGATAAATAGGCTTGCAACTCCTGACGCACTCCCTGTTCCTCATAGGCGGGCAAGAATCGGGAGTAGAACGTCATCAGACCTGGATACGCTTGGTTGAGCACATAGAGGCTGTCCTCTCCGCGCTCCACCCATTGTCCAAACACATCGTTCGAGACCACGCGGTTCTGATACACGTCTGGGATTCTGTCGATGAAACCCTGCAACTCTTCCACCGTCAGCTCTACCTCTGCGTCTCCCAACCACTTGGATTGGAGCAGTTGGGCAAACTCCAGATTCAACTCATTGAGGATGCGAATGGAGTCGATGTCGTTGGCGACGTCAAGGTCAACAAGCAATGCGCCGGTCGCCAACGTCTTCCTGAACTGTTCGTGGATCGGAACCAACTTGTGGATGAAAGAGGCCGTGTCCGTACACACTCCGTCCTCCCCATACAACCGGACAAACTCACGCGCCGTCGCCGTCTGTGCCCGATAGCGGGAATCAAAGATCGGCCCGAGTTGTTGGTACAGCTTCAGCGCCTCCAACACCTTGGCATAGCGGGACTCTGACACCGGCTGAATCTCTTTCAGCAACGCGTCTTCATAAAACAACAGCGACAGGGTATCCTGTGCCGCCTGCAAACCAAGCAGTTCGAACAATCCGCTCATCACGTCCCGTATGCGGGAGAGGAGAGCAGCTCGCGCATCTGCTTGCGCCTGCTGATATTCCTGCACCATCGACTGGACCATCCGAAGGGCCTCTCTCGTTCGCGTCGCCGCTTCTCCCGGCCAGGAGTCGATGTACAGCAAGATATCTCCCAAGAGGTCATCGGTTTGCTCCGGCACATCGACCGCCGGCTCCAAGACCGTGAGCGAGATCAACTGTGCCAAATAACCTTCCACTTGCGCAGATGTAGACATCTCCCCGAACGAATCCACCAACTCGCGATACGTGAGGGTACCTTCCGGGGCTGCTCGGAGCAATTCGACGACGTGTTGCAACGGCGGGCTGTAATCCAGTTTGACGTACGCTTCCTGCGTTTTGAACACCCGGGCTCGGTTTTTCGCATCGTCAACGCGGCGCATCAACATCAATTTGTTGCTCTTGGAGACCACAATGGCGCCATGCAGACGATAGCTGAGGTTCTCGCGGATTTCCGGTTGCTCTGTCAACGCGTGCAAGACGCGCCGGAGATGCACCTGGTTCATCGAAACCGAACTTTGAAAAGAAGGAGCTCTCTCTACGGGAGTCACCGCTTCTTCTCCATTTGTCCAGCGTTCCATCCCGACCGCCGTGAAATGAGAAAACGGACTGGTCTTCATCACCGTCCGAGTCAGGACGGTAGTGAGCGTCAGTTCCACTTTGCGCAGGCGGGCATTTTGTTCTTCCAACGGAGTCTGTATATACTTCATCAATTTCGAATGCAGGTCGAGCGAGGTGAGCACGACCCCTTTTCGAAAATTGGAATCCTTCGCAAGTTGTTGCATCACCTGACGAGCGTTGTGCAATTCTTGCTCATAGGTGTTGCGGGCTGTTGCTTCAATTTCCGGAACTCTTGCATTGGCGTTCTCCCACTCGCGCATGCGGGTGAGCAGTTCCTCTGACAATTCGTCAGCAAAAGAGTCGGCGCTCTGTTTCAGAGCCCGGCCGTTAAAGAGATCTCGTTTATAACGGATCAACTGGTTGCGTAAAACATCCGATTGCATTTTGGGAACAGCTGCTTCCAACGCTTCGACGAGGGACGGAGTGTGAGCAGCAAGCCACCGTCGGAGTGTGGCCAGTTCTTGCAACTGGGTGACCGTTTGCAACGCTTGCATCTCCTGCAATCCATGCAACGGCATACCCGCGACCCTCCGCATGATGTACGGAGCTTTGCTGTACCTTTCACTCATAAGACATTCCCTCCTTAATCCCGAACAAATTGGCATTGTTTGTGATAAAATGAAATAGAATGGTGATGCGGCACGATGAGGCAACATCCTGCCGCATCACCACGTTGACTTACGGTTTTGCGTTCTTCTTACATCGATTCTTCAAGAGCGCAGCAGGAGGAAGAGCCGCAGGTGGAGCAGGTGTTGGAGGAGGAGGAACCGGAAGATGCAGCCGTTTCCGGCAGAGCCATTGCATCGTTCAGGTCCATAACTTCCAGACCGGTAACTTCCAAGCCTTTGAATTTTTCCATCGTATTCACCTCCTTCCGTCTACGGTTTTGCGGTGTTCTTACATCGCTTCTTCGAGAATCGAGCAGCAGGAGGAGGAACCGCAGGTCGAGCAGGTGTCGGAGGAGGAGGAACCGGAGGATGCAGCCGTTTCCGGCAGAGCCATTGCATCATTCAGGTCCATGACTTCAAGACCAGTAACTTCCAAGCCTTTGAATTTTTCCATTGTTTTCACCTCCTTTCCGTCTACGGTTTTGCGTGGTTTTTACATTTCTGCTTGAGCGCAGCAGGAGGAGGAACCACAGGTGGAGCAAGTGTTGGAGGAGGAGGAACCGGAGGATGCAGCCGTTTCCGGCAGAGCCATTGCATCATTCAGGTCCATGACTTCAAGACCGGTGATTTCCAAGCCTTTGAATTTTTCCATTGTTTTCACCTCCTTTCAATCTGAGAGGTCCCAGGCACACCGTTCCAACAGGGGCGGCGTGTCTGTTTGCGTTGCGCGTTTGTCACGGTGTTTAATCAGATCACCTGTTAGGGTTAAATCTAATTCATCGAGGTGTTTAGTTACCCTCAATTTACCATGTCCAATCCGCATATTCAAGATTAAAAATTTATATTTTCTGACTTGACAGAAAATACACTCAACTATGTATCAATCCTGTTTTACAAAAACGAATCTGTCGGCCCCTGTCAATGGGTGATGCGACACAAGGAGGCAACCTCGTGCCACATCACTCGTTGACTCGAGGTGATGCGGTGTTCTTACATCGATTCTTCCAGAGCACAGCAGGAGGAGGAACCGCAGGTGGAGCAAGTGTTGGAAGAGGAGGAACCGGAGGATGCAGCCGTTTCCGGCAGAGCCATTGCATCATTCAGGTCCATGACTTCCAAACCGGTAACTTCCAAGCCTTTGAATTTTTCCATTGTTTTCACCTCCTTTCAAAGCCTGAAAATTCAATTATTTTTTCCAACAGGGGGAGCGTGCCTGTTTGCGTTACACGCTAGACAGGCATTTCGTTTCAGCCCCTTATTATCGCTTAATTTAATTTTTCTGATTTGTTTCCGTGGTTTCAATTTACCACGTTTACACCTCCGCTTCAACCACAATAATAAAGTTTTTCAGTTAAAATTACCACTTTACTCAAATACGAAAGTATACTCAATTTCACATTGTAGCCGTTCTACTTGATGCCCAATCCACGCGCAACCCGATCTGGTTCCGACCCCGTGCAAAACTCACTTCGGCGTAGGGCTGATCCGTCATTCCCCTCTATTTCCTCCCTCTTTTTCCGTGTATGCCTCCACGAGACGTTTTGAGAGCGATTTTTTTCTATTGTCGAACAAAAAAAACCGACCCAGTCGTTCAATGGGTCGGTCTTCCAACGTTTACGTTTCAGGTTTACGAGGCTTTCAATTCCAAAATGATGTCGCGCAACTCGGCGGCACGTTCGAACTGCAACGCTTTGGCGGCGTCCTTCATTTCTTGTTCCAGCTTCAGGATCAGTTGCTCGCGGTCTTTTTTGGACATCTTGTCGACGCCTTTTTCGATGATGAACGATTCCTTCTCGGCGGTGGCGACCGCTTCGATGACGTCGCGGACTTTTTTGTTGACGGTGGTCGGGGTGATGCCGTGCTTCTCGTTGAACTCCATCTGGATCTTGCGACGGCGTTCCGTTTCTCGGATCGCGATGTCCATCGACTTGGTCATTTTGTCCGCGTACATGATGACTTCGCCGCCTGCGTTACGCGCGGCGCGACCGATGGTCTGGATCAGCGAGCGCTCGGCACGCAGGAAGCCCTCTTTGTCGGCGTCGAGGATCGTGACCAGCGAGACTTCCGGCAAGTCCAAGCCTTCGCGCAGCAAGTTGATCCCGATCAGCACGTCGAATACACCCAGACGCAGGTCGCGCAAGATCATCATCCGCTCAATCGTCTTGATATCGGAGTGCAGATAGCGCACTTTGATCCCCAATTCCTTGAGGTAGTCGGTGAGGTCCTCGGCCATTTTTTTCGTGAGGGTGGTGACGAGGACGCGCTCGTCTTTGGCGATGCGCTTGTTGATCTCGCCGACCATGTCGTCGATCTGGCCTTTGATCGGGCGCACGTGGATCACCGGGTCGAGCAAGCCTGTCGGACGGATGATCTGCTCGACCACTTGGGTGCTGTGGTCCGCTTCGTAGGCGCTCGGTGTCGCCGATACGTAGATCGCTTGGTTGACTTTGTTCTCGAACTCCTCGAACTTCATCGGGCGGTTGTCTTTCGCCGACGGCAGACGGAAGCCGTGGTCGACCAGCATGTTTTTGCGCGCTTGGTCCCCGTTGAACATGCCGCCGATCTGCGGGATCGTGACATGCGACTCGTCGATGATCAGCAAGTAGTCTTCCGGGAAAAAGTCGAACAGCGTGTGCGGCGCACTGCCCGGCGGACGACCCTCCATGTGGCGCGAGTAGTTCTCGATGCCGGAGCAGAACCCGATCTCCAGCATCATCTCGATGTCGTAGTTCGTGCGCTGTTCCAACCGCTGGGCTTCCAGCAGCTTCCCGGCATCGCGCAACGCGGTCAGTTGGGCTTCCAACTCCTCGCGAATCTCTGCGACGGCGCGTTGCAAATTGTCACCGGACGTGACAAAGTGAGACGCCGGATAGATCGAGACGTGGTTGCGCGTGCCGAGAATTTCGCCGGTCACGGTATCCACTTCGGTGATGCGGTCGATCTCGTCGCCGAAAAATTCCACGCGCACGGCCTGCTCCGAGCGCGACACGGGGAAGATCTCCACCACGTCTCCGCGCACACGGAACGTCCCGCGTTGGAAGTTGATGTCGTTGCGCTCGTACTGCATGTCGACGAGCTTGCGCAGCACTTCGTCGCGCGGCTTCTCCATGCCCGGTCGCAAGGACAGGACGAATTTGCCGTACTCTTCCGGCGAACCCAAGCCGTAAATGGAAGAGACGGAAGCCACGACGATGACATCTCGGCGCTCCAACAGGGCCATCGTGGCGCTGTGGCGCAGTTTGTCGATCTCGTCGTTGATCTTCGCATCCTTCTCAATAAAAGTATCGGAAGACGGGATGTACGCTTCCGGTTGGTAGTAGTCGTAGTAGGAAACAAAATACTCCACAGCGTTGTCCGGGAAAAACTCCTTGAACTCTGCGTGCAATTGCGCCGCGAGAGTTTTGTTGTGCGCCATGATCAGGGTCGGTCTGTTCACTTGCGAGATGACGTTGGCCATCGTGAATGTCTTGCCCGTACCGGTCGCACCGAGCAAGGTCTGGTGTTTGCTCCCGGACTTCAGCCCTTCCACAAGTTGTGCAATGGCTTTCGGTTGGTCCCCGCGCGGTTCGTATTCGGATGCCAGTTTGAATTGAATGTTCTCACGTTCCATCGAAGAAGGCACCTCCATTTCTATCAAGTTCCATTATACACGAAAACCGAACGTACATACGTAAAAAAGGTGAGAGCCGGGCTCTCACCTTTTTCCGAAACTGCGATTCTATTGTTGGATCGGTTGCGTCGTGCCTTCCGGGTCGAGCGGCGAGATCGAGTTCATCTGGTACTTGCGCATGACGATCAAGTTCACTCGACGGTTTTGCGCACGGTGCTCGTCCGAATCGTTCGCCACGAGCGGAACGGTGTCCGCATAGCCGACAGCATGCAAGCGTTCATGTTGAACGCCCGTGCCTTCGAAGAAATGCAGGACGTTGATCGCACGTTGCGAAGACAACTCCCAGTTCGACGGGAAGCGTCCGGAGGTCATCGGCACGTTGTCGGTGTGACCTTCGACGGCGATCTCGTTGGGCAGAATGCTCAAGAATTGCGACATCCCGCCGAGCAGTTTCTGCGCTTCCGGCTTGAGTTCCGCACGACCGGAGTCGTACAGCGCCGCATCGGAGAGCGTAATCTGCACACCCTTGGCATTCTCCAGCACGTTGATCTGACCGGCGAGGCCGTTGTCGTTGACGAACTTCTCGATTTGCTTTTTGAGGTCGTCGAGCTTTTGCTGCTCCTGTTCTTGCTGAGCCGCCGCTTTGGGGTCTTTGGTCGGTTGTTGGTTCGGAGTGTTCGATTCCGGACGACGCGAGACCAGACCGGTTTGCCCCATGTTCTGCAACTGAATTTGGTTGCTCGCTTTGAGGGCTTTGTTCAGCGACACCGAGAGCGAATCGAACTTCGATTGGTCGATGGACGACATGGCGTACATGATGACGAAGAAGATCATGAGCAAGGTGATCAAGTCGGAATAGGTGATCAGCCAGCGTTCATGGTTCTCGTGCGCGCCGCCGTGATTTTTCTTACGCCGACTCGACATTGGCTTCCCCTACCTCTGCCTTAGGATCACGCAGTTTCGGCGCCAAGAACGCCTTGAGTTTCTGTCCGAGGATGTTCGGGTTCTCGCCCGCTTGGATCGACAGGATGCCTTCGATCATCAGCTCGCGGATCAGAACTTCCTGTTTGGTGCGGTTTTTCAACTTGGTGCCGATCGGCAGGTAGATGACGTTCGCCGAGGCCACGCCGTACAAAGTAGCGATAAATGCAGTTGCGATCTGCGGGCCGAGGGAGTTGACGTCCGACAGGTTGCCAAGTACGTGGACGAGACCCATTACGGTCCCGATAATCCCCATCGTCGGTGCGAAACCGCCCGCTTGATCGAACGGTTGCGCGCCTTTTTCGTGACGGGATTCGATGAACGACAATTCGGTTTCCAACATGCTGCGCACGAGGTCCGGGTCGACGCCGTCGACGACGAGGCGAATGCCGTTTTTGAAGAATTCGTCGTCATAGGTCTCGATCTTCTCCTCGAGCGCGAGAATCCCTTCGCGACGGGCGGTGGTCGCCAGCGACACCAGTTCGGTGATCGTGTCCATCGGGTCTTTCGGTTTGTAGGTGAAGGCGACCTTGATGATCTTCGGAAGTTCCTTCAACTGTTCCATTGGCGTGGCCAACATGACCGCGCCGAACGTCCCGCCGAATACGATGAGAGCTGCGGTCGGAGATAACAGAGCACCCAGTTCCCCGCCCTCACCCATGAAGCCGCCTAACAGGCCCCCAATGCCGAGAATTAAACCAAGCAGTGTGGTAATGTCCATGACGAATCCTCCACTTTCTCTAGTTACGATTGTTCGTGATAGGTCGCATGCGCTCGCTTGCGTCCGCCGCCGAGCTTCTCCCAAAGCCATGCCCAGGGAGAGGCGGTGCCGAGGCGGACGAATTGCCGCGCATTGTCATCCGGCACGAGGATGACCCCCAGCATGTGGTGGTCGCCCGTATAGATCGCCGTGTTCGCAAATCGAACTTCGCCTTCGGGCGTTAACAGTTCGAGTTTGGCATACGCGGGATTCTGATTGAGTGCAAAGTGCAAATCATAAGGTGTATTCACCGGTGTTCCGTTGACTTTGAGGATCGTCTCGCCCGGCAGGAGACCCATTTCCAACGCCGGGCTCTTCGGCAAGATCGAGAGAATCTTCAGACCTTGCAGAGGTTTCACGTAGATCGGATGCCCGCTCTGTTCTCCGCGCATCTCCCAGAGGATCAGCAGTTCGTGCGCGATCGGGCAGAACAGCGCCGCGACCCAAGCCAGTGGCGAGAAATACGAACTCCCAATCGCCAGACACAGCAGCACGATGCTGTAGGCGACCAACCAACGCGCCGTGTGTGTGGAGGTCTGCTGCGGAGTCTTGGTCAGCGCCGCACCCGAGTACCCCAGAATGGCCGGCACCGGTACGATCTGCAAGCCCGCTCCAAGACCCAGGCCGCCCAAGGACATCAACGGCCACCACGAGGGCGTATGAAGCACGCTGTCCGGCACACCCGTTACGACGAACGCCGCCATCGGAATCACCCAAAACTTCTGAAGAATGAAGCCGCCGATCAATCGGCCGCGCTTGCCGGGCACAAACACCGGCATCGCCGCCTGGGCTCCATTCAGGCGAACCAGAATTCCTTCGACGAGATGAAGAATCGCCACCAACGCCATCAGATCCGGCACATGCAGTTGCTTCAAGTCATCATAGACGCCCAAGAGCCAGTCCGGCCCGGAGGTAAGCGTCGGCAACGCGTTGAGGACGAGACTGACGAAGGAGAGCAGACCACCTGCGTAGGCGAAGCAGGTGTAGCGCACATTGACCAACGCCAGCACCAAAGCCACCACCCACACATACGCCATATCTCCCGGTGACAGCACGACGCCGATCACCGTCATCAGCACGGTGGCAAGCAACCCCCCGCCGGCCCCGTAGAGGAACGAACGAAGCACTTGATCGGTCAACGACGAGCACCGCACACCAAACATCCGACGCTCCATGGAGTTCTGCCGTCGATATTGCAACCCGACCAGCAGGAGAGCCACATAGAAGAGAGGATGCGCCAAGACTTGGGCAAGCCCGTTGAGGATCTCGGTCAAGAAAGACAGCTCGGTCATTCGCACTCCTCCTTATCTTATAAAAAAGAAAAGTACCCGTGGAACCTGTGCTGGTTCGCCGGGTACTTACTTCGACACAATCCGCCTGCAATCCTTCCTATGGTAACATTTTACGGAGGACCTGCTTGGCTTTGTCGAGCTGTGTATCGTTGTCTTGAATTTTCTTTTGCAGAAGTTCGATCATCTTGGAAGTGGTCTTGCCTTTGATCACACCGTCCGCGTCGAGGTTCTGGACTTTCTGGAACGCCACGACCGCTTGCTTGGTCTTGTCGTCAAAGAATCCGTCCTTGCGGCCCGGTTGGTAGCCCAGTGCTTCGAGCATGGTTTGCGCCGTTTTCACTTCGTTGGAGAACGTGTCCGGCTTGATTTCTTTCTCCGGGTCGAGGTACGGGAGGTCGGCGTATTCCGGGAGGTCGACCTTGTAGTCCGGCTCGATGCCTTTTTTGTGAATCCAGTTGCCGTCCGGGGTCAGCCATTTCGCCATCGTGTACTTGATGTTCGAACCGTCGTCATAGGACTTCGTGGTTTGCACGGTGCCTTTGCCGAACGTCTTGGTCCCGACCAGCGGGTAGTTGCCCGATTCTTTGAGCGCTCCGGCGAGAATTTCGGCAGCCGAAGCCGAACCGCCGTCGACCAAGACCACAATCGGGAAATCGGACTTGCCGTGCTTGGAGCGGTAGACTTCCTTTTGACCGGAGCGGTCTTCTACTTGCAGGATCAATTTCTGATCCGGTATCAGTTGGTTTGCGATCTCGACACAAACGTCGAGCAAGCCGCCCGGGTTCTGGCGCATGTCGAGGATCAGGCCTTTCATGCCTTTGCCTTTGAGATCGGTCAGCGACTTGGTGAACTCGTCGGCGGTGGTTTCCGCAAACTTGCTCATCGTGATCCGTGCCATGCCGTCGTCGAGCATTTCGCCCTTGACCGTTTCCACCGGAATCGTGTCGCGCACGACGGAGATGTTCAACTGGCCGGTTTCACCGGGGCGCTCGATGACGAGCTCGGCTTTGGAGCCTTTTTTGCCACGGATGTAGGTGACAGCTTCCGTGACTTTCAACCCGTTCAAGCTCTTGCCGTCCACGGAGACGATGCGGTCGTTCGGCTTGATGCCGGCTTTCTCGGCCGGCGCGCCCTTGATCGGCACGTCGACGACGATCTTGCCGTCCTCTTCTTTGATCTCCGCGCCGATGCCTTCGAAGGAAGACGAGATGTTCTCGTGAAAATCTTCCGCTTCCGTCGGGCTCATATACGTGGAATAGGGGTCGTCCAACGATTTGACCATCCCGTCGATGGCACCGTTGAGGAGCGTGTCGTCCTTGACGTCTTGGTAGTAGCCGTTTTTGAGCGTGGTGTAGGTGTCCACGAGTTTGTTGAACTCGGCGTCTTTGACGGCAGGTGAGGCAACGTCGCCGCTTTTTACCAAATGACCTGACGCGTTCAGTCCGACGACGGTCAAGCCGCTGCTCAAGACCAAAGCCGTGACCAACCCGATGATCATGTAGCGTCCTTTGATGTACATAGTCCCGCTTGCACCACCTTTGTCCAAATCTGCTTTAGTATATGACACTCGGGCTACAGATATTTGCGCGGGTTCACGACGACGCCGTTTTCATACACGCCGAAGTGCAGGTGCGGGCCGGTGGAGCGTCCGGTCGAGCCTTCCTTGCCGATCGCATCGCCCTGTGTCACTTGTTGACCGACAGAGACGAGGATGCCGCCGTTCATGAGATGGCCGTACAGCGACCAGAGGCCGCCCCCGTGGTCGATGATGATGCAGTTGCCAAACCCGGTGACCCAGCCGGCGGTGATGACTTTGCCGGTCTGCGCCGCAACAACCGTCGTGCCCTGCGGACCTGCAATGTCCATCCCGTTGTGGCCCATGCGTTGGCCGGTGAACGGGTCGATGCGGTCGCCGAATTCGTCGGTGATCGTTGAGACTCCCGGAAGCGGCCAGATAAAAGGACCGCCCGCCGACTGGGTCGGGGTGGTGTTTTGCTTGTTCTGTTCGGCCGAGATCTGTTGCGAGATCGCGTAGATTTGCTTGATGGCGTCGTCTTGCATTTGCTGTGCTTCTTGCTCGATGCGCTCTTGGGCGGATTTGTCCGTCTCCAATTGCTGGTTGAGCGCGACTTTTTGGGCTTTGAGTCCGTCGAGTTCAGACTTCTGCTCGACTTGTTGCGTCTTCATCGCCGTCAGCGTGTTGCGGTCGTCCTCGAGTTTTTTCTTGGTCGCTTCGATCGTGTCACGGTCCGCTTTGTTTTTCTTGAGGATTTCCGTGTCTTGCTGGTAGATGATCGCCAGCGTGTCGAAGCGGTCGAGAAAATCGGAGAACGATGTCGCGTCGAGCAGGACGTCGAGGTATTGCACTTCGCCTTGCTCGTACATCATCTTGAGGCGTTGCTTGAGGACTTTGTCGCGCTCTTTGACCCGGGCTTCCGCTTCGGTGAGCTTGCCTTGGGTGATTTCGATCTCTTGGTTTTTCGTGTAGATGGAGCCTTGCAGTTTGGTGATTTCCGTTTCTTTCGCATCGATGTCAGCCGTTAATTTGTTGATGTCGTTGGCGTTGACGTTGATCTGTTTTTGGAATTGATCTTTTTTCTGTTTGGCATCCTGTTCGCGCTGTTTGGCGGCATCGAGTTGCTGCTGTTGTTGCTGTTGCTGGGTTTTCAGGTCGTCGATGTCGGCAAAAACGGCGGACGGAAACGTCATCGCCAAGGCTGCGGCCGTGGTGAGGCCGAAGACCATCGTGCGGGTGAAACGCGACTTGCGAGCTTGCATCCAACTATCCCCTTCCCTCAAGTAGAGATACTTAAATTCGCAAGAAACGGCTGATCGACATGACAGAGCCGATCATCCCAATCAAAGCTCCGATGGAGATCAAGATGGCCGCGACCGAATAGATCAAGCTAATCGGTGCGAAGGTGAAGTACATGAAGCCCGGATAACTGCCGAGGATGTACTGGTAGCCAAATGAGATCAACGCCGTCGGAATCAATGCGCCGAAGACGCCGATCATCAAACCTTCGATCAAGAACGGCCAGCGGATGAACCAGTTGGTTGCCCCTACCAACTTCATAATCTCGATCTCGCGTCGACGAGCGAAGATCGTGACTTTGATCGTGTTCGAGATCAGGAACAGCGCCGTAAAGCACAGTCCTACGACAAACACGGCACCAGCGTTGCGGACGAAATTGATGCCCTTGAACATTTTCTCGACGGTGTCTTTGCCGTAATTGACTTTGTCGACGAGCGGCAAGGTTTGGACTTTTTTGGCGACGGTTGCAATGGTCTGCGGGTCCTTCGCTTTGAGAATGAACTTGTCGGGCAGCGGGTTCTCGGAGTCCAAACCTTCGAGGAGGTTGGCGTTCTCGGCGAGTTTGTCGCGGAGTTGGTCGAGGCCCGATTCCTTTGATACATAAGTGACGGAGCTGAGCTCCGGGAGACTCTTCAGTTGACGTTCCAGTTCCAGTACGTCGGCGCGTGCGGCGCCTTCCTTGACGTAGACGTTCATTTCGACTTGAGATTCGAGTTGCTTGGAGAACTGTTGGACGTTGTAGGCGAGGACCAAAAAGATCCCGAGCAAAAGCAGCGTGACGGTGACGGCCGAGATCGACGCGAACGTCATCCAGCCGTTGCGGCTGAGGTTGCGCAGACCTTCGCGGCCGTGACGGCCCATGGTTCTAATTTTCATAGCCGTAGACCCCCCGTTTCTGGTCGCGGACGATTTGTCCACCCTCGACGGCGAGGACGCGTTTTTTTAGCGTGTTGACGATTTCCTTGTTGTGGGTCGCCATGACGATGGTCGTGCCTCGGTTGTTGATCTCTTCGAACAGGCGCATGATGTCCCACGAAGTTTCCGGGTCGAGGTTGCCGGTCGGCTCGTCCGCGATGATGACGGACGGGTTGTTGATCAGAGCGCGCGCGATGGAGACGCGCTGTTGTTGGCCGCCGGACAATTCGGTCGGCAGAGCCGTTGCTTTTTCGCTGAGGCCGACGAGTTCAAGCACTTCGGCGACGCGGGTGCGAATTTTTTTCGGAGACGCTTCAATGACTTCGAGCGCGAACGCGACATTTTCTCGGACGGTCTTGGTCGGCAGGAGCTTAAAGTCTTGGAAGACGACGCCGATTTGGCGGCGGAGCAACGGAATTTTGCGTTCTTTGAGACGTTCGATGTTAAATCCGTTGACAAAGATGGAGCCTTTGGACGGACGTTCCTCACGGTACATGAGCTTGATAAAAGTCGATTTGCCGGCGCCGCTGGGACCGACCACATAGACGAACTCCCCCTTATCAATCCGCACGCTGATCCCTTGCAGGGCAACAGCGCCGTTGGGGTAGGTCTTCCATACGTCGTGCATCTCGATCATCGCTTACACCACTTTCTACTGTCTGATTTTGTCGGCACAGCCGCACAGACGATGTCGAAACTCGCCACCTTACGATATTCGACGTTGGCCTGTCATTTCCTGTAGAGAATTGCGGTCTGGTGGATTTTTCCCAGAGCTTTTTTGGCGGAAATGTGAAAAAACCCCTCATCCGTAAAGGCCTGAGGGGTTTTGATCTTCCACACTATCTCTCTTCCACCGTCTTGCTTCTCAACACATTCGCATCCGTCCCGACGCTCGCCGCTCCGAGGCTGAACAGCCGCTTCACGATCAGGACCACCACGAGCACGACCAGCAGCAGCAAGACAATCGTGCCGCCCGGCGGGATGTCGAGTTGGTACGAAGCGGTGAGGCCGCCGAGAACTGCGAAGAGGCCGGTGAGCACGGCGACCCAGACGGTCATCGTGAATCCGCGTGAGATTCGCATGGAGATTGCCGCCGGCAGAATCATCAACGACGAGACCAGCAACACGCCGACGATCGGCATGGCAACCGCCACGACGAGACCTGCGAGCAGCGAAAACGCCAGCGACAACGTCCGCGCCGGAACTCCGCTTACTTGTGCGGTCTCTTCATCAAATGTCAGCACGTACATCGGCCGCCAGAAAAACCAGAAGAACAGCCCGCAGAGCAACACAACCCCTGCCATGATCAGCAAATCGGTCGTGCTCACCGCGATGATCGAGCCGAACAGATACGACGTGAATCCACGGCTCGCTCCCTTGTTGAAACTCATCAGCACAACCGCCGACGCCAAGCCTCCCGACATCAGGATGGCAATCGACAGTTCGCTGTACGCTTTGAACGAGCGGCGAAGTGTATCGACCAAAACCGCCCCGAGCAACGCCGCAATCATCGCGGTCACCATCGGGTACGTCCCGATCAAAGCCCCGATCGCCACGCCCGCAAGCGAAACGTGGGACAGCGTATCCGCCATCAGCGATTGTCTGCGCAAAACGAGATACACGCCAATCACCGGCGCAACCACGGCAATCATGATGCCTGCGAGAAATGCATTTTGTAAAAAGCCGTACTGCAACATCTCGAACATCTACTCAACCCCCTCTTCGTCATCGTAACAGCAGTAGAGGGGCAGAGTTTCCGTCTTCGCTCGCAGATCCATGCGATCTTGAAACTGTTGCGGTGTCCCGTCGAATCGAATTCGCTTGTCGAGCACGAGCAAACGCGTCAGGCGCGGCAACGTCTCTTCCAAGTCGTGCGTGACCATCAACACCGTCCGTCCGTGATGCTGCACTTGATGCTGAATCAAATCATAAAACGAAGTCCGCGCCTCCACGTCCATCCCGGTCGTCGGTTCATCCAAAACGAGCAAATCAGGCTCCAAAACCAAAGACCGTGCCAAGCAGACGCGTTGCTTTTGTCCACCGGAGAGCTCGCCGATTTTGCGCTTGCGATGCTCCCACATGCCGACCTGCTTCAGAACTTGCTCGACGCGCGCCACTTCATCGGACGGCAACAAGCCGAACCAACGCTTGCGGGTGTACAGCCCCGAGCGCACCAACTCATAGACCGTGCTCGGGAACCCTGCATTAAAGGAGGCGATGTTCTGCGGAACGTACCCGAGAACCAGCGGCTTTCCCTTGGGGCCTGTGGGACTCAGTTCCACAGAGCCGTGTTGCGGTGTGAGAAGACCCAGCAACAGCTTGAGCGTTGTCGTCTTGGCCGAGCCGTTCGGGCCGGTCAGACCGATGAATTCTGATGTCCCCACTTGCACTTGTAACTGATCCAGTACCGGAGTCTGACCATATCCGAAGACCACATCTCGCATCTCGGCCAATTTCACAGCGGCTTCTCTCCTTTTCTCTGCAAAAAATCTTACGCCTCACTCAGCGCTTGTTTCAGCGCGGTGAGGTTTTGTTTCTGCACTCCGATATAATCAAGCCCTTGGGCTTTTTCGTCCTCTGTCAATCCTTCGAGCGGGTTCAAAACCCCCGTTTTGGCCCCGACTTCGCGAGCGACCGTTTCCGCCACTTTCGGAGAAGCCAACGTCTCAAAGAAAATCGTCTTCACGTTGTGCGCCTTCACAAGATTGACGATATCCCTCATATCGCCTGCACTCGGCTCTTGTTCCGGCGATAGGCCGGCAATCGGCACTTGCGTCAGACCGTATGATTTCGCCATATAGCCAAACGCGGTGTGCGACGTGACGAATTCCTTGTTCGGCGCGCCGGTAAACTCGTCGGTGAACGCTTGGTCGAGGTCTGCCAGCTGCGCGATGTAATCGGCTGCGTTTTTCTTGTAGACCTCGGCGTGGGCCGGGTCTTTTTTCTCCAAGGCGTTGGCGATGGTTCGAACTTCTTGCTGTGCCAGTTTCGGGTCGAGCCAGACATGCGGGTCCATCATTTGACTGGGCTGCCCGAATGCCACAGCGTCCTCATGACCGTCGTGGTTCTCGTCTTTGTTCTCCAAGAGTTGAATCCCGTTCGACGCTTCCACGACTTTCAAAGACGGGCTCGTGACCGTCCCCAGCACATTGTCCACCCACGACTCAAATCCTGCGCCGTTGTAAACAAAAACGTCCGCTTCCTGTACCTTGGCCACGTCCTTGGGTTTCGGTTCCCAATCGTGCGGCTCCATGCCCGACGGAACGAGCACCGTCACATCGACGAGATCGCCGCCGATTTGCTTGGCAAACTCATACATCGGGTAAAAACTCGTCACGACTCGAACCTTATGCGGGCCGTCACTGTCATCGTTCATATTCAGGTCTGTACAACCTACGGCAAACAAACTCGAGGTTAGCAAACCACACATTGCTAGTTTCCACCATTTCTTCATGCTTCAAACCCCCCAATGAAAACGGAACCGTTACGAAGTTTTCGCTCACATAACTATACTCCTCCAAAGGGCATTTGTAAAACGGAAAAGTTACGAAATCCCACGTTATTCAAAAAAAAAGCACCCCGCGTGTGCGAGGCTGCTTTCTTTTGTTAGTTCGCGTTGAGACCTTCGTCGAGCACCTTGAGATTTGCTTTCATCGTTTCGACGTAGGTTTTGTACCCGGTCGGATCTTGGCCGCCTTGGTAGGTGCCGAGAGCGCCCGCTACGTAGCCCATTTCGAACAGGAATTCTTTGACCCGCGGTGCGGCGTCTTGTTCGAAGAAGACGGTTTTCAGGTCATGCTTGGCGAGGTCTGCTTTGATCGCCTCGGATTTGGCCGGGTCGTCCCACGGGAACTTCGTGGCGTTGAACGTGTCCGGGACGTAGTTTTTGAGACCGTATTGTTGAGCCAGGTATTGGAATGCCGGATACGGCGAGACAATTTCTTTGTGCTTGGCTTTGGATGCCATGTCTTTGAATTGCTTGTCGAGATCGTCGAGTTGCTTTTTGAGGTCCTCGGCGTTTTTCTTGAAATCATCTTTGAACTTCGGCGCTTTTGCTTCCAGAGCGGCCTCGATGGTGTCAACTTCCTTCTTGGCGTTGACCGGGTCGAGGTAGAAGTACGGGTCTTTGCGCGGTTTGTTGCGCTCTTCATCCGAAACGTCTGGGTTGACAAAGCGTTGAAGTTGGAGCTTGTCGATGCCGGTAGAGGCGTCGACGACGGCGAGCTTTTTGTTCTTGATCTTCATCTCGGCTTCTACTTGGCTCCACCAGCGATCTTCCACATGTACACCGTTGCGGATGAACATGTCGGCGCTCTCCAGGTTTTTCTGGTCGGCAAGCGTCGGGGCCCACTGCCAAACGTTCGTGTCAAACGGCAGCCAAGTCGTCACATCCACGTGATCTTTGCCGATCTGTTTTGCAAAATCAGCTTCTGCCGCCATCGTCGTATACACTTTCACTTTGTCGCCCGAAACGGTCGAAGATGTTCCGATGTCGCATCCGGTGAGGGCAACCGTCGTCACAGCCAGGCCGAGGCCCAAGGTAGTAAAGGTAAGCGATTTCAACCAACGTTTTTCCATCGTAGTGTGACCTCCCATTAAAGCTCTCAATCTCTCTCTGAAAATTCTTTCTCTTGTAGTGTATATAAAAAACCGTTTCCCGTCCATAAGCAATTTTTAAAGGACGGTGACAAATGTGTGTCATTGCACGGTGAACGGAACCTCCAGTTTGACGTGTTCCTCCCGTTTTCCTCGTTGGAAGACAGCGAGGAGCGTATGGGTACCGGAGGGGGCCGATTTTTGCGGGCGCAGAACGAAATCGACGGCGAGCGTGTCGTGGACGTTGAGGGTCTTCGGCACGAGGGCTTCGGTGCAGATGTTGGGTTCGCCGACTTTTTTGACGCGCAGGTAGCCGGCGGTGGAGACGTTGATCCCCGGATCACAGCCGTTGTACCCGACGAAGTTGACCCGTTCCGAGCCTTCGTTCGTCGCTTCCACATGGACGTGGATGTCGTCTCGCGGGCCGTAGGAAGCCCGGTCGAGGGTGGCGCTCAGTTTGACGCCGTCCTCCTCCTTGACTTGGTTGTGCGCCGGGTCGTAGGCCTGGCCTTTTTCGGCACAGCCGACGAGGGCGAGGAGGAGCGTGAGGATGAGAGCGAGGGGTTTCATGGGTAGACCTCCTTGTGAACAAAAAAGCACACTTCTGCTCTCCCTACTTTTCCCTGAAAAAAAGAAAAAGCCACGCCCCCCGGCGTGACTTTTTTCGTTATTGCGCTTGTGCCTGCAGCCATTCTCTCACGTTTGCAAGTTGAACTTTGACGCTCTCGGTGCCGGTGCCGCCCTTGGAATTGCGGGCGTTGACGACGTTGCGGATGTCGAGGGCTTGGAAGAGGTCTGCTTCGAACAGCTCCGACGCTTCTTGGTATTGCGCCAAGGTCAGGTCTGCGAGGTAGATCCCTCCCTCGATGCATTGCAAGACCAGTTTCCCGATCACTTCATGCGCATTGCGGAACGGCAATCCCTTGCGCACGAGATAGTCGGCGAGGTCGGTCGCGTTCGAGAAGTCCGCTTTGACGGCACGCTCGACGTTCGCCCGACGGACTTGCAACGTTTCGATCATGCCCGTGAACAGGATGAGGCCCGTTTTCAGCGTGTCGACGGTGTCGAACATGCCCTCTTTGTCTTCTTGCAAATCTTTGTTGTACGCCAACGGCAACCCCTTTAGTACCGTCAGCAATCCGATCAGATCCCCATATACCCGACCCGTTTTGCCGCGCAAAAGCTCGGCGACGTCGGGGTTTTTCTTTTGCGGCATGATGCTGGAGCCTGTGCAGTAGGCGTCGTCGAGCTCGACGAACGAAAACTCGGTCGACGACCAGAGCACCAACTCTTCACAGAAACGCGACAAGTGCATCATGAGAATCGACGAATCCGCCAAAAACTCCAAGATGAAGTCGCGGTCGCTTACCGCGTCCATCGAATTTTCATACAGTCGCGAGAACCCCAATTCCTTCGCAACCAGATCGCGGTCGATCGGGAACGTCGTCCCCGCCAACGCCCCGGAGCCCAGCGGCATCATGTCGATGCGCTTGTACGCATCTTCATAACGCTCAATGTCTCGGCGGAACATCCCGACATACGCCAGCAAATGATGCGCCAACAACACCGGTTGCGCACGTTGCAAGTGGGTATAGCCCGGAATGATGACGTCGAGGTACTCCTCCGCTTTGTTCGTCAGCACTTCCACCAGACGGTACAAAATCGCGACGATCTCTTCGACTTCTTCCTTTAAATAGAGGTGCATATCGAGTGCCACTTGGTCGTTGCGCGAACGCCCCGTGTGCAACTTGCCACCGACCGGCCCGATCAGGTCGATCAGGTGCTTCTCGACGTTCATATGCACGTCTTCATGCGAAATCGAGAATTGCAGCTCACCCTGCTCCAATTTCGCTTGCACTTGCACAAGACCCGCAGCGATCGTCTCGGCGTCCTCCTGCGGGATAATCCCGCAGGCGCCGAGCATCTTCACATGGGCGAGCGACCCCCGAATGTCTTGCGCCGCCAGCTTTTGGTCGAACGGAATGGAAGCGGTGTAGAGTTCGACTAGTTCGTTGGTCGGTTTGGTGAAACGTCCGCCCCAGAGCTTCATTTCACTTCCACCGCTGTCGGGGTTGCGATTTCTTCGCCGGTTGCCGCTTGAACTTTTGCGTAGACTTTGGTCGGCAAACCCCACAGTTTAATGAAGCCTTTCGCTGCGTTGTGGTCGAACGCATCGTCCGGGGAGTAGGTCGCGAGGTCGAGGTCGTACAGGGATTGTTCCGACTTGCGGCCCACCGGTTGGAACGTGCCTTTCCACAGTTTCACGCGGACGGAGCCGGTGACGGTCGCTTGGGTCTCTTCGATGAACGCATCGACCGCTTTTTTGAGCGGAGAGAACCAGAGGCCGTTGTAGACGAGTTCGGTGTATTTGAGTTCGAGTTGCGGTTTGAAGTGGAACACTTCGCGCGGCAGGGTGATCGTTTCCAGTTCGCGGTGTGCCGCGATCAGCACGAGCGCTGCCGGAGCTTCGTAGACTTCACGGGACTTGATCCCGATCAGGCGGTTTTCCACATGGTCGATCCGGCCGACGCCGTGTGCGCCTGCCAGTTTGTTCAGTTGCTCGATCAAGTCGACGAGGCCGAGTTGCGTGCCGTTCAGGGAAACGGGAACGCCTTTTTCAAACCCGATCTCGACGTATTCCGCTTCAGCCGGTGCGTCTGCAATGGAGACGGTCCATTCAAACGCCGCTTCCGGCGCTTCTGCCCACGGATCTTCGAGGACGCCGCACTCGCAAGAACGACCCCAGAGGTTGACGTCGGTCGAGAACGGGTTTTCCAGCGTGATCGGAATCGGGATGTTGTTTTGCTTTGCATATTCAATCTCTTCATCGCGGCTCCAGCCCCATTCACGGACCGGTGCGACGATTTCAAGGTTCGGGTTGAGCGCGGTAACCGATACGTCGAAACGAACTTGGTCGTTACCTTTGCCGGTGCAACCGTGCGCGACTGCTGCTGCGCCCTCTTGCTCTGCCACTTGTACGAGCAGTTGCGAAATCAACGGACGGGACAGTGCGGCGGAGAGCGGGTATTTGTGTTCGTAGAGCGCATTGGCCTTCAGCGACGGCAGGATGAATTCCTTGGCGTAAAGTTCGCGAGCATCGACCATGTACGACTTGGTCGCGCCCACTTGCAGGGCTTTGCTCTTGATAAATTCGAGGTCTTTGCCTTCGCCGACGTCAGCGGAGAGGGCGATGACTTCGTACCCTTGTTCTTTCAGCCACGGAATTGCAACGGAGGTATCAAGCCCGCCGGAATAGGCGAGCACCAGTTTTTTGTTCGACATGTATGGTTCTCCTCTCAAATCGGAAGTTCTCTGTATAATCAATGCATCAACGAGTATAATTATGCATCAAGTTGCAAAAAAAATCTACCCCTACTTTGAAAAAACTCTAGCCCATCGTCGCGACGAGAATCGCTTTTTGCACATGCAGTCGGTTTTCCGCTTCATCAAAAATGACCGAGTTCGGTCCGTCGATGACCTCCTCTGTCACTTCCTCCCCGCGATGTGCAGGCAAGCAGTGCATAAACAGGTAGTCGGGCTTGGCGTGCTTGACGAGTTCGCCGTTGACTTGGTAGGCGGCAAAGTGAGCGAGGCGTTGCGCTTGCTCCTCTTCTTGGCCCATCGAAGCCCAGACATCGGTGTAGATCATGTCGGTGTTCTTCACCGCTTCGACCGGGTCATGGGTGAGGACGATTTCGGTGCCGTGTTGGGCGGCGAGGTTTTTCGCTTGCTCCACGACGGCGGAATCGCATTCATAGCCCGGCGGGGTGGCGATGCGCAGGTTCAGTCCGAATTTCGGAGCTGCCACCAGCCACGAATTCGCCATGTTGTTGCCGTCTCCAATGTAGGAAACGGTGCGCCCTTTGAGCGTACCTTTTTTCTCAAAAAGGGTCAAGATGTCGGCGAGCACTTGGCACGGGTGGTGCAAGTCGGTCAAGCCGTTGATCACCGGAATCGTGGCATAGCGCGCCAGTTCGATGACGTTTTCATGGCCGAAGGTGCGGATCATCAAACCGTCGACGTAGCGGGAAAGCACTTGCGCGGTGTCCGGGATCGGTTCACCGCGGCCAAGTTGGGTGTCGGAGCTCGACAGGAACAGCGCGTGCCCGCCGAGTTGGAACATCGCGACTTCAAAGGAAACGCGGGTGCGGGTCGATGCTTTTTCAAAAATCATGCCGAGCGTTTTGCCCGCGAGCGGACGGAACGGGATGCCTTTTTTGTGCTTGTCTTTCAAATCGAGGGCAAGGCTGAGCAGATCTTGCAGGTCGAGCGCCGAATGATCGGCGAAATCGAGGAAGTCGCGGCCTTGCCAGTTACCGAGTTGCCAAGTGGGTTGAAGCGGAATGGTCGCCATAGGGTTGTGAGCCTCCTTTTGATTCTGTTGATTAGGAATGCATGAGGTGCGGTGTATCGGTCGAGCCCGATTCCAGCGACGAGAGCCATGCCGCTGCTGTGTCGAGCGAAGTTAAGCACGGGATGCGCATCTCGACGGTGAAACGACGGATGCGGTAGCCGAGGCGCGACGGATCGTGTCCGAGGGTCGGCAGGTTGAGCACGAGTTGGATGGCGCCCGACTTGAGCAAATCTTGCACCGCTTCGGCGTCGCGAGCGACAGATTCGCAGGAGATGCCGTTTTGGGTCAACCAGTCGGTGGTCGACGGGGTGCCGTAGAAGTTCAGGCCGAGCTGGGCAAAACGCTGCAGCAGCGGCAGAGATTCTTCCTTGAGACGGTCGCAGATCGAAAGGAACAGGCCGTTTGCTTGGGACTCCCCTGTCAGTTTCGGGAGCGCAATTCCGGCACCGACAAACGACTTGGCGAGGGCTTCTGCGAACGTGGCCCCTACGCCGAGGACTTCGCCTGTGGATTTCATCTCCGGGCCGAGCGGGATGTCGAGGCCTGTGATCTTGCCGAAGGAGAAGACCGGAGCTTTGACGACGACAAAGTCTTTCGCCGGATAGAGTCCGGTGCCGAAACCGCAGGTGGTGAGTTTTTCTCCGCATTGGACGCGGACGGCGAGGTCGACGAGCGGGACGCCCGTGACTTTGGAGATGATCGGAACGGTGCGCGAGGCACGCGGGTTGACTTCAAGGACGTAGACTTGGTTTCCGACGAGCACGAACTGGATGTTGATCAGGCCGACGACGGGCAGGTTTTTGGCGATGAGCTCGGTGTAGAGCACCAGCTTGTCGATTTCGTCCTGCGAAAGTCCTTGCGGCGGGTAGACCGCCATCGAGTCGCCGGAGTGAACGCCTGCTCGCTCGATGTGTTCGAAGATGCCCGGAATCAGGACGTTCTCGCCGTCACAGACTGCATCGACTTCCACTTCGCGCCCGGCGAGGTATTGGTCGATGAGAATCGGATGACCGTTGGAGACGTCGGCTGCGTGGGTCATGTAGTGTGCAAGTTCTGCGTCATTGTAGACGACGGCCATGGCGCGACCCCCGATGACGTAGGACGGGCGGACGACGACCGGGTAGCCGATGGAGTTCGCCACTTGCAACGCTCCCGCTGTATCCATCGCGGTGCCGCCGTTCGATTGCGGGATGTTCAGTTCTTGTAAAAACGTCCGGAACCGCTCGCGGTCTTCGGCCGTGTCGATGGCGTCGGTGGTGGTGCCTGAGATGGTTACGCCGCGTTGTTCGAGCTTCTCGGCGAGGTTGATCGCCGTTTGGCCGCCGAATTGGACGAAGGTTTGGTCGATGCCTTCGAGATCGATGACTTCGAGCACGTCCTCGACGGTCAGCGGTTCGAAGTACAGGCGGTCTGCGGTGTCGAAGTCGGTGGAGACCGTCTCCGGGTTGTTGTTGAGAATCACCGTTTCGTAGCCGAGGCGTTCCAGAGCCCAGACGGCGTGAACGGAGCAGTAGTCGAATTCAATGCCCTGCCCGATGCGGATCGGGCCGGAGCCGAGGACGAGGGCTTTTTTGCGACCCTCCGAAGGGACGAGTTCGCCCGAGCCGTGGTAGGTCGAGAAAAAGTACGGCGTTGTGGATTCAAATTCAGCCGCACAGGTATCGACCAGCGTGTAGGCAGGTCGGATGTTGTAGGAGTGACGCAGAGCGCGGATTTCGTCGGCGTTGGTGCCGATCAGAGAAGCGATGCGCGAGTCTGCGAAGCCGATTTTTTTGAGATGTGCCAAGTACTCTTGGGTGAGAGTTTCACCCGCGAGTGCCACGAGCGCTTTTTCCTCTTGAACGAGGGCTTCGAGTTTGTAGAGGAACCATTCGTCGACGGCGGTCCAGGTGTGGAGGTCGGCGAGGGAGTAGCCTCGGCGGAACGCTTCGGCAAAAGCGAAGACTCGGCGGTCGTCAGGGTCGCCGCAGAGGTAGGCTTTCAGTTCTTCGTCCGTCCAGCCCTGCATGTCGGTCAGTTCCAGACCGTCGACGCCGATTTCCAGTGAGCGGAGCGCTTTTTGCAAGCCTTCTTCGAAGCTGCGGCCCAGTGCCATGACTTCGCCGGTCGCTTTCATCTGCGTGCCCAGCGCTCGGTTGGCCTGCGGGAACTTGTCAAACGGCCAACGCGGAACTTTGACCACCAAGTAGTCCAACGCCGGTTCGAACGCTGCAAACGTCTTGCCTGTGACGGGATTCACAATCTCGTCCAGATGAAGACCTACCGCGATCTTGGCGGCGATTTTGGCAATCGGATAGCCGGTCGCTTTGGAAGCCAGAGCGGACGAGCGCGAAACCCGCGGGTTCACTTCGATGACGCAATAGTTCATGGAGTCCGGATCAAGCGCGAACTGCACGTTGCACCCGCCCTCAATTTTCAATGCGCGGATGATGCGCACAGATGCCGTCCGCAACATCTGGTACTCACGGTCGGTCAACGTCTGCGAAGGCGCGACGACGATCGAATCGCCCGTATGTACGCCCACCGGATCGAAATTCTCCATGTTGCAGATCGTGATGCAAGTGTCGTTCGCATCGCGCATCACTTCGTACTCGATTTCTTTCCACCCGCGAATGCTTCGCTCGATCAGCACTTGCCCGATCGGCGATTGCTTCAAACCACGGGTGAGAATCGATTGAAACTCCTCCATCGTCGAGGCGATGCCGCCGCCCGTGCCACCGAGTGTGAACGCCGGGCGGATGATCACCGGCAGGCCGATTTTGTCCACGAAGTCTTGGCCTTCCGCCATCGTGTGGACGATCTCGCTCACCGGGATCGGCTGTTGCAGTTCTTCCATCAAGTCTTTGAAAAGTTGGCGGTCCTCCGCCCGTTGAATCGAAGAAAGCGGCGTACCGAGCAATTGCACGTCATACTGTTCCAACACGCCGGCTTCTGCCAATTCAACAGCCAAGTTCAACGCCGTCTGCCCGCCAAGCGTGGCCAGCAAGCCAGCCGGACGTTCAACGCGGATAATCTCCGCAAGAGTGGCCACGGTCAGCGGCTCGATGTAAATTTTGTCGGCGACTCCTTGGTCGGTCATGATCGTCGCCGGGTTCGAGTTGACGAGCACAACTCGATAGCCCTCTTCGCGAAGTGATTTGCAGGCTTGCGTGCCCGCGTAGTCAAATTCGGCTGCTTGCCCGATGACGATCGGCCCGGAGCCGATGACAAGCAGGAGCGAGCCCTTAGGTAGCGTAGACAAGACGGTGTCCCTTCCTTTCGTTCATTTGGGTGGTGAATTCTACGAACAACTCCCGAGCGTCTTCCGGGCCAGGTGCAGCTTCCGGATGGTATTGAACGGAGAAGACCGGCAGGGTGCGGTGTCGCACGCCTTCGACAGTCCCATCGTTGACATTCACATGTGTGACTTCCAAAACGCTTGGCAGCGTCGCATCGTCGACCGTGTAGCCGTGGTTCTGCGACGTGATGTGAACTTTGCCTGTGCGCAGGTCTTTGACCGGATGGTTGGAGCCCCGGTGTCCGAATTTCATTTTGTGCGTTTTCGCGCCGTACGCGAGCCCGATCAATTGATGCCCCAAGCAAATTCCGAACACGGGAAATTCTTCGCCCAGTGCGCGAATCGTCGGGAGCAAGTCGAGATTGTCTTGCGGGTCGCCGGGGCCGTTGGAGAGCATGATACCGTCCGGTTGCAACGCGCGAATGATTTCAAGCGACGTCGTGGCCGGAACGACCGTGACGCGGCAGCCGTGTGCCGCCAGTGAATTTGCGATGTTGCCTTTCGCTCCGAAGTCAAGCAGGACGACATGATGTTCGCCCTCTGCTGTATGTTGAGTAATCACGGGGGTCGTGACTTTTTTCACGAGATCGCGCGGAAGGTCGGGGAATGTAAATGACCCATCCACCATTTCAATTTCTGCGCCACTTACAATATATCCTTTTAAACTGCCGTGTTGGCGGATCATGCGAACCAGCGACCGGGTATCCACTCCGGTCAAACCGACGATGCCTTGCTCCTCCAGATACGTGTGCAGTGTCTTTTCACTTGCGTTGTGACTCGGTTTCGAACAAGCGTCCGATGTGATGAACCCGGTCAGCCAGGGTTTCTTCGCTTCGAAGTCCTCTGCGTTGATGCCGTAATTCCCAATCAGCGGATACGTCATGACGACGATCTGGTTCGCGTACGACGGATCGGTCAAGATCTCCTGATACCCGGTCATGCCGGTGTGAAATACCACTTCTCCATAACCTCGTCGAACTGCTCCGATCAATTCCCCACTGAATCGATGTCCGTTCTCCAAAACAAGATACCCTTTCAACGAAATCCCTCCTGCCGGGCAGCCTTTGTCGTGTGTGCTGCTTTTAAACATATGTGTTATTATACGCACCTATGCATAAGTATTCAAGCCTAAGTTTTGCAGATTTTTTTGGCTTTTGGGAAAAGCACCACTTCGCGCTCCCCCACATATCGTAAAGTACGAAAACGAGAACGAGAGGCCGCGCCTCTGCCGGAGAGAAAAAAAAGTGAGGTGTCAGAAGACCACCCGGCGGAGTTCGCGATCACATAGATGCGCCCGGCTGCAGACGGGACACTTTTTCAACTAAAAAAGGGACTGAGCTGACCTTGCCAGCTCGGTCCCCTTTTTTTGTTTACCAAAAGAACCCTGACCCCGCTCCGACTCCGGCCCCGACACCTCCGGCAAAAAACGGACCGACCGCACCCCACACATTCCAGAACACGATCCCGATGAAAAACAGCACCATAAACGCAATCGCCCATCCGGACCAACCAAAGCCCGCTGCAAAACCTGCCGGACCTCCTGCACGGCCTGCAAACGGGAATCCGGCAAAACCGCCCGGAAAACCGGCTTGTGTCGCTTCCACCACGCCCGCCTCCTCCTCCCCGTGTACGTCTGTAGTTCATCTTATTCAGAGATGTGCAGAGCGGTACAGGCGGGTACCCAAATACAAGGGCATTTGCAAGACGTAAACGTTTTTCGCGATTACGTTAGTAAAAATAACAGACACTGGAGGCAGGAGTTGATTTCACAACAGGAGAATAAAAGAGAATAAAATTACACACTAGGATAAAAACAAGAATGTTAGAGGAGGTTTGCTCGGTGCAAGACGTAGAACGGTATCTGGACGAGTTGGATCACGACCCGGTCATCAAAGCCTTGAAAGCACAACTCTCCTCCCTCGAAGCTGAGCTTCGTCCGCTCGTGTCCGATCAAGTCTGGATGCTGCTCCTCAACTGGGAAAGTTTGTGGGTGCAGTACACCCAAGTCTGTGTCGAACGCCTCTACCCACGGAACGGCCACGACGCTTGAATTTGTGTACAACTCTTCCAGATTGTGAGATACTTACGAGTATTCTTACTATTAAATGGAAGGGGTCTTTCCCGTTCATGAAATACATGAAAAAAGGAACGGCGATGTTGCTCGCCGGGTCGATTTTGATCATGCCGTCTCTTACGCCGGTGTCCGCTGTGGCAGACGATTCGTCGGGGGTCAACCACACAACGACCGGCAATTTGGAGACGATTGATCGCATGATGGAGAAAAAAGTTCGTGCGCAGTTGCAGTTGTCTGCAGAACAATGGAAGCTTCTCAGTAGCAAGAGTGCAAAGTTCGGAGACAACCAAGTGACCGTGTGGGATCTTACATTTGCAGAGGACGGAAACCAACTCGACAATCGTCTCGACGTCCAGATGGACTTGGATGGAACTTTGTACAGCTATGACCACCTTCAGAAACGCATCGCCATCGGCTCGATCACAGAAGCTGAAGCCGCGAAGCGGGCGGAAGCTTTTTTGCAGGCGAACGCGCCGGAGTCGGAGGGTCAATGGGCTGTCGTCCATCATGGATACATTGCGGGAGATAAGGGGTACTCCTTTGTCTATGAACGCGAGATCAACGGCGTACGTGTCTTGGATGACCAAGCCATTCTCGTCGTGGACAATTCGGGAGAGGTCAAGTCCTTCTCTCTCACGCAATGGACAACGGGAGACTTCCCTGCTGTGGAAAAAGCGATTTCTCAAGAGAAAGCGCAAGACCTCTACAAAAACGCGCTCGACCTGCGCGTCGACTACTATAAACCATACGGCAACTCGTTCCAACCACTCTACCACGCCATCTGGAAATCGCCCAACACAACAGGAGACGGAGCGCCGTTTCGTCAAGGTCTCCTCTTGGACGCCTACACGGGTCAACGATTGCTCGCCAACGGTCAACCGGCCGGCGATCTACGCGTTCCGACCGACACCCTCGTTCCACCGCCAGCCTCTGCACAGGCAGAACGTGCCGTCAGCATGACACAGGCTGAAGCGGAGCAAGTCGCCCACTCCTCCGGAGTCCTGCCCGCAGGAAGCACGTTGAAGAATGCCGAGAACCTGAACGATCTGAATTTTTGGAAGCTCCAATACACAACCTCCAATGGATCTGATCTCCAAATCACGGTCGGCTCCAAAAACGGCAACATTCGCTATTCCTATTTGACACCCTACCCGAAAGCGGACGGCCCGCGATTGTCTGATGATCAATTGAAGCAAAAGGCGATCGAATGGCTGAACAAACTCGTGCCAAACCGCACGGAATCGTATGTCCTCCGGTATGAACCGGACGCATTTTCGCAACCTGATGCGGCGTCGTTCCGCTTCTTACGCACGTATCAGGGCCTGCCAACCGATGATGAATACTTGTATCTTCAACTCCAACCGCAGACAGGGGAAGTGGTGGAGTACGTAGACGCCTACATGCCGGTGAGAAATGAAAGCAAATACCCATCCGTGCAAAGTCTGATCACGCCCGAACAAGCCAAACAAGCCTATGCAGCGGCTTATCCCTTGCACTTGAGCTACTACCGCCCGGTCGTGGGGGGTCCGATTCGCTTGGTCTATGCGCAAGATAATTTCCTGTTCTCCAGACTGGATGCCCAAACGGGCAAAATTTTACCTGCGATCCCGGACCTCCCGCCCCGCATGCAAGGTCATTGGGCAGAATCGGCACTGCAACTGTTCTCGGAGCGTTCGTTGCTTGGAGATGCAGGCGACGGGACAGACCCGGACAAAGCGTTGACTCGCGGCGAATTGGTCACGTTGCTGACTGATTTCACCACGAGCCCCCACTCTCCCAAAGACTTTCCGTATTTGGACGTGGATCCCTATTCCTGGTTGTCGACCCGCGTCGCGTCCGCCTTGGGTCAAGGCTGGATCGCATCTGACACGGAGTTCCGCCCGAACGACACGATTACCCGAGAAGAGGCGGCGTCTATTCTAGCCCGCGTCCTGACCCACGCAGGTCAAAACGGAGTGACCAGCCTCACGCCGAACTATGCCGACACGGCGGACATCTCCCCGTGGGCGCTGGCCAATGTAAGTTTGCTTCAAGAAAAAGGGCTCATGAACGGCGACGAGGGTCTGTTCCATCCCAAGCAGAACATTACGCTGGCGGAGATGTGTACGATCTTGGTCAACTTGACGAAGCTCACCCACCATATCTAAAAATCAAAGGCCGGGTCCGCTTGCGGACACCCGGCTTTTTGTGCTGAGGGAGGCGTTTTTCAAATGAGGAAAAAGAGAAGCATTGTGTGGCTGTCGGTTCTGGCAGGGACGTTGGCAACGTGTACGCCGACGATGGCGTTTGCGGAAAGCGGGACTGTGGCAACCACGTCCTCGACCGTATGGACACAGGACAAACTCGTCGAGACCGCTCGTGCGACGTTGAGTCTCAGCACGTCCGACTGGGTGTTGTTGAAAGCCGAGCATGAACAGACGCCCGAAGACGGCAGCGATCTGTGGTACCTTGCCTTTTCTGGCCCGCATGGAGATTATTACGACGTTGTGCTGGACGGCCGAAGGGGTGAAGTGACCAACCTCAACCGCACCCATTCGCCGATCAACGCCTACGTCGGTTCCTTGACACAGGAGGAGGCACGTGAGCGGGCCGAGTCCCTTTTGCGAAAGCTGGCTCCGGAGAGATTCGGGCAGTACGTCTATAGCGAAGGCGCGTACTCGCCGGTGGAACGGTGTTATCGGTTTGAGTTTGAGCGTTTCGTCGACGGCATCAACGTTCTCGACAATACCGTGCGAATTGCGCTGTATCCCAACGGGGATGTGTTTCAGTACGCGATCACGTTCACAAAGGGGGACTTCCCGAAGCAGACTCCGGTGCTCTCGGAGGAGTCTGCGCAGAAACTCTATCGCGATTCGTTGAACTTGCGCGCAGACACGAGTGCGGGCACAGATGATTCGATCATCTACCGCCCGACCTACCCGCCGTATGAAGACCACTATCCGATCTACAACGCGACGACGGGGAAATCCATCGACCGCTCAGGGCATGAAGTTCCGCCGACAGACACCTCGCCTGCAAGGGGCGGCGTCACCGTCCCGGACAACCTCCCGGACCTGTACGTGAAAAAACGCCCGCTTCGCCTCGCGTATCTCACACAGAGCCCCGGCGCAAAACCGATCTTGGTCTATACGCCGCAGACGTTGGAGGCGTTTTTCCCAAGTCAGGCGCCCGGTTTGGATGTGTTGACGGGAGATTTGACGGGCGACGCCGACTCCGGCACGAATCTCTGGGTGTTCGGTGCAAAACCCTTGCCCGTCCCGATCCATGACGGTTGGGCGGCGAAAGGGTTGCAGATGCTGCAAGACCGTGGCATCCTCGCACGCCTCGGCAATCCGACCGATGCCGAGCACGAACTGACGCGCGCCGAGTTGATCACGATGGTGATGCGCTTTGCGAGCCCGATGTACCTCAGCGGGCAGGAAGACCAAGTCCCCGAGCCCGATGTGCCGAAGTTGCCCTATGTGGATGTCCCGCCGACGCATCGGGATCGTCAAGAACTCTACAACGCGTTTGCCTACCAATGGATCGCCGACGACACCCACTTCCGCCCCGAAGACAAGATCACCCGCGAAGAAGCCGCCGCAGTGCTGGCACGAATTCTGGGCACACAACTGGGCACGGCGCCCGATGTTGCTCTGCCCTACCTCGACGCCGCCGACATCTCGCCGTGGGCTTGGAACAACGTCGCGCTGAACTACCAACTCGGTCTCATGCGCGGGGACGGCACGAACTCTTTTCATCCGAAGCAGTACATCACCCTCGCCGAGATGAGTTCCGTTCTGACGCAGCTCTCCGTAAAAACAAGCCGTCTCGACATCAACGTCCCGCCGATTTTACTGGGTGAATAACAGACATGTAAGCAAAAAAGGACTCCCTTCTCATTCGAGAAAGGAGTCCTTTTTTTCTCCAAGATGGTTTGCCAGCGCCTCTACCAGCAACAAGGCTTGCCGTGAACTTCATCCACAACACCCTGCCACAGTTTGATCCGCGTCTCCAAGCACTGCTGTGCCGTCTGCATCGCTTCTTGCAACTTCGCCGGGTCGTCTCCGCAGAGGTACTTCAACAACTGCTCGGCAAGCGGCCCGTGCGAATCGCCGTCGAGTTCGATGTGGCGGTTCAGATAATACACCAAACGGTCGACTTCTTGGCCCTGCTCTTGAATATCTTTCACCAGATGCGTGAACATGTCCGGGATGATGTCCTCTCGCCCGTAGAAAAACGCCGCCGCCACTTCATGCGGCTTGCCATGCAGGGCAATCTGCATCGTCTGCGTCACAAACCCGCTCACCGAATCGGGCACCCCGACTTCTTCGAACGACTTCTCCACCGATTGCCCGTCCCGAACCCCCTGCAAGAAATGCTGAATCGGGCGCACATCCGCGCCGACCTGCTCCATCGCTTCCAAGTAGAGGTCAAAGTGCGAGATGAACCCGCCGTTGCCGTCCTCGTCCGTCTCTTCGCCCAGCACGATCTCATTGATGAAGCGAGCGTACTGCGTCGGCTTGCCCGGCATCCACGGGACGCTGACGTCGGTCAGCAAGTTTTGCAGGCGTTTGAGCAAGCTCATGAAGTCCCAAACGGCAAACACATGATGTTTCATAAACGTCCGCACTTTGTCGGGCGTGTTCAGTTCTCGGTAGATCTCATGTTCCAAGAGACGATCCCGCGTCTCCTGCATGGCTTGTATGTCAAGGGTCTTCATATGTACTCTCCTCCTCTACCAATAGGCTTCCGCGAGACAGTATACCATATCCCCCCGCTTGGAACGCTTTTCAACTTTGTGAACATCCAAAGGAATAACGGGTACTCTGATCGAAATACAAATCATTAGGATACAGAAAGAATCGATGGGGAAGGGTGAACCAAATCGTGACCAATCAGCCATGCCGGGCATGTGCAACAACGACCGACTCCGGGTATGCCGTGCGCTTTGCCGGCGCTCACAACGAACAAGCATTGCAAGAATGGAAAAACGGGGATCACTTCACTCCGTACCGCACTCTCGATGAGACGACGGTATGGGTTCCGGAGGATGCATGGAGCGGCTTGATCGACTACTTCCAAGCCCACATGGACGCAGAAAACCTCCAAGCAGCCCCGATGTCCAACGGCGAAGCGGAAGTCTCAGGCGCTTGGCAATCGCTCGACGAGATCCGCCGACACCATGACGCGCATTGGATCGACGACGTGATCGCCGAATCTCGCATCAAGACGGTGTTCCAACCGATCGTGTCCGTACAAGACGGAACGGCGCACGTCCAAGGCTATGAATTTCTCTCTCGTGCCCTCGAAACGGACGGCACGCTGATACCACCCTATAAAATGTTTGAAGCGGCCCGACTGCGCGACCGCCTGTTCGCACTTGACCGCGTCTGTCGAATGAGCGCCGTGCGAAATGCGGCCGTCGTCCAAGAGAAGTTGGTGTTCGTCAATTTCATCCCGACCGCCATCTACTCCCCCGAGCACTGCTTGCAGACCACGCTCGCCGAAGCTCGTGCCACGGGCGTCGACCCGCGCAACTTCGTCTTTGAAGTCGTGGAAACGGACAAGGTCGACAGCGTCGAGCATCTGGAAAACATCTTGCTCTACTACCGCAAGCACGGGTTCCGCTATGCGCTCGATGATGTCGGGCAAGGCTACTCGACCTTGGAAATGGTCGAACGCTTGAAGCCGGACTTCGTGAAACTCGACATGCACTACGTCCAAGGCGTCGCCCAAGATGTCGCCAAGCAAAAAGCAGCCCTCGACCTCCTCCACACCGCCCGTGCCGTCGGTTCCCGCCCGCTGGCGGAAGGCATCGAGACCGTGGAAGACTGGCGTTGGCTGGTGGAAGCCGGGTATGAATTGTTCCAAGGCTATCTGTTTGGCAGACCCGAGCATGAACCGCAAGAGGTCTCCCTGGCTCTCTAGGTTACGAAAAAAAGAGCACCCACCGTCTCGCGTGTGGGTGCTCTTTTTTACGATTCGCGGTGTCCCAGCGCAATGTCGAGTTCCTGCTGCATCCGCTCCAACCCGAGCAGCAGGTACGGAAACAGCGTGAACAAAAGCATCATCCCCGTCACCGCCACGCCGGAGTCGTTCGTGAGCAGCCCGACCGCCGCTCCGAGCGCTCCGCCCATCAGAGCAGGCGCTGCGGGAAAGTCTTGCGGCTTGCGGAACAGGAACCACAAAAAAACGCCGTACGCCGCCAGCAACACCGTCGACCACATCGACGTGGTGAAAAAGCGGACGAACATCTCCGACTTGCGGGAGAAGATGCGCAACACTTCGACGAAACCGCCCGAAAGCACTTGGTGAGTCGCCATTCCGATATGCGACGGCACGGCGGAACTTTGGTTGAGCCAGAGAATCAACCCCACCGCCCCGACCAAGGACAGGGTGAGACCGACGACGGCCCGAAGCGGACGGCGGCGTTTTTGCATGGAGAGGCAGAGCGCGGTCGTGCCGGCCATCGTCAGCGCCCCTCCTGTGTTGGTGCCGAGAGCCGGTGAAGCGAAAAACGCCGTGAGCAACGCCCCTGTGAGGAGAAAGCCGAGGTTCACGAAGGGGACACGGCTTTTTTTTGCGGTGGCTTGGAGGTGTAAGAGCGCGCCGTAGAAGAGGGCGACCGCTCCGACGAGGATGCCCATGTATTCGTTGCCGACACCGTAGTAGCGGGCTCCGACGATCGGGTCGTAGCTGAGAAGCGAGCTCTTGGACAGCGAACCTCCTTGCCAGATGTCGAACAGCACAACTCCAATCGTCCAGCCGGAGATCCAAATCGAGCGTCCGGCGACACTTTGCGTGATCGAGAGGATGCGAAACGGAATCGCGAGAAACAGCAAGAGACTGGCGACCAGCACGGCACCCGTCTCGACGAAGTTACGAGCGTGCCAGAGCGGCAACGTGTACAAGCAGAGCGGCATCGCCATGACGATCCAGAGCAAACGGCGTGAGAAGCTCACCGACGGACCCGTGACCAAAAGCAACCGAAGCAACGCGGCGAGAAATCCAAGACCGACGAGCACCCCGACGAACACGAGAAGCACCGTTCGGTGGGTGTAGGTCCAGATGATCGAAGTTTTGAGCGTGTTCAGAGCGGACGGTTTGAGTTTGGAGGTGGTGGTCAGCGGATACCCGATCATGCCCGTCGGCTTGCTCACATGCAAGAAATCCGCAATCGTCGGCACCACGTCCAAGTTCGTCACGAGACCCACGCGTCGTGTCGTGGCGGAGGTCAGGACGGCGTCCGCTTGCGTTTGACCGCCTGCCATCGCGATCGGGGCGAGCCATTCCTGTTGCTTCGCCGCGTCTGTGGAGACTTCGGGGGAAGCGACGAGCAACAGGTGGTTGGCGTCCGTTTTGGAAAGCAAGGTTCCCACAAAAGCGTCGATCTCCTGCAACGTCTCCGTACGCAACGCCCGGTAGCGGGCTTCCGTGAGTTTGGAGCGGTACGTTTCCAAGCGATAGAGATCGGCGAGGTCAAACACGACCAGCGCCGCGGGGGCTTGGGATCGTGTTCGGGTGAATTCGTTCCCCATTTGTTGATAGTCCGTGCGCACGCCGTAAGGTCGCATGGGGTCGGGTGTGAGCAAGCGGGCCGAGACATCTCCAAGGTCGGTCTCTCCCAGAGAATCGGTCGTGACGAGCGCGGCGGGTCGCCACGTGGACGTGCCACGGTCGCTGGAACCGTAGACCGCCGTGCGCAGACCTTGACTGTGCATCGCGTCTCCGAACGTCCCGAGAGTTCCCGCCCATTGGCGGACGTCTTGCTGACGTTGTTGTTTGAACATCGAGAGCAGCAACACACCGTCTCCCTCTCGTGCAGGAGTTCCGCTCAATTGGCGGTACATCGCCGAGGCGGGGACTTCACTCGCCCGTTTGGGCAGGGCTTCCGAGGCATTGAAGGCGAGGACGGCCGACTCTTGCATCTTGGTCGGTCTCCCGAACGCCAGCGTCGCATACGCCGAGCCGTCTGTATGCCCGCCGCCCGTGTTCACGTTGAGCAGGCCGCGTGCCATCTCTTGCAGGTGCGGCATCTCTTGGATGTCGTCATTGGAGAGGCGGTTGACGAGCACCAGCAACGCCTGACGCTCCGGGGCGTTGGATTGCGGGAGATGTGCGGCGTTTGCAGGCACCGCCCCTACGATGCTGAGACAGCAGGCCGCCAGCCACGCGGCGCATGCTTTTTTCCAAGAGTTCATGTGAGTCCCTCCTGCGCAACCATTCTTTTCCACAGGATGCCCCACTTTTTGCTAAAAAACCTTGCCACCTCTCCCTCGCTCCTTGATAATAAGGGCTAGAATCCCCCCATGAATCTGCACCTTCTCAAAGGAGGCCCACTATAGATGTCTCAACCGATCGGCACCATCGAGCAACTGGTTCGCTTCCCCGTCAAGTCGTTTGGCGGTGAACAGCTTCAGAGCGTGGAGGTCACCCCGTACGGACTCTACGGCGACCGCAGTGCGTACTTCACGTTTGACGACGAACAGCAAAAGTATGTCACCATCCAAACGTGGCCCCCGCTTGCGGCGTACCGTGCCACGCTGGGTGAACCCGATTCTCAGAACGGACTGCCTGCCATCGCGGTGACCAACCCGTCCGGCAAGTCGTATTCGTGGCCGGAGGAGGGACTTTTGCAAGAGATCGCAGACGGCACGAAACGCGCGATCAAAGTTCATCAGCGCCGTCCGGATGAAGAGACGGTGAATTTTACAGAGCCGCTTTTGATCACGACGACCGCTTCACTGCGTGCGCTTTGCGATCTCATGGGGCGCGAGGAGATTGACAACGCCCGGTTCCGCTCCAACCTCGTGCTGCAGACGGACGTTCCGTTTGTGGAAGAGACGTGGCTTGGCAAGCACGTGCGCATCGGCGATGTCGTGCTCGAACTGACCGACCTCTGCCCGCGTTGTTTTTATATCAACGTAAGCCCTGCGGACGGCTCTGTCGATCCTGCGATTCTCAAGACCGTTTTCAAGGAACGTCAGGAAAACTTCGGCGTGTTTGCCCGAGTTGTGACACCCGGCACTTTGCACCTCGGCGATACGGCCTCTCTCGTAGAAGGAGACGGGTAGGTCGCCGTTTCCTCATCACGAAAAAAAGACCTCCTCGATCCGGGATCGAAGAGGTCTTCTTTTTTTGCACCGGCTTAGATCGGCAGGAGTTGCACCGTGTCGCGTTGTTCGAGTTTCTCCACCATGGAGTACCATTCTTGCGGTTTGTCCGGGAGTGCGGTGTAGTAGGTCTTCAGGAACCGGGACACCAGTTCGGCCGGCAGTTCGTTCATGCCTTCGCGATAGGTCAGGAAGCACAAGTCCAGTCCGTGAACCGCTTCGCCGTCCTGTTGCCAAGACGGATGCACGTAGTCGAGGTCGAGCTTGCGGTATCCGAGGTGGGACAGCACTTCGCGGCGCACGAACGGGTTCATGACCATCAGGCCGCCGAATTCATAGTCTTTGACGAGGTAGGGATTGTAGATTTCGGCGAACATCCCGATGAGTTCTCGGCCTGCCGCTTGGACGACGGCGAACAGGTCTTCTTGGCGTTTTTTCGCAAGGAACGGTCCGATGCCGCGGCCTTCGCGCCCGACGATGGTGAAGTCGGTCATCGCCACTTGCATGTCTTCGTAGTAGCGGTATTCGGTGATGCCGACAACTTCTCCGTCCTCGACGGCGACGAATACGCGGATGCCGGGGTCTTGCAACGGTTCGGCCCAGTCTTCGTAGGCGAGCACTTCCTCGGGCGGGAAGACTTCCTTCATCAAATTGTGCAGTTGCTTGAACAGCGGGTCTTCGATGCTGGTGATGCGTGTGTAGTCCATGACTCGCGCCTCCTGGTTTCTCTGGATTAAGGTCGAAATGGATTCTGCCATTCCATCAAGGCCGCGTAGTTGCGCGACTCTTCGTCTTCGAGATAGTTCGGGACGACGGCGACCGGCACTCGTCCACAGCGAAGCAGAAACGAAATCACAGGGTCGTGCAGGTCGCCTCGCACGACTTTTTCGAGATATTCTTCGGCGGTTAGAGAATCGGAGTAACGGTGATAGCCCGACATCCTTCCCCCGCCCAGCAAGCGACGAAGCCCTAAATGAACGACGACTTCGTACATCGAGAGCATCATCCACTTGCCAAGCCCCAGCTTGCGAAATTCGGGCAACACGCAGATATCCACAATGTAGAGAATGTCGCCCTGTGGATTGTGGTTGCGGATGTAGCCTTCGTCGGTGATCTCCGCCCATGTGTGTTCGAGATGCTGTGGATCAAGTTGAACGCGCAGCCCGGTCATCGAGGCGACGACCCGGCCTTCGATCTCGACACAGAGCGCGCCATCGGGGAATCGCGTCACATGGTTGTGCAATTGCTCGCGGTTCCACCAGAGTTCGGAGGGAAACGGGGGTGGGAAACTGCCTTTTTGCACCTCAATCAGCGCGTCGAAGTCGGCTTCGGTGTAGGTGCGGATGAGGGCTTGGATCGGCTTGCCCTGGGGCTCGGACACATAAAGTTCCTTGCGAAACATGCTCGGACCCCCCTACTTCCAATCGGTGTAGAGATCGGTGCGACGGTCGCGCCAGGTGGTGACGGAGCCTTTTTCCCGAACTTGGTAGAGCAGTTCAAGGTCGAGGTCGGCGGTGATGATCATGTCGTCGTTGAGCTCCCCCTCGGCGGCGAGACCCTTGGGCGGGAACGGGATGTCGTTAGGCGTAATCACCGCGGCCTGCCCGAAGTTGGCGCGCATGAAGTCAACGGTCGGCAAGCTGCCGACGGTGCCGGTGAGGACGACGTAGACTTGGTTTTCCACAGCTCGTGCGTGGGAGGTGTAGCGCACGCGGTGGAAGCCGTGGCGGTCGTCGGTGCACGACGGGCAGAAGATCACGTCTGCGCCGCGTGCTTTGGCCATGCGCACGATCTCGGGGAACTCGATGTCATAGCAAGTCAGCAGGGCCACGGTGCCTTTTTCCGTTTCGAAAACTTCAAAGGACTCGCCCGCCGCCATGTTCCATTCATGCACTTCGGTCGGCGTGATGTGCAGTTTGGCTTGGGTGACGACGCGGCCGTCCGGATAGAACATGTGGGCGGTGTTGTACAACTTGCCCCCTTTTTCCACAACGTGCGTGCCGCCGATCAGGTGGACGCCGCTTTTTTTGGCGAGACCTGTGAATAACTCCAAGTATTGCTCGGTGTATTCGGGCAGTTCGTCGATGGAGAGCGCGCGCCCGTCCTTGCCAATCGACATGAGCTGAGTTGTGAAAAACTCCGGGAACAAGATAAAATCAGCCCCAAACTCCTCGGCTGTTTTCACATAATGCTCCACTTGGGCGGCAAATTCCTCAAAACTATGGATCGTATGGAGGTGGTATTGGACCGCCGATACGCGCATTTTCGTCATGTGTGCATTCCTCCTTCTCTCTTTCCATTGTACTGGAAAATCTTCTTCGACAAAACGTGACGAAGCTTACTCGACTCCGTTGTCTAAATATTCAACTCATCCACAATATCCACACACTTATCAACAGCCATGAATCGCGTGAAATCAACAAAATATCCCCCATTCGACACAGTTATCCCCAAACTTCGCCGACACTTTACATAACAAGTGTGAGAATTTTGTCGAGAGGAAAAAGCACGGTTTTCAACAGTTTTCCACGTTATACACAACGGCCTGTGAATAACTGCGTAGAATTGTGCACAACTCTGTTGATAACCACACTCATCCTTATTTGATAGAAATCCTAAAAAAGCCCCTCCGAAGTATTTCTTTGGGATAAGAAAATGTGATTCATTACTTACAAAATGTCATTGATATTTGGTAGTTTCTAGCTTATGATCAAAGCAAACAACTACATTCGAAAAACGGTGAATTTCATGAAAAAACGACAAAGATGGCTCCTGTCCGGCGCACTCCTGCTCGTTGTACTCGGCGGGTCCGCTTACGGGATTCACGCGAAGTATCAACCCTTGTTGTTCGTCGTCGGCGATTCGGTGATGCGCCAAGATCAATGGAACACGTTGAAGCCGGAATTGTTCGCCGGTGTGCCGTATACCCGCAGCGACGACGTACAATTTCTAGAACGCCGTGCGATGGAAGAACTCGTCCTCGCCAAAGCCAAGTCCATGGGTGTCACCTACGATGAGAGCGTCCTCACGCAACAGCTCTCCCAATTTGGCGCCACTCCGGAAGAGCGGGCCAAAAAGCTCACGGAGATGAACACCACCGAGGAGAAAGTCCGCACCAATTACGAGCGGGCGTTGACCGCATTTGCGCTCAAGTCGAAAATGACGCAGGATGTCTCCGTCTCCGAACAGGAGATCAACGACTATTACGAGCAGAACAAAGCCCTTTTTTACGCCCCGGAATTTCGCTCCGTCTATTTCCTGCGCGCCAAGCAAACCGATTCCGAACTCTACGACGCCGCACGGGCGGCCACTCCTGAAACGTTCCCCGACCTGATCAAAAAGTACACCGATGAGACCGCCAACCGTCTGGGCGCTTGGCATGAACTCGATTCTTCCGATCATCTCGCCTCGCACACGTCGCAGCATGTCGCCGAACTCGCTTTCCAAGCGCCGGTGAACAAGATCATGGGCCCGGTGCAAGAGAACGGCTGGAACTATTTTTATATGATCTCCGAGATCAAGGCTCCGCATCAATTTTCGCTCTTGGAAGAGAAGAACAAGATTCAGAGCACGATCCTGCAAGACAAGCAACTCGCGGAGTACCGCACGTGGTTGAATGATCAGAAGGACGACGTCGGGTACTCTGCTTTTCCGGAGAACCTCGACCGTGAACCGTTGGCCGCTTTCTGGCATGATTTGACGCAAAATTTCAAACTTTGGTTTTAATCCAGACAGATGCATAGGAGGAGATCTACATGAAACTCACACGTTCGATGCTGACCGCTCTCGCTTGCTCGGCCCTGCTTACGACTCCGGTGTTTGCAGCGGATCACGGCGCTTCTGTCGCCAAGGACAAAACGGACAAAACGGACAAAACCATCGCCGGCGAACCGCTCTCCGGTGCAGAGCCCGCTCCGGCGAACTTCGATGCGGCGAAGAAAGCGAAGCAACCAGATACGAAAGACGCGGGTACGGTCAAACCGGGCATCGTCAACGGCAACCCGGTTGTCGTCCTCGACCCGGGTCACGGCGGCACCGATCCGGGCGGCGTGGGCAACGGTCTGTATGAGAAAAACCTCACGCTCGACATCGCGTTGCGTTCCCGTTCCTACATGTGGGCGAACTACCCGATCTGGGTGTACATGACCCGTGAAACCGACACGGACGTCTCGCTGTCCGGCCGCACATCGTATGCAAACTCGCAAAACGCCGACTTTTTCGTCTCCTATCACATCAACTCGTACTCCGACGCGTCTCCGAACGGGTTGGAAACGTACTACTACCCCGGTGCGTCCGACGGTCTGTCGCTGGCGACCAATCTCTACAACAAGCTGAAGGGCTCCTACTCCACCCTGCGCGGTGTGAAGTCGGCCGATTACTATGTACTGCACTACACGAACATGTCGGCCGCTCTCGGGGAAACCGGTTTTATCTCCAACGCCTCCGATGCGACGAAGTTGAACGACGCGAACTTCCGCCAGCAACTTGCCGTTCAATATGCGCAAGGGATGCATGTTTATTGGTGGGGATATTAAAAAATTTTCCAGATATGATTGAAAAATTGATAAATTGGACCTATACTTGTATTAGTTAGATAGCTAGACTATCAAACTACATTCAACAGACAAAAAAGAGGAGGTCAATTCAAATGAAACTCACCCGCACTCTGGCGGCTGCGTTGGTTCTGTCCAGCGTTCTGTCCGTCCCGGCTTTCGCGGCGAAACCGGTTCAACAAACCCAAATCGCAGGCGAAGCAATGTCCAATGCAGAAGCTGCTCCGTCTTCGTACGGCAAAGCTCCGGCAACCATCACCGCTACGGCAAACCCGGTGATCGCGCTTGACGCAGGTCACGGCGGTTCTGACCCGGGCGGCGTCGGCAACGGCCTGTACGAGAAGAACCTGACCCTCGACATCGCCAACCGCGCGAAATCCTACATCACCACCAACTACCCGGCTTCCGTCGTCATGACCCGTTCCAGCGACGTGGACGTGTCTCTGGCAAGCCGTGCAAACATCGCGAACAATGCGGGTGCAAGCTTCTTCGTTTCCATGCACATCAACGCATTCTCCGATTCCAGCGCAAACGGTCTGGAAACCTACTACTACCCGGGTTCCACCAACGGCCAAAACCTCGCAACCGACCTGTACAACAAGCTCAAAGCTTCCTACAGCGTTCTGCGCGGCGTCAAGTCCGCTGACTTCTACGTTCTGCACTACACCAACATGCCGGCTTCCCTGGGTGAAACGGGCTTCATCTCCAACGCAACGGATGCGTCGAAGCTGAACACCACCACCTTCCGCCAAACGCTGGCGACCCAGTACGCTCAAGGTATGCACCTGTACTGGTGGGGTAACTAATACGCATCAGGCTTTGAAAAAGGAAGCATCGAATCGCGGAAGCGAGTCGGTGCTTTTTTTTCTGGCCGGATTCTTGTATATTTAGAGAGTGGTGCAATCGTTTGCATTGGAATACTGATGGTATGGAACATAGATCTGTTGAGGAGGTTTTTCCGTGGAAGGCAGTGAGCAGATTAAACCTGAGCTTCACAAGAGCACGACCGGCGTGGAGTACATTTCCGCCGGCGACATTCGCGATTTCGAGAAGTCCGGCGATACATATTTGTTTCATTCTGACAATGCGGTGGTGTCGGTGCAGTTTTTGACCCCTGCGCTTTTCCGTTTCAAGTTGGTGCGCAAGAGCCGTCCGTTGCAACTGGAGTTCTCCCGCGTCATTGAGCCGGCCGCAGCAGCGTCGCGTGCGGAGGTCGTTTTTACCGCTCATGAAGATTCGTATGAGTTGAAGACGGCGGCGTTGACGGTGACCCTGACGAAAGCTCCGTTTGGTTTGACGGTGCGAGATGCGCAGGGTCGGGTGATCTCGGAGGACGAAGCGAACGGATACGGGTGGACCAAGGAGCACTTGCTGTTCTCGACCAAGAAGGCGCAGGGCGAGAACTACTACGGCTTCGGGGAGAAGACCGGGGATTTGAACAAGAAAGGCACGGTGCAGTCGATGTGGAACACCGACGTGTATGCACCGCATGTGCCGGAGATTGTGGAGTTGTACCAATCGATTCCGTTCTTGCTCGCGGCGAAGGGCGAGAGTGTGTATGGTCTTTTCCTCGACAATCCGGGCAAGACGGAGTTTGATCTCAACGGCGGGGAGACGTACCGGATTTCCTGTCATACGGGGGATTTGGAGTATTACTTTCTGTACGGCCCGACGATGAAGGACGTGGTGGGACAGTATACGTTCCTGACCGGTCGTATGCCGATCCCGCCGAAATGGGCGATCGGGTATCATCAGTCGCGCTATTCGTATGAGACCGACTTGGAAGTGCGCGAACTGGCGCAGAACTTCCGCAACAAGGAAATTCCGTGCGATGTCATCTACCTCGACATTCACTACATGGATGAGTACCGCGTGTTCACGTGGCACCCGACCCGCTTCCCGCAGCCGCAGAAGTTGCTGGGCGATCTGCGCAAGGATGGATTCCGCATCGTGCCGATCGTCGATCCCGGTGTGAAAAAAGACGCGAAGTACATCGTCTATCGCGAAGGCGTGACCCACGAGCACTTCTGCAAGTACCTCGAAGGGCAGACGTATACCGGCGTCGTTTGGCCGGGAGAGTCGGCGTTCCCGGACTTCACCAACACGGAGACACAGAAGTGGTGGGGAGCGAAGCATGCAGGGTTCGTGGCCGATGGGATTGAGGGCATCTGGAATGATATGAACGAGCCGGCGATTTTTAACGAGACCAAGACGATGGATTTGGAAGTCATGCACGGCAATGACGGCGATCCGAAGACTCACGGGGAGTTGCACAACCATTACGGGCTGCTGATGTCCAAGGCGACGTATGAAGGGCTCAAGGAACAATTGGACGGCAAACGTCCGTTTGTTTTGACACGTGCGGGGTATTCCAGCATTCAGAAGTACGCGGCGGTTTGGACGGGTGACAACCGTTCGTTCTGGGAGCATTTGGCGATGTCCGTCCCGATGATCTTGAACATGGGGCTCTCCGGGATCGCGTTTGCAGGTGCGGACGTGGGCGGTTTTGCTCACCACACCAACGGCGAGCTGTTGGCGCGTTGGACGCAGGTCGGTGCGTTCTTGCCGTACTTCCGCAACCACTCGGCGATCGGGTTTGCACGTCAGGAACCGTGGAGCTTTGGGGAAGAATTCGAAGCGGTGGTCAAAAAGTACATCGAGATGCGCTATGTGTTCCTCCCGCACCTCTATACCCTGTTCCATGAGGCATCTGTGAGCGGGCTACCGGTCGTGCGTCCGTTGGTGCTTGAGTACCCGCAAGACCCGAAGACGTATAACATGAGCGACGAGTTCTTGTTCGGGGATTCGATTTTGATCGCGCCGATCACCCAACCGGGTACCGATCACCGTGCGGTGTACTTGCCGGCCGGCACTTGGGTCGACTATCATACGGGCGAAGTCCACGAGGGCGGGCGCACGATTCTGGCACACGCGCCGCTCGATGTGCTGCCGATGTATGTGAAGCAAGGCGCGGTGTTTGCAACCGGCAACGTTGTGCAGCACTCCGGAGAGAAGCAAGACATTACGTTCCACGTCTACGCGGGCACTGGTTCGTACAGCTTCTACGAGGACGACGCCGAGACCTTCGCGTACCAAGACGGGGCGTACAATCTCTTACGTCTGGAACAACGCGTGGAAGGCTCGCAGTTGCTGCTGACGTGGACGGAGGAGCACAGCGGCTATGAAAGCGCGGACCAACTCACCTTCCAGATCCACCTCCAGGGCGGCCGAACCGAGACGCACACAGTCTCGAAAGCAGCCGGCAATTTAGCGATCACCCTCTGATAGACTTACCAAGACCCCTTTTTCCAAGGGGTCTTTTTTTCTTACAGTAGTACGCATGTAAAAAAAGACCTGATCCGTTTCCGGTTCAGGTCTTTCGTTTTCACCATGTTGCCTCGCGACGTCCTACTCTCCCGGGACCCTGCGGTCCAAGTACCATCGGCGCTGGAAAGCTTAACTTCTGTGTTCGGGATGGGAACAGGTGTGACCTTTCCGCCATCATCACGAGA